>DHCC01000015.1:21747-56962 GCA_002398875.1 Bacteroidales bacterium UBA4912 | reverse complement strand
GGATATGCTTTGGGTATGGGTATTGAACGCATCACCAATCTTAAATATCAGGTTAAAGATCTTAGAATGTTCTCAGAAAATGATGTCCGTTTTCTTGAACAGTTTAAGTCGGCAAATTAATTTTAAAATATATAATGATGAGAGCAAAAAGTTTAATTTTCCCCCTGTTGTTTCTTATAACATCGTGTGCTACTGCTCAGAAGACAGTCAGAGTGAACGCGATAAAAGCAAATAATTACGGAGTAATATATTCTTTGCCCAAGACATCATTTGAGGTTGAGTTACTGGTAAAGAAGACAACATATAAGAGGGGGGATTTTTATCCGTATGCTCAGCGATATCTGGCTGTAGATAATACTGTCACTGAAGACAGGATTGTGCATACCCTGGAAGGTATAGAGATAACAAATAAGGGAATTCCGGATAAAACCAACTCATTTATGGTTGAATTTCGTTCAAAGAGTGTTGAACCTTATGTTTACCTTAAAGAAGACGGATTGATCGTATCAATTAATGCTGAGCCAGAAAATGTAACTGAATCAAAGAGGACTATTCCTGCAAGTGAAACAGTTTCAGAAAATCCACGACGTTTCTTTTCACAGGAAACGCTAATGGCAGGTTCAACAGCAAAACAGGCTGAACTTGTGGCCAGACAGATATTTGATTTACGTAGAAACAGAAGTGATATTCTTTCCGGTGAAGCGGTTAATATGCCACCGGATGGTAATGCATATAATGTTGTGATGGAAGAGATTAATAAGCAGGAAAAAGCATTAACTGAACTTTTCTCTGGAAGTGTTACCACAGAGTTTTTTACAGAAACATATCAGATTATACCGGAAAATAGTAATATCAACAGAGAGGTTATTGCACGTTTTTCTGAAAAACTAGGACCTCTTGATCCAGATAATCTTGCAGGTGAACCAATTTACATTTCTCTGATACGTAAAACTCCTGAAGTTGTGATGCAACTGTCTGAGCGTGATCTTCAACGACTGGAGAGCAAGCTTTCAGAGGGTATTGTTTATAATATTCCCGGTAAAGGTGATCTTTCTATTGAATTTGGAAACAGAACATTGAAATCTTTGGAAGTCGATGTCGTTCAGTTCGGATCGCAAGATGTGCTGGCGAAGAAGATGTTTGAAAACAATAAACAACCTATAGAAGTACATTTCTATCCTGAACTAGGTGCTATAAAACAGATTATACAGTAATTCCTAAAACACTGTTTTATGAGAACAAAGAATGTAATAATAACTATTCTAATTACGCTTTTATCTTTCGCATTTTTGTCCTCATGCAAAAATGGAAAAGGTACGGGTAAATCAGCTGAAATTGTTTACGACAGTATTTTTCTGCAAAGGGACATACCACTACTGCATGACAATGATACTACTCTACCACATGCTGATGTAAATATATCATTTACTTATCCGGTCAAATTTCGTGATGATGTAAGCACTGCCAGACTTCAGCAAATTTTTAAAGGTACTTTTTTTGGAAGCACAGAATTTGATTCTATGACTCCTAATGATGCTGTTGAACAATATCTTAAAGAGTACACTGCCAGATATCAATCCCTTTCGAATATGTATTATGAGGATAAATCACGACTGGATGGCAAACCTCCCGTTTGGTATTGGTATTACATGAATACGAGTAACAAAATACTTTTTCAAAACGATTCGCTATTGAGTTATGCTGTAGAATATAGTGATTATGAAGGTGGTGCTCACGGTTCTTACCGCATAACTTATACAAATATCGATCTAAACGAATTAGTTACACTTTCAGAAGAGGACCTGTTTGTTCCAGGTTATTATAAAGAGCTTACCGACAAAATATTACAAAGCCTTATGAAAGAGTATGATGCGGAAATTCCTGATTCACTCCTCATGAGAGGCTTTTTTACTATTGAAGACATTGTTCCTAATGACAATTTCTGGTTGAGCGCAGAAGGTATCAACTACTCATATAATCAGTATGAAATTGCACCATATTCTATGGGAGTAATAGATGTTACTGTACCTTATTCGGAACTAAAAAATATTCTGCTTCCTGAAAGCATTGTATCAAGATATTTTTTAATCGAAGAGTAATCTTACGAAAGAAATAAAAAATAACAAAAGCCGGTTTAATACCGGCCTTTTTTATGTAATATGTTGTGACTCTTATCAATACTACTCTTTTTTAAACTCAAGGTAGAGCGTTATGTGTACTTCTTTTCCTATTCCTGCTCCATCGGGATCATAATTGATGTTGTAGTCGAGGCGGTTAATTGTATTCTTAGCAATAAAACCTACAACTTCAGTCCCATTCTGACCTACAACTGAACCACCATAAACAACATCAAAAGTAACGTCTCTTGTAACATCTTTTATCTGTAGTTTACCATTCAACTTGTAGTTCTCATCTGAAACTTTTTCAATTGATGTGCTTTCGAAAGTCATAGAAGGAAACTTTGCCACTTCAAAGAAATCCGCACTGAGTAAATGGTCGTCGCGCATTTTAACACTAGTATTTATGCTAGCAATGTCTACATTGAAAAACACTCGTGCTTGTTCCGGATTACTCATACTACCTATTATACCACCATCGAATTTTTCGAATTTACCATTCACAAATGTGATACCACTATGTTTTACCTTGAAATTAACTGATGAATGGGCCGGGTCTATTTTATATTGTGATTGAGCAATTAAGCTTAATCCGGTTAAAAGTGCTACAAAAAACAGTAATATTTTCTTCATATTCAAAATTTTTTAAATTAGTTGTTTTAGTCCATTTAACATTTTTGACTGGTTATTTGTTCACTGGCTCAGCACTATGAAAGATTATTTGCGAAAAAGCTTTATCTTTGCATAAACAAAACTTATAAAAGGTTGTTTGAAATAATATGGAATGATTTATTTATTCCTGTTATTCATTATATAAATGCTTCTTTAATATTTGAGAAATATGCAAGAATTAGATCAAGATAAAATACTGTCCGATTTAACAAATCAGGATTATAAATATGGATTTACCACTGACGTAGAGACATACGTAATTGATAAAGGACTAAATGAGGATGTAATCAGACATATATCAGAACAGAAGGAAGAGCCTGAATGGCTACTGGAATTCAGACTAAAGTCTTATAATCACTGGCTGACAATGGAAATGCCTGACTGGGCACATCTTAAAATTCCGGAAATTGATTATCAAGACATGATTTATTATGCAGATCCTTCTAAAAAGAAAAATCCTAAGAGTCTTGATGAAGTGGATCCTGAACTTCTGAAAACTTTCGAACGTTTGGGAATTCCGCTCGATGAACAGAAGCAACTTACGGGTGTTGCTGTTGATGCTGTTATGGATAGTGTTTCCATTAAAACAACTTTTAAAGAGGTGCTTGCTGAAAAAGGTATTATCTTTTGTTCATTCAGTGAAGCTGTTAAACATCACCCTGATCTGGTAAGAAAGTACTTGGGCAGTGTAGTGCCTTATAAAGATAACTATTTTGGAGCTCTAAATTCTGCTGTATTTAGTGACGGATCATTTGTTTACATTCCTAAAGGTGTACGTTGCCCGATGGAATTATCAACATATTTTCGTATCAATACAGCAAATACAGGACAGTTTGAACGTACACTTATTATTGCCGACGATGACTCTTACGTGAGTTACCTGGAAGGTTGTACTGCCCCTATGCGTGACGAAAACCAACTTCATGCAGCTATAGTGGAGATTATAGCTCTGGATAACGCGGAAGTAAAATACTCAACAGTACAGAACTGGTATCCCGGTGATAAAAATGGTAAAGGTGGAGTATATAATTTTGTTACTAAAAGAGGTATTTGTAAGGGTAAGAACTCTAAAATTTCATGGACACAGGTTGAAACCGGTTCTGCAATTACCTGGAAATATCCTTCGTGCATACTTGCCGGTGACAATTCTGTAGGGGAATTCTACTCAGTTGCTGTAACAAATAATTTCCAACAGGCTGACACAGGTACCAAAATGATACATATTGGTAAGAATACCCGTAGTAGAATCGTTTCTAAGGGTATTTCTGCAGGAAGCAGTCAGAATAGTTATCGTGGACTTGTAAAAGTGACAAAGAAGGCTGAAAACGCCCGCAATCACTCTCAGTGTGACAGCTTACTTCTAACCGATCACTGTGGAGCTCATACTTTTCCTTATACTGATATACAACACCCAAGTGCAGTCCTTGAACATGAGGCTACTACATCAAAAATCAGTGAAGATCAGATATTCTACTGTAACCAGCGCGGTTTAGGTGAAGAGGAGGCTATAGGACTTATAGTAAATGGTTATGTAAAAGAGGTGGTTAATAAACTGCCTATGGAGTTTGCCGTAGAAGCTCAAAAACTTCTGCAGATTTCTCTTGAGGGAAGTGTTGGATAATTTGAAAAGCTTTCCGGAAATTATTATAATTATCTAAAAAACCCGCGGACTAAAATTACCAGTCTATGGGTTTTTTTCCTTTAGCAATAAGATATTTGTTTGCTGTACTGAAATGTTTGTTCCCGAAAAATCCTCTGTGTGCAGAAAGAGGTGAAGGATGAGGAGACTTTAGTACTAGGTGTCGGGAAGTATCAATTGATGCACCTTTGCGTTGTGCATAAGCTCCCCAAAGGATAAATACCAGATGCTCACGCTCTTCAGAAAGACACCTGATAACAGTATCGGTAAACTCTTCCCAACCTTTGTTCTGATGCGATCCGGCTATGTGAGCCCTAACTGTTAAAGTTGCATTGAGCAGTAGGACTCCCTGTTTTGCCCATCGTTCAAGATTACCTGAGATAGGAATTTCCTTACCCAAGTCGTCCCGTATTTCCTTATAAATATTTACAAGAGATGGTGGTATTTTTATTCCGTCATTTACAGAGAAACATAACCCATGAGCCTGACCAGGCTCATGATAAGGATCTTGTCCCACAATAATAACCTTCACATCATCAAAAGGACATGAATCAAAGGCATTGAATATTAATTTTGCAGGAGGATAAACGGTTTTTGTTGCGTATTCATTACGTACAAAGTCTGTTAACCGTTGAAAATAAGGTTTATCAAATTCTTCTTTTAACTGTTCTATCCAGCTTTCTTCAATATTTACATGCATGAATATAACAAATTCTAAATTAGGAAAACACCTCTTTTACGTGCTTCTTCTTTCATTTCGTGAGGCCATATACTTGATTGTATTTCACCTATGTGTGCTTTGCGAAGATAGTACATGCATAAACGTGACTGACCAATGCCTCCGCCAATAGACAAGGGTAATTCGTTATTCATCAGTCGCTTATGAAAATATAATGATAGTCTATGTTCCTGACCAAGTGATTTTAGTTGTCTCTCAAGTGTTTCTGCATTAACACGTATTCCCATGGATGACATCTCAACGGCCTTTTTTAAAACAGGGTTCCACATTAATAGATCGCCATTAAGTCCCTGATATCCATCGTCGTTAATTGTACTCCAATCATCATAGTCAGGAGCACGCCCATCGTGTGGTTTTCCGTTTGAAAGTGGCGCGCCTATACCCATAACAAAAACTGCTCCAAACTCCTTGGTTATGGCATCTTCGCGCTGTTTTTCATTCAAGTCAGGATACTTCTGGAGAAGTTCTTCTGAATGAATGAATGTTATTTCGCAAGGTAGCTGTGGCTTTATTGTAGGGAACAGCTCAAATACCAGATACTCTGTACGAAGCATTGCTGCGTATATTCTCCTTACAATCTGTTTTAGAAAACTAATTGTTCTGTCTTTTTCGCCAATAACTAGTTCCCAATCCCATTGATCAACATAAAGAGAATGGATATTGTCTAATTCTTCATCTGCACGAATGGCATTCATATCAGTATAAATGCCAAAACCCTCTTCAATTTCATAATCGGCAAGGGTCATGCGTTTCCATTTGGCAAGTGAATGAACGATCTCAGCACTTTTATCATTCATATCCTTTATAGGAAAGCGAACAGGACGCTCCACACCATTCAGGTCGTCATTTATTCCGGTGCCACTTTCCACAAAAAGAGGTGCGGTCACCCGTCGCAAACGTAATTCTGATGATAGATTTACCTGAAAGAAATCTTTGATGTTTTTTATTCCCAGTTCGGTTTGCTTAAGATTAAGCATTGGAACATAGTCGCTTGGGATTTGCAAATTTGGCATAGCCTGAATAATCATATTATTTTTTGAGTATCTGTTTTAATGAACAAAGATATAATATTTTTTCATTTTGTCAAACAGATAGACATGTTATAATACATTATGATAGCATTTTAGTTAATATTGAATCACTTATCAATCAGTTCGTTGGTTTATTTGCACATTTGACCAACAAGATCTCCAACAGAAGCAATATTATGTCTGTCGAGATATTCTTCAATCCCTTTAACAATCTTTACTGATATTGTAGGATCTATAAAATTGTATGTTCCAACTTGTATTGCTGATGAGCCGGCAAGGATAAACTCAATGGCATCTTGCCAGTTGCTAATTCCGCCCATTCCAATAATTGGCACTTTCACTGCATTATAAACCTCCCAAACCATTCTCACTGCTATAGGTTTTATACATGGTCCGGAAAGTCCTCCGGTTATTGTTGAAAGTTTAGGCTTTTTAGTCTCAATATCGATAGCCATACCCAAGAAAGTGTTTACAAGTGATACTGCATCAGCACCTGCACCTTCAACGGCAAGAGCTATGTCACTAATACTTGTAACATTTGGGGACAACTTGACTATCATAGCTTTTGGAAAAACATCACGCACAGCTCTGGTAACTTTTGCTGCTGACTCACATGATACGCCGAATGACATTCCGCCTTCTTTTACGTTTGGGCAAGAAATATTTAATTCAATCGCAGGCATTTTGTCAAGGTCAGCAAGTTTTTCTGCACATTCAACATAATCCTCTATTGTAGATCCTGAAACATTCACAATAATATTTGTGTCGTATTCCTTGATTACGGGATAAAGATGTTCTACAAAATAGTCTACACCCTTATTCTGAAGCCCTACTGAGTTGAGCATTCCCGAAGGTGTTTCAGCCATTCTGGGATATTCATTACCCTGACGCGGTTCAAGTGTTGTACCTTTTACAAAAATACCACCAAGGCAACCCAGATCAATAAAATCCTTATACTCAGTTCCATATCCAAAAGTGCCCGATGCTGTTGTCACCGGATTTTTCAGCTTCAGATCACCAATTTTTACTTCTAATCGAGCCATGTTAATTCTTTTATATTGAAGACGGGTCCTTCTGTGCATGTGCAAACATTACCTCTGACAGTTTTTTCCACACAGCATAAACATGCACCAAAACCACATGCCATAAGGTTTTCCAATGATGCCTCACATTCAATTCCATTTGCATTTGCATATTTAGCAACAGATACCATCATTGGTTTGGGGCCGCATGTGTAAATGAAGTCGTAGTTCTTATTTTGTAACACTGAGTGGTCGGTCACAAATCCCTTCTCGCCAAATGAACCATCTTCTGTTGTACAATAAACATCTCCAAACTGTTCAAAATCTGACAATTGTAATATGTCTGTTTTAGTACGCCCTCCAAGCAGGAAATTCGGTTTAAAACCTTTTTCAGTTAGTTTTTTTCCAAGGAAAAGTAATGGAGCAGTACCAACACCTCCTCCAATAAGTAAAGTGTTGATATTTTTATCAGGAATCGAAAAGGAATTTCCTAAGGGAAATATAAGGTTCATATTATCGCCTGTTGACAGATCACATATTTTTTCTGTTCCCTCACCAACTCGTTTAATTAACATCCATAATTCGTTGTTAATCACATCAGTAAAATTAACTGAAACAGGTCTTCTTAGGAATACGTCGGGAGAATTATTAACCAATATCTGAACAAACTGACCGGGAAATATTTCGGGTAACGGTTCATTGTTAGCAGGAACAACTTTGATCAGATGATTTTTATCGTTTAATGATTCATTCGAGCGTACGGTAAAATCGAGTACTTTCATCGTGAATAATATTATTGAATACAAAAGTACATCTTAATTTTTAATTCAGCAATGTGTAATTGTTATGGATTAGAATGTTTCAAAAACTGTACAAAATCAATATTTAGTAACTACCAAGCACGTAGAAATTACCTACCAACTCCTAACCAACTCCTAATGATCCTCATATTTATATAAGGTATGTTAGGAGTTTGTACGGAGTTTGTTAGAATTTGGTATGGATTGTATAGTCCTGAAATAGAACCGAAAATATGACGAGTAATATAATTGTCCTTTATTTGTCAGGAATAATCCATAGATATACAGTTCTGCCATCTACAGTAATTTCTTGATCCGGTTCCCAGTCACCCATTGAAAAAGCGTGTGATACTACACGACTACCAGGCTTCATTTCTTCCTGTATCTTAGGTTTTAATGTTAGATTAACGTCTGGAAGAAGGTAAAGTGTAAGTACATCAGCCTTGCTGAAATCAAAATCAAATAGATTTCCTTCATAGAATTTTACTTTATCCTCAACATTTGCTTCGACAGCATTGGCATTTGCTTCTTTGATCCTTTCTGGATTAAGATCAACTCCTATACCGGTTGCACCAAACTTTTTTGCAGCTGTAATAACTATTCGACCATCTCCACAACCTAAATCATACACAACTTCTCCTTTTTTTACGTCAGCTAGCTCAAGCATGCCGTCTACAACATTCTGAGGTGTAGGTACATAAGGGACATCTAATACAATATGCTGCGCATTTAATTGCATACTTCCCATTACAAAAAATGAAAAGAACAGGTAACTTAATAGTTTCATACTTTCTTATTTAAAAAATTTTCAAGGAATACTTTATGATAAAATTGACCTTAACTGTGTAAATAAGTTTACTTGATTTAATTGGTAAACAGATAATTGCTTAAATAAGTTCTGAAATTATTTATTTATTTTGTTTCCTTATTCTGAAAATGAGGGAAAATAACCAGCCTAAAAACAATATTACTATTCCTACCAGAGAGCCTATTCCTGTAAATGTAAGGCTTGAATAAAGCATGTAGGCACAAAAAACTACAAAAATAATTGGTGTTAACGGATAGAGAGGAACTTTGAAAGGTCTTGGCGTATCGGAATATTTTTTTCTTAGTACGAAAAGGCTGATACCGGTAAATAAAAAGAAAAACCAGAATACTGGTGCAGTAAAATCTACCATTGACTCAAAACCGTTGCGAGTGAATGCACCAAATATTACCAAAGTTATCGCTATAGCTCCCTGTAATATAAGAGAGTTTACCGGGGCAGATTTTTCACTATTCCATTTTCCCAGGAAAGATAGTGTGACGAAATCTTTTCCGAGTGCATAGTTAGTTCTGGCTCCTGTAAATATAGTTGTATTGAGTGAAGAGAGTGCTGATAATACTACAAGTATACCAATTAAAAAAACGCCTTTTTCACCGAGAGTTGCTCTCATCATATCAACTCCTACAGCATCTGAGGAGGCAATACCTTCCAGTCCCAAAACGCGCAAAAATGCCATGTTTATCAGCAAATAAATAACAGTTATGATAAGTATGCTTAATATCAGAACCAGCGCCATTTTTTTGCTTCCTGTTTTGAGTTCAGAAGATATGTATGCTGCTTCATTCCAACCGCCGTATGTAAGAAGAACAAAAATCAAAGCCAAGCTAATCGTAGCTGTTGAAGATCCATTTATACCTGTTTGAAGTTCATTAATCACAATAGTATCTACAGGTACTGTAAGGAGACCGGCAAAAACAATAATTAATATACATATCAACTGCAACGAAAGTAAAAATTTCTGTATTCCCGTACCAAATTTAATTCCTAGAATATTGATAAGTGTCAGAATGAAAATAATAATTATTGAGTAGTAGGTTGATGAGTAAACTCCTAATGGGAATAGTTGTGAAAGGTAGTCACCTGCAATATAGGCAAGTATGGCAATTGATCCGGTTTGTGTTACAGTGACTCGTGACCAGGCGAAAAGAAATGAAAAGTTTTTACCGTAAGCTAGTTTCAAAAAGTGGTAATCTCCTCCGGCATTTGGAAATGCAGAACTCAACTCTGAGTAACAAAGTGCTCCAACAAGTGAAATTACACCTCCCAGCAGCCAAGCTGTTAAAAACCAAAAGTTATCAGGTGCGTGTGATGCAACAACAGAAGGGGTTCTGAAAATTCCTGCTCCCACAACAATTCCAATAATCAGTACTATGGCATCAATTAATCTTAAAGTTGGTTTTGGAGATGAATGGGTATCAGGCATAGTGTTTTCAGTTTAATTGTTGATTATGTGATTTAAACCCTGAAACCAAAGATATTAATTATGAATGCAAAAAAAACAGTGTTTTCTTTTTGTTAAACTTTTTTATGTAATTACTTTGAGCGGTTGAAAGTTTTAATAATGATTTAATAGGGATTAAACCTCTCGAAAGTGTTGTCGTTATAATAAATAATTATCTGAGTGATTTTTTTGTCAGGCCTGTTTGAGGTCTCAAATGACTTAAAATCTGCATTTTGATGACTGATTTCTTGATTCTTAAGCTCCGATTCCTCTTGTTTTTCAGCTTTTGCTTTACTTTCGACCGAGAATACTTCACGCTGATTAAATAAATCCGGTTCTTTAGGCAAAGATTCTGGATCAATTCCATTTTTATACATATTGCCTGTTCCGTTAATCAACCACTCGGGATTTATATAATCCATATCGCCCAGAATTTTTGTTACTACATCCAGACTGGGGTTATTCCTGCCATTTAATATGTGAGAGATAACCGCTCTGTTAATATTTAACATGTCGGCAAATTTAGCCGGTGTGAGGTTCTCTCTTTCCATTATTAGTCTTATTCGATCTTTCATGTTAAATGCATTATTGAATTGATATGTTACAAAAGGTGTATTTTTACAACAAATGTTGAGACACAAATGTAAAAAACATTATTTACAAATGAAAATCAAATCAATATATAATTGTAAATTACATTTGGTTGACAATGTCAATACAATTGTAATTAAAAACAAATCCAATTGAATTAAATAGTAAAATCAGGATAAATAAAAACTTAATATATAAGCCATATCATACTCATATTTAATATTATAAACGTATATTAAATTCATATTTTAACTAAACAGATTAACTTTTAGCTGGTTTATATTCAAAATGTGATTTTAAACTAAATAAAAACATCTTAAATACCTGATAATACGCTTTGTAATGATTCCAGAAGCCTGTTTAGAATAAGTGTTAAATGCATGAATTAATATTTGTATAAATAGATTGCAAAAGTAAATTGGCTGCATATTAACATCTGTAATTATATTACAGTTTACATTTGTATTACACCATATATGGCAAATAATTAACACAAATGTAAACAAAATGTCTTTTTAGCTAAATAAATTATTTAAACATATATACTGTCACAGATGTAAACAGCACTTTTATCGTACAAATTTAATTTTAGATCAAAAATGAACAGATTTAAGTCTAGTCTGTTTAATAATTTATAGGTAGCGCAAATAACAACCATTTATTAAATTAATTATATGAAGTCTTTTATAAAAATCTGGATTGCGCTGTTATTTACTTTTATTGCTCTTCAATGTATAGGGCAAAACAAGCAAGAACAGAACAATAGCAACAATAATAAAATGCAAGCAACACATACATTACATGATTTCGTAGTCAAGGATATTGACGGAAAGGATTTTGATTTAGCCTCACTTAAAGGTAAAAAAGTTTTAGTTGTAAATGTGGCTTCTAAATGCGGTCTTACGCCACAATATAAAGACCTGCAAGCATTGTATGATAAGTATAAGGACCAAAACTTTGTTGTGATTGGTTTCCCGGCAAATAATTTTATGGGACAGGAACCTGGTACTAACGAACAGATTAAAGAGTTTTGCACATTAAACTATGGTGTAACCTTTCCTATGATGGATAAAATCAGTGTAAAAGGTAAAAATCAGGCACCACTATATAAATGGCTTACAAATAAGTCGGAAAATGGCAAGATAGATCAAGAGGTAACCTGGAATTTTCAGAAATTTCTTATTGATGAAGATGGTAATCTTGTTGACGTGGTACTTCCAAAGGAAAGTCCAATGAGCGAGAAGATTGTAAAATGGATTACTGAGGGATAATCAGTGCATTATTTTATATATCAATACTTTCAGCAGCTCACCGTGAGTTGCTGAAATATTGTCTATACCTTTAGAACCGGCATCAACTGTTCTCAGTTCACTGATAATCTCCATAACTTTGTTAGCGTTGTAATTTCTAATTCCATCCATATAATCCTTTACAAAAAAGGAAGATCTGATGTTTAAAGCACTCATAACAGAGTTTTCATCTTTTCGTGGTAACCAAAAGCATTCGAGTAAGTTACTAAAGTAGTTGAATAATACTGCCACTGTAGCCATAATAGGGTTTTCCTTTGAATTCCTGCTGAAGTAATCAACTATTTTAGCGGCTGTTAAGATATCTTTTTTAGCAACTGCCTTAATAAGCTCAAAATTATTGTAATCCTTGCTGATTCCGACATTCCTTTCTATCATCTCTGCTGTTATACGACGTTTAGCAACGTCATCAGGTAGAGATACCTCAAGTTTTTGAAGTTGTGGAATCAGTTTACCTATATCGTTTCCTACGAAATCAGCCAACATTTGCGCTGATTTTATATCAATTCCTATGTCTTTTGTTTTTAAGTAAGAAGTTATAAACCCTGGCATTTGGTTATCATATAATTTCTTTGATTCAAAAACTACACCTATCTTTTCAATCTTTTTTACTACAGCCTTTCGTTTATCCACAGTACCATGCTTGTAACTAAGAACAAGGATAGTTGAAAGCATGGGATTTTTTGCATACACATCAAGAACCTCGAACTTATCAAGATTCTGGGCTTCTTTTACTATTATCAGCTGATAATCAGCCATCATAGGAAAGCGCCTGGCAGAAGCGATAATCTCGTTAACATCAGAATCTACACCGTAAAAAGTTAGCATATTGAAATCTTTTTCTGATTCTGAAAGTACATTTTCTGATAATAATTCAGTTAGCTCATCAATAAAATAAGACTCATCTCCCATAAAAAGATATATAGGTTTAAAACGACGGTTAATTATATCATTCTTGATACTATCGAAACTTATTTTAGTTGATTGAGCTGCCATTTAGATAACTTTTTATTTTGCTTATAAATTTAATAGATAATCGAAGTGGATTAAAAGAATAGTTTATCACCAGTCAAACCTTAAGTGCTTAATTGTGGAGCTATTGTTAATAATTGAAGTGAGAGATTTTATACCAATCTTTACATGTTCTTCCACAAATTTTTCAGTGACAAGTTTATCACTTTCCTCAGTTTTTACTCCACTTGAGATAAGTGGTTGATCTGAAACAAGTAGCAGTGCTCCTGTAGAAATATGATTGGCAAAACCACATGTAAAGAGCGTTGCTGTTTCCATATCTACTGCCATTACCCTGATCTGTCTGAGGTAGCTTTTGAACTCGTCATCATACTCCCACACACGGCGATTTGTGGTATAAACCGTACCTGTCCAATAGTCCCTTCCAAAATCACGTATATTAGAAGATACTGCACGCATTAGGCTGAATGCCGGCAATGATGGTACTTCGGGAGGAAAATAGTCGTTTGAAGTTCCTTCACCTCTAATCCCTGCTATTGGTAATATATAGTCACCCAGATCACTACTGGATTTGAGTCCTCCACATTTTCCAAGGAAAAGTACTGCTGTTGGAGCAACTGCACTTAGCAAATCCATTATTGTGGCTGCATTAGCGCTTCCCATGCCAAAATTGATTATCGTGATACCATCTGCAGAAGCATTAGGCATGTTGGCATCTAAACCTACAATAGGTACATTAAAATGTTCAGCAAATATCTCTATATACTTCTGAAAATTCGTCAGTAGAATGTAATTTGTAAACTCATTCAAAGGCCTTTTGGTATACCTGGGTAGCCAATTCTCTACTATTTCCTGTTTTGTTCTCATAAAAATGATCTATTTTTGTGACGAAGAAATCGCGTTTGAAACAAAGATACAATATGTACTCATTAAATTTACCTACTTACGATGCAAAAATCAGAAAAAACAAAAATGGTTTTGAGATTTATGATCCATTACGTCGTAAGTATATTGCTCTAACTCCGGAAGAATGGGTTCGCCAACATTTTGTAAATTATCTGATAACTGAGAAAAATTACCCGGCATCACTTATGGCAAATGAAGCGGGAATTAAGTTGAATTCTCTTACACGCAGATGTGATACCGTTGTTTATAATAAACTTCTGGAACCGTTAATGATTATTGAGTACAAAGAATCTAATGTTGCGATTACTCAGAAGGTATTTGATCAGGTAGTCAGATACAACAATGTACTAAAAGTCAGTTATATTGTAGTTTCTAACGGAATAAGACACTACTGCTGCAGAATAGATTATGAAAATCAATCATACGACTACCTTACAGAAATCCCCGATTATCAAAACCTCGTATAATCTTAAAGTGGTTTTCCTATTAATAACTTTCGTCTAAAGAAGGGAAATCAGATGACTTAACATCACTTATATAACCCTGAACAGCTTCAGTTATAATATCGTATAGATTTGCATAACGTCTAAGAAACTTTGGAGAAAACCCTTTATTAAGTCCCAGCATATCATGCATCACCAATACCTGACCATCCACATAAGGACCGGCTCCTATACCTATAGTAGGAATAATTAATGCTTTAGTCACTTTTTTTGCCAGTTCTGCAGGGATTTTCTCCAAAACAACACCGCAACATCCGGCTTCTTCAAGCAATTTAGCATCGCTAATCAATTTATTTGCCTCATCGCTGTCTTTTGCTCTTAAAGCATAAGAGCCATATTTATTTATTGATTGGGGCATTAAACCTAAGTGACCCATGATAGGTATACCGGCTGCTAAAATTGCTCTAACTGCATCAATAATCTCTACTCCACCCTCTAGTTTCAAGCAGTCAGCTTCGGTCTCACGCATTATCTTAACAGCATTTGTTACTGCCTCATGGGTACTAGCATGATAACTACCGAATGGCATATCTACTACCACCATAGCTTTTTCAACACCGTTTGTAACAGATCTGCCGTGATGTATCATCTGATCAACAGTCATTGGTAGTGTAGTTGAATTTCCCACCATAACGTTTGAAGCAGAATCACCTACCAGAATTACATCCATACCGGCCTTATCGATGATTGAAGCCATAGAGTAATCGTATGCAGTAAGCATTGAAATTTTCTCACCATTCTGCTTCATCTCCATAAGTCGATGAGTTGTTACCTTTTTTCGGTTTTCATTGGATAGATACCCTTTTTCCTGAGACATTTCTTGTAAAATTTAAACTTGAATAAATTATCCTCACAAAGTTAATCTTTTTATGTAATTAAGGCAAAAAGAAAGCCGGGAACTAAGCCCGGCTTTAAATTGATTGATAGAAATTCAGTTTTTAAAACTTATAACCTAAAGTTATCAAACCCCTGTAAGAACTGTTTTTCAATTCAAATGGGTTTGCAAATATATCATCTTCAATATTTTCAGCATATACATTAGGAAATGGATAGAGGTCATCTGTTTGAGTCTTGTAAACAATTGCAAGATCCAGGAAGAAATTTTGATTGAATCTGTAACCTAAACCTCCAGTGAAATAATTGGTATCGCCTTCCATTCTGAAAATTAGATTTGAGCCTGCAACAGCAGAATTACCAGCTTTTTTAAACTCAGTTTGATAAGGATTTTGCATCCATGCGTAACCAAGTCTTCCGTAGAACTTTGGTGTGAAACGATATTCTGTACCAATTTTTATGGTTGATGCATTTCTAAAATCGGTCGAAATATATTCATTATCATATTCATACGGATCAGTAGCATCTATTGTATTTGAAGGTGTTGACAACTTCATTTTACTGTAATCCACCAATTCATAATCCACACTTGCTATAAATCTATTTCCCAATACTGTAGCTGCACTAACAACAAACTTTCCCGGAGTCCTTAGGTCGTAGTCGTTAATGAATCCTAGTCCATCTTCATTTGATGTAGTTACTCCCGGCTCATACCCCAAATAATCAGGAGCAAAATCAGACATTTCATCCGCTAATTCAGCCCAAAAAGTTTCTGTAAGTGCATAATAAGTCGGAGTATGGTAAGCTAGTCCAAGTCTTAATTCGTTCATTGGCCTATAAATAGCACCAAATTTTGCACTTACTCCGGCACCACTAGTAGTTAATTTATTAGAAAGTGTATATCCATTGGTTTCAGTAAAATCTTCTAAGTAATCTGAAGTCATAGAATACGAAATATCTTTAATAGTTAGCGAAAAACCCAGGTTTAACACATTATTTATAGTTGTACCCACTGTAAAATCGTAGTTATCAATATATCCCCTTTCATTTAATACGATTTCATTGACAGCAGTGTTATTACCAACATTCATAGGAATGAGTGCTGTGTTGTTAGAGTTAGGATGAATAAGAAAGGAGTTGCGCCCAAGTACAGATAACCATGGTTGATCTAAGAATGGATCGAAACCACCATCTACTATTAACAGATCATCAGGGTTATTTATTGCTCCAGAGTTTAAACTATATTGATAATCGCTATATATATAATCAATTAATGTACTGCTTGAATTACCTAAAGCAGAAATATCTTTGTCGAATGATTTTAGTTTATTAAATGAAAATCCGAAATTAATGTGTGGCATTATATCATTTCTCAATGGAAAATAACCCACAAAGCCAAGATTATCCATACCAAATTGTGACTTATCGGCATTATAACCTGCTTCGGTTGATCTTTCTAGCGATAAATTAAGTGTTCCGACAACCTCTGAACTTCTATATACAGCTATTCCTGCAGGATTTATATTAACACCGGTAAGATCACCTCCCAAAGCTCCGAATGCACCTCCCATCGCCATTGCCCTGGCTGTTCCATGGAGATCCTCTCTTGAAAACCTCAATGCATCAACCTCCGACTGTGCAGACAGTGGTAAAGATAATATAAGCATAGAAGCTATAATGTACGTGATTTTTTTCATATCCATAAAAATTATATTCAATTTATCTTCTTCCACCACTTGAACGTGAGCTGCTACCACTTGAGCTTCTGCTACTTCCACCTCCACCAATAGAGCCACTGCTTGAAGAAGAACTTCTGCTTGGTGTAGAAATTGTTGAACTTCTTTGAGGTGTTGAGTTTCTCTGAGGAGTTGAGTAAGTACTTCTGTTTGGAGTAGTACTTCTCTGAGGAGTTGAGTAAGTACTTCTGCTAGGTGTAGTACTTCTCTGATATGTTGAACTATTGCTTGAGCGAGTCGTCGGTTGGGTTGCCCTGTTTATAGAGCTTGACCTGTTGGTAGTTGCTGAACGTTCTATAACACGTCCTGTTCTTGAGTCAATTGTTCTGCCGGAATTGTCTATAATTCTTGTCCTTGGAACATTTACAGAGCTTCTGCTTGTTACAGATGAGCGAGTATTAGCTGTTGTACTTCTGCTTGATACTGCAGTACGAGTATTTGTAGATGCACTTCTATTAGTTATAGCTGAACGAGTTGAGGTTCTGCTTGACAATCCTGCATTTAAATCTGAAGATCTGTTTGCTGAACTTCTTCTATAAACACCTGAGCTTCTTCCCGAACGGTTATGTGTTAGGCTACTGTAGTATCCGTCATAGAATCCTTGACCGTAACCGCTACTATAACCGTAATATCCACCGTAATACCATGGATCATACCAACCACCATAATACCATGGAGAGTACCAGCTGCTGTAGTACCATGGATTGTTCCATCTACTCCAACCGCCGTACCAGCCACCATATCCATATCCGTAATACCATGGGTCATACCATCCGCCATAATACCATGGTGAATACCATCTGCTGTAATTCCATGAATCATACCAGGGATAAAATGAACCCCATCCCATTCCAAAATAAATATTTGTATTCCATCCGCGATTATTATAGTCATCGTAGATATCGTCTCCTACGTATACAATAACTTCATCAGCACCGGTTATTCTGATGCTTGATTCAGGGTCATGAAATCTTACAATTCTGTCTGTATATTCATATTCTGTATATTCTTCAGAATCATCAGTGTAACCCTGTTCTAATGTTGTGTCATTATTAGTGCCACGGCGATTATATTCGTCAATATCTCTGCCATTCGCAGTAACTTCCATATTTGAAACATCGCCCTGAACAATTACTATTTTCTTTTTCTGTTGTTCCGGCTCTTGTATTTTGCGAACTTTCGCAGTTTCTTTTTGAGAAGGATCTGCATAGATATCATCCCATTCCTGGGCGAAACCTAACAGAGGTATGGTGACCAATAAAACCGAAAGTAAGATTTTTTTAGTTTTCATTGTCTCTCCTTTTATATTGTTGTTTTAAAATGTTTCTATCACTCTGTTTGACTATTTTACCAGCAGATAGTTTAATTGAAAATTGCTACTGTCTGTTGGTTTAAGTACAAATATACAAGTAAATAGAGTATCGTGCTACTTTAATGACGTAGATTATTTATAAACGTTGCGTGAGGTTTGGTTAAAAAATCTCAATCTCGAGACCGTCATAAGCAAAATAAGTATTCTGCGGCAACTCTTTTTCTATTTCGGCGTGTAATCCCATCTCATGACTCATGTGTGAGAAGTATGTTTTTCTTGCATCAATTCGTTTTGAAACACGCAAAGCGTCTGACAAAGTTTGGTGAGATATATGTTCTTTTTTTCTCAAGGCACTAATCACGAGCGTGTCTAATCCTTTTAGTTTTTCAAATTCCTTTTCAGGAATTGTTTTTACGTCAGTTAGATATGCAAAATCCTTAACACGGAATCCCAGTATCGGTAGTTTATAATGCATTACACGTATAGGAGTCACTTTAACCCCTTCAACTTCAAAATCATCTTTCTCATTTATCTTATTGATACTTATATCAGGAACACCTCCGTATTTATTGGGCATAAAACAGTATGGAAGACGCTCCCTAATAGCATTTTCTAAATTATTTTCCATGTAAAGATTTACAGATCCAAACCGTGAAAAAGGTCTGAGATCATCAATACCGCTCACATGATCATAATGCTCATGAGTTAACAATAGTCCGTTTATTTTTACAAATGGCACTCCCAACATCTGCTTTCTGAAATCTGGAGTACAATCAATAATCAGGACTTTACCATCAACCTCAATTCTAACAGATGAGCGGAGTCGTTTGTCTCGATGATCATCGGAAGTGCACACTTCACAATTGCAGCCTATTTGCGGGACTCCTGTAGATGTTCCAGTTCCTAAAAAACGTACTTTCATATTATGCTTAATAATGAAAAAAAAGCTACTCCATTAAATCTAACGGGCAGCTTTTTATTTTATTTTAAATTTAATACTGAATCTATTTGCAGTTTCTATTAAAAATCTCTTTCCAAAATCCAAAGGTCATTAAATGGTACCCCATAAGTCCTTCTCAGATAATCAGTATCTCCTTTTGATGTATAAGTATTGTATATTTCAGTTCTTTTTGCAGCGGCCTGTTCTTTAGTGTCATAGCTTGCAACAATCACCCTATACATTCCCTGTTCATTCTCAGCAAGAATAACCTTATGTCCTTCGTTTTCCATTCTTTGTTTAAGTGATTCGGCATTAAGTTTAACGCTCAATGAAGCGATCACAACGTTGAATCTTTTTAGTCCGGCTGCATCGTTTGCATAAACAGGTTCTACTTTTTCTTTTCTCACTGAAACTTCAACAGGAGGAAGCGGACTTGCATCCTTTACAACAGTTGTAGGTTGTGAAGCCGATTGCTGAATTTCTCTTTCTTTAGCAGCTTCATAAACTTGTTTATAGGCACTTTGTTTTGGTTTACATGATGCACCCAAAACTAGCAGACCGGCGAAAAATAATATTAAATGGAATTTTTTCATGTAAGTTGAAAATTAATTATTATACGTAATAATTCAAATAGTTAAATGCAAAGATAATAAAGAAGGTTATCATTGTATTATTAGTAATGTGAAAATAAATTAAAAAAATCAGATCTAAGGTGTGTTAAATTGAAGACGAATAGGGTTTGGTGTAAGTTCTAATTTTTGTCCCACAGATAAAGTATCAGTAAATACAGTATCTCGATAATTTGTCTCAGGGTTTGCTACTAAATGGATATCCCAGACACCTTCTTTAAGTCCAAAAAAATAAAACATGCCATTAGGTTCAGGGAAAGTATAAAAAGTGTCAGTATCCTGAATAATGGCTACGAAAGGGTTTGCCTCCATTGGTGAAACATATCCCTTGATTGACCCTCCATAGGTTTCAGCGAAGGCTCTGGCAGCTGGTTTCAGAAACCAGTTGCCATTAATCTCATGGATAGAAAGTGCTGCATTTATATCGATTATCACACTAGAAATAACGTTCGTTGCAAGGTCTACTTCAATATTATTGATAATTAATCCATCTATAATTTCTGGTGATAGCTGAAGAGGGATAGGTTTATCAGTAACTGTGAGAATTCTGTTATTATTGCCTAGCTGAAGTCTAATTTTCTCAATCTCTTTATAAGCGGGAAAGTACTGATCAACAAGCTGAACTGTTTTGCCGTTCATTAAATTCAGTAAATTGTATTCTCCACCTGAAAATTCCAGTTGAACCCACTCACCCTCAGTACTTGTTGAGTCAGTTACAAAAACATAAATTTCAGCAATATCAACATGTAACTCTTTAAGAACCAGAGATGTTGCATCCGTCAGTTTAATTCGTAAACGAGCAGCATTTTCACTAACATCCTCTTTGCTGCAACTGACAATAATTATAAGTATAGTTACTATAATGTAGTATGGAAAAAGAGTTCTTCTCATTAAGTTATTCCTGTTGATTAAAAGACAAAAATACACAAATCCCAATATCTTAAGCAACGAAATATAACTTATTCATTATATACTGATTCTAATTAACATTTAATATAAACAAAAGCTTTAACAAATACGTTATTAACAAAAATCTTATAATTCGAAACAATCTGAAATGAAAAAGACTGCAGTATATCTAGTGCTTTCATTGACTTTAGTTAGTTTAGCGGCTTGTAACAAGCAAAAAGACAACAATAACTCAATTCAAGAATCTGAAAATTACCCGGAATCTATAAACTCTGAAGCCGCTCAAAATATTAATGCATTGGCCTTACACGATAAACTTATGGCAAGTTTCAGTGATGACTGGATCGAAAGAGAGTCTGATCCTGATTTATATCCAGAGTATTATGGAGGATCATTTATTGACAATAACGGAAATTTCATAATTGCCGTTACAGGAAATATGGATAAAAACAGAGAGTATCTTACAGATATTCTAGGAACAGATAATTTTAAAATAGAGACAGGACGTTACTCTTACCGAGAAATGATGAGAGTTATGGATCATATTGATGACTTTTTGGTCAACAGCAGTATACCCAACGATCATCCCGTCTTAATCAGATTTGCAGGTGCATATCCTGATGTGATGGAAAATCGTGTGAAAGTACTTCTTACGGAAGTAAATGACGATATCATCAGTACCTTCAAAAAAGACGTATCAAATTCCCCCCTGATCATTTTTGAACAAGGGGAAATTCCTGAATTGTACTGATAAGTTGTTTTTTATAATTTAATTCTCTACTATTTCCGATAGGCTGGAAACCAGATTTCTATCGCCATAAGCATTATCTACACGTGCTACATTAACCCAAAACTTATTTTCCCTTAAATACGGAAGTGGATAAGCAGCCTTACTCCGTGAATAACTATGATTCCATTCATCTGCAGTTATCACATACTCAGGATGTGGTGCGTTCACAAGCACATTATCATCTTTACTGAATTCACCTCTTGAAACTTCGATAATTTCTTCGTGTATCTCTATCATTGCTTCAATGAAACGATCCAACTCTGATAGACTCTCGCTCTCTGTGGGTTCCACCATTAACGTTCCGTGTACAGGAAATGAGAGTGTAGGTGCGTGATAGCCATAATCGATAAGGCGTTTTGCAATATCTGTCTCGGTAATACCAGACACATCTTTTAGTCCACGACAGTCAAGAATCAGTTCATGCCCTACTCTTCCTTGTGCCCCGCGATAAACAATCCCATAAGAATCGTCAAGCATTTCAGCAAGGTAGTTAGCACTTAGTATTGCAGCTTCTGTAGCTTCTTTTAGTCCTTGTGCCCCCATCATTCTTATATAACCATAAGTTATCTCCAATACTCCGGCACTGCCGTAGGCAGCAGAAGATACCGTATTTTGGTCTGACTTAAAGGATACAGGATGTCCCGGTAAAAAAGGAACGAGATGTTCGGCAACACAAATAGGTCCTACTCCAGGTCCGCCTCCACCATGTGGAATGGCAAATGTTTTATGTAAATTCAGATGACACACATCAGCACCAATTGTTCCGGGATTTGTATATCCTACCTGTGCGTTCATATTTGCGCCATCCATATAAACCTGTCCGCCGGCTTCGTGTATAAGACGGCACATCTCCTTGATTTCAGTCTCAAATATTCCGTGAGTAGATGGATA
Source organism: Bacteroidales bacterium UBA4912 (assembly GCA_002398875.1). GTDB lineage: Bacteria > Bacteroidota > Bacteroidia > Bacteroidales > Dysgonomonadaceae > Proteiniphilum. The sequence goes on along the minus strand of DHCC01000015.1, from coordinate 34,355 downwards.
TGTTATCATGAAAGCAGCCAGTTTATCTCTATACTGCTCTATTTTATTGCGAAGATCATCCATATCCACATTACCTTTCACATCAGATAATACAGTTACAGGGGTAAAACCAGCCTGTACAGCACTTGCAGGATTAGTTCCATGAGCTGAAGCCGGAATCAAAACGATATTTCTATCACTTTCTCCTTTGCTTGCAAGATAACTTGCAATAGTTATAAGACCAGTATACTCACCCGCTGCACCTGAGTTAGGTTGCAAGCTGGTAGCTGAAAATCCTGTGATTTCAGCAAGCATCTCTTCAAGCTCATCAATTATTTGCCTATAACCTTCAACTTGTTCGGTTGGAGCAAATGGATGTATACGTTGTAATTCGGTCATTCCAAGCGGCAGCATTTCAGAAGCTGCATTTAGTTTCATAGTACACGAACCGAGTGAAATCATAGAATGGGCAAGCGAAATATCTTTACGTTCCAGACGTTTGATATAACGCATCATCTCTGTCTCTGTATGGTAGCTGTTAAAAGTAGAATGTTTAAGGAATTCTGATTTTCTTAAATATGAATCTTTTAAAGATGTTTTTTCGGGTAAATCATCTATCATAAAAACCTTAGAGCTACCTGCAGTCAATGCGAACACAGCCAGTAACTCATGAACCCTGTATGCATTAGTTGTTTCATCTATACTTATTCCAATTTCTCCGTTTTCGAAATAGCGAAGATTTATAGATCTCATCTCTGCATTTTCACGCACATCCTTAGCAGTTATACCCTCTGGAAGTCTGATTTTTAATGTGTCAAAATAACTGTCATTGAGTTGTTTAAAGCCCATGCTCTTAAGTTCTTCGTTCACATACGAAGCAATAGAATGAATTCTAAGAGCTATCTTTTTTAATCCCTGGGGACCATGATAAACACCGTAGAATGAAGCCATTGTGGCAAGTAAAGCCTGAGCAGTACAGATGTTGGAAGTGGCTTTTTCACGTTTAATATGCTGTTCGCGAGTCTGAAGTGCCATACGATAAGCAATCTTACCATTTGCATCTTTTGATATGCCTATTATACGTCCCGGTATAGAACGTTTATACTCATCTCTGGTAGCAAAAAAAGCTGCAGATGGTCCGCCATAGAACATAGGAACTCCAAGCCGCTGGCTGCTTCCAAAAGCGATATCAGCACCCCACTCTCCCGGAGGTGTAAGTAGTACCAAAGACATCAAATCAGTGGCAACTGCAACTTTACAATCCTTTTCTTTTGCTTTCTTAACAAAATCACGATAATCCTCAACATTACCGTCACTATTAGGATACTGGAGTATAGCACCAAAATATCCTTTATCGAAAGTAACAGCTTTGTAATCACCTACAACCATCTCTATACCTGAGTAATGCATTCTGGTGCGTAAGACGGCTAAAGTCTGGGGAAATATATTTTCATCAACAAACAGAGTTTCTACCTTATTTTTCACCTGATCACGGTTTCTAAGACCATACATCATAGTTGCTGCTTCTGCTGCTGCAGTTGCTTCATCAAGTAAAGAGCTGTTTGCCAGAGGTAAAGCTGTAAGATCACTAACGATAGTTTGGAAATTAAGCAAAGCCTCAAGTCTACCTTGAGAAATCTCCGCCTGATATGGGGTATAAGATGTATACCACACGGGGTTTTCGAATACATTGCGATAAACCACTGCAGGGGTAATAGTATCATACCAGCCCATTCCGATATATGAAGCAAACACCTTGTTCTGAGAGGCAATATTTGCAATTTCTTCTGCATATTCCTGTTCGGAAAGTGGTTCAGGAAGCGATAATGGATTTGATAAACGAATATCAGAAGGTATAGTCTGATTTATAAGTTCGTCTATTGATGAAAGACCTAATTTGTCAAGCATTTTGATCTTATCTTCCTCATTGATACCAATATGCCTATTTTTGAATTGATCCATCTTTATCATATTGAGCAATTTATTTTTCCTATTTATATTTATTTTTCTATTAACTTAATACTCCAACAAATGGATTATTCTTTTTTTCGTAATCTATTGTTGTTATAGGTCCGTGTCCAGGGTAAACTTTTGTTTCGTTAGGCATTACAAAAAGTTTTGTATGAATACTCTCTACAAGTTCATCAAAATTACCACCCGCCAGATCTGTTCTTCCTATGCTACCCCTAAACAGTACATCACCGGTAAAAACACTACCCGATTCTTCATTATAAAATAATAAACTTCCTGGTGAGTGTCCGGGAGCATGATAAATCCTTAGTGATTGATTACCAAAACTAATAACATCACCCTCATTCAGCCATTTTCCTATTTCTGGTCTGTAATCACTATTTGCACTTGGAATGCCAAATAATTTAAGTTGATCAGAAATATTGTCAAGTAGAAATTCATCTGCTTTGTTACATTCTAAACTAAGTCCGAACTGTGAGGCTAAAGTATTTACACCAAAAATATGATCAAAATGTAAATGAGTATTGATAAGATGTTTAACAACATAATCATGATCAATTATGTAATTTAGCAAAAGAGCTTTTTCATCTGCATAAAAACAGGCTGCATCAATAACAACACACTCATTTGTTTCGTCAGATAAAAGGTAAGTATTTACTCCCAGTGGATTGAATTCGAATGTTTTGATCTTCATTAAAGGATAATAATTTTAAACTATCGTAGTTTTTTAATACTAATTTGTATCACTCATACAAAATTAGCATTTTATTTTAGTTAACTGGCACGTACACCAGCTTTTTCGTTTGGAAAAAGGGTTCAGTGAAATATTCGGAAAGAGAAACTATATCTGCAATATTTTTAAATGCCTCCGTTTCTGAAGTAAGGTCACCCCCCTTTAAACAAATAACGCCGTTAGGTATTGAATTTATTTGCTCTCTCAATATATTTTTTCTTGTAAGTTTTATAAGTTCGGGAAGAGACATAACAGCGCGACTAACAACAAAATGAAACTTACGCTTTTCATTTTCGATTCTGGAATGTATTACTTCAACATTATCAAGACCTATAGATTTGGCAATTTCTCCGGCAACCCTCACTTTTTTACCAATGCTATCAAGCAAAAGAAATTTCACATCTGGAAAAAATATTGCAAGAGGAATTCCTGGAAAGCCCCCGCCTGTTCCCACATCTATAATCGTTGTACCCTCAACAAAAGTCACATATTTGGCAATAGCCAAAGAATGCAGAACATGATGCAAATAAAGGTTATCAATATCCTTACGTGAAATCACGTTAATTTTGTCATTCCAATCAGAGTAAAGATCGAAAAGAGCATCAAATTGCTTTACCTGGAGTTCAGTAAGGCTCTTAAAATTAGATTCTATTTCTTTCACTATAAATCAGCCAGTTTACTTACAATAGTATTATTTCTCAGCAGTGAACGTATTGCGCTATAGGGTATAAAAACTTGTGGAGCTGTTAGTTGATAAGCCGAATACTCACCCTTGTTATAAGTATAAATAATACCCTTATCGTTCAACAGAAAATTAGTGTTTGGAACTATCTCATTTATTCCGAAGTACCCCAAATCTTCTAGTTCATCAATGCTCTTAACCTTGTTCTGCTCTAACAGAGAAGTAATAATCAGACTCTGTAGTGCTTTATCATATCCTGCATTAAATATTTCATTTTCAGTAATCTGATCTCCGGTGTTCAGGTTAATTGCATAATTGGAATAGGAAATATAATATGAAGCAGCCTCTCCTTTGCTATTAGATTGTTTAATCTGGAAAGATAGAATACCATGCTGATTAAATGTGATTGAGTCTGTCAGACTTTCATAATAAGAATAGAAGATATTGTTAGATGCATGCTCACTGTCTGAAATATCAATCCCCGGAATAAGCGCATTCAATTCCTGCATATCGCTAACCGTTTCACTATAAGTATTAGCATCACGTGAATAGTTTTCGATGTAATTATTTATATACGCTTCAACAGCCATTGATGGTTCTAAATTTTCAAATGATGAACCAAACATATTCCTTACAAAAAAATGTTGCAAGGTATCAAGGTTTGCTTTTGAGCTGCTTATCGGATATACAAAACTAACATGTATATCACAATACGGTTTAGTGGTGTCATCATCCAGATACTGACGTCTGTTGACTCTAATTGTATCAAAACTGATATTGTTCTCTGTCCTGAATCTGCTACGTCCGTTGTCATTGCTACATGATACTAAAACTGTAATTGTAAGCAATAACAGGCTGAAAATCAACTTTCTGATTGTTACTTTCATTGAGAATAATATTAATAAACAATCACAAAATTACACTTTTTTATCGGTATTACCTCATTCCATGTTTCAAATTTAAATAAACCCCTAATTTAGTTTCACTGTAGAGTCTTAAATAATAAAGACTAAATTAAACAAATTTCCAGTCGACAAATTTCAGGTAAACTTTAGTAAGAATGTCCATCAGTTTCAATTTCTTTGAGTCCTATTTTCTTTTTTTCCAGTGATCTCCATGCAAATACAATATATGCTATTACGATTGGAATAAAAAGTGAAACAACTGACATCACCGAAAGAGTAAAGTAGCTGGATGAAGAATTATATATTGTCAGAGAACTTTGTAAATCCACTGATGATGGATAGTAAGCTGTATTATTGAAACCGGTTACCAAAAGTAACATTGTAACAGTTATTACTGTACCTACACCTGCAAACCAAATACCTTTTTTGAATTTTGAGTTGATAATTGTATTAATTATTCCATATAATACTGATACAACACCTAAGAGAAACAGTACACCTACAATTGGCATTTCAATGAAATTATTCAGATATTTCATATTTTCAAGGTAAACTTCACCGGTTTGAGGATTAACAGCATATCCTTCTGCAATAAGGGTCCATATAAGAAACACCAGAAAAAACACAACGAAAGGTATTCCGTTGTATATAACAAAACTGTGAGAACGTTTTTCCAGCGTTTTATGATTGAGTCTGTTGATAAAAAAGAGACTTGCCAGTGTTCTTGCAAGGAAAAATATTGCCAAACCAAGTGATATATTTCTGAAATTACCTAACAATTCGAGCCCCATAAGTGGATTTTGCCACTGACTTATCACAATTCCCGACTCACCTAAACCGGCAATGTTACCTTTACCTACAGTAAATTCTGATCCGGTAAAGAAGCTGGCCACAATTATTCCTAAAAGAAATGTACCAATCAGACCATTTAGAAAAAGTAATATACGATAAGTGGTTGGTCCGAATATATTACCGGGTTTTGACTGAAATTCGTATGATACAGCCTGTAAAACAAAACTAAAAAGCATAATCATCCATACCCAGTATGCACCGCCAAAACTAGTAGAATAGAAAAGAGGAAATGCGGCAAAAAATGCACCTCCAAAAACAACTAGAGTGGTGAAGGTGTATTCCCATTTACGACCAAGGGTATTTACCAGTAATTTTTTTTCATCTTCTTTTCTTGACAGGGAGCCCAACATCGACTGTCCTCCCTGAACAAACATAAGAAACACTAGCAGTCCACCCAAAAGTGACATAACAAACCACCAGTATTTTTGTAGAAATTCATACGTAATCATTATGATTGTTTTTTTAGTTTAACCTTCTATTTCTGTACCGGATTCTAATACTACTCCTTCAGGACCCTTCTTAATCTGTTTAACCATAATTGTTACTGCAGCTATCAGGAGTGCCGTGAAAATTAAGGCAAACATTACAAATGTTGTAATCACATGTCCGGGAGCCAGCGCAGATGCCGCTACATCTACAGGTAGAATATCCTGAATGGTCCATGGTTGTCTGCCAACCTCTGCTACAATCCATCCCAACTGACCTGAGATGTATGGAAGCGGTATACTCCATAATGCAACATAAAGTAGCCACTTTGTTTTACGCAGATCTTTTTTATAAAGAAAATATAGTACTACAATAAAAAACAGTATAAAGTACATTCCAATCATTACCATTATATGAAAGCTATAAAAAGTAAGCGGAACATCAGGAATCAAATCTTCTCCGGTTTCTAAATATCCGTAACCGAAATGAGCATAATTTTCTCTTAAAATTATCTCATGATTTGCAGCTGATGCTGCTGCTATAGAAGCTGCACCCGAATTTCCGGTATTCAGCGCTTCTTTTTCAGCCTTTTTGGCAACCTGGTAATCGGCTAGTGCCTTTATTGCCAACTCTCCCCTAGCCTTTCTTTCCTCAAAAGAGAGTGCTGTTGTGCCATCTTGGAGAGTATATCCTCCATCAACAATGTCTTTAATTCCGGGGACAAAAGCATTAAGATCCCTGTAACCAAGGAGAGAAAGCAGTTTTGGTATTTCCAGTTTGAATACATAAGGATCTACATTATCATCATAAGACTGCTTGGCTGGATTCAGCATACCTATCATTATAAGTCCTGCACCCTCCTTCCCTTCATATAGTCCTTCCATTGCAGCAAGTTTCATGGGCTGTTTTTGCGACACTTCATAAGCTGAGCCATCACCTGTATAAGCTAGCATCACAAAAGTTATTAAACCTATTATGGATGCAAGCTTAATACTTTTAAGTGAAAAGTCTATGTGTCTTTTCTTCAAAAGATACCAAGCTGATATACCTACAACGAATGATGCGCCAACTGCAAGACTTGCAAAAACTGTATGAAGAAATTTATTGATTGCTACCGGCGAAAGTGCAACAGCCCAGAAATCGACCATTTCATTTCTAACAGTGTCAGGATTAAATTGCATGCCAACGGGGTATTGCATCCATGCATTTGCTATCAGAATCCATAGAGCCGATAAAACTGCTCCCAAAAACACCATCCAAGTAGAAAGCAGATGGACACCTTTGCTTACGCGGTTCCATCCAAAAAACATAACGGATACAAATGTTGCTTCTAAAAAGAATGCTACAATACCCTCAATTGCCAGCGGTGCACCAAATATATCACCGACAAACCAACTGTAGTTCGACCAGTTTGTTCCAAACTGAAACTCCAGAATTATACCTGTAGCAATGCCTATTGCAAAGTTTATCCCAAAGAGTTTTTGCCAGAATTTAGAGATGTTTTTCCATTTTTCGTCGCCTGTTCTTACATAAACACTTTCCATTATTGCCATGATAAGGGCAAGCCCGATTGTAAGTGGAACAAAAATCCAATGATACATTGCCGTAAGTGCAAACTGTCCCCTCGACCAGTTTACAGTAGCTGCATTTAAAAGAAAATCCATAGGATAATTTTAATTTATTATTTTAACACTTATGCATGACCAACACCACCAATAGGCGGTAAAAACCCGGGATTGTTTTGTTTACGAATTGACCCGTTTTGTTGTTCAAATTTGTTTATGTTATCTTCTAAAGCATTTAATAATCTTTTCGCATGTTCGGGTGTAAGAATAATTCTTGATTTAACTTTAGCTTTTGGCACTCCCGGTACAATACGTATAAAATCAATTACAAACTCCGAAGAAGAGTGTGAGATAACTGCCAGATTAGAATAAATGCCTTGTGCTATTTCATCACTAAGTTCAATTTGAATTTCGTTTTCTTTATTTTGATTTTCCATTTTTAGCTGTAATTAAATAAGGTGGCATTCAATAAAATTAAAGAATATCACGAATGACCAATAAGATTTCTGAATTATTAAAATGTTTTAAACAAAGAAAAATAAATAAATTCAATCTACAAAAATAAACAGACTTAATTCTTGAAATTTTTCCTTATTAAAATTCTATGGGTAATCAATCAAATCTATTAATCAAATCCGAAATAGATTCCTTGGCATCTCCGAGTAACAAATACACCCCCTCTTTCCTTTTATATAAAGGATTATCTACTCCGGCGTAACCTGGCTGAAGGTCGAAGTTGCATATAAAAATTTCTTTAGCATGATCAACATTCAATACTGGCATTCCGTATATTGGCGTATCTTTTGCATCTCGTGCAGCCGGATTGATTACATCGTTTGCTCCGATAACAATTACTAGATCAGTATCTGCAAACTCTTCGTTTACTACATCCATTTCATACAGTTTCTCATAAGGAATATCAGCTTCGGCAAGAAGAACGTTCATGTGTCCGGGCATGCGACCTGCAACAGGGTGAATCGCAAACTTCACCTCTGCACCATTCTCTTCAAACTTATCGGATAAAGTACGCACCAGGTGCTGAGCCTGAGCTAAGGCCATTCCATAACCGGGAACAATAATCACTGATTTTGCCGACCTAATAATCTCACCTTTATCCCTTTTGATAATGAGTAAGTTATCCTCTGTTTCATGAACCTCTTCTTCAGTTGATTCCTCAACAAACTGAATATCAGCTTTAGTCCTACTCTTATCTACAGAAGTTTTACCCAAAAGAATATCACTCAGACTCCTGTTCATCGCTTTACACATTATCTGTGTGAGGAACAGTCCCGATGCACCAACTATACCACCCACCGAAACAAGCATCAGATCATTAACTGCCATACCGGCAATTGCACCGGCAACACCACTCAGAGAGTTCAGCAGTGAAATAGTTATAGGCATATCAGCACCACCAACACGAATAGCAAAAGCGTAACCAAACAGAGAACTGATAACTATACTGACAAATAAGACGATTGAGGTATTACTTGTAAAAGCTGAATATATAATTGTACAAATCAGTATTACAACGAAACTTGTCACTACTGTAGAATGATTTTTCCAAACTACAGGCTTTTGCGGCAACAGCTTATGCAGCTTACCTGCAGCAACAAGACTGCCGAAAAGTGTAACGAGTCCCACCACAATTGCAAGTACCGAGGTGACACTCACAAAAACAGGATACTCATTAATTAAGTTACCTATACCCAGAAGAGATAATGTTCCCACCAACGCAGAAGCCAGTCCACCCACTCCATTAAGCAAGGCCACCAGCTGAGGCATCTGGATCATCTTCACCCTTAAGGCTAAAGCAGAGCCAATAAGAACACCTATCAGCATAAAGATATAGACAGTCCATGCTGAGAAAATATCTTTGTAAATAAGCGTAATAATGATTCCCAGCAACACGCTGACTGCACTTATCAGGTTGCCCGCCACAGCAGTTTTCACCTTACTCATAAATGAAATCCCTGTCAGTACTGCTACAGACAACAGCACGCAAATGATATAATATAGTGTTTCGCTCATGATTTCGACGGTTTCTTCTTTTTATCAAACATTTTCAGCATCCTGTGGGTAACCCCAAAACCACCTACAACATTTACAGTTGCAGCAATCACAGCTATTCCCCCTAAAATCTGACCTAACAATCTTACATCACTTTCCACGGCAAACAGTGTTAATCCCACGGCAGCAATTGCACCCAACAATGTAATACCCGAAAGAGCATTCATACCCGACATTAATGGCGTATGAAGTAAACTGGGTACATTCTTAATTATAAAATAGCCCACTATTGAAGTGACTATAAAAACTAATACTAAAATTAATGGATTCATACTCCCATGGCCTCCTTTGCACCCGCATGAACAACCTCTCTGTTGTTTGTTACGAGTATTGATTTAATTATCTCATCCTCCAGATTCAGTTCAATTTTACCATCTTTAATAAGGTAATTAACCAGATTATACACATTCTGTGCAAACATCCATGTTGAGCTGGTAGGTATTAAGCCCGGAATGTTTTTAATTCCTGCAATAGTAACATTATGTTTTATCTCCTTTTTTCCCGGAGGAGTAATTTCACAATTACCACCCTGATCGATAGATACATCCACTATGACAGAGCCGTTTTTCATCCCCTTCACCATATCTTCAGTAATAAGTATAGGAGCCACCTTACCCGGTACTAACGCGCTCAGAAACAGAATATCCATATCCTTTATAACATCCTTCAAATGTTCACGCTCTTTAAGAATCCATTCTTCAGGAAGCTTATTTGCATAACCCCCTTCACCTATAGCAATCTCAGCAGGAACACCTGAGTCTACCACTTTAGCACCAAGACTTTTGGCCTGCTCTGCTGCATCGGGACGAATATCCATGGCATAAGTTACAGCACCAAGCCTCTTAGCTGTAGCCAGCGCCTGAAGTCCGGCCACCCCCACTCCAATAACCATTACATTGGCCGGCTTGAGCATCCCAACAGCAGTAAACATCTGTGGCATAAAAAATGTAAGGTCATTTGCAGCCATAATCATACCTTTATAACCGGCGCAAGTACTCATTGAAGTTAAAGCATCCATATTCTGAGCTCGCGAAATGCGGGGGATACCGTCTAATGTGAGACCAATAACGCCTGCAGCAGCTAATTTCCTTACCATATCGTGATTACCAGGTGAAGCAGGATGTATAAAAGTGATAAGATACTGACCCTCATGCATCATATCAATCTCATGCTTTTCTTTAACATCATTATATTGTGGTTCCTTTACTTTAAGTATTAAATCAGACCTTCTGTAAAGTTCTTCCGGATCAGATACCAGTTCAGCCCCCATATTTCTATACTGATCATCATAATAGTGCGACTTCTCCCCCGCACCGGATTCAACTAATATAGTTATTCCATCCTTGCAGAACTTCTTTACTGTCTCGGGTGTAGCCGCAACACGTGCTTCACCCTGCATGATTTCTTTTGGTATTCCGATAATCATAATAATAAATTTGTAAGTTATAAATGTGTTTGTATTTGATCTAACTTGTAAAACTCAAAGTTAATAAAAATTCCTGTTTTTTATAATAGTTTGTTTTATTTTGCAAAAACTACTCCTTTCACTTAATCAGTTATTCCTTTTCTATGATTTTAATATTGTTTCTCGACTAAGATAATTCTTTGACCTGTCGAACGACTTGATTACGAAAAAGAATAATTGACCATAGTCATAAGCTTGAATAAAACAGCCATTCTCTATGTATTCCGTAATTTAGGCGTAATTTGCCGATTATAATCATCAATTTAGGCGTAATTTGCCGATTACAATCCTGAATTTTGGTCTATTTTGTTGGTAATAATCTCAAAACATATTATCTTCACAACAAAATTATAGTGTTATGATTAAGAGAGATTTATTAAATGCCGTTACCTCTTCCTGTTTTCAAGGTAAAATTATTCTTCTACTTGGAGCCAGACAAGTAGGTAAAACAACATTATTAAAAGAGGTAATAAAGCAATTCGACGAACCGTCAATATGGCTTAATGCAGACGAGTCAGACGTTTTAGAAGCTTTCTCAAATGCCGGAACAAGTACACAGTTGTTGCAATTGATTGGAGCAAACAACAAATTGGTTATAATTGATGAATCACAACAAATACCTGATATAGGTAAAAAACTTAAACTTTTATATGACACCTATCCACATATTCAATTAATTGCTACCGGATCTTCATCCTTTGAGTTACAAAATAATATGTCAGAAGCATTAACGGGACGCAAAAAAACCTTCTATCTTTATCCGATAAGTTACAAGGAAACTGTTAGTAACAGCTCCCCACTTGAAGCAAAAAGGATGCTCGACACAAGACTTATCTATGGTCTTTATCCTGAAGTGGTAAACAACCCTGGAAGGGAAAAAGAAATCCTTGTTGAAATTGCAAACAGTTATTTATATAAAGATATTCTACAAATAGAGGGTATAAGAAAACCTGCACATATCGAGAATTTATTGCGTGCACTTGCTTTCCAGGTTGGCAACGAAGTAAGTTACAACGAACTGTCGAGAATTGTGGGCAATATTGATGCTGTGACTGTTGAAAAATATCTCGATCTGTTAGAAAAAGCATTTGTGATATTCAAACTCTCTGCTCTAAGCAGAAACCTTAGGAACGAAATCAAAAAAGGTAAGAAGTATTATTTTTATGATAATGGAATACGAAATGTGCTGATTAGTAACTTCTCAATACCTGAAATGCGAATGGATAAAGGATCATTGTGGGAAAATTTTTTAATCTCTGAACGACTTAAAAACAACCACTACAATAAGAGGTTCGTAAACAGTTATTTTTGGCGAACACACGATAAAGCTGAAATAGATTACATTGAAGAAGAAGATGGAGTTCTTAACGCGTTTGAGATTAAGTGGAAAGACAAAAAAGTAAATTTTCCCAACTCATTTCGTGAAGCGTATCCTGATCATACTACTAAAGTCGTAAATCAATCTAATTTTGAATTCTTTGTAGAGTGATTTTTATGGAATCTTGTATCTAGCTAGTGACGAAAGTAAATACGTAACAGGAATTGAATTGGCTATTGGAGACAAACATCCCTATTCATGGAGAGCAGCATGGTTGTTGTGGAGCTGCATGGAAAAAAACAACCTTCTGTCAGATTAAATGCATTTAGATTAATGGTCATGATAGTAAAGAAATATCCCGATTTATTAAATGAGATTACATTCCTGACAGAATCTCAATATACTGATACTTTATCTGCTGGTGTAAAAAAATATATCTCAAAAATGATAGATAGAAATTTACGGTAATTCCTCTATTACCTCCTTCAATATTTTATTAAACTCGTCTGGTTTTTCCAACATCGGATAATGACCTGTCCCGGTAATAATTCTATAATCATAGTTCTTAAAATACTTACGATTATTTTCTATTTCAGTTGGTTGCGAATCAGAATTGGCGAATTGGCAGCAGTACAATATGCT
>DHCC01000015.1:0-21466 GCA_002398875.1 Bacteroidales bacterium UBA4912 | reverse complement strand
CGAAACGTTAATTGTCACTGTAAAAAATCAGAAATGCATAAGAAATGAAATTAGAGGATCTTGGATACAATGATAAACTCCGGAAATTAAGAGTTGAGAACAATCTTTCAGACTTTGAGTTTGGAAGAGTCATTGCGGAACATAAGGAAAGGTATATTGTAAAAACCGAGAACGGTGAATATGAAGCCGAAATAACAGGAAATTTACGATATTCAGCAAAAAGCCGAATAGATTTTCCTGCAGTTGGCGATTGGGTTGCATTAACAACGTATGATACTGAATTTTCTGTAATCCATAAAATACTACCGAGACTATCTATGATTACACGACAAGCAGTTGGTCAATTTGGAGAAATACAAATAATAGCAACAAATATTGATTATGCATTTCTGATTCAAGCCGTTGACAGGGACTTTAATATCAACAGACTTGAAAGATACCTGACAATTTGTTATTCATCTAAAGTAAAACCAATAATTGTATTGACGAAAACTGATTTAATAAATGAACAAAAGATTACTGAAATTAAAGACAGTATTAAACAACGAATAAAAGATATTGCTGTTTTTGCAATTAGTAACGAAACTCACGATGGATACGAAGCACTTAAAAAGTATATTGAAAAAGGTAAAACCTATTGTATGCTTGGTTCTTCCGGAGTGGGGAAGTCAACATTATTGAACAACCTCTCAGGGAAAACTTTAATGAGAACGGATACAATAAGTCAAAGTACAAATAAAGGAAGACACATAACAAGTCATAGGGAATTAATTGTTCTTGAAAGTGGTGGAATTCTTGTTGACAATCCGGGAATGAGAGAAGTAGGAATTACAGATACTTCGAGAGGCTTAGAAACTACTTTTGACAGAATTATCCGTCTTTCACTAAATTGTAAATTTAATGATTGCACGCATATAAATGAAGTTGGTTGTGCGGTAATTGAAGCAGTTGAAAATGGAGAAATTGACAAAAAATCCTATGAAAACTATCTGAAAATGGAGCGGGAAAAAGCACATTTTGAATCAACTATAGAGGAGAAAAGAAAAAAAGATAAAGAGTTTGGAAAAGTGATTAAAAACTACAAAAAGCATTTGAGGAAAAATAAGTTCTGAGCTCGAAATTAAAAACAAGACTAAATTGAGAAAAATAGATATCACAACAAACACCGAATGATATTAAAAGTTATTCCCTCATAATTAAAGTAAATCCAATGGACTTTTTATTTTGAATTGCGAAATAATCGAAACCACAGTCAAACGCTTATAAGAGGCTACGTTGCGATGTTTTTCTATTTTCCAGTAAAGGTATTTATCGAACTCAGTTTCTATTATCTACAAAGGATTATATTTTTTTGGTAGGTATTTACTAAAGTTGTACATTTATCGCGTAAATATCACGTTATCGGCAATCTTACATAAAAACTAGCATTGAATGTGAAAAGCACCAAAGAACTTAAAGAGAAATTCCACACCAACTATTCAGATTCAACTGAATTTGCCTCAAATGCAAGATTATTGCAAAGTATTTGGCGAACAGAAAAAGGATTTGAATACGATAAAGAAAAATTAGGGAACTATTTGATTGAAAAAAATGCAATCAATAACGGGGAGAATTTTTTAACGAATAAAATATTTGAACTTGTTAAAAAGCTGGTTAACAACAATTCGGACAAGAAAAAAGTAATTCAAGAACCAAGAATATGGACTAATTTACTATCAAGTCAACCAATGGCGTTTAATATGTTCGGTGAACTTGTTGAGAACCTTGATTTATGTAAAAAGATATTTGATGAATTATACCCAGAAACAGAAATCAAAGAAATCCTAAGAATTGAATTTGAGTATTCTCCTGAAAGAAAAAGTGAAAAATACACAAATGACAATTCTGCATTTGACGTATTCATAGAGTTTATGAACATTAGTAATGAAAAATGCTTTTTTGGAATTGAAGTTAAATACTCAGAAAACCTTAATGACAAACCATCATCTCACAAATATGAATATGTAGTTGTTGCAGATAAATCAATGATTTTAAAAAAAGAAAGCCTTGAAAGCCTTAAAGAAAAACCAATTCAACAGATTTGGCGTGACCATTTACTTGCATTAAGTATGTTTAAGAAAAGTAATGATTATAAAATTGGTTACTTTATTTATTTATATCCTTCAGAAAATAAGAATTGCAGAATTGGTGTAGAGAAATACAAAGAAACCTTTAATGAAAGTGTAGAGTCATATTTTAAACCTTTGACACTTGAAAGATTAGTTGGTGTGGTTAAGAAATATTGCACTGATAATTGGATTAATGAATTTGAAAACAGATATTTGAACTTTGACAAAATAATTAAAGCCAGTCTGTAATAAAGGGCATAACTAACGTGGGGTGATTGACTGGGTTCTCTTTTGATAAACATTAAATGGAAATGGAAAAACAGTTGGAAATGGCGCAAAGCGGTAAGAGTTGGTGCACATGGAGCCGATTCTTTAGTGTAGTTTTACTAGTGTGCATGGTGCTTAATTTAGTGCCAGTTGCCGGGCAGAATACCGCCAAACCGATGTTGTATAAAGTGACTTATACAACTAAAGACCATACCGAAACACCTTACAGGGCTAAAACAGACGGGCCTATAGTGGGCGAAGTGCTGAAGTCACAGGTTTATGAGGTTATTACCTTTGAAGGCGACTGGGCAAAGATAAAGCACAGAGGAGGTGAATATTATCTCTATAAAAAACGGCTTGAAAAGGTGGATAAGCCTGATGTGGTGGCTTCTCCCTGGGCAAAAGAATGGTTCTAGTATATCGGAGCTTATATAGGTTCAGCAGGCGAATGGGGCGAGGTGGCCGACGATTGGACAAAACCGGTAACCCGTGCCGAAATGGCGCAATTGTTTGTTAAAGATATCATGGAAAATATATATGGCAGTTGGGCTGTAAAGTTTACTTTGAAAGGGATGGTTGAATCTACCGGACTAGGTTTTTTTACCGATACAGATGATTATTATGCCGACCGGTTGGCTTATTGGGGGATCGTTCCCGGAGGAAAGTTCAACCCGGAAGGAACGCTTACCTACGATGAGATGACGTCACTTATTCTCAAGTTGATGGCTTACGATAACCATGACAAAGGGGGAAGCCCATTATCCAAAGCTGATATAGCGGAATTCGGTATTGGCGGTGATAAAGGTCCCAATGCCAAATGCACGAAGGAGCAGGCTAAAATGCTTTGCGACAAGGTTATATTATGGAGACATGAGCAGAATCGGGTTACTGGAGCTAAGAATGAAAAAAACACCCGGTATGGCGGTACTATCTTTATGTGTGATGGAATATATACTATCAAGTCCATGCTTGGTAAAAAACCAAATCAGCCACATCTTTTTGTCAATGCAGAGGGTAAGGTTGAACTGAGCAATTCCCAAAAGCAACAGTTTAAAATTACATTCAAGAAGAACGCTCTGAATATGAACAGGAGAACTATGTCTTTATTCACTATTCAGACCATGGACGGAAAATACCTGGGAACATCTGGTATCCCCGTAAATGGCAGCCGCCTTATTGCTCAAAAGGAGGAGTTTTTGTGGTGGATTGAGAATGGTCCATCCGAAGATTACGAATACACCAGTTTCATTGAAGACCCGGATAATTATCATCAGATAGTGAATGTCTCGGGATGGAAAACTACCGACGGCACTCCTGTCATCACCTGGTTTTGGAGACACGGTACTGGTTCCGACGCCAATAACTGTAAGTTTATTTTCGACAAAGCACGTTAGGGATCGAAACCTATACTCATCATCAAAAATATTGTTAAAAACAGCAAGATTTTTCACTTTAGATGTTACCAAAAATTGATTGCCTTCGTCATATTATTGAACAATTTAAAAATCAATGTGATGAAAAAAATTCTTTTTACAATGCTTTTAGCCGGGATGATAATCCCGTTGAGCGCTCAAATTAAGGGTAAGGTAACCGATACAGACAATAATCCGGTTAAGAATGCCAAAGTGGCTATTTACTCCCTACCCGACTCTGTGCTGATCGCCGGAACCACTGCCAATGAACGGGGTGAATTTACATTTCCCAACTATTACAGTGTGAATAAACTGATAAAGATATCCTATAACGGGTACAAGACTACAATGTTCCGCGCACTGCCGGAACAGCATGTAAAACTAAGAGATGAGCTGACCATGCCGGATAATCTGGCGTTAAACAGACCCGGTAATTTGCCACCTCAAAAGAAGAGCTGATAATTACGTGAACCATCCTGTACTGAAATATCTTCAGATGTAATCGTCTCATGCACCATGGGACGGTTTTTTTTGTTTATAGAATAATCTTTTAGACTTTGATATTGGAAGAGTTATCGCGGAATATAACAACTCCAGTGATCATTTACGATGAAACACATTTATTGAAAAGAATAAACGAATAATATGTAATAGATGTATTACTTTTGCATAAAATTAGTGATATGACAATTGCCATAATCGGTGGAGGTGCGGCAGGTTTTTTCTTGGCAATAAATCTAAAGCGATTAGCTCCAAATATCGATGTAACCATATTTGAGAAAAGTGCAAAAGTTTTAACTAAAGTAGCCATATCAGGAGGTGGAAGATGTAATCTCACAAATTCATTTGCTGAGATAAAGACATTGAATCGAGCATATCCCCGTGGTGATAAATTATTAAAACGTGCATTCCGTCTATTCGACCACAGAGATACATACAAATGGTTTGAAGATGCAGGTGTGCCCTTGGTTACTCAAGTCGACCAATGTGTTTTTCCCTATTCGCAAGACTCTAATCAAATCATTGTAACTTTTATTAAACTCGCCCGAGAGTTGGGTATATCGGTAAAGACTTTGCATAAACTGACTTCGATAACCTGTGGCGAAAGATACACCCTCACATTTAATGCCGATACTAGGTGCACCTTTGATGCGGTAGCTATAACAACAGGAGGAAGTCCTAAAGCAGAAGGATTGAGCTATTTAGAGGCATTAGGTCATAAAATAATTTTGCCAGTACCATCTTTATTCACTTTCAATATTCCTGGTAACTCGATTAGAGAGCTGATGGGGGTTGTTGCAGAGAACGCAATGGTATCGCTCGAAGGCACAAACCTCAAAGCATCAGGAGCACTTCTGATAACTCATTGGGGAGTGAGTGGGCCTGTTATATTGAAATTATCATCCTATGGTGCAAAATTGATAAACGAGAAACAGTATCGCTTCAACATACTTGTGAGTTGGATAAATGAGGTGAACTGCGATAAAATAGTCGAGTACATAAACTCAATCGTCCGTGAAAATCCTCAAAAGAAAGTTGCTAATGTATGTCCCTATAATATTTCGTCAAGGTTGTGGCTTCACATACTTAAAAAAGCCGAAATCCCAACAGATCGTAAGTGGGTAGATCTTGGAAAAAGGAATATCAATAAGATAATAAATCTTCTCAGTAACGATCAGTACACAGTCCATGGTAAGGGCTCATATAAAGATGAATTTGTAACCTGTGGAGGTGTGAGCTTAGAGTCCATAGAATTTAACACGATGGAGAGTAAAAGCTGCCCAAACCTCTATTTCGCAGGTGAGATATTAGATATTGATGCCATAACGGGAGGATTCAACCTTCAGGCAGCGTGGACAACAGCCTACGTTGCTGCGGTGGCAATAAGCCAACGGTTCAATGCTATTTAGTATATCACACAAGTTAATTAGATGATAAATATATGTTTCTAGTAAAGCGATTAAACGTGTCATCAAAAATATTGTTAAAAACAGAATAATTCTTCACTTTTTATGTCACCAAAAATTGATTGCCTGTGTCATATTATTGAACAATTTAAAAATCAAGGTGATGAAAAAAATTCTTTTTACAATGCTTTTAGCCGGGATGATAATCCCGATGAGCGCCCAAATTAAGGGTACAGTAACCGACACCGACAATAATCCGGTCAAGTATGCAAAAGTGGCTATCTACTCCCTACCCGACTCTGTGCAGATCGCCGGAACCACTGCCAATGAACGGGGTGAATTTACATTTCCCAATTATTACAGTGTGAATAAACTGATAAAAATATCATATAACGGGTACAAGACTACAATGTTCCGCGCACTGCCGGAACAGCATGTAAAACTAAGAGATGAGCTGACCATGCCGGATAATTTGGCGTTAAACAGACCCGGTAATTTGCCACCTGAAAAGAAGAGCTGACTATTACGAGAACCGTCCTGTTCTGAAATATCTTCAGATGTATCCGTCTCATGTACTATGGGGCGGTTTTTTTGTTTATAAGATTTTAGTCATGAAATATCACAATAGACACGATATTTTATCCTTTACATAACATTTTTGTATCTTTGTGATCGTTCAACTCAATTTTAATGTATCAAATTAATATTTCAGATAAATATTACTCTTTTGAAAGTGTTTTTAAAGAGTATTATACTTCTCAGCTTTTCTTTGCAATGAAGTTGCTGAATACCAAACCTGATGCCGAGGACATTGTGCAAGATGTTTTATTCTTGAAAGGAGGTTCAACGATAAAAGTAGACTTAACAAATAGGGATGGCCTTTACGTACAACATAAGCCTCGTCCTATTATCAGGCAATTTAACAGGATGCATTACAACCCGCACAGAGGATGGACCATTTTCTCCGATATATTTGCTTTTTCGCTCATAGCTATTACTATCACCGGATTAATAATGCCACGCGGCAAAAATGGTTTGCGGGGACGAGGGGGGATAGAGTTTATAATTGGAATTACGATACCGTTATTGTTTATTCTACTGGCATGAAATCAGTTTAAAGGTCGTGCTATTAGCGAGATGCTACCTTCTAACAGGGCAACAATATATAATCTTTTTGCATAAACCAAGCAGAAATATATATATCTTTGCCCTGTTATAGTATGTAAAGATGCGTTTTCTAACGCATAGAAAGTAATAAGAAATAACCAAGAATCAATTAAAAATAATGAACAATGAGAAAAACAGTTATCCTCTTTATCCTTTTAGCTTCTTTTTTTACGCTCAATGCACAATCAGTCGATGATGCCCGTAAGTTAAAAAATGCTCCAACTCCCAGTGCCGGTTACGGTAAAGACCTGGGGGATTTTAAGAGCGGGACTTATACCATCACAAGCGCTGGACTTTCGCGAAAATATACCATTGATATCCCCAAAGACTACGATAAAAACAAAACGTATCGTTTGATTTTCGCTATGCACATGATGGGTGGAAATATGCAAACTATGGTTGATCAAAACTTTTATGGTCTGAAGACTTATGCCGAAAGAGATGGTGTTCCTGTCATTTTCGTAGCACCCGAGGGATATACCGACCGTTCTCCCTGGCGTGGAAGAGATGACAAAGATCATATATTCTTTGCCGATATGCTTAGTCTGTTTAAGGATAAATTGAGTATTGACACTTCACGCGTATTTTGCTGCGGCTTTAGTTTTGGCGCAATGATTACATACTCGTTATCGTTAAATTTCCAGAAAGATCTTAGAGCTGTTGCCTGTTATGCACCTGCCAACTGGAACATTTACCTTCCTGAGAACAAACGCGAACCACTTGCCTTCTTTAGCGTAACTGGTACAGAAGACGGTCTCTGCAAGTTTGTCAACTCAGATGAACTCAAACAAGGTGGCAAGTACTGCGTATTAACACATCTGAAGAACAATGGACTAAGAGAAATGCCCAAAATACCTATAGCTACAACGCCAACTCATATCACGACAGAATTTGAAGGACTTCCAGAAGAATATCCGGTATTGTTTGGTTCATTTGTGGGTGGTCATACCGAAAACGTTAAAGATCCCGGTTCTGATGTGAATTGGATAGCAAAAGAAACCTGGGATTTCTTTATGCGTTTCTAGTCTTTTGAAAGCGGAAAATATTTGACACCCAAAAATATTATGTAGTTTTGGCACCTTAGTTTTCAATGTTTTAGTTCACAGGATACTTAAACTTGACGAATATGAATAAAGATGTCATACCAACCTATAAACTGGAAGAATATTTTGAGGCTTTTCAGAAACCATGCATTGCATTTAACATGGAGTATATAAATCATGTTCCATTTTTTGACTCCAACAAACCGCATAGACACGATTATTATCAAATTATTGTTCTGGAAAAAGGAACAATGAATCATAATATCGAATTTGATACTTATCAAATAGCAAAACCTTGTATATCTGTACTCTTTCCGAAACAGTTTCATCAGATCTCATTTTCACCTGATGCTGAAGGGGAGATTATCATGTTCGGTGATGAACTGTTTTGTTCTGCTGTTCTGCAAAAGGATTTAAGTGCTTATAATGTTGACCTGCAACGTCGGTTGAATTATATTGTCCCAACAGCGGAAGAGTTCGCTGAACTAATTGCTGTTGTAAAGAATATACGGGACTTATACGAGCGTATTTCTCCTGCTAAAAAAGAACAGATCAAGTTCTATATTAAAATATTATTGCTGCAGCTTATAGAATATGGGCATTCAAAAGAGCCCTCAAGAACTGAGACGGAAGAGGCCGATATCAATCTTCATTTCCGGGATTTGGTGGAAGAGCAGTTTAAAGTGTGCAGAACAGTGCAGGGTTACGCTGAACAACTGAATATAACGACAAAGAAATTAAATGCTATCTGTAACAACTATGTCGGAGAAACGGCCTTGAATGTAATTCATGAGCGATTACTGCTGGAAATAAAACGATTGTTGGTGTTTTATGACTTTCCGCATAAAGAAATTGCTTACGAACTGGGATTCGACTCTCCTTCTGCTCTTAATAAATTTATAGCTGCTAAATTAAACTGTACTCCATCTGAACTGAAATACCGATTATCTCATATTTACAAGAAATAAGCCCAAATTTATAATCTCTACACTCCCGGGAACATGTAATTTTGCACCATAAATTTTAAAAACGATTATAATTATGAGCAAATTGTATGTAGCAGGCGAAACGTTTCATGGCGTTGGAGCTATTGAAGAATTAAAAAACCTGAAAGGTAATAGAGCAATTATTGTTTGTGGTAAAAATTCTGTAAAGAAAAGTGGTGTATTGGATAATGCATTGGATTACTTGAAAGAAGCAGGAATAGAGACTCAAGTTTTTAGTGGTGTTGAAGGTGATCCTTCTATTAATACTGTACTTCAGGGTGCTGAATCTTTCTCTAAGTTTCAACCGGACTGGGTTATCGGATTAGGAGGCTGTTCAAGTATTGATGCTGCTAAAATGATGTGGACATTCTATGAATATCCCGAACTGACCTTCGAAGATGTTATTAAACCCTTCAATATTCCGGCTTTACGCCAAAAAGCACGTTTCGTGGCAATTCCCACAACAAGTGGTACTGGTACTGAAATGACCGGATTGGCAGTGATTACAGATAATGAGAAAGGTGTTAAATATCCGGTTGTTTCTTATGAACTTACTCCTGATGTTGCAATTATAGATGGTAATCTCTGCAAAACAATGTCAGACAGAATAACAGCAAATACCGGACTCGATGCATTAACTCACAGTATTGAAGCTTATGTTTCTAATATTGAAGATAATTATGCAGATGTATTGTCTAAAGGTTCTATGGAGATGATCTTTGACAATTTAAGAACTGCAGTGGCTGAACCTGAAAATTTAACTGTACGCCAAAATATGCACGATGCATCCGCTATGGCCGGATTTGCTTTCACAAATTCCTGGTTAGGTATTGCACACTCCCTGGCTCACCAATTAGGTGGTATGTACCATATTCCTCACGGAGTTGCTAACGCAATAGTTTTGCCAAACGTAATTCGATTTAACAGTAAAGCCACTAACAGATTTGAAGATTTAGCAACTGTTTTGGGAAAACAAACTGCCGAAGATTTAGCGCAGGAAGTAGAAACCTTACGTGCCGACATCAATGTGATCGGAACTGTAAAAGAATTTGGTGTAAGCGAAGAGGAATGGACAAAGAATCTTAAATATATTGCAAATAACTCATTTGCGGATCCTTGTACCGGTTTCAATCCTCGTAAACCGACAGTTGAAGAACTGGAGCAAATATTTCAAGCTTGTTACGAAGGAGTAAAAGTGAACTTATGAAATAAATAAGTCACGAGTCTGTTAAAACACCATACTTTACTTTTAAATCATTATAAAATAACAATGACCTGAACCTTACTTGACTCAGTTTTAAAAGGAGATTATAAGAGCGAGGTCATACCAAAGTATGGATCAAGACAGACTAAAGTATCACCCATGTCAGAACTAACATATTGATGTTTTTTTCTCATATATTTCTTTAATTGCAGATAAAAAGCTATTTTTGTATGAGAATTCAAGATTATCAGTTAAATAAAATAATTAAGAAGATGGTAAGTTATAAAGAACTGGGTTTAGTAAACTCAAAAGAGTTATTCAAGAAAGCGGTTGAAGGTGGCTATGCTATCCCAGCTTTCAATTTCAATAATATGGAACAATTACAGGCTATTGTTTCAGCTTGTGTTGAAACAAAATCTCCTGTAATCATGCAAGTGTCAAGCGGTGCTCGTAAGTATGCAAACCAGACACTTCTACGTTATATGGCTCAGGGAGCTGTTGAGTATGCAAAAGAACTTGGTTACGAAATTCCTATTGTTCTGCATCTTGATCATGGCGACAGCTTTGAATTATGTAAAAGCTGCATCGAAAGCGGTTTCTCTTCTGTTATGATTGATGGTTCTCATCTTCCTTACGAGGAAAATGTTGCATTGACAAAAAAAGTTGTTGATTACGCACATCAGTACGATGTTACAGTAGAAGGTGAATTAGGAGTTCTTGCAGGAGTTGAAGATGACGTACAGGCAGAACATCACACTTATACTGAACCAGATGAGGTGGTTGACTTTGTTACTCGTACAGGTGTTGACTCATTAGCAATTTCAATTGGTACTTCACATGGTGCTTTCAAGTTTACACCTGAACAGTGCACACGCGATGAAAACGGTGTATTGGTACCCCCTACAATTCGTTTCGATATTCTTGAAGAAATTGAAAAGCGTATCCCGGGATTCCCTATTGTACTTCACGGTTCTTCTTCAGTACCACAGGAGTATGTGGAAACTATAAACAAATATGGTGGTAAACTAAAAGATTCAATTGGTATACCTGAAGAATGGCTTCGTAGAGCTGCAACTTCTTCTGTTTGCAAAATTAATATCGACTCAGACGGTCGTTTAGCTATGACTGCTGCTGTTCGCGAAGTTTTTGCAAAAAATCCGGCAGAGTTTGACCCTCGTAAATACTTAGGACCTGCACGTGAAGAACTTAAAAAGCTTTACATGCACAAAACAATTAATGTATTAGGAAGCGCCGGTAAAGCATAAGAATTATCTATATATAAAAAAGCTGTCTATTAAATTTAGGCAGCTTTTTTTTGTTTCTGGGAATCTATGCAATTACTGAATCACACATACTTTTGATTCGGTTATTTAATTCAGTCTCTTTTAGTAATTTCTCCAAAGATACGTGCATTCTGTATCTCCAATAATTTTCAGGATTTGCAGGTACATTAATACGTTCTTTGTTTATATCCGGATTGCGTAACTCACCGTCAATCGACAACCAATCCTGCCATGGAATAATTACCCACATTGCAGCAGATTTTAAATGCCTTTCAATTATTTGCTGACACAATTCAGTACTGCATTCATCAGGTGCTAAACCTTCATGGTTTAGTACATTATTATAATAGTACTGCGTAACTTCTCTGTTTTCTGTCCACCATAAACGAATGGGTGACATGTCATGTGTTGAAGTAGTGCAAACAGATAAATATGGCAGATTATTCAAATCGGTAAATTTGTAGTTTGAACTCTTTGGCATTCTTTCAATCTCAAGACTTAAAATCTGCAATTCATACATAACCGAAGGGACGCAGTCGGGAACCATACCTAAATCTTCTCCACAAACCATCATGTTTGTTGATGAAATTAAGGGAGGCAGTTTTTTCATGGCCTGATCTCGCCAGAAGTAGTTATGACGATTGAAGTAAAAATCATCGTACAAACGATTAAATGCAAATTTAACATCATCATCAAGATATTGGAAAGAATGTGTGTATTGTGCTGTTATTCTGGGATGAAATTTGTGAAAGTCATTCGGATCTCTTACGAATAACACTTCTGTGCAAAGCGATAATAGTCCTTCGCAAACAACTTTTTCCTTCTCATTACTCTTATTATCAAAGAGTAACGATATTTTCTTCTGAGTGTCGCAGAATGATTTCAATTTAAATCTTTGCCAACCCGAAATATCTAGATAATTACTCTTAACCTCTTCAGTATATTCGCCGAAAATATCAGTCAGAAAATTTTCGTGAATAAAATGATTCACCATTCTTTCCTCATCAAAAGGTATACCGGCTCTGCTGATCTCTTCTGCCCAGTAGGGTAATGCAGGATTAAAATGTCCCAGCAAACCCTGTACTGCATCAAGAGGTATTTCCCAAATACGGAAGAAACCAAGGATATGATCAATCCTGTATGCATCGAAATAGTCAGCCATTTTACCAAAGCGATTTTTCCACCATTTGTAATGATCTTCTTCCATGGCCTTCCAATTATATGTTGGAAAACCCCAGTTCTGTCCAAAGTATGAAAAATTATCTGGTGGCGCTCCGGTTTGGGTTTCCATATTGAATAAATGCGGAGAGCTCCATGCATCAACACTGTCACGATCAATCCCTATGGGAATATCCCCTTTTAGTGTTATACCTTTTTCATGAGCATACAGTCTTACTGCTGAGAATTGCTTGTGCAACAGATACTGAACAAAACAGTAGTAGTCAGTCTCTTTTTTTGAATCGGAATAAATCTCAATCATTTGTTTCAGACGTCTCTCATCGTATTTACTGAACTCACCCCAATCTCTGAAATTTGCACTGTTATTTTTGTCTCTCAGATAACAATAGCAAGCGTATGGAAAAAGCCAATCTTTATTTTGTTCATAAAATTCTGAAAACTCCTTTGAATCTAACACCTCTTTACCATCCTGCAGAAAAAGGTCTTGACAATAATCATACTTGAGTTCATATACTTTTTCGTATTCTATCTCATCTAAATCGTTTAGAAGTTTAGCTTTCTCTAAGTATAGTCGGTATTTCTTACTATCATTTAATTTAAATTCCTTGCAACCTAAATAAATTGGATGAAGGGCATAAATAGAAATGGCGCTGTATGGATATGAATCACGCCATGTTTTAGTAGTTGTTGTATCATTAACAGGTAAAAGCTGAATTATGTGCTGGTTAGTTAAGGCAACCCAATCTATCATTTTTCTTAAATCAGCAAAGTCTCCTATGCCAAAACTATCATCAGTTTTTAATGAGAAAACAGGTATTGAAGTGCCTATTCCTTTGAATG
Source organism: Bacteroidales bacterium UBA4912 (assembly GCA_002398875.1). GTDB lineage: Bacteria > Bacteroidota > Bacteroidia > Bacteroidales > Dysgonomonadaceae > Proteiniphilum. Next base: position 8,070 of record DHCC01000015.1, on the reverse strand, counting down.
AAAAATTATAATGATGAAACAGTAAAGCCATTTCTACAAATACTGAATCACACTCTTGTGCTTTTTCCGCAAAAAGTATTCGATTTCCACCATCTTCCCAATGAACATTTTCACCGGTGATATCATCCATTATTACAAACTTGTAATGAGTCTGCTCGGGCAATTTTTTGGCATCCAGTATTATCTGCCACTCACCGTCATCTATACAGTCAAGTTTTTTTGCTTTAGAAAGATCCCAGCGGCCAAGCTCTTCACATTCACCGCTTATATAAAGCTTCTGGTCCTTTCCTGCGTAAGGACAAATTACATTTAAAAGTACAGAGTGTTTATAATATTTTGTTGGAAGAGTGGTTTTTTCATGTTTGAAAACACTTTCAGTAAAAACACTTGAATATAAATATGAGTGATAGGGTTTGCTTTTCCAAAGGTCTTGTATAATAAATTTCTCTTTATTTTTTATTATATGAAGCTTACGCGGTCTGCCCCACTCTCTTCTTATTACACCTGTTCCCTGACGTATAAAGTAGTAATACTGAATTTCTTTTGTCTCAGTAACATTTAATTCTGCAAACCACCTGTTGCCTTCATTTGATAATACCAATGCATTTGTTTCGTCGAATTGTCCCATTTCAGGTATAGAACCACAAAGGCATACTTGTTGACCCCAATTTGTATGGTAGTCAATTTGAAAAGTTAACACAGCCATATATATCCCCTTATTAGTTAATCATTCTTTCAATAATAATGACTCAAATCAGAATAAACTGATTTGTGACAAAACTACAATGATTTATTCACTAACAGTACGAAAGATTGTAACTTTTGTGCTGAATCAAATGCAAGCGATTGCAATGAACAAAGTACTATAAAATTAAAGGAAAATAAGAATCATAAGCTGTGCTGAAATAACCCTAAGGAACATTGTCAAAGGATATACAGTTGCGTAGCTTACTGCAGGCACATCGTTACCCGCTGTTGAATTTGCAAAAGATAGTGCAGGTGGATCTGTCATGCTTCCTGCTATTAGCCCCATCAACGAATAGTAGTTTAATTTACATACTTTCCTTCCAATTATTCCCATTGTAAGAATGGGCAAAACTGTGATTATGAAACCATAGCCAATCCATTTATATCCACCATTAATTATGGTTTCTATAAAACCTCCTCCTGCTTCTAAACCGACACATGCAAGGAATAATGCTATCCCTATCTCTCTGAGCATGAGATTAGCACTCATGGTAGTATAGGTTACAAGTTTTAATTTAACGCCAAACTTACTAATTAGTATTGCAATAATTAGAGGACCTCCTGCAAGTCCAAGTTTAACCGGTTGAGGTATACCGGGGAACATTATTGGTACACTACCCAATAGAACGCCAAGCGCAATTCCTATAAAAATTGAAATAAGATTGGGTTCTCTAAGTCGTCTGAGTGAATTACCCATGTATTTTTCCACATTTGCTATCGCATCCTCTGAACCAACAACAGTAATACGGTCGCCAAGCTGAAGTCTTAATCTTGAGTCAGCTATCAGATCAACACCTGCACGGTTAACCCTTGTTATATTCACACCGTAGTTATTTCTGAGCTTCAAATCGCCCAAAGACCGGCCATTTATAAATGATTTAGTTATAGATATTCGTCTTGATACAAGTTGAGAATCCAGTTTATTCCATTCTTCCCTTTTCATATCAATGCGGTTACCTATCAATGTTTCAATGATCTCAATATTATTCAGGTTGGATACAACCAATACTTTATCATTTTCACACAATATTGTATCTGTTTGGGGTACAACCAACTTTCCAGTATCTGTATGTAATACTCTTGAAATTACAAACTCTTTCTCTATCAGAGATTTTATATATTTAATGTTTTTGCCGAAAATTGAAGGATTTTTTACCTGAATAGAGAACATTTGAGCTTCAATGTTTTTTGATTCATCATCCTCTTCAAGACTCTGGTTCTCTTTTTCAGTATCAACTTTAAAAATATACTTAAAAAGTAACAATGTTAATATAATTCCCACAACTCCTAATGGGTAAGCTACAGCATAAGCTGTTGCAATTGTTGGATCTGTTGCTCCCGTTATATCTGTATAAGTCTGTTGTGCTGCTCCTAGTCCGGGTGTATTTGTCACAGCGCCTGACAGGACACCTACCATTGTAGAAATTGGTGTATCAGTTACCAAATGAATGATATAGGTTGTTACTACTCCAAGCAATACTACCCCCGCAGCAAGAAGATTAAGGGTTAAACCACCTTCCTTAAATGATGAGAAAAAGCTTGGTCCTACCTGCATCCCGATAGAATATATAAATAGGATTAATCCAAACTCTTTCATAAACAAGAGTACGCCGGGATTAATCTCAATTCCTAGATGACCTAAAAATATTCCACAAAAAAGAATCCAAGTAATTCCCAGTGATATACCGAAAATTTTAATCTTACCTAAGATTAAACCTACTGATATAACTATAGCCAAGATAAATATTGCGTGAGCCACACCCGATCCGGTAACTAATTGTACAATCCAATCCATTTCTGAATAACCTAAAATTTTAATGTTCCTGAAAAAACTTTGCAAATGTAGCTCTATTTTATTTACCTGCAAAATAGTCGCAAACTTTGTGGTGTCGGGATAAAAAAAGTAAAATTATACCTCTTAGTGATGGTATTTGTTTACTAATTGCTTTTTTTGTTTTACTTTTATCAAGTCAAAAAATATTATAATGAAAAAAGTAGCACAACTAATCACCTTTTTTATCATCATATCAGTGTATAGTCTGCACAGTCAGAACATAAGTGTACAAGATATCATTCAGGAAGGTGTAGAACTACATGATTCCGGTGAATACAAAGAAGCTATTGATAAATACAACAAAGCACTTGAAATGGATTCTACATCAATTAGTGCAGTTTATGAAATGTCATTATCATATCTTGCATTAAAAGATTTTGAAAATGCTTCTTTATATAGTACACAGGTTATAAATTCAGATGATGAAACGCTCTTACCGGGTGCTTATGCAGTAAAAAGTGAGGCACTGGCAGAGATGGATAGTGTAGACAAGGCAATTGAGTTGCTGTATGAAGGGTTGGAGAAAAATGGCGAAGACTATCTGCTCAATTTCAATCTTGCAATTAATTTTTTCAAAAAAGGGGATATTGATAAAACTTTGGAATTTGTAAAAAAGGCTATAGATCTGGACAAATCTCACAGCGGAGCATTTCTTTTAAATGCGTATGCTTTAAATGAAAAAGGTCTTTGGGTTCAAAGCATACTTTCTTTTCAGATGTTCTTGCTCCTGGAACCTGATAGCAAACGATCAAAAAATGCTTTTGAGGAGATGTTGCAAACTATGAGGATTGAAAAAGCAGATAAACCCGTAGAGAGATCTTTCATACAACAACAGATGAGTCGTAAAGAATCAACTGTACAAAACGTTGACATTCCCCCTCTTAGTATTGAGAATGGTTTGAACAGAAATTTTGTTTACAATGCAATTACCACAACATTAGACTCATTAGAAAACTTAAGCGAAGAAGTTGATGAATTTACAGTTTTCAAAACTGTAAACATGGAAATTATGAAAGTTCTTGAGAGAGAAAGTAAAGGTTTAAAAGAAGGTACCTTTTGGACATTTTATATTCCTTTTTTCTCACATATTGCACATTCTAATTATTATGACACATTCTGTCGTTATATCAGTGTTTCTTACTTCCCCGAATCTCTTGAATGGTGGGAACAAAACCCTGAATCAGCAATAAATTTTGTAATTTGGTTCGAAAAAGGTGATAACATCTGATATAGTTAAAAAAAACTTTTACCTTTGCTTTGTAACCCAATTCCATTGAAATGATTGACGAGGAACAATTACTTGAAGAATTACGTAATTCCCAAACTGCCCGCAAAGCATTTGCTAAGCTCGTATCGGAATATAGCGAAAGATTATACTGGCAAATCCGTAAAATGGTTCTTTCTCACGATGATGCCAATGATATACTACAGGATGTGTTTATTAAAGCCTGGACAAACCTTGACAATTTCAGAGGAGAATCAAAATTATCAACATGGTTATATCGAATAGCCATCAACGAAAGTATTACCTTTATTAACAAAAAACGATTTCAGAACAATATTTCGATTGATGAAGATGATTCTTTTCTTATAAACACACTCGAAAGTGACACATATTTTGATGGTGACGAAGCACAAAAGCTATTACAAAAGGCAATATTGACGTTACCTGAAAAACAACGACTTGTATTTCAGCTGAAATATTTTGAAGAAATGAAATATGACGAGATGTCTGATATACTTGGAACTTCAGTGGGAGCCCTAAAAGCATCATATCATCATGCAGTAAAAAAGGTAGAGAAATATTTAGATGAACCACGTTAAACCTTTTACTTTTCGTTAAGTCTATTCAACAGAACGGAGCAAAAAAAGAAGGTATGAAAACCAAATTTAACAAATTAAAAGAAATAGACAAGAGCAATAATCCCTTTAAAGTTCCTGAGAACTACTTTACTCAATTCAATGAAGACATTATAAACAGACTTCCGGAAAAGGAGTTTTATGCACCTAAACAGGTCCCATTATGGGATAAAGTAAAGCCTTGGATATATCTTGCTGCTATGTTTGTCGGAATGTATTTCACAATTAATTTTATTTTAAAAAGGAGTGAAAACTCAGTCACTATACCTCAGACCATTGTATCTGAGCAATTATCGACAGTTAAACCCGGCAATGAAAATTACTGGTCTACAGTAAATATGAGCGAAGAGGAATTTTATCAATTTCTCGAAGAACAGCTTGTGGATGAGGTCTATTTTGACTATATGTATAATCAATATTATCTAAACTAAAACATCGTATATCTTTTAAAAGAAACTTGATATGAGAAGATTAGCTATTTTACTATTATTTACTCTCCTTCTACCAACATACTTTTCCTCTGTTTCAGCACAAAACAGAGATCGAAGAATGAATATTGAAGATTACGAGAAGAGAAAGATGGAATTTATTAGAAAAGAAGCCGGTCTTTCTAATGCAGAGGCTGAAAAATATTTCCCACTTAACAGTGAGTTAACACAAAAGAAATTTGATTTACGAATACTTCACCGAAATAAAGTTCAAAAGATAAAAGATAACAATAAACTATCAGACTCAGAGTATAGAAAACTTTTGGAGGATGATATGGATGTTAAACTGCAGGAAGCCGCACTTGATAAGGAATTTGCTGAGAAATTCGAAAAAGTACTTACTCCTGAAAAACTATATAGAGCGCAACAGGCAGAGAGAGAATTTATGCAGAAAGAAGTTAGCAACTTCAGAAATGTTCAAAGCAACAGGAGATAGATATTACTGTCAGGTAAACAATAATAAAAAACAAAAAGCACGGAGAATGTAGTTAATACAAATTCCGTGTTTTTTTGTTTTTAGGAAATACCTGATTTACAATGATACTTTACTACACGTCCAATCCAATTTTCTTCATGCTCATTTTTTTTCTCTGATATATTTCTCTAAATAATTTATTGCTTTATTAATATCTTCTTTTGTAGTGTATTTGCCGACACTAAAACGAATTGCACCTAAAGCAATATCGGGATTAACACCCATTGCTGCCAATACCGGCGAAATGGTTTTAGATCCTGAATGACATGCGGATCCTGTGGAGGCATTAATTTGGGGAACTCCGGTCAATATTTCGCTTCCCACTTTTCCAATAAAACTAATGTTCAGGGTGTTGGGCAGACTATTCTCATAATCCCCATTTAGGTGAATATTATCACCTGATATGCCTATTAATTTTGAGAAGAAATAATCTTTTATATCTTTCAGATGAGAGGTTTGTAATAATTCTTGCGCTAATTCAGCTGCTCTACCCAAAGCTACGATGTGAGGCACATTCTCTGTACCTGCACGATATGAATTCTCCTGACTTGCTCCGTGGATCAGAGACTCAATTATAATACCTTGCCTCATATACAGAGCTCCAATCCCTTTGGGAGCATACAGTTTATGTCCGGTAATGGTCAAAAAATCGACGTTCAATTCTTTTACATCCAGCGGAACTTTCCCGATAGATTGCGAAGCATCACAATGAAATAAGATATCAGATTTCTTACAGAGTGTTCCGATTTCTTTTATAGGTTGCAGCGTTCCAACTTCATTATTTGAATGCATAACGCTAACGAGTATAGTATCAGGTCGCAATAGTTTACGAATATCTTCGGGATTAACCCTTCCTGAAAAATCGACACCAACATAACTTACTTCATAACCATTTTTTTCTAAATATCGGAGAGGTTCTAATACCGAAGGGTGTTCGATTTTTGTAGAAATAATATGGGTTCCCTTATTTTTATAGGTATATGCAACGCCTTTTATAACCATATTATTGGATTCACTTCCGCATCCGGTGAAAAGTATTTCATCGGATTGTGAACCAATAAGGGCTGCAACTTTTTCCCGAGCGTTTGTTATTGCCTTCTTTGCGTGATAACCGAGGGTATAAGAGTTTGATGGATTACCATAATCTGTTGTTAAATAAGGGATCATTGCATGATAAACTTCAGGTGCGATGGGACTGGTTGCATTGTAATCTAAATATATAGCTTCCATATATGTCATATTAAAGGTACTTGCACAAAGAACCTCGGATTATAATAGTCCTAGGTCGTTTGTACAAGATTTTACAGGTCTAATCTCCTCTAAAATGTAACCATTTTATCAGCCCATTCAACGACTTCAACACAATCTATCATCGTTGAAATAGGGCAAGCCTCTGTACTTTCCAATTGTCTGGACTTCAAACACGTTCCACATGCAAGAATTTCTCCACCAACTTCTATAAATTTATTTAGTTGTTCATCAACATTGTATTTTACGTCAATTAAACCCTCACATTCAACCGCTTCACCCATTAGGAAAACTTTTACTTCGTGACCTTTATTTTTGGCGGTTACTGCAAATCTGAAAGCATTCCATGCTTTTTCCAGTTCTTTGGTTTCTAGTAGTATCCCATAAAGCCATTCTGTTTCAACAATTCTACCGCTTCATCTGATAAGATACATAGTTCATACCCATTTGTAGGAATTACATTCAATTCTTTATTTCGATAATCTCGTAATAATTTCACGACTTCTGAATTTGTTCGATACCTAAATCTCACAAGTTTTCCCATACTTTGAGAACCTTTTTATTTACCAATCTGTAATAAACATAAATACCTTCTTTGGTAGTGGAGACAAGTCGTGCATTTTTTAATATCTGTGAATGTTTCGAGGTGTTGCCAACACTCGTTTCTGTTTGTTATGCAAGTATTTAAACTGAAAAAGAGCCTTGTGCAAGAATATCGAGTATTTCCATTCGTTTGGGATTTGAAATTGTACTTGATACAAACGATAGTTCTTCGTATATCTTGTCTTTTATTTCTCTTCTTATATCCATGTTAATTCGATTTATATTCATGAAAACAATTATAAAGATATATATTTAATTCTAATATTCAACTAAATAGTTGAGTGTTTGGGGAGGGTATTTTTATAGATTCATTTTAACATTCAACAAAACCCCGACATCGGATGCTGTTTCCCAGCTTCCTGCAAGGGCAAGTGGTTTTAAGGCACAAAACTTGTTTCGAGTACCTAAAAGCACAACTTGTCCTATTCCGGTGAACAGAAAGTATCCTGCCAAAAGGATCACTTTATAGGTTATTGTTGAGAAGTGTAGAGTATTACCGCTTTGTAGTAGTCATTCATGCCGGACGGCTATCGTGAATGAGGGAGAACAAGATTGCTGGAGAGCAAGACTGCTCTACATACAGGCAACGGAGATAAAAAAATATTTATTCGGCAATGAATGGAGTATGATCGATCTTTTTATTGAAGCGTTCTGCTATTTGACGGTAAACGACATCGAACAAAAAAAATAAATCCTGGTATTGCTCTTATTTATCAGAATAATAGCGAACTAAAGTACAAAAAAATAGGACAAATCTATCTTTTTTAGACTTGTCCCAAGAAGTGGAGCTGGAGGCTCTACCCAATCGGTTTATT
>DHCC01000002.1:50339-93724 GCA_002398875.1 Bacteroidales bacterium UBA4912 | reverse complement strand
CCGTCCATACCGCCAACAAGGCTGATTTTAGCAAGTTGCAAAGTTTATACCCGGTTTTACACCTTAGAATGTAAAACCGGGTTTTTTATATACTTACTTCTGACTTCTGAAATTTTTTCAAGATGATTTATGGCAACATCCAATTCGCACGAAATGCAAAATCTTCCTGGACTTGTTTTCTCCATTTTGAGACGGTCTGACTTCCTGCTGGATCATCAAACCAGTGATTCTTTGTTGCTTCCGGTTGAATGAATTTTCCTCCCCAGCTTTCCTGATCTGGCCTCTCTGAGTCGTTGATCCCTTTAAACGCACTGACAAGATATAAAAAAGATGGAGAGTCACCTTCCCATACTCCGGGTGTTTCCGGATAAAAACCACTTTCAGGATATATTATTCCTAAAAGCCCGTGTCCTTTGCGGATATTTCTATTAATCCAATCCAGGTCTGACAGAGTTATGTCAGCGCCCGGAGCATTATTGAACATTCCCATATAATTTCCAGCAGACATTATGATGAATAGCTCAGGGAATGTGTCAAGCATCCATTGTCCTGAACCATCCTGCAATCCAATCATGTATATGCGAATTTTCTTCAGCAATTCGTTTGCTTCTGCTGGAGTTAGAGTTTCTCTTATCTTCCATAATGCTTGCGCTAAGTCGCAAGAACCTCCCCATATGCTAAACCAGATAGGTCTTTGATCTTCTTGTTCCAGCAAATCAATTATCTTTTCGGAAGCTTCGCTGTCTCTTCCCTGGCCAATAATTTCAGAGGCAGGTCGTCCCCAAGTGCCTGAATTTCCCTGCCATGTTACGGAACGGAGTTTATCTGCTGAAGGATACAGTTGGTTATGCCGATAAAGATTTTCGTATACGTGATCATATAAGTATAATATATCAAATATATTCTGCTTATTTGCGACATTTGCGAATGTAGCAGACGTTGCAACAAGCCCCTCCACCTCAAAGCAATTTGAATAGAGTAAAAAGCGAACCATCGACTGTACATCGTCAGAATCACTGCGTTTATCGGCTGGTCCAAAACCCAACCCTCCTGGGATGACATCCGCAGGAGGAAAATCTGTCATAATAACTATCCGATGACGAGAGAATCCATTCGCAATAAATATTGTTGATAGAATCAAAAAAATGATTAACTTCATATAATGCTTCATATCTGTCAATTATTAGTTGTATTTATTTCAATGAAATCTATCCCCGTTTGATCATTTATTACAACTATAGGGTTATGATTTCCTGAACCATCTTTAGCCCAATCCATGCGAGCCGCAAAATCGCGAAAGATTGTCGGATAAAAGTAGCTCTCGTATTGGTTTGAGATTTCTTTTACACACCCCTGTTGGTTATTATCTGCATACGTCTCATTATCTGGTCCAATACCCCATTCAAAATAACCATCCCAACCGGCATAACTAGGTTTTAATGGATTGTTGAGTCCATTAGGCATTACATAAAGAAAGGAAGGTGTATCACCTTCGACTCCAAATTTATACTTAGGGTATACATTGCCAAGATGACCATGCCCTTGAATATTTGTTTCATATTCTTTCCAGTTATTTTTTCCCGTTCCATTTTGATACATCCATGCACTCTCATCCCAAAGGAATAAAAGGTCTTTTTCAAATTCACGACGAATCCATTGATGGCTGCTTATATCAAAAGGGGTTCTCTGATCCCTATCCTGATCCGTAATAGCATATATTGGTATTTTGCGAAGAAATGCAGACAGCTCATTTTCAGACCGTTCCTTTTCCACTCTCCAGATGGATTGTGCGACATCGTTATCCTTTCCAATAAACTCCATTCCTCTTTTTCTACTTCCGAATACTGTACGTTCCCGAAGGTAGTTTGCACTCGGCCAATAACCAATCACTTGTTTATTCTCATTGAGCAAATGTTTTTCCTGACTGGAACGCTTCATCATGTTAGGCAGATCTTTCCCGTAGGCATCTATTGCAATATAAATTAAATTAAAAAAATCATCGCGTGTCTCGCCCAAGCTCCACCCTGTTGTATAAATCAGAGCCTCAATCTCAAACAAATCCGCGTAGGCAAATAATCGAACTAAAGACTCACTGTCGTCAGTCTCCCATGTCGAAACGTCAGTTAATACAACTATTCGAGGCTTCAATAAAGAAAATGTATTATCTTCCCCTGCAATTGATCTATCACATAATATCATTAGGAGAACAAGAAAAAAAGACCATTTATTTTTCATACAATTAGCATAATAAAATTAAAGTTATAAATTTAGCCTCTCTTTTTAATAAAAACAAGTCGGATAAAATGACATATATAACGAATTCCTAGATTTTAAGCAAATTCAGTAAAAAAGGTAAAGAATTTACTCAGTGTGAATTAACATGTGAATTATGGACACCAAACAATATGTGAAATCAGACAAGCATAACGAAATAGAATTATATTTTTTCTAGAAGGAGAAAAAGCTTATATTTTTGGTGATAGTAAAATAATCATTCCATCAAAAAAATGGTGTTGTTTTGGGGATTAATGCATCATCCAGTTATCCATTATTAAAAGATTACACCTTATTATGTGTGTCAATACCTTTCTCTTAGTTTTTAGCCAGGAAACTACCTATTTTGTTCGATTATTTTACTATTATACTCTTGCTTTTTTATTTAATAATAGAGTAGTTAGATATTTAAATCTAAACATGCTATATTTGAAGAATATTTAATAAATGAGAAGTATATCATCGTTATAAGTAACTATTCAACTTTATAAATAACAAATAAAATGAAATTATTTACTAAACTTAGTATGCTGCTGCTAGTTGCAGCGATAGCATTTTCCTGCACAGCTCCCGCTGAAAACGGGAAGCCGCAGATGATTACAACAGAAGTGCCTGAAAGAGCGCCGGGACAAACAGATATGTTGCAGTTCGCTGCAGAACCCATACCAACAGTAAGAGTAGGATTTATCGGGTTAGGTATGCGCGGACCGGGTGCTGTTCAACGTTTCACTCACATACCCGGAGTGGAGATTGTTGCACTTTGCGACCTCAGGCCCGAAAGAGTAGAAGTTGCTCAGGAGATTCTTCGTAATGCAGGTTTCCCTGAAGCTGCAGGTTATTCAGGTGAAGTTGATTCATGGAAAGAATTAGTCGAACGTGACGATATCGATTTAGTGTATGTGGCAACCGACTGGAATACGCATGCCGAAATGGGTGTTTATGCTATGGAAAACGGCAAACATGTTGCAATTGAAGTGCCTGCTGCAATGACTCTCGAGCAGATATGGAGTCTTGTTGACACATCAGAGAGAACCCGCAAGCACTGTATGCAACTCGAGAATTGTGTGTACGACTTTTTTGAGCTTACAACTCTAAACATGGCTCAGCAGGGTGTGTTTGGTGAAATTATTCACGCTGAAGGATCGTATATACACGAATTGTCGGCATTCTGGGATTCTTATTGGAATAACTGGCGACTTGATTATAATGAGAAGCACAGAGGTGATGTTTATCCTACTCACGGAATTGGCCCGGCAGCTCAGTTGCTCAACATTCACCGCGGTGATAAGATGAACTACTTGGTATCAGTTGACACAAAACCTATAATGGGACCAAAAATTGTGAAGGAATTAGAAGGTCGTGATGCTCCCGATTTCCGTGGTGGTGATCACACTATGACAATGATTAAAACTGAGAAAGGCAAAACAATGAACATACAGCATAATGTGATGACACCAAGACCATATTCTCGTATGTATCAGTTAACAGGGACAAAAGGATTTGCTAACAAATATCCTTATGAAGGTTACGCTATAGAATCGGCTCAGGTATCTTCAGATGTAGTTACTGACCATGAAAACCTTACTGCTCATATTTTCGTGCCTCAGGATGTTAAGGTTTCTTTAATGGAGAAATATAAGCACCCGATTCATAAAGAGCTGGAAGAAAAAGCTAAAGAAGTTGGTGGTCATGGTGGAATGGATTTCATTATGGATTATCGTCTGGTTTACTGTCTGCAAAACGGTCTGCCCCTGGATATGGATGTTTATGACCTTGCAGAATGGTGTAGTCTTATTCCTTTAACAGAGATTTCACTTGACAATGGAAGTGTGCCTGTTGAAATACCCGATTTTACTCGTGGAGGATGGGATAAGATTGACGGGCTAAAGTTTGCTTATTAAAAATCAAATTTTCAAAATGTTATAATTGAAATAAACACACTAAAAAAAGTGCCGGAGGATTCACTCCCCGGCACTTTTTGCTATCTTAAACCTTCAATCCGGCTCTGCTAAATATCTCACGAGCATTATGCAGCCTCTCTTCTGATAACGCAGGCAGATCACCGGGTCTGTAATCTATTCCCAACTGCTCATATTTGTTTACACCCATCTTATGATAGGGAAGAAGTTCCACCTTCTCGATGCATCTATAAGGCTTCAGGAATTCAGCCAGTTTATTCAGAAGAATGTCGTTATCAGTCCATCCTGGCATAACAACATGCCTAATCCACGTGGGAATATTGTTCTCCTCAAGATAATTCAGGCACTTCAGTGTATTATCGATCTTAGCGCCCGTAAGCTCTTTGTGCTGAATCACGTCTATCGACTTAATATCAAGCATCACCAAGTCGGTCACATCCAAAGCATCCTTTACAGGCTGAGTAAACATTGCACCCGATGTATCAAGGGCAGTGTGAATACCATTTTCCCTGCATAAAAGAAAAAACTCCTTCACAAACTTTGCCTGCATAAGCGGTTCACCACCGGTCACCGTAACCCCGCCTTTTGCAATAAAACTTTTGTACTTCGATACTTCAGCAAGCAATTCTTCAGGCGTAAGTTGATATTTGCCTTCATGATTTTTATCCCATGTATCAGGGTTATGGCAATATACACAGCGCAACGGGCAGCCCTGCAGGAATATCACGAATCTTATTCCGGGACCGTCAACCGTTCCGAAGCTTTCGAGAGAATGAATATTTGCTTTCATATTACTGTGATTTAAACTGATACTAACCAATAATGTTTATTTGGACTGCAATGTTTTTTTCGTCTGTAATGTTTCTTTCGGCTGAAGTATTTCTTTCGGCTGTTGTAAGTTTATCTTTTGCGTCAAGTGATTGAACTGTTGTTACGAGGACCTCAGATAATTTTATCGGGACCCGCTCTGAGAAGTTCACGTAATTTTATATACTGTTTGAGCGAAGCGAGTTTATATAAAATAGTGAACAAGCAGCAAGCGGGTGATAAAATTATCGTAGTCTGAGGAATAATTGTTCAATCATAGAAAGAGATAAACGCCCAGTCTTATTGTATCGGCAGTCTTTAAAAAAAACATTGCTCCCTAAAATAAGGGAGCAAGTTAAATCAAATATACAACATTTATTAAAGTGACTGGTTAATTGTCCTCGAAATAACATCAAGCTGCTGTTCGCGTGTAAGCTTAATGAAATTAACAGCATAGCCTGAAACGCGGATAGTAAGCTGAGGATACTTCTCAGGATGATCCATGGCATCCAGTAGCAATTCCTTATCAAACACATTCACGTTGAGGTGCTGACCACCGTCGGCTGTGAAATATCCGTCAAGCAGTCCAACCATATTATCAACCCTCGTTTCAGTATCCTTTCCAAGCGATCCCGGAGAAACAGCAAAAGTATAAGAGATGCCATCATGAGCATGCTGGAAAGGGAGCTTGGCAACAGAAGCAAGAGCAGCAACAGCACCTTTTGAATCTCGTCCGTTCATAGGATTAGCACCAGGTGCAAAAGGAGTTCCGGCGGGTCTGCCATCAGGTGTGGCACCTGTTTTCTTACCATAAACCACGTTAGAGGTGATAGTAAGAATAGACTGAGTTGGGATGGCATTCCTGTAAGTTTCATGCTGACGAAGATAACCCATGAACTTCTTAACAATATCAACTGCGATTTGGTCAGTGCGATCATCATTGTTTCCGAATGGTACATAATCACCTTCACGCTCAAAGTCAACCGCTATACCACGTTCATCACGAATAACCTTTACTTTAGTGTCACGGATAGCAGCAAGTGAGTCGGCAACGATAGAAAGTCCCGCTATACCTGTTGCCATAATTCTCTGAACATTACCATCATGCAGAGCCATTTCGAACGCTTCATAAGCATACTTGTCATGCATATAGTGAATAATTTTAAGTGCATTCACATATACCTTAGCCAGCCAGCGCATAGTCTGCTCAAACTTCACCATAACTTCATCGTAATCAAGATACTCAGAAGTGATTGCTTCAAATTTTGGTGCCACCTGAACACCTGATTTCTCATCAACACCGCCATTAATAGCATAGAGCAAACATTTGGCCAGATTGGCACGAGCACCAAACAGCTGCATTTGCTTACCGATCTTCATTGGCGATACGCAGCAGGCAATACCATAGTCATCACCATAATCAGGACGCATTAGATCATCATTTTCGTACTGGATAGCAGAAGTCTCAACAGACACTTTTGCACAGAATTTCTTCCAGTTTTCAGGAGAACTTTGCGACCATAGCACAGTGAGGTTAGGCTCAGGAGCAGGTCCAAGGTTATACAGCGTATGTAGGTAGCGGAAAGAGGTACGTGTAACCAGTGTCTTTCCTTCAATATTCTGTCCGCCTAGCGACTCAGTCACCCAAACAGGGTCACCCGAGAATAGCTCATTATAATCAGGCGTACGCAGGAAACGCACGATACGTAGTTTGATAATCAGCTGATCAACAAGCTCCTGTGCTTCTGACTCAGTAATCAAACCCTCTTTTATATCCTTTTCAATGTATATATCAAGGAAAGTAGATGTACGCCCGATTGACATGGCAGCGCCATCCTGATCTTTCACTGCAGCCAAATAGGCAAAATAGAGAAACTGAACAGCCTCGTGGCTGTTCCTTGCAGGCTGCGAGACATCATAGCCGTAGCTCTGGCACATTTTCTCAAACCTCTGCAGAGCTCTGATCTGGTCAGTAACCTCCTCACGGCTTCTTACCACGTTCTCATTAAACTCCTGAATATCCAACTGTTTTTGGAAAGCCTTTCTCTCCTCAATTAAAGTTGCGGTACCATAAAGAGGCACACGGCGATAATCACCTATAATTCTTCCCCGGCCGTATGCATCAGGTAACCCTGTAATAATTCCCGAACGCCTTGCAGCTAGTATCTCATCATTATATACAGAAAAGACACCCTCGTTGTGTGTCTTGCGATATCTTGTATAAATTTCTTTAGTAAGTGGGTCTAGTTCGTAACCGTAGGCAGTGAGCGAGTTCTCCACCATTCTGATGCCTCCTTTTGGAAAAATACCCCTTTTAAGCGGCGCATTTGTCTGCAAACCAACAATTACCTCATTATCCTTATCAATATATCCTGGTCCGTAAGTATCAATCTCCTGCGGAAGTTTCGTTTCAGCATCATAAACACCTTTTGCCTGCTCCTCTTTGAACATCTCTGTAAGCTTGTTCCACACTTTTTTAGTGCGTTCAGTTGAAGAAACCAGAAAACTATCATCACCCTCATAAGGTGTATAGTTGTTCATGATAAAATCCCTTACATTAATCTCGTTTCTCCACAGGTCGCCTTTGAAACCTTTCCATGCCTCGTTATTACTATTCATGATTAACTTTAGTTTGATGTTATATATATTATAATCAGGAAGATAAATATATAAGATCAGGTGTGATAAATGATTAGTGCTGTGGTTTTAATAAAAACTAATATTTCAATTCTGATAAAAATTGAATCCGATAATAATTAATCAATAACCCTGGTAATCTTTGATAACCTAAATCATATAACCTAAAATCCCGTTTGAGAACGCAAAGATAAATCGAATAATCTTAATAAAGAAATATTTCTTTAATTAAAATGGATCATAAAATACACCATATAATTTAAGTATAAATTTACTATCTTTGTGTGTTTTATAAAACTTAGACCACTTAATTATGATTATAGCCGTAGACTTCGACGGTACTATCGTAGAGCATGAATACCCGTCCATAGGCAAGCCAATTCCCTTTGCTATAGAGACATTGCTGCATCTGCAGAAAGACGGGCACAAGCTTATAATGTGGACAGTACGCCGGGGCGATCTGCTTAATGAGGCTGTTGATTATTGTGCTGCGCAGGGACTCTATTTCATGGCTGAAAACGAGAACTATAGGGGCGAGACAATCGAGAAGAAAGAATACTCACGCAAGCTCAAAGCTGATCTGTTTATTGACGACCGCAACCTCGGAGGACTTCCCGACTGGGGTGTCATTTACAATGCAGTCAAGGAGATGGAAAGTGGAGGCGGCAATGCTCTTAGCATAATGGCCGGAAAAACAGAAAGACCTACTTTCAAAAAGAAAAAATGGGGACTGTTTTAATCCAATAATAAATATATTCTATAATCAGTTATATCAAGTCAACCCGTATTAGACTACAAAATCAACATGTTGAATTGTGAGTTATAATTAAAACGTTTAAATTTGTAGCCCAATCTTTAATAAATTAAGTAATCAGAATGAAATTTAAAAGATTCCATCTTACCAGTCTGTTATTATTATTTATCACCGGCACTCTTTTCGCACAGATGAGCGATCAGCAGGTTATAGATGAGCTGAAAAGATCTCAAAACTCAGGTAAGTCACAAGAACAAATTGCCGCCGAATTGGCTCAAAAAGGAGTAACCACATCACAAATGCAAAGGTTACGTGATCAATATATGGGTCAGGAAAAGATCTCCACAGGAGCCATAAGGTCAAACAATAACTTTCAGGGCGATGTTCTTCGTGGTGAGGCAGGCTTCGAAGAGATAGCCACCACTTCAGAAAGCTTGGTAGAAAAGGGTGAAAGTATTTTTGGACAAAACCTTTTCTCTTCACAGAATCTTACCTTCGCCCCCAATATGAATATGCCCACACCCGCCAACTATGTTCTCGGACCGGGCGACCAGATAATCATTGATATTTGGGGCAATACAGAACTAAATGTACAATACACAATAGCCCCTGACGGGCATATCACTGTTCCCGGTCTTGGTCGCATACAGCTTAGCGGTATGAAGGTAGAGCAGGCACAAAGCCGCATACGCACACAATTTTCTACTATTTATTCAGATCTCGACTCATCCCAACCACAGACATTTCTAGCAATATCAGTAGGCAATGTCAGAACAATAAAGGTGAACGTCATGGGTGATGTTCGCACCCCAGGCACATATACCCTCAGTTCCTTCGCGTCAGCATTTCATGCAATGTATGCAGCAGGTGGAACCACCGATATCGGGAGCCTTCGTAACATACGTATCTTCAGGGGAGGCAGGCAGGCAGCCGAGATAGACCTATACGAATACCTCATGAAAGGTAATAATATGGAAGATATCACTCTTCAGGACGGAGATGTCGTGATGGTTGAACCTTATGGAATACTTGCTAAGACCACAGGCGAGGTTCGCCGCCCCATGTGGTACGAGATGAAACCGGGTGAAACACTTCAGGATTTGATCAATTACTCGGGAGGATTTACCGGCAATGCCTACTCTGCATCACTCACCCTCCTTAGGAGCGGCGAAGTGGAGATGGAAGCATACACACTCAGTCAGCCCGAATACAGCACATTCCAATTAAAGGATGGCGATAGGGTAGAGATAGGCAACGTTCTTGAGCAATATGCCAACATGGTAGAGATCACAGGATCAGTATATCGTCCAGGTCGTTATGCAATAGGTGACAGGATTAAAACAATCAGAGATCTTATTGAGATAGCACAGGGAACTAAAGGCGATGCATACCTGCAGCGAGCTTTGCTCTATCGTGAGAATGATGATCTTACTCGCAGCATGCAGTCATTCAGTGTGGACGACCTGCTAAGCGGACGTATAAGCGATATCACCCTAAGAAAAAATGACCTTCTTCACATACCATCAGTATTGTCACTTGACGACAGTTTGACTGTTTATATAGGAGGAGAAATCCGCAACCCGTCCAATTATCCCTATGCCGAAAACATGCGGCTTGAGGATATCATTCTTCAGGCAGGCGGACTCACCGAAGCAGCTTCCACAGCGCGAATAGATGTTTATCGCAGAACAAAAGATCCTTCCAGCACAACTGTTGGCAATCAAACCGGCTCGATTCATACGTTCAACCTGATTGCCGGAGAGATAATCTCCAGCAATCCTGACTTCATAATTGAACCCTTCGACCAGATCGTAATCCGTCGCTCTCCAGCCTACGAAGAGCAGCAAATAGTAACTGTTGAGGGAGAAGTAACGTTCAAGGGTCAGTATGCAAAGTTTACCAAAGATGAACGCTTATCTTCACTTATTAAACGTGCAGGCGGACTCACCCCTTTTGCCTACACTAAAGGTGCACGCCTCTCACGCAGGCTTACTGATGAAGAGCAGCGTCAGGCCCGTGAGACTATAAGAATAAAAGCACAGGTAGATAAGCTGGATACTGATTCATTGCTTCAAGAGCAGCTTGATGGTTTGGATATTACCACTCAATATGTAGCAATCGATCTGGAGGCAGCACTAAAGAATCCAGGCGGACAAGAAGACATCATCCTCAAAGAGGGAGATGTATTAAATGTACCTGAGTATAATGAACTGGTAAAAATCACTGGAGGAGTACTTTATCCCAACATGGTTACCTACCAGAAGAATAAAAAACTGGGATACTATATCGATCAGGCTGGAGGCTACTCACGTCTGGCAATGAAGAGCAAACCATTCATTGTTTATATGAACGGAGAAGTTGCTTCAGGGCGTTGGGCAAAAGTAGAACCCGGCTGCGAGATAATCGTTCCAGAAAGACCTGAAAGAGAACCGCTCAACATGCAGGGAATCCTTGGTCTTGGCACTTCAATTGCCTCTATAGCACTGTTAATATCCAATCTGGTAAGATAATAAACATGGAACAAGAAAATAAACCGATAGTAACGGAAAACGATTCAGACGAAATAGATATAACAGAGATACTAAAAAAGCTCTGGGTAAAGCGTAGTTTTATAATCAAGCTTACCGCCATCTTTCTGTTAATAGGACTCTTCATAGCACTCTTTTCACCTGTGCAGTACACATCTACATGTACGGTTGTTCCTCAAAGCGGAAACAAATCAGGAGGAGGCGGCCTTGGCGGTGTAGCTGCAATAATGGGCGTAAATCTTGGAACCGCGATGATGACCGAGGGCACCCTTTCGCCAGTCATGTATCCCGAGATCATAAAAAGCGTACCATTCACTCGCGAGATTATGAAAACAGAAGTAATAGTAGAGAAATCCGACGGACAGCCTATCACACTTTACGATTATTACACAGATAAACAATACAGGAGCTTCAATCTCTTAGGAGCAATCAAGAAGTACACAATCGGGCTACCCGGTCTTATTATTGGAGCCTTAAGAAGTGATAAAGAGCCTAAAATTGCAGAGACCTCATTGATAGGAGATTCAACCTCTGTATTCAATCTCACTCCCGAGGAGAAAAGTGTCTATGACGCTATACAGGGAGCTATTCAGATAAACCCTAATTCCAAAGACGGTTATGTAACCCTTGGCTTCACGTTTCCCGAAGCAAAAGTAGCGGCACAAGTTACCGATAAACTATACCGCACCCTCGAGGAGTACGTCTCACAATTCAAATCAGAGAAACTTGATGACAACCTAAAGTTCGTAGAGCAAAGTTTTGAGACGGCAAAATCCGACTTTCTTGATGCTCAAAATCGTCTCTCCTCTTTTCAGGATGCCAATCGTTCACTAACAACTGCTTCTGCACGATCAATGGAAACTCGCTTACGCAACGAGTATGACATAGCTTTCACTCTTTATCGTGAGTTAGCTACTCAGCGCGAACAGGCTAAAATTGCTGTAAAAGAAAATCAAACTATACTTACATTAGTAAACCCTCCTGTTGTACCTCTCGAAAAGAGTGCACCCAGGAGAAGTATAATAATTATCGGATTTCTTTTTCTCGGTATCGTAGTGGCAGTAGGATGGGTATTTATAGAACCTTATATGAAAGATATCTCTAAGGAAATCACAGCGTAATTTGTTCTAGTAATTTGTTGTAGTTTATCTTTTAATTAGATTTAGATATTTCACCATTTACTGACCTGATTTTAATCTGGTCGGCATAGGCATATTTTTTAAGAAGATCGATGGAGTAATCTGTGGCTTCATTAAGACCCTCTTTGCCTGAATATCCATTAATCAGCATCAACAAGTGTACTGTTTCTAAAGCTATTTTTGTTCTTTCCTCGTCGCTGCTTGGATTACCAATTCCACCTATTGAATCACGATAGACCGGCAGGCCTTCTATATTCATCTTACCACGGCCTATTGCTTCAAATGGTTCATCTGCTATACCAACACCCAATCTTAGATTGCCTTCAATTTTATCAGCATCAAACCCTCCTATGGAATATCCTGTTTTTAACGAAATAAGGTTTATTAAATCTACAAGAGTATCTATTTGATAAAGACCTTGTCCCTTTAATATTCTTCTACATAAAGCTTCGCCTGATGGCCTATATCTGTTGGGGTCTTTTCCCAATTGTTTATATACTTTGCGAGTGGCTTCAATAGCAGGACGTTTTTTTATATCTGTCATGCTGGATGAAGAGGGAAAATGTTCTATAAATTTATCTATTTCTCTCCATAGTTCATCATTATATTTAGTGTTTTTTACTTTGCAAATAATAGCAACTAAATGGAAACTTGGACATACATCTAAAATTTCCTCTCCTATAGTTATTTTCAATTTCATAAGTGCAAAGTTATCAAATCTAAAGCAAACTATCCAAAAACAGATATAAAGTAATGAATATTTGAAAAATAACAATCAATAATTTGTCATATTCTATATCAATTCTTATATTTGTCTGAATTTTTGTTTTTATATGACTGACGAAAATAGTAAGTTGCTCGTTGATCTTGAAGTACGTATTAAACAGATTCTGTTTTTATGTGATTCATTAAAAGATGAGAACAGTAGATTAAAAACGGAGATAAAGTTAAAACAGAGTCAAGTTGATGAGGCTACTAAAAATCTGAAGGACTTGAAAGCAAAGTATGAAAGTTTAAAGACAGTAAGGACAATTACAGCAGCTTCAGTTGATGTTGATACTGCGAAATTAAAATTATCCAAACTGGTGCGGGAAGTGGACAAATGCATAAATTTATTAAAATAGGATTTTAAAATTTATGTGATGGGAGATGAAAAATTTTTATTAACGTTAGAGGTTGCAGGCAGAAGGTACCCATTGAAAGTTAAAAGGTCTGAAGAACAGGCTTTCCGTACTGCCGCAAAAAAGATAGATATAAAAGTAAACCAATACCGTGTTGCATTTGGTGAAAACGCAAATTTAACAACACAGGATTTTATGGCTATGACAGCTATTCAGGCATTGGCAGAGAATTTTTCTCTAGGCGATAAAAATAATACTAAACCCTTTGAAGATAAAATTGATTCGTTGATAAGCGAGTTGGATAATTATCTGAAAAAATAATATGATCTTTGTTTTGAACAGAGATCCTTATCCGCACCTTTTAATCACATATTGTATATGTGTTTAATTGAGTGCGATTTTTTTTATAAAGTAATGTAAAATAATAAAGATAAAACTACTACCTCTGTGATTTACTATGAAAGTTTAATGGAGGAGTAATATAATAATTAATAAATTAAAACAATATGAACATAGTAATAGGTATTATCGGTTTAGTAATCGGAGCTGTAATAGCTTGGTACTTTACCGGTAAGACGGCTAACTCGCAAGCTCAAAAAATTCTGAGTGATGCGGAAAAGGAAGCCGAAGTGATAAAAAAGAAGTTATTACTGGAAGCAAAAGAAGAAACTCTTGAGCTTAAAAATGACGCAGAAAGACAAATTAATTCACGCACTTCAAAAATACAATCTGCCGAAAACAGGTTGAAACAGCGTGAAATAACTCTTAATCAGAGACAGGAAGAAATTAATAAAAAGAATGTTGAAACAGATGAACTAAAGAATAATCTGTTGAACCAACAAGAATTCCTGGATAAAAAGAGTGCAGAACTAGAACGTCTTCACAGGCAATCAGTAGAAAAATTGGAAACTATTTCAGGCTTGTCTGCTGAAGAGGCAAAAGAAAGACTGGTAGAGTCATTAAAAGAAGAAGCGAAGAGTGATGCTCAATCATACATAAGTGAAATTATGGATGAGGCCAAAATGACAGCTAATAAAGAGGCTAAACGTATTGTAATACAGTCTATTCAGCGTGTAGCAACAGAAACATCCATTGAGAACGCCATAACTGTATTTCATATAGATTCTGATGAAATAAAAGGTAGGATTATAGGTCGTGAAGGACGTAACATTAGAGCTCTAGAAGCAGCCACTGGTGTGGAAATTGTTGTTGATGATACGCCAGAAGCTATTGTAATATCAGGATTTGATCCGGTAAGACGTGAAATTGCCCGTCTTTCTT
The DNA here is from genome assembly GCA_002398875.1 of Bacteroidales bacterium UBA4912. GTDB lineage: Bacteria > Bacteroidota > Bacteroidia > Bacteroidales > Dysgonomonadaceae > Proteiniphilum. Next base: position 79,264 of record DHCC01000002.1, on the reverse strand, counting down.
TGCATCAATTGGTAGCTGATGGTCGTATACATCCGGCGCGAATAGAAGAGGTTGTATCCAAAGTCAAGAAACAAATTGAAGATGAAATTGTAGAGACAGGAAAACGTACTGTAATTGACTTAGGAATTCATGGACTTCATCCTGAACTGATCAGAATTGTTGGTAAAATGAAATACAGATCATCTTATGGTCAGAATTTGCTGCAGCATTCGCGAGAGACAGCAAATTTGTGTGCTATTATGGCTTCTGAGCTAGGTTTGAATCCAAAGAAAGCTAAACGTGCAGGGCTTCTTCATGATATAGGTAAAGTGCCTGATGATGAGCCTGAATTGCCACACGCAGTATTGGGGATGAAGCTTGCAGAGAAATATAAAGAAAAACCCGATATATGCAATGCAATTGGATCTCATCATGATGAAGTTGAGATGACTACTCTTCTTGCACCTATTGTACAAGTGTGTGATGCTATTTCAGGAGCAAGACCGGGTGCCCGTCGAGAAATAGTGGAAGCTTACATAAAAAGACTTAATGATCTTGAGAATCTTGCATTATCATATCCAGGTGTTGTTAAAACCTATGCAATACAAGCCGGTAGGGAGTTGCGTGTCATTGTAGGTGCTGATAAGATAGATGATCAGGATACTGAAAAACTATCAGATGAAATTGCACGTAAGATACAAACTGAGATGACATATCCGGGGCAGGTTAAAATTACTGTAATTCGCGAGACCAGAGCAGTAAGCTTTGCCAAGTAATAAGTTTTTTCTGATTAATTAATATAACATAAAAGGAGCATGAATTGCTCCTTTTATGTTTTTGATAACTTTTAAATCTAGTTCTTGGATGATAAAACTTTGATTTTATCTTTCTTTGAAAGTTTTTCAACTAATAGTTCTTCATTTGTACCTATAACTGTCTTTAATTCTTTCTGCAATCGCTTTATTTCCATTTCCTGATTGTGAATAGTTGTAAGTAATGCATTCAATTCTTCATTGTCCACAGTATCAGGATACTGAGATTTAACTCTTACAATAAAATCACTAAGGACATTCATATAATTGTTGAAAGCATCGTAAGGTGACATATAAGGACTGAAATTACTATTGTTACTGCCAAAATGCTTCGTAGACATATAATAGAAATGATCACTAGACTGCAGATACATCCAGTCCTGCTTTAATTGACGATCAATGCATAGCCTCACACGTTCTCCTATTCCATATAACGATTTTAAAGCACTTTGTTGAAGTTTATTACCAAGCCATGCACTTACGTCACGTTCTTCATCAGCCCATGAAATTGTTTCCGGAACATTAATTGCCCCAACTGGCTTCTTTGTATCCATTATCTCACTAGGTGTTGAGAAATTTATTCCTTTTTCAAAAGCAAAACGAGGTAATGCCTTTATAAATTCAAAAATACCGGAATGTGATGGTTGCAGATTACCTAATACTTCATAATTCATAAATAGGTTAATAACTTCCTCTTCCTGAGGCGTTGAAGCAATCCAAGAGATGAATTTCTCGGCTGTAAGAGGATACTCATTCCAGGTGTAATCAGAGAATTTATAGGCTATATCGTCACTAAACCTACTGTTTTTTAACAATAGCTTTAACTGTGGTTGTGAAGCTGATTGATAGACATAATTGGGACTCTTCCAGCCAAGGATGTGCTTCGCACCTTCAGTAATCATTTTACTGTATCCCATTTCATAAACCATTTCAGCTATTTTGTCAGAATAGATTAACTCAGTATTTCGTATTACTTTTGGTTTCTGACCAAATAGTAATTCGATTCTCTCAGCATGATTTGTTACTTGGTTACGGAACTCTTCAGGATCGAAAAGGCTAGAGAGTGAATGTGCGTATGTTTCGGTCAGGAATTCAACATCACCACTTTTACTTAGTTCCCTAAGCCCGTCGATGACTTCGGGTGCATAAATTTCCATTTGTTCCAAAGCTACTCCGGAAATTGAAAATGCTACCTTGAATTTCCCTCTGTATTGATTAATAAGATCTAGTAACATACGGTTGGCAGGGATATATGATTTAGCAGCAATCTGTTGCATTATATCCTCGTTTGAAAAATCATCAAAGTAGTAATGATCGTTGCCAATATTAAAAAAACGATATCTTTTTAATCTAAATGGTTGGTGTATTTGGAAGTAAAAGCAAATTGACTTCATGATTCTTATATGTTTATAAATTGATTTTCATTTTAATCTCACTGTTTTTACAGCTCAATATTTCAGACTAAATTATCGTATATTTTTCTAACTTTTAGTCCAGCATCCTCCCACTTAATATTATCTACTTCAATTTTACCCTCAACTTTAAGGTGGCTGGCCATTGCTGGATAAGTACAAATAGAGTATATAGCATCAGCCATTCCATCTACATCCCAATAGTCTGTTTTTATAACGTTATGCAAAATTTCTGAACAACCGGACTGGTAAGAAATTATACTTGGTACTCCACATTGCATAGCCTCTAATGGCGAAATGCCAAATGGTTCAGATACAGATGGCATTACATAAACATCACTCGATTTAAGCATTTCATATACTTGTTTTCCGCGAAGGAAGCCTGTAAAGTGGAATTTGTGGGCTATGCCTCTATCCGCAACAAGTCGGATCATTTGGTCCATCATATCTCCACTTCCTGCCATTACAAAACGTATATGATCGGTTTTTTTTATCACTTGAGTTGCAGCATCTACAAAAAACTCTGGTCCCTTTTGCATAGTAATCCTTCCAAGAAAGGTAACCACTTTTTCGGGAACACCTGAAATTCGTTCAATTGCTTCAATCTCGGGACTTAAAGGTGAAACCGCATTATGTACAGTTGTAACTTTCCAGTATGGCTGATGATAATAGTCAATAACAGTCTTTCTTGTCAAATCGCTTACACAAATAATGTGATCACATTTATCCATGCCATCTTTTTCGATTCCATAAACTACAGGATTCGGTTTCCCGCGGCTGCGGTCGAATTCAGTGGCATGAACATGAATAACCATCGGTTTGCCACTAACGCTTTTAGCATGAAGTCCTGCAGGATATGTAAGCCAGTCATGTGCATGAATAACATCATAATCATAAGTTCTTGCAATTACTCCGGCAACAATAGAGTAGTTATTTGTCTCCTCTAAAATGTTGTTAGGATATCTTCCTGAAAATTCTATACATCCCAGGTCATTTGTATGCATATAGTTAAAGTCAGCATAAATGTTATCTCGCAGTTTAAAATATTCCTGTGGATCCATAAACTTTTCAAGCCTCGATTTAACTGTATCCTGTGAAATATCCCTCCAAACTACAGGTGTATTATTAGCACCAATGATTTTCATAAAACTCTTGTCTTCATCCCCCCATGGTTTAGGAATAACAAATATAGTTTCCAAGTCATCCTGTTGAGCCATCCCTTTAGTTAAACCGTAACTGGCTGTTCCAAGTCCACCGAGTATATGCGGGGGGAATTCCCATCCAAACATCAATGCTTTCATTTGTTCTTTTTTAATTAGTAGCCTTGTCTATATTATTTTCATTTATAGACTCTTTTTTAAGAGAGTTTATGATCTTAAGTGCTCTTAAAAGTTCACCTACACTCATAGCGAAAGAGTACCCTCCGTGAGCAATGAAAGGTGGATTTGAGTCATAAAATTCAGAAATGGAGCCAATACAATCGTTTTGCATCTCATTTTCCATTCTAACCATTATTCTGTCAGCAAGAGATAATCCACTCTTATGAAAAACACGTATATATGCTTCAATATAATGACCAAGTAGCCATGGAAATGCCATTCCGTTGAAATATGCGTATTGTTTCTCTTTTTCAGTACCACTATAGTGAGGTCGGAACATATCACTTTTGGGAGTTATAGTTCGCAATCCACAACTGGTAAGTAGTTCCTTAGTGACAAAATCAATTACAGATTTCTTTTGCCTTTTATCGAGAGGAGAATAGGGTAGTGACACTGCAAAAATCATGTTTGGGCGTACATTTGGGTTTTTGTGGTAACCATCCACATAATCATTTAAATATCCCGCATCATTCATAAAAGTATTTATAAATGATTTGCCTGCCAGATTGCTTTTCTCAACCAGTGAGGCCGCTTTTTCATGGCTACCTGTTTCATTTGCAATCTCTTCAGTAAATTTCAGAGCATTATACCAAAGAGCATTAAATTCCACCAGATAACCGGATCTTGGGATGGCGGGAAGTCCATCTATCATAGCATTCATCCAGCTAACGGCAACATCGCGACCATTAGTTGATATAAGAGCATTACTTTCATGAAACAAGAGATTCGGATGTTTGTTTGAAAGAATATAGCTGATAATTTCAAATAGAAATTCTGAATACTTATCAATAAACCTGCTATTATTTTCAATATAGTACTGTTGTAGAGCCCATATCACCCAAAGTAACAAGTCAGGATCATCTATCTGTTTAATATAACTTTTATAGGGTCTGTCAGCCATGAAGTTCCTCAGATGAGGGATAGCTGTATCCATGATGTTTTCAAAATCATTTGGCTTACCTATTGAAAGAGTGCAACCGGGTAATGCAATAAATTGATCGCGTGCCCTTATTTTAAACCATGGGTAACCTGCAAGTAAATAATATTCATCCTTATTTGGGATATAATAAAACTGATGACTTGAGTTTTTTAGACAATTGTAAAAATTTGACCTGGGGGTACGTTTATAAATTTCGAAATCAAACTCTTTTGAGAGATTGGAGGTATCGACAAGAATATCTCCAGCCGAAAATATTATCTCTTCATTCTTTGCAATAGGCATTTCAAAGTAACCCGGGACATACAAATCTTCCTGATAAGTATCACCACTTTGAAGATCCTGCAGATACTCGATATCACGATACCAGTCTGGATGATAAATGAATTCAGGTTCCTTGTTAAACTGCATATAAAGTTCAGGATAACCTGAATACATGCTGGTGCTGATTCCGTTCTCAACCTCACGATATGATTTGTCGACCTGATCATTTTCGCGCGTTAATTGAGATGCTTTTCTAAACGCTAAAAAAGGCTTGAATCTTATTGTTGTAGGTGAGTGTGCGTCTAAAAGAGTGTATCTGATCATCAGCCGGTTTTCTTTTGAAGAGAACATAATTTCTTTTGAAAGTATAACACCACCGACACGATAAATAGTTTTGGGAACACTGTCACAATTAAATTCCCGTATATATTTGTGACCTTTTGGACTGTAATTATCTCCCGCAAACCTGTGTATTCCCAGATTAAACTCTGCCCCGTGCTGGATAACAGTTTCATCGACAGATGAAAGAATAAGATGGTTTTCATCATCAAGAAATGGAACAGGCATTACAAGAAGACCTTGATATTTTGTAGTATTACAACCAGATATTGATGTATTTTGATAAGCACCTCTTCTGTTAGTTCTCAATACATTCCGATATAAAGAATATTCGAGATTTATCATCAGATTTTTGTTAAATTTAAGATAACTCATCATTAAGTGTTTTTTAAGAGTGGGAGCCCATTTAATTCTTTCGAAAGATAATTAAATTGTTATTATAGAACAAACAAAAAAATGAATAAAATTATTCATCTTAACATTAAGTATTCAAAATATGAATATGTTTTATAAATTTGTGAGATATGTAAAAACTTACAAAGTGAATAATAACACATTACTAAGTTTTGAGAAAAAACGACTATGGTTGGCTTTATTGCCATCTATAGTATTTGTCTCGTTGGTATGGCTTGCCTTTATTTCTGAGATATCCGGTATTTTAGGACCTGATTTTTCACAATTTGGAATACTGCCAAGAGAGTTAAAAGGATTGAGAGGCATTATCCTTTCTCCTTTTATTCACTCGTCGTTTTCACATTTACTTTCTAACACATTACCATTGATTTTATTGATTTGGTTTCTTTTTTATTTCTATAGCAAAATTGCATTCCCAACATTTATATACCTGTGGTTATTTAGTGGACTTTTAACATGGCTTATTGGAAGGGGTAATTATCATGTTGGTGCCAGTGGTATTGTTTTTGCATTAATTTGGTTTCTTTTTTTTAGTGGTATTTTCCGAAGATCTATTCAATTAATAGCTGTTTCACTTATAGTTGCCTTTATTTATGGAAGTACAGTCTGGAGTATTTTCCCCTTTGCCGAGCTAGTTGATTCATCAATTTCATGGGAAGGTCATCTTGCAGGTACAATAAGTGGTCTGATAACAGCAGTAGTTCTACGACATCAGGGTCCTCAGAAGAAAGAAAAAGTGTGGGAAGATGAGATAGATAAAAATGAAGAGTTTGATTTAGAAGATACTGAACTGAATAATTAAATTTAGATTCAGTTATAATTTCACTTCATTTTGTCTATTTTTGTGACTAATAAATTTTTTACAATCATGCAAAAAAGAATTAGAGCAGCAGTTATAGGTTTTGGAAACATCGGTAAGTATGTTTTAGAGACTCTTGAAAGTAGTAGTGATTTTGAAGTTGTCGGAATTGTCAGACGCAATGTATCGGATAAAATACCAGAATTGCAGAAATACAATGTAGTCACCACGATAACAGATCTGAAAAATGTGGATGTTGCATTTCTATGTACACCTACCAGAAGTGTTGAGAGTTATGCAAAGGAGTGTTTATCTGCAGGAATAAATACTGTTGATAGTTTTGATATACATAGTAAGATTCTGGATTTAAGGAACTCATTAAATGATACAGCGCTGAAAAACAATGCTGTTTCTATAGTCTCAGCCGGTTGGGATCCAGGAAGCGATTCAGTTGTTCGCACACTTATGGAAGCTATGGCTCCTAAAGGTATTACATATACCAATTTTGGTCCCGGAATGAGTATGGGACATACAGTTGCAGTAAAAGCGATAACTGGTGTTAAGGCTGCTCTTTCAATGACAATTCCAACAGGTACAGGTGTTCACCGAAGAATGGTTTATATCGAAATTGAGGATGGAAGCGATTTTAAAACTGTTTCTGAAGCAATAAAAAATGATGATTATTTTATACATGATGAAACTCATGTTTTCCAGGTAGATAATGTTGAAGCTCTAAAAGATATGGGACATGGCGTTTTAATGGAAAGAAAAGGAGTTTCAGGTAATACGCAGAATCAGCTTTTTAAATTTGATATGAGAATAAATAATCCTGCACTCACAGCTCAGGTTCTAGTGGGAGCTGCACGAGCTGCAATGAAACAAAAACCGGGAGCTTATACAATGATTGAGATACCTGTTGTGGATTTATTGCCAGGGGATAAAGAACAGTGGATTAAAAAACTAGTTTAACATATACCATTACATAAGATAATAAGTAAATTATTATATCGCCCTTTTTTATTAACTTTGCATAAAATCATTACAGATGGATATTTTTCTAGCAGTAACATGGAATGTAGATCCCACACTTTTTACGATATTCGGTCGTGAAATACGTTGGTACGGACTTTTTTGGGTTATTGGCTTAATAGTGGCAGTTTACATTGTACAACGTATTTTCAAAAAAGAAGATCTACCAGAAAAATGGTTCGATTCTCTTTTCGTTTATATGATAGTAGGTATCATTGTGGGAGCTCGTCTCGGACACTGTCTCTTTTACGAGCCTGAATACTATCTGGCAAATCCTTTTGAAATGCTGAAGGTTTGGGAAGGCGGTCTGGCAAGCCATGGTGGTGTGATCGGAATTATAATTGCTGTTTGGCTCTACTCCCGGAAAATTACCAAACAAAGTATGTTGTGGACTTTCGACAGAGTTATGGTACCTACCGGATTCACTTCTGCAATGATACGATTAGGTAACCTAATGAATCACGAGATATATGGTGGTCCTACTGATAAACCATGGGGTTTTCGTTTTATCGATAATCTTTATCCTTGGATGAATGGTGCAGAACCTATTTATACAGAGCCTTCACATCCTACACAGATATATGAAGCACTTGCTTATCTGGTTGTCTTTACAATAACCATGTATCTTTACTTTAATACCAACGCTAAAGATAGAAAAGGCCTTATAACGGGAGTTGGCATATTTATAATTTTCCTTTTCCGCTTTTTTGTTGAATTTGTTAAAAATGTGCAGGTTGAAGAGGAATATTCTATGATTGATAGTACAGGATTAAATATTGGTCAGTGGTTGAGTATACCATTTGTTGTTTGGGGTATATGGCTTATCATCAATGCCTTGAAGAGACCGGCTGTAGCAGCGGAAACACCCAAACAATCGCAAATGTTTAAACCAAAACAAAAGTCTAAGAAAAAATAGTATAATAATTAAAATTGAAATTAAATCACTAAAAAATTACATACAGATAGCTGAAAAATATGTATAGACCGTTAGAAATTGAGAAAGATATTTATTATGTAGGTGTAAACGACCGTACCAAACATCTTTTTGAGAGTTTATGGCCTTTACCAAATGGTGTTTCTTATAATTCCTATTTGATAATTGATGAAAAAGTAGCACTGGTAGATACTGTCGATATAAGTTATTCTGATGTTTTCTTTAGGAAAATAACATCATTGCTAGGAGAAAGACCTATAGATTATTTAGTTGTAAATCACATGGAACCTGACCATTCGGGTTCAATTGGATTATTGTTAAATAAATACCCTGACATAAGCATAGTTGGAAATAAAAGAACTATTGAAATGCTTAAAGGTTATCACGGTATTACAAATAACCTGATTGAAATTGTCGATTTGGAGATTCTTAATCTAGGTAAAAACAACATACAGTTTTATCTCACCCCAATGGTTCACTGGCCTGAGACTATGATGACTTATCTTGTTGAAAAGAAAGTCCTTTTTAGTGGTGATGCTTTCGGCACATTCGGAGCACTTAACGGAGGTGTGCTCGATATAAATATTGTTCCTGAGAAATACTGGGACGAAATGATAAGATATTACTCCAACATCGTTGGAAAATATGGATCACCGGTGCAGACTGCACTAAAAAAACTTTCTGGTGTTGAAATCGAATTGCTTTGTTCAACTCACGGACCTGTTTGGACGAAAAATGGTAGTATTAATGAAGTAATCAGTTTGTATGACAAGTTGAGTAAGTATGAAGCAAACAGCGGACTCGTCATTGTTTATGGAAGCATGTATGGAAATACTGCTGAACTAGCAGACGCCATAGCTGCATCCGCATCACAAAATGGAGTTAAAGATATAGTCATTCACAATGTTTCTAAAAGTCACGAATCTGATATCATCCGCGATGTATTTAAATATAAAGGCTTGATTATTGGTTCTCCAACATATAACAACAATCTATATCCTGCTGTAGAGAATATTCTATCATCATTACAAGGCCGTAATCTTAAAAATAGATTCTTCGGATATTTTGGAGGATTCTCATGGTCTGATGCCACAGAGAGATTATTGAAATCATTTGCCGAAGAAATGAAGTTTGAAATTGTTGCAGATCCTGTTGTAATTAAGCAGGGTATGATAGATGATGCTTATGAAAAAGCTATCAATCTGGGTATTATGATGGCACAAAAACTAAAAATTTCTTAGATTAGATAAATAAATTTATATACAAAATATGAGACTTATTATTCAACCGGATGCCAATCAAATCGCACAATGGGCTGCAAATTATATAGCAGCAAAAATCAAGAAAGCAAAACCAACCGCTGAAAAACCCTTCGTACTTGGGTTACCTACCGGTTCGTCACCTCTAAATACATATAAAGCATTGATTAAATTGTATGAAAGAGGTCTAGTTTCTTTTGAAAATGTAATAACTTTCAATATGGATGAGTATATTGGCTTAGATGCAAATCATCCACAGAGTTATCATACATTTATGTGGAAAAATTTCTTTGATCATATTGATATCAAAAAGGAAAATGTACACATACTTAATGGAATGGCTGAAGATCCTGAAGCTGAGTGTGCTGCCTATGAGAAAGCTATAAAAGATGCAGGCGGAGTTGATTTGTTTCTGGGAGGCATAGGTCCAGATGGACATATAGCATTTAATGAACCGGGTTCATCTTTGACTTCACGTACAAGAATTAAAACGCTAACTACAGATACAGTTATAGCCAATTCCCGTTTCTTTGATAATGATGTAAACAAAGTTCCTAAAACTGCACTTACAGTAGGCGTAGGAACTGTGCTTGATGCTAAAGAAGTTCTGATTCTAGTAAACGGATTACACAAGTCAAGGGCATTATATCATGCTGTTGAGGGACCAATTACTCAAATGTGGACTATTAGTGCTTTGCAACTTCATGAAAAAGGAATTATTGTTTGTGATTATGATGCATGTAGTGAGTTGCAGGTAAAAACATATAAATATTTCCTTGATATCGAACATGATAATCTGGATCCGGATTCTCTATTTAAATAAAACAGGTAAAAAGTGAAATAAATTCGAACTGACTATAAGCAAGAATAATATTGTTTAAATAATATATTAAAGGATGTAGACCATTATCTACATCTTTTTTTTGTTCTTTCAGTTAACTTTTATGTTTGATATTTAACAGATTTGCAATTAGTTAAAGTGAACAACTCACTGGAATCATTTGTTCACAGATTTGAGTCACAGTGTAATTTATAAAACTAATGGGATGAAAGCTTTAATGTTGTTTTTAATCTCACTTGTAATTTCATCATTCAATTCAATAGATAATAGCTATCTTGGATTTAATGAATCAGCAGCAAATTATGACATTAGAATTGTTGATTTCCAGCAACTGCAGCCGTTACTTCAGATTAATAACGATACTATTTATGTAGTTAATTTTTGGGCAACTTGGTGTGGACCATGTATAAAAGAAATTCCATATTTCGAACAGTTGGGAAATGAGTATAAAAACAAAAAATTAAAAATACTAATGGTTAGTCTTGATATGGCTGACGATTTGGAGTCCAGAGTTATTCCATTTATGAAAAAAAACAACATGAAAAATGAGGTGATAATATTGGATGATCATCAATCTAATCGTTGGATTCCACTTGTGGATGAAAAATGGACAGGTGCAATACCTGCAACACTCATATATGGAAATGGATTCCGGGAATTTTATCCTAAGGAATTCACATTTTCTGAACTGGATGAAATATTAAAGCCATTATTTACAAATTAAAATTAAAAAAACAGAAATGAAAAAAGAATATTTTACTTTAATTGCTTTGGTTCTGATTACTCTTTCAATGAGCGCACAACCAATTTCAGTAGGATCGCAGGCACCAAACTTCTCATTAAAAAATGTAGATGGTGCAACGGTTTCATTATCAGACTATGCTAGTGAGAAAGGTGTTATGGTAATATTTTCCTGCAACCCTTGCCCTTATGTAAAAGCTTATGAAGATCGCATGATTGCTTTGCATAACGAGTTTGCACCTCAAGGCTACCCTGTAGTATTTATTAATCCTAATGATGATGTTCAGCAACCGGAAGATTCAATGGATAAAATGAGAGAGAGAGCATCAGAGAAAAATTACCCCTTCCCCTATTTGAAAGATGAAGATCAACAGGTTTATCAAGCATACGGTGCAACACGTACACCAGAGATTTTTCTTCTGAAGAATGAAGGAGGAAGTTTTGTTGTAGCATACACAGGTACTGTAGATGATAATTACAAAGATGCATTAGCAGTTGAAGAAGCTTATGCATCAAACGCTGTAAAAGCTTTACTGGCTGGCAAGAACCCTGACCCTGCTACAACTGTTGCTATAGGTTGCGGTATTAAGAAAAAGAATTAATAGTTTTAGGTTATTTGCGCTAAATACATAAGCGCCTTAATTAATCCGTCAGAACGTAAGACCAAAATTTTGGTGAACATACGAACTGACGGATTTTTACTTAGCTAGTCCATAAATCACCGAATTCTCCAGGATTCCTACGAAATTTTGCATGAATATATGGACATGAGGGATTCACTTTGTATCCCTTTTCACGTGCATACTCAACCATTTTGTCGAATAGTCTGCCTGCTATACCTTGTCCTTCAAATTCAGGGCGTACACCTGTATGGTATGCGTTAAGAATATTATCATCAACTTTAAAATCAAGTTCTGCTATCTGTAAGCCGTCTTTCTCAATAAAAAATCTTCCCCTGTTATTATCTATTTTTATTTGAATCACCATGATAATGTTTTTCTTATGTTTATAATTTCTTTTTTTATTCTTAATATGACTTTTAAACATGAATACCACTCTATTTGTTGAGTTCAAAGACTTTCTTTAACTTTACAGGGTTTCTTCAAATGTTTTTTATAAACATTCTTAATATTATTTTTTTTGTAGAGAAACATACAATGACAATAACATATAATCGCAATTTAAATGAAACGTTATTTTATTAGCCTCCTTGCCTTTATTCTGTTTTCAATTTCAACTTTTAGTGCAACTGTAGATACGGTCAACGTCTTTAGCAATAAAATGAATAAAAGTATAAAGACTGTAGTTATTAAGCCTGAAAAATATGATGGTAATAGAAGTTTTCCTGTACTTTATCTTCTGCATGGTCATGGAGACAGCTATGACGGATGGATAAAAAAGGCGCCATCAACAACAGAACTATCTGATCTTCATAATATAATTATTATATGCCCCGATGGTGGTATTAATAGCTGGTACTGGGATAGTCCCATAGATTCTGCATATCAGTATGAAACATTTGTTGCTAAGGAGCTAACTAATTGGGTAGATCAAAATCTTAAAACTATTCCATCACGTGAAGGCCGTGCAGTAACAGGTTTAAGCATGGGTGGACATGGCGGATTATATCTGGGATTTCGTAACCAGGATATTTTTGGTGCATGCGGGAGTATGAGTGGAGGAGTAGATATCCGTCCTTTCCCAAATAATTGGGGCATGTCAAATTATATTGGTAAGCAATTTGAAAATCCGAAACACTGGAATGAGTACACTGTAATGGGGTTGTTGCATCATTTAACACCTAACAGTTTGAGAATCATAATTGATTGCGGAACGGATGATTTCTTTTACGAGGTGAATGAGCGACTTCATAAAGAACTGCTGTATCGTAATATACCTCATGATTATATCACTCGTCCCGGTTCCCATAATTGGGTATACTGGAACAATGCAATAAAATATCAGATGTTGTACTTCAAGGAGTATTTTGAAGAAATGAGAAGAAATGATAAGGATTGAGAGAAAAAATAAGTAGGAATTAAGCAGGATCTATTTTCCCTGCTTTTACATAAAAAACATACCCTTTTACATTTTTATAACCCATCTCCTCAATGGATTTGATATATCTCTGTACTTGACGATTGTATTTACGATCTTCAGACACTCCAAACTTATAGTCTACAATTATTACCTCATCTTGAGAAATCATAACCCTGTCTGGTCGACTAAATACATTTCGAGGATGTAAAACCTGTGCTTCATTCAATACATTGTATTTACCGCTATACCAATCAGAAATATCGGGAATGGACAGATATTCAGTTATTTCAGTGATAAGCTCTTCGCGGTCACTTTCATTAACCTGTCCTTCAGATATATTCTTATCTATCGCAATAGGAATATCTGAAATTGTTTTTACATTACTTACTATCTCATGCATCAGCTTTCCATAATCTCTGCTTCCATCATCACTGAAAAAACCGATTGAGTTGAGGCGAAGTTTCAATCTGTCATTAAAAGGAATCGAGTGCCATTTCCCTGTTTTATAGGTACCCACTTCTTTCTCTGCACTATCGGTCTTGATTTTATCAGGAGATCCCAGTTCAAACAAACATTCAGTATCACCTTCCGTCATGTTTCCTCCTAATAACCTGCTATGATTCACAGTTTCACGGATCAAGTGGGATACATCGTTCATTTTATCAGATTTATCACTGAACGGAGTAAAAAGTATTAATCTGTGTTTAGCACGCGTAAATGCTACATAAAGCAGATTCAAGTTATCAATATATGTAAACATTTTTTCTTCAAGATAATCGGCTCTGAATATGGTTTCAGAAAGAATTTTGGAGTATTTTAAAGGTACCACGCTAAGAAGATTAAATGGGGCAACATCCGGTTTACACCAGATAATATCCTTTTTACTGGTATTATCTAACTCCCAATTTACAAAAGGCATAATGACCGCACCAAATCCAAGTCCTTTTGATTTGTGTATTGTAATTATTCTAATTGCATCCTGATCGTCAGGAGAATACAAGGCTTTTTCACATCCTTTATCATCCCACCATTCAAGAAAATCATTTAGATCAGCCGCTTTATCTTTGCTAAACTTAAGTGCAATATCCAAGAAGGCCTGAATATATGCATTTTCATTTTCGTCTGTATCGCGAGTAAATAACGAGAAGAAACTCTCAATCATATCATAAAAAGGCATCGACGACAGTTCTGCAATTTTATCACGAAACTCTTCTGGAAAATCTTCGTTTGTTTCTTCACGATATACTCTTAAAGCTTCATCCGGAGAATATTTGTATTGAAACCTGAAAAATTCATAAACCGCGAACATTTTGTACAGCTTTTCATTCGGATTAAGGAAATGTCTCATAAGTGCAATAGCTGACTTAACGCTCTGAGCGCTTCCTATCAGTAGTGCCTCATTAGATATGATATCATATCGATAACGAGAATTAGGATGCTCTTCTTTATAGGTGAGCAACTTTTCAGCAACCACTACTGCCTCTCTGTTCCAACGTACTACAATAGCGATTTCATTTAATGTAAAGCCCTGATCTTGGAGCGATTCAATTTCATGAGGGAGGCGCTCAAGAGCTTCCTCCATCCAGTCAGATTCTTTATTGTCATTAAGAAAAGTAATTTTTACAAGACCTCCACTATCCTTTTTCCTTTCAGGCAAGTGTTGATAAACATCAGAATATGCATCTGAAATCTGATTGGAGATATTTTCATCTTCAATCGAATTAGAATTGTTAAAATGATTTTGCAGAATTAATGCTGCATCTTTGAAGAAAGAGTTGTTAAACTCCACAATATTTGTGTCACTCCGCCAGTTGGTGTCCAGGATATGTTTCTTAATAGATTCCGGCGAGAAATCCTTTTCTACCTGCTCCTCCAGCAAACGCCAGTCAGAATTTCTGAAACGGTAAATACTCTGTTTTACATCCCCAACAATCAAGTTGAAGTTACCTGAGGAAAGACTTTCACTAATCAATGGTTTAAAATTATTCCACTGCATTCTAGAGGTGTCCTGAAACTCATCTATCATATAGTTAGTGATTCTTGTCCCTGTTTTTTCATATATAAAGGGAGAATCAGTACCCGAAATAATATCATTCAAGAGTTCAGTTGTATCCGAGAGTAAAAGTGTATTATTTTCTTGCTGCAGTTTTCGAAGCCTGTTTTTAATATCGTTCAGGATACCTAAAGTATAATAGTTTTGTAAAATACATTTAGCCGTTAAATATTGTGTGTTATTTTTATACATATCAATAACCCGTTTCACACAATCGTTCAATCCAGCCTTATAAGCATTTTCAATTTTTATAATGATGTCGGCAGCGGTTTTCTTTGTGTACCAACCCTCAAGGTTGTCAGGAAATTCCACAAAAGTTTTTGTCATATCAGGAATCTCACCCTTAGCAATATTCACAAATTTAAAGAACTGTGATCTGCTTCCGCCCCTGAAATCAGAAGGTTCCAGAGAATTATCATTAATTATCGAAACTCCTATGACACCTACTTTTCGCAACTCATTTTCATAATCTTTGATTATTCTAATCAGTATTTTTTTGTATTCAGATAAATGCTCCTTGTTCTGAAAAATTGCTTGCTCTTCAGATGTAAATGATTTATATGTTTCGTTGAACAATTGATTTGACAGTCCCATTACTTCTCTGTCAATCTTCCAGCTTTTGCCATCCTCTATACTGTTCTGCATAAACTGTAGCAACCATTCTGCCAGTTGTTTATTTTCAGGCTTATCCAGTTCAGATAGCATCAGGTCAACAGTCTCCATCAATAATGATGAATGGTCTACCTCTACGTTATAACCCCCAGCAAGACCCATTTCCCGGGTAAATGCTCTCATCGTCTGCTGGAAAAACTTATCAATTGTACTTATCGAAAAAGCAGAATAGTCGTGCAGAATTGTTTCAAGAATTCTTTTTGCTGTTGAGCGTACGTTTAGTTCATCTAACGAGAAATCACTCATTAACTCCTTTAGATAGGCTGAGCTTTTACCTGATGACAGCAAATGAAGTTCTTCTACAATACGTGACTTCATCTCATCAGTAGCTTTATTGGTGAAAGTTACAGCCAGTATGTGTCTGTGATTATTAGGTTGTGCGAACAGTAAATGCAGATATTCGCCTGTCAGCCTGTGTGTTTTTCCCGAACCGGCAGAAGCTTTAATAATATGCAAATGCTGCAATTCATATTGTGACTTATCTGTCATAATTCATAACTTCAAATCCGCCGCGATTTTATGTATCCCTCCTTCTGTAGTATGTCAAGCACCTTTTCGCGAAGATCTCCCTGAATTATTATCTCACCATCTTTTGCAGATCCACCTACACCACACTTTGTTTTTAAAAGTTTGCCCAACTCTTTCAAATCATCATCAGTGCCTGAAAATCCAGTGATTAGGGTGACCGATTTCCCCTTACGGTTGCGCTTATCCAGACTGATTCGCAACAACTGCTTCTCTTTCGGCAGTGTTTCCGAAAACTCCTCCCCTTCTTTATTGTAGTGATAGTCGGGATTAGTTGAGTAAACAATATCAAGTCGTTTTTTCCAGTCATTCATAAGATATCTGCATAAAAAGTGATTAACAAAGATATGTTTTTTTAGGAAGAGATTAAAGTCAAAAGGGGAGTATCTCCAAAAAAAAGTGTAATTTAGTGACTCTATTAAAATTAAAGTTTATGACAGGCACAGTTAAAGTACATTGTTTGAATACTGACGAGAAGAAAGAAATCCCAATAGGCACATCTCTAGTTGATTTGATTGGTGAGTTTGCAATAAAATCGCCCTATTTAATAACTAATGCTAGAGTAAACAACAAAACAGAATCCCTCACTTATAGAGTTTACAGGCCCAAGAAGGTGGAGTTTGTTGATTTAACCGACTCTTCTGCCATGCGTACTTATGTGAGGTCACTTTGTTTTATTCTGGCAAAGGCGGTGGATGATATTATGCCACATTCTAAGACTTATATCGAGCATGCTGTTTCAAGAGGATATTATTTTCAGATCGAGTCTGATCTGCCAGTAGGGAAACAAGAATTGGATGCCGTGCGCAACCGTATGAAAGAAATTGTGGATGCTGATATACCTTTTGAACAGGTAGAAGAGGAAACTGAGAAAGTGGTTAATCTTTTCCGCAAACTGGGTCTGGATGATAAAGCTCAATTACTTGAAACATCTGATTTGCTTTATGCAAGATACTCAAGACTTGATGGATACATAGATTATTTTTATGGCAGCCTCACCCCATCAACAGGTTATATTACCATGTTTGATATACAGCCTCATAATGGCGGGTTTCTATTGAGGGTTCCTAACAGACACAATCCGGTTGAATTAGAACCTGAAGTGAAACAGGAAAAACTATTGAACGTTTATCGTGAACATCTTAACTTCCTTAAAATAAGTGGTCTCGATAATGTTGGTGATCTTAACCGTGCAATCAGAGAAGACCGCGTTTATGAGGTAATACAGGTAGCCGAGGCCTATCAATCAATGCAGATAACTGATATAGCAAAGGTCATTTCTGATAAATCCAAAGATGGAGTGAGAGTTGTATTTATTTCAGGACCTTCTTCATCAGGTAAAACAACATTTCGGAAGCGTTTGGAGGTCCAGCTTATGGTGAATCTTTTAAAACCGATTGGCATATCGCTGGATGACTATTTTGTGGAACGCGACAAAACTCCTCTTGATGAAAATGGAGATAAGGATTATGAGTCACTTTATGCTCTCGATCTGGAGCTGTTTGAGGATCACATGCTTAAGTTGATGAAAGGTGAGATAGTAGAACTGCCTTTCTACAATTTTGTGACTGGCAAGAGGGAATATCGAGGCAACTTTCTGAAAATGGATGACAACAGTATACTTATTGTTGAAGGCATTCACGGACTTAATCCCGAATTAACTGAGCACATACCTGATGAGATGAAATTTAAGATCTACGTTTCTGCACTCACAACAATTTCACTTGACGACCACAACTGGATTCCTGCCTCAGATAACAGACTCATCCGTCGTATTGTACGTGATTATACTTATCGCGGATATTCTGCTCAACAGACCATTTCCAGGTGGGATAGCGTCCGCCGCGGAGAAGATAAATGGATATTTCCGTTTCAGGAAAATGCTGATGTGATGTTTAATTCAGCAATGATTTATGAGCTTGCAGCAATCCGACGTCACGCTGAGCCGATTCTTATGCAGGTGCCACGAACAGTGCCCGAATATTCCGAAGCATACCGTCTTCTGAAGTTCCTCGGGTATTTTAACTATATCACTGACAGAGAACTACCACCAACATCTCTACTAAGAGAGTTCGTTGGAGGAAGTAGCTTCAGGTATTGAAAGACTTATAGAAAAAATTAATGAATAACGATATAATTTGCGCGATATCAACTGCTCCCGGAATGGGAGCTATTGCTATTGTACGTCTTTCCGGAAAAGGTTGTATTTCTTTGACAGACAAAGTTTTTACATCACCATCAGGCAAAAAGCTAATAGAGTCAAATGCAAACAGGATACATTTTGGGAGAATTACATCCAACGATGAAATACTTGATGAAGTATTGGTTTCTGTTTTTCATGCCCCACATTCATTTACAGGAGAGGAGAGTGTAGAAATATCCTGTCACGGTTCTGTTTACATACAGCAGAAACTGGTAGAATTACTTCTTGAGAAGGGTGCACGTTTAGCACTGGCAGGTGAATTTACGCGCCGTGCATTTCAGAATGGTAAATTCGATTTGAGTCAGGCAGAAGCGGTAGCCGATCTGATAGCCTCTGAGTCGAAATCCTCTCACCGTGTAGCAATGAACCAAATGCGCGGCGGATTTGCCCGAAAACTGGCCGGCTTGCGCGACAAGCTTCTGCAGTTTGCTTCCTTGATTGAGCTTGAACTCGACTTTTCAGAAGAGGATGTTGAGTTTGCAAACAGAAAGCAACTGTATAATCTTACAGATAATATTGAAAAAGAGATAGATCTCCTCGCTAATTCATTCCGTCTTGGTAATGCAATCAAAAGCGGTATACCTGTAGCAATAATAGGTGAAACAAATGTTGGTAAATCCACCTTGTTAAACTTGCTGCTGAATGAGGAAAAAGCAATAGTAAGTGATATTCACGGTACAACCCGCGACGTGATCGAAGATATCGTAAATATCAATGGCGTTACATTCAGATTTATAGATACTGCTGGAATAAGGCAAACATCAGATGTAGTAGAAACAATGGGTATAGAGCGTACATTTCAAAAGATTGAACAGGCTTCAATCGTGCTTTGGATGATTGATATGACTACACCTTTAGATAAAATTGAGTTGTTGGGGCAATCGATTATTCCAAAACTCAAAGATAAACAGGTAATTATTCTCTTTAACAAAGCAGATCTGCAACCAGCTGATCTACATAGTAAATTCGAATCACTATTCCCTGATCTGGATGCAGATAAGTTGTTTATCTCTGCAAAACAGCATAAAAATACCGACCGGTTGCAGGAACTTTTGATTAAAAAAGCAGGTATCCCTTCAATTGGTGAGGATGATGTAATTGTGACAAATCTTCGCCATTATGAAGCACTCAAAAATGCTCTTCAAGCCATACGTCGCGTCAAGGAAGGTTTAGATATCGGTATCACTCATGATTTCCTTGCACAGGATATTAGAGAATGCATGTTTTATCTTGGAGAGATTACCGGACAGATCTCAACTGACGAAATATTGGGTAATATTTTCTCGAAATTTTGCATCGGAAAGTAACGATTATAAATCAACAAAAGTGTTTGCTATTAACTGAATAATTCTTTTGAATAAACTAATTTTAATCATAAAAACATGAAGAAAACGATTTATTTGCTGCTGATTGCTCTGTTTTGTTTATCAGCTTCAGCCCAGAATGCGCCAAAAGGCTCCAAGACAAGTTATGCAAAAACCGTACTGCAACCCTACGTCGAAAGTGGTCAGCTGGCCGGTGCCATTAGTGTATTCTACAAGGACGGCTTGCAGGAAACCTGCACAATAGGCTATGCCAACGTATCAGAAAAGCGCCCAATAGGTATGGACAATGTATTTATGCAATGTTCACAGACAAAAGGATTCTGTGGAGTGACAATCGCCAAACTAGTTGAAGATGGCCGCATTTCACTTGATGACCCTGTTTCAAAGTATCTTCCGGAGTTTAATGAATTATGGGTGTTGGTTGCAGAAAATGATAGTGTCAAGACTCTTAATAAGGCAAAGAACGTACTTACCATCCGTATGGTGCTAAACCATACCGGAGGCTTCCCTTTCGAAATTAGTGCCAAGCGCCCTGATGTCAGAGGTGGAGGATGGTCTGGAGGAGCTCCTCTTCGCCAGACAGCCTCTATCGCTGCAGCTTCGCCGATCATGTTCGAGCCTGGTACCCGCGAGCTCTATTCCAACACAGGGATTGATATTGGTGCAGCTATTGTTGAGGTTGTCACAGGGATTAAATGGGAAGAATATCTCAAGCATGAGGTGCTTGATCCCCTGGGAATGGAGTCCACATGGTTCTGGCCAACCGACGAACAGCTAAAGAACAAGATAGAACTATATAAGTACAAAAAGGATGCTCCAGCCGAGTGGGTTGAAGAGATGGAATGGCAGCAACGGCCTTATAATGACTCCCATGTATTTGTATCTGCCGGTGCAGGTCTCTGGACCACTGCCAACGACCAGCTGAAGTTCTATAAGATGCTGATGAATCTTGGCTTGGGAGAGAATGGGGTACGCATCTTGAAAGAAGAGACAGTGAAGAATCTTCTAGCTCTTTCCACACGTCCCAAAGGTCTGGGCGGCTATTCCCTTGGTTTGTCTGCACCTGAAGAGGACAGTGAAGACGCTTGGTTTGGCCATGGTGGAGCCTGGGGTACTAACTGTTCCGTCAATTGGCACAAGAAAGAGCTTAAGCTCTGGGTAGTTCAATCTGCGGGAGGAGAACAGCCATGGGTTGCAGAAATAGACAAAGCTGCAGAGAAGTTCTTTGCACAGCCAATGAGCAAATCTGGTGTTGATGCATATACCGGCAGGACTGAGTAATTAATTAAAGAAGCTATACATAAATCATATCAAACATACTATTGAGAACACAAAACTACAATGCAATGAAAGGGATAATAAGCATTCTTCTAAATGCTGACAATAGAGACTTCTAATAAAATTTTTATTTGAAAAAGGTGTTTAGGTATTGCTTATGATCAAATTGCAAGTTTCACTTTGTAAGCTCAGCCTGTTCTATAGGCAGGATACCACATTCCACATATAGATTGATGGTGATCCATTCATCCACTTTGATCATCCCCATCATGTGAGTTGGTGGAGTCAGGTTAAAATCACGTATATTGATCTCTTTTTTCACATCGAAGGTGAAATTATTACCATTCTTATCTGCTGTAACGGGAAAGATGTATCTCTTTGTTACATCGGTAATTGTTACGTCAATAATTGCATTACCTACTGTTGAAGAGGTGTCGTCGGCAAGTTCTATATGGTCAAGTTCTATATGCATAATCGGGTATTGATCAGACTTAACCAGTTTGTGGAAATCTCTCAGGGCCATATTATTGCTTGATGTAAAGCTTTTTACAGGGATCTCCAATGTGCTTTCGCTTAAATAAAGCTTGTCGTTTTTCCTGGATGCAGTAATATAAAGCTTTCTGTCGATAAACTTATCACTGGGCTGGTCAAATTTAAAGTCGACAACATTACTTTTTCCCTGAATGGAAAGCATGCTTTTATCCTTCACATCCACAGACAGCGGATAAGATTCCAGCTGAGCATAAACATTTGCTGATACCAGAATACAAATGGTGAGTATATATAATAATCTTTTCATTCTATCAATCTGAAAGATTAAAACCAAACCGGTATTGAATACCGGCTTGGCATAGCTTTAAGAAAAGCTGTTTAAAATGCTATAGATCCTGCAAGTGTCAATCCGTCAAATTGTGCATCTGAGTATATACTGTTTGCAGGGAACCCATCATAATTTTGCTTCACATATTCCACTTTGGCCATGATATTTTTAGTCATGTACCAACCTGCTGCAATGGCAGTACGGTTGATGTCAGCTTCGTAAGCCGGTGTAGATCCAACTGCTGCCATATCGACTTTCAACACATTGTATCTGCCGCCAACATAGAACTGTTCATTGGCACCGAAGCGAATAACCAGGTCAGTAACAAACTGATTGGCATCTCTTAGCTCTTTTTCACTTGCACTACGTCCCTTTACTTGCTCCAGTGTAGTAAATGATTCGAATGAAACACCGTTTACAGGTGAATACTTAATAAACAAGTTCCCCATCAATGCTTGTACCTTGTCACCGAAACCGGGACTGAATCGGCCGTTTGTGAAGTTTGAACTGCTAGGTGCTGTGTGATACATTACACCATAATAATTCGAGCCGGTACGGTCACCGCTGAAAAGTGTATTCCTGTATGATCCGGCAGTGTAATATCCTGAACCGCTCACTCGAAGACGTAATCGATCATTTATCTGTTTGTCATAGGCCAGTTTCCCAATCAGTGCCGGATTCATTTTTCCGTTTGAGTACATGTTGGCTGCCTGAGTGGTATCTATCTTCTGTAACGCAGGATTGAGCTGTCCGTTGGTGATTGCACCCACAACAGTGAAATCTGCAAGATGAACGTCTACTTCTGCACCTATCTCGGTGGCAAACTCATCCATAATATGGTTTTCCATAAAAGGATTATAGAAGGTAAGACCGCCATCAGAACGACGAAAATGTGCATCTCCATAATTTACATCAAACTGACCGACTTTAATTGTGGTGACTTCCATGATATCATCTACAAAATCCCAAGGAAGAAAAGGCAGTTTTTCTAATTGCAGAAAACCACCTTTTACCCACGTTTCGTTGTGATGGCGGGAAGCCAGGTAAAGCTCGAAGTTGAGGTAAATTCCGTCCGACAAATTTGATTGGATGAACAGATTGGCTTGTGGCAAACCGAAATTGTTAGTCAGCGGAACCAATGTAAGTAGATCTTCACTCACATATTCTCCATGTGCGTTGCTGTGGTCAAGTGCAGAATAAGGTAGTGTAAGTGCACCACCAATCTTCACTTTCAATCCATCAAATTTTTTTTCTGTTTTTGGTGTTTCAAAAACATTGATACCATCCTTATTTGTAGGGCGTAACTGAGCAAATGTAACGCAAGCGGTTAAAAATGCGACTGCAGTAAGGAGACTTCTTTTTTTCATTTTCATTAATAATTTGTTTTTTATTGGTAATAATTATTTATTCTGTGTGTATGCTATTGAATTAAAATAGATTGGGTTCCCTTCAAAAGTTACATTGTAATTTACAGTTACCTGATCTTTTGTTTTCAAGGTGCCCATCATTGCGGTGGGTGCTTTCATCCCATAGTCACTCATTTTTATTGGCAGTACTCCCTGAAAAGTGTAAACTCCGGGGCTTGTTACTTTTCCGTCCGCTTTCAGTGTTACCTTTTTAGTTGCCCCTCTTAAAGTGAGATCACCTGTTACTGTTACTGCAATATTTTCACCATTTACCTGAATTGAGTTTACTTCGGTCATGTTGAACTTAATTGTAGGATTCTTTGGCTCATCAAAAGCTTCATGCGTCTTCTTATCCATCAGTCTTTCACCGCTGATAAGAGAGCTGACAGGTATCTCCACAGTAAGAGTTTTGGGAAGATTGTCGGCAACGGTTATTTTTCCGTTAACCTGTGTTGCTTTAATTGTAAAATCATGCTTCACATTTGTCTCTCCGTTGATAGTAATGTCAGAAGATTTTATGCCAGAGTTTGGGCTTTAACCAAAACAGCTGTAGAAATGAACATAAACAAGATGACAGATACTATCCGTCTGTTGAATAAAATTGTTTTCATAATTAAAAATAAATTGTTTGTTAATAATATTTCTATTCCAATAATTAGCTTGTGATCTATTAAGTTTGATTAAAAGATGAGTTTAAGCATGCTTCGAAATCTTTTGCATATAATGACTTTAGATATTATTATACACTAATACTATAGTTTTAGTAGGATGTATTTCCAAAAAAAACTATTCACACAATACACAATCATCTCTTGTTTCCTGTATAATCTGCTCCAGATTTCTACCGGAAAGCATCTCTACAACATCACTTTGAAACTTTTTCCAGTAAAGTCTCGCTTTGCAGCACGATGATGAACGTTTACAAAACTTATCATCGGACACACATTGTACAACGACAATAGGTTCAAACGCTGTATAAATATCCAGCATCGTGATATCAACAGCTGGTCTGGCAATCACATAACCACTTCCCCTTCCTCCTACATTTCTAATCAATCCTTTGAGTTTAAGGGCGCTGATGATGTAATCCAGATATTTGACTGAAATTTGCTGTCTTTCTGCGATATCTTTCTGCAGTATACCTTCAGAATTTCGACAATCTGCAATTTCAATCATTGTCCGAAGTCCATACCGTATTTTAGTATTAATTTTCATACAACTATAAATAACTAAAAAAAGTAGTATTTAAAAATATGATTTTATAGTTTACATCAGTTAAATATCTTTTATATGGGATTGTAGATATATTAAAATACAAAACCAAAAGATGACTTTTTCATGTTCAGGATTTATGATATCGGTTCAAGGTGAAATATGGGACCAATAGCAGTGGGGTATCTTATACCTATTTTAGTAATAAAAAGGTTCGACAAAACTATTATCTGAGTCTTACATTATACTTATTTAAAAGGAGATGATAAGGGCAAGGTCACACCCAGGTAAGAACAAGATAAGAACAAGATAAGGCTCAAGAGTGTCTAGTAATATTTCAGTGCCTCTCAAACTTTATCAATAATTTGATCTATAGTTATTTCTTTTTGAATCAATATAGATGGTTTTAGTGTGTTTTATTAAGCTTCTGTTAGACTCTTTAACTTCTTAACTGCAGGGCCGGTTAGTACCTCCCCATCAATTCCAAAGCGTGAGCCGTGGCAGGGACAGTCCCATGATTTCTCCTCTTGATTCCATTTCACTTTACAGTGGAGGTGTGTGCAGTCGCTTTCGATAATATTGTTCTTGTCGGCTGCCTCTTTTACTATGTTGTTGAATCCGGATACTGGTTTAACTCTTGAAGTTAAGAAAAGTTCCTCGTAAATGCTGTTACCCTTTAGAATAACATCATTGAGTATTTTGGCAGCTAGCGTGCCGAAAATCATTCCTGTGCCACTATAGCCGGTTGCAAAATAAACATTTTCAGGGTTGCCGGGCAGGTGTCCGATATAAGGTAGACCGTCTGCCGGTTCATAAAATTGGGATGACCATTTATAAGCAATATTTTCAATGTCAAAGTGTCGACGCAGATAGCTTTCGAGTCTTTCAAAACAATCAGAGGCATTATCAACATAACCTGTTTTATGATCTTCTCCTCCGGCGATTAAGAAATCTTCTCCATCAATATTGTGTGTGCGATAATAGTGATATGGCTCAAATAAATCATACCCTAATGCCTCAGGATAATGTCCGCTTTTGAGCTTTACGGCCATTACATAACTTCGGTAAGGGGTGTTTCTGAAATGTATTATATTTCTGCCGGGAGGAATATGTGTAGCGTAAATCAAATATCTGCTATGAATACTTCCTTTGTTGGTTGTGGCAATTAATGTTTCATTTTTTTTATCTACTGAGATGATTCTGCAATCCTCTATATAAACTCCCCCGTTATGTATAAATTCCTTAAGTAATATTCTTAAATACTTTAACGGATGAAACTGAGCTTGGTTGGGTATTTCCACAACCCTCACCGAAGGAATTCCAAAAGGATTTACATTGGTCTTAAAAGTTTCTATACCAACTTGATGATGTCCCTCTATTATTTTTTGAAGCTCCTTATCCTGATTCTCATCAAGTGAAAACATATATCCGTTTCTGATAGAATAATCACAATAGATTTGATATATGTTGATATTATCTTTTATTATATCATTTGCTTCTCTAGCTGCTTTTGCAAGAAGTTTTGCAGAATCGAGTCCGAACTCCTTAATGACCTGATAATAGGGTTTGTCAAAGAAGTTATTCAAGTGAGCGGTGGTTCCTCCAGTGGTACCGAAACCCATATTTGCGGCTTCAACAAGAATACAATTAACTCCATTTTTCTGAAGCATAATTGCACTAGTGATTCCGGTGATTCCGGCACCTGCTATTACAACATCAAAATTGGGGGTTGGACTAATCTCTTTCTGACCGTAGTGTTTTACCTCGGATTGCCAAATGCTCTCTAAATGACCGTCTCGTTCCATAGATCTGCCGGTTTTAGTTCTTATACTGATAAAACTAATTAGAACATTTTTTGTTCAAATTAAATAATTACGGCTGTGTTATAAAATATTATAGGGGTAACAATCTAAAAACCAAAATGGAAGAGGTCAGATATTGAGTCTATTTTTATTTGGGTTATAAATGAGTTTACCAGATTGATATCTGCAAATATAAAGAAAACGGCTACCATATATAGTATACCGTAAATACCACCAGTTATGTGTGCAGAATGATTTATACCACCTGTTTGTTTTTTTTCGAGTAAAGTAGATATTAATATGAATATAAAACCAAAAAGAAATGCAGGCAGCATGATTGGTATAAACATTATACCCATGAAATTCATCGGGTTGATAAGTACATAAGCAAATATAATAGCGGAGACTGCTCCTGATGCGCCAAGACCGTAATATGACGTATTGTCTTTTTGCTTGAAATATGTAGGAAGAATAGATATAAGTAGTGCTGAAATGTAAAGTAAAACATAGCTGAAAGAGCCTGTAGTTTGGCCTAATACTGTTTTAAATACACGTTCGATTTCTATACCAAAAAAATATAAGGTGAACATGTTGAAGATGAGGTGTGTGTAATCGGCGTGCACTACTCCGTAAGTAAATAATCTGTACCAGCTGCCTTTTTTTACTGCAGGGGGGTGGAAAATAAGCTTACCCATAAGCTCAATATCCTTAAAAGCTTTAATGGAAATAAGTGCGGTGAGAATAATAATTATGGTAGTGATCATTTATTATTGGTTAAGGTGGTTACAGAACTTTACTTAAGGAATAATATTCCGGTTTATCAGCATATATAAAAAGCAGTGATCCATCTTTTATTGTATTAATGATGGGTTTATTAAGTTCCTGCGGCAAAGCGGGACAACCGAAACTGCGACCTAATCTTCCCGTTGACCTGATAAAGTCCTCACTACAATAATCTGCTCCATGAATAACAACGGCGCGAGGTCTTGCCTTGTCATTTATACCCTTCTCAAGCCCGTCGAGCCTCAATGAATAACCGTTTCCGCCATTGTAAGTCTCTGCTGTGCGAAAAAAACCAAGTGAACTTTGGTACGATCCGCTTCTGTTTGAAAAGGATGTTGCAAAGTTTTCTCCGCTATTTCTTCCGTGAGCTACATGAGTAACATACAACACCTCCTTTTTAGCAAGGTCCAGTACATACATCCTCTTCTTGGTAGAGGGCAGATTAAAATCAATAATTGTAAGCAGGGAATTATTATTCTTATTTAACTTTTTGTAACCGGAATATGCTGATTCAAAGGTTTTAAAATCAATTAAGTTGTCCAGATTCATCTGTTGGAAAAGTAGTTCAGTGTCGTTGAACAGATATTCTGTGATTAAATTGTCTTTTTTAGGCTGATCCTTTCCTATTGGGAAACTTAGTGCAGATATTATAGTAAATATAATAGAAAATAGAGCTGTACGCATAGTTTTATTCGAGAAAATTGTATTCAAATGTACTATTTTTTCATGAACTAAATGTTAACGGGTTTCCGCTTCTTATTTATTAAATAAAATTTTGATTATGAAGAGGTGGTTTATTGAATTCCAACAGATATTTAGTAGGGGAATAATTTGTAATTCGCTTGAAATGTCTGTTGAAATTTGAAATGTTGTTAAATCCGCACTCATAGCATATTTCAGAAATTGTAAGTCTGCCTTCCAGCAATAGCTTGCAAGCATAATTTATACGCAATGATGTTATGTATTCAGTACATGTTTTTCCCGTCTTTGCGTGAAAAAACCTGCAAAATGCACTCTTATTCATGCCTGCAACAGCAGCAATTTCATCAATTGACAGATGACGATAATATTCTCGTTTTATAAAAGATAGTATCTTTACCAGCCTTGTGTCTGCTTCAATAAGTTCTACCGTAGATTCAGAGTCTTCACGATTTAATAAGGTGACATTATGCGAAACGCTCATTAAGGATAAAATATTGATGCATTCTAGTAAAAGAGGGAGGCCACTTAATTCCAGTGCTTTTTCCATTCGGGTTCTGATGCGTTTGTTAGCATTTTTGTGAAAATAAACCCCTCTTTTCGATTTCATTAGTAGTTTCTTGATATTATTTAATTCGGGGTAGTTGTTTATAGAATGCCCAAAAAAGTCCTTGGAAAACTGTAAAGTGATAGCATTTACTCTTAAATCATCTCTGCCCGTGTAATACTCTGGGTCGCTCCTGTACATGTGCTGGAGAGAGCTGCCTAATAGCACAAGATCCCCATCTGAATATTGTTGGATACTGTTTCCTACAAAACGGGTTCCACTGCTTTTGAGTATATATACTATTTCATACTCATTATGAAAATGAAGCGGGAATTTAAAATAATCATAGTCGCACCATTTAATCTTAACAGGAGAGCCATTGTCAAGATTCAGATTTTCATGCATTAATCGGTATGTCATG
>DHCC01000002.1:21234-50096 GCA_002398875.1 Bacteroidales bacterium UBA4912 | reverse complement strand
GTCTTTTGTAATCTTAAATTATTCATTTAATTTGTAAAAATAAGCGAACAGACTAATATCATACCCATAAAATAGATTACATAAATTTTAATATCAATAAAAATGAAAAGAAAATTTGAAGTAAAAAATCCTGATTTTGTATTAAGTCCAAAGACAGGTATGTCAAGAAAACATTACATCGAATTAGCAAAATATCTTCTTGAGGGAGCTTTTTCTCATGTTGGATCAATAGAACAACACATGAGTTTTCCTATTGTACCGGGTAAAACATATCCTCAGCCAAACGCTCCTGACTGGCGCTATAAAGCTGCTGATTTTGAAGCTTTGGAAAGAACATTTACACTGGCTGGACCATTAATTCATGTTGACCCTAAAACAGAAATAAATGGTATTAATTTAAAGGATTATTATTCCTTACATATTTACAACTCTTTTACACCGGGACATCCTAACTCAATACCACTGCCTGAAGAGCTTCCTGACTCAAACTATCAATTTACTTGTGAGTTCGGAGGATTGTTTAAGACTCTGCTTCTTATGCCTGATACTATATGGACAAGTTATACGGAAGAACAAAAGAATGATATGGTAGAGTGTATTTCGAAATGGGCTCACCATAGAACAACACAGAACAACTGGCGTATTTTCAATATTATAGCTCTTTCTTTTTTAAAAAAGTATGGTTATGAAATTGATGACGATCTTTTGGAGAATCATTTGTTGTGGATAGCTTCGTATCACTCAGGAAACGGTTGGTATTTGGAGCAAACTTATAACTATTATTCTATCAGCCTTTTTATTGTATATACTACAATTTGGAACAGAACATTCGGAGATGAGTATTATCCTAAAATAGCTGATATTATTGAGAGATCAGCTCAGAAGCTTATGGAATCTTTGCCAAGCTTTTTTGGCAGGGATGGATACATTAACATGTGGTCTCGCAGTATTTGCTACAGAACATGGGTGTCTGGGGCATTTCCTGTTTCTTTCATGTTGAAGAATCCCAATCTTTTGGATCCGGGATGGGCAAGAAGACTCTGCTCAGGTTCTCTTTTACAGTTTGTTACGCGTGAAGACTTTTATTATAATAATATTCCCAGTTTGGGGTTTTATGGCAAAAGGGAGTACATGGTGCAAAACTATAGTTGTGCAGGCAGCCCCTATTTGATGTTTCTACCTTTTATCTGTTTGGCTTTACCTGAGGATTCGCCTTTCTGGACCGCTAAAGAGAATGATGGCTTTTGGGAATCGCTGGGAGAAGATTCTAAGAAAGTGGTCCTGAACAATCCGGGACTGGTGTTGGTAAACCATGGAAAAACAGGTACTTCGGAGATTGTACCCGGAAAGGTATATTATGATGATCCAAATTATTCTAAACTACGTTACAACACTCATTTTCCATGGGAAGATCACGATCCTAACGGTGGTACTGCAATGGAATACTCTTATCGGAGCCTGGATCCCAGGGATTTAAGGGGTGATGATGTTAACTTTTATCTGACAGGACTGACAGTTGACAATGATGCAGATGATAACCGTAAATTTACAATATCTCAAAGTATGCTTTTTAATGGCGTAATTGACGATGTTGTATATCGTCAGGCTATTATGAGAAGACCGCCTAATAATGGGGTAGGTTACATTATTGATCTGGCAGAAATAACTATACCCGGAGGTGTTATAAGAGTTGATCGTGTACGTCTCGCTTTTGAATATGAGATTACTCTCGGGCATTATGGGTTGCCTCATTTGAATGGTAAAGCTGCTGAGATTATACAGTTTGAAGAAGATGACAAAAAAGTAATTACGGCAACCATACCCGGAAGGAGTCTTGCATTGGTAACTTATAATGGTTGGGATCAAATAGAGCATAAAGTTCATTCAAACAGGAATGCAGAAGAAGATGAAAGTACTGTTATTTTTGCCAGGAAAAAATGCTTGAAGAAGAATCCACCAATGGAGTTGTTGATATCGGTAATGTTACATAAAACAGATAATAGTGAATGGACAAAAGAGGAGTTGAATCCGATAAAAAATATAGAGATATTGGATGTTACTCCAAATTATTCACCACTTGGTGCAATAATTACTTTAGCTGACGATACTAAATATAATATTGATTTTGCAGATATAGACGGGCGAAGGACTTGCTAATTAAGCAGAAAGCATAATTGTACTATTAACAATAAGTTAAAAGTGTTTAACAAATGATTGGTGATACAAGCAAATATAGTATCACTATTGGTAATTATATTGGTAGACATTAACAATTATTTTTTTTTACTTTGTTTATTGACAAAATAAGTTACCTGAAAAATTGAATTAAAATTATAAAATATGAGAACGCTATATCTACTTATAATTCTTTTTATATTTCAGCCAATATTTTCGCAAGAGATTGCATATTTTACTTTAAAGCTGGATGAAAGTTATTTAAATACACCCGTTTCCATAACTTTGGATAACACTGATAAATATAGTTTCACTGACAAGAAAATTGTACTGTATGAAATATCCAACAATAAAGAGGTGTATGTACCAAGTCAGGTAGAATCAGGTAGCAGACCAATTCTTTGGTTTATACCTGATAATGTTTCCGGAGGAAAAACTGACCGTAATTTTGTAATTAAGTTGATAGAAACTGATCAGTCAGTTAAAGAGCAAGATCAATTTCAGATAAGTAAATCGGGAGGAAATCTGACATTATACAAAGATTCTAGTCCTATTTTAAGTTATAGATACAGAACTATGTATCCACCGGAAGGTGTTGACCCGTTGTTTGAACGTTCTGGATTTATCCATCCTTTGTATTCACCGGGAGGAGAAGTTTTGACACGAGTACAAGCACCTGACCACTATCACCATTACGGTATTTGGGGCCCGTGGACGTTAACGCATATTGATGATAGAGAAGTTGACTTCTGGAACTTGGCTAAAGGACAGGGAACAGTAAAGTTTAATTCTTTTTTGTCTGAAGTGTCAGGTGACGTGTATTCCGGATTCAAAGTATTGCAACAGCATATTGACTTCGGGAACAAGGGTGAAGATCAGATTGCAATCAATGAAGTTTTGGAAGTGAGAGTGTGGAATGTAGATGAAAATGTTTGGATTGTCGACTATACAACAACTTTTAATAGCCCACTCAAAAATGGAATCGTTTTTGATGCCTATCGCTATGGTGGAGGAATTGGTTTCAGAGCAACAGAGAAATGGGAAAAGAATAATTCCTCAGTTCTGACTTCGGAAGGTAAGACCAGGATTGATGCTGATGGTAGCAGGGCTCGCTGGTGTATCGTGGAAGGTGAAACAGATGTTGATGATAAAAGATCAGGGATTTTGTTTATGAGTCACCCATTTAACCAACAACACCCTGAACCAATGAGAGTTTGGCCGATGGATGCAAACGGTGGCAGGGGTGATCTTTATTTTGAGTTTGTACCTATTCGCCATGATCCATGGATAATAAAACCTCATCAGGATTATACTCTTTCATATAGAATGGTAGTATTTGATGGTGAACTGAATAAAGATACTGCTGAAGCATATTGGAATAGTTTTGCAAACTCTCCGAAGATTGAAATTAAATTCAAAAAATAATACCTATTAAAAGTTTGTTGATATAAATTATAAGTATAACCTAAAAAACTAATTAATATAAATGAAAATGAAAAAAATAACAATTATCCTACTGTTTATTTCAATGATGTATTCTTATAGTTTTTCGCAATCAAAAGTAACAGCTATCCAAATAGGAGATAGAGTTGATTTTAGTATTGACGGCAATTTTTTCACAAGCTATATTTTCCCAGATAATGAAAAATATCCTTTTTTTTATCCGGTTAATGGACCATCAAACGCTTCTGTAACATCTATCAGAAACGCAAATTATCCACATCACAGTTCTCTTTTCTTTGGATGTGATAAAGTAAATGGTGGTAATTATTGGCAGGAGGGAATAGATCGCGGGCAAATTACCTCACTAAAAGTGAATATTTTAGAGTCAGGAGGTGATAAAGCTGTTATTGAAAACGAATGTATATGGCACAGAAAAGACGCAGATGCACCAATAAAAGATAAACGCATAATTACAATATCATCACCTTCTAAAGGTATGTATCAGCTTGATTTTGATATAACTATGGAGATGTTGATGGATGTTAGGATTGATAAAACAAATCATTCTCTGTTTAGTGTTCGTATGGATCCGGATTTAGCAGTAATAAACGGTGGTACAATGATAAACGCTGAAAATCAAAAGGGTGAAAAAGCTACATTTGGGCAACCATCAGCATGGATGGATTTTTCAGGAGAGCGTATGGGTAAAATGGAGGGGATAGCTATCTTACAGCACCCTTCAAATATGTGGTATCCATCCCCTTGGTTCACCCGTGATTATGGCTTCTTCTCGCCAACTCCTATGTACTGGCCGGAAAATGATGAATATACCTTTATAAAAAAGGGAGAATCTTTTACACTAAGATACAGGGTGATTGTTCATTCCGGTGACCATATTGAAGCAGATATAGCTAACGCATTTGAAAATTATAAATCAGAATAAATAAATTAATAACATGGAACGTAGATCTTTTTTAAAATCAGCAGCAGCAACTGCAGCAGGAACAATGATATTCCCAACCATTGTACCAGCTTCGGTTATGGGGAAAAATGCTCCCAGCAACAAAATTCATATAGGTCAGATTGGAGTGGGTAGGATTGCTCGTTCTCACGACATGGCAGAAACCTTTAAGTACGATCAGGCACAGTTTGTAGCTGTGTGTGATGTAGACAGTAAACGTCTGGCAGACGGAAAAAAACTGGTTGATGATTTTTATGCCAAAAAAACCGGTAATTCTTCATACTCAAATGCAAAGATGTATGAAAACTATATCGACATGTTGGCAGATAAAAATATTGACGCAGTAATTATTAGTACTCCGGATCACCAACATGCCGATTTGGCTATACGTGCCGCTTTAGCAGGTAAAGATATTTATTTACAGAAGCCTACTTCACTGACAGTAGAAGAAGGACGACTGTTAAGCGATGTAGTACGTCGTCAGAAAGTCATTCTTCAAGTAGGTACTCAGCAACGTTCTTCTAAACAGTTTAGAATTGCTGCAGAACTTGTCAGAAACGGTAGAATAGGTAAATTACATACTGTGAAAATTGGCTTACCCGGCGACCCATCAGGTCCTGAAGCTCCTGAAATGCCTATTCCTTCAAATCTTAATTATGACATGTGGTTAGGTTCAACACCTGAAGTATATTATACTGAAATAAGAGTTCATCCTCAAAACGATTATGGTCGTCCGGGATGGTTGCGTTGTGAACAATTTGGTGCAGGAATGATAACCGGATGGGGACAGCATCATTTTGATTCTGCAGCTTGGGGTATGGATACTGAACTCACCGGTCCTATTTCAGTAGAGGCAGTTGCTCAGTTTCCAAAATCAGGGCTGTGGGATGTTCATGGTGATTTTATGGTAAAGGCTGAATATGAGAATGGTGTAACTATGTATACCAGTGGTGGATATCCAAACGGTATCAGGTACGAAGGAACAGATGGATGGATCTTCGTTTCAAGAGGTAACTACGTTGCATCGGCAAGTGATCCTGTAGATCAGAAAGCTAATGCTCGTGCACTTGACGCAAGTGATCCGAAAATATTGACATCAGAAATAGGAGAAAACGAAATTCATCTTTATGAGAGTGACAACCAACATGGTAACTGGCTTGATTGTATAAAGACAAGAAAAGAGCCTATTTCTCCTGTTGAAATGGGACATCGTGCATGTTCTGTTTGCTTGATAAGCCATATTGCGATGAAGGTTCCTGGCAAACTTTTGTGGGATCCTGCAAAAGAGAGATTCTTAAACAGTGACTGGGCAAACTCTATGTTGAGACGTCCTCAGAGATATCCTTATGGAACTGATTACATCAAAATGTAATTATATATTTGATGAATAAATTATTTAATATTATAGTGGTTGTTATATCTTCAATTTTGATGTTGTCCTGTAACGGGCAAAGTAAAAATGAGACTAATGGCTCATCTACTGTATTTACAGGAGCACCCGGAGAAATAAAACTGGTGGTTTTAGACCCCGGACACTTTCACGCTAGTCTTTTACAGAAGTTTTCGAATCCTCAGGTAAATGATACGGTTTTCGTATATGCCCCGGAAGGAGTCGAGCTGGATCAGTATCTAGCGAGTATAGAGGCTTATAACAACCGTATGGAAAACCCAACTGATTGGGTTGAGATTGTCTATACAGGAGAGGATTACCTTGAGAAAATGCTTAGCGATAAAAATGGGAACGTAGTCATTTTGGCAGGTAACAACAAAAAGAAGACAGAATATATATATGAAGCTATAAATTCCGGATTTAATGTTTTGTCTGACAAGCCAATGGCAATTAACAGAGAAAACTATCACTTGTTGACATCTGCATTTGACATTGCTAAAGCTAACAATGTATATCTCTACGATGTGATGACCGAACGTTACGAAATAATTAACACCTTAACTCGTGAGCTCGTGAGTAACAGTGAGCTGTTTGGTAACTTGCAGACCGGTACTCCTGAGGATCCTGCGGTTGTTATGGAGAACCTGCATCACTTTTATAAAGAGGTATCAGGTGTTCCACTAGTCAGACCGGCTTGGTTTTATGATGTTGAACAACAGGGTGAATCTATAGCAGACGTAGCTAATCATTTAGTTGACCTTGTTCAATGGCAATGTTTTCCGTATGTGGTAATTAATCATAATAGTGATGTGGTTTTAACCTCTGCAAATCATTGGCCAACCAGGATGACATTAGAACAATTCTCACGTTCTACGGGACTGAATAGTTTTCCTGATTTTCTTCAGAAATATGTAAAAGACTCAAATTTAGAGGTTTTTGCTAATGGAACTATAAATTATCAGCTTAAAGGAGTTAATGTTTCTGTAACTGCACTCTGGAATTACGAATCAACAGACGGTGGCGGAGACACATACAATGGGAAAATTAAAGGAACAAATGCTTCTATAGAGATAGTTCAGAATAACTCAGTTGATTATATTAAAGAATTATTTATCCTGAAAGATAAATCTATTGATGAGCAGACATTCGATCACAATATTGCAAAAGCAATAAATGAATTGCAAAATTCGTATCCTTACATATCCGCTGAAAAGATTTCTGAAGGAAAGTATCAAATTATTGCACCGACAGAGTTTAGAAAAGGTCATGAAGATTTTTTCGGAATGGTAGCTGATAAATATTTTGGATTTC
Organism: Bacteroidales bacterium UBA4912; assembly: GCA_002398875.1. Lineage (GTDB taxonomy): Bacteria > Bacteroidota > Bacteroidia > Bacteroidales > Dysgonomonadaceae > Proteiniphilum. Next base: position 42,816 of record DHCC01000002.1, on the reverse strand, counting down.
TAGTTAACCGGGATATGCCTGAGTGGGAAATTTCTAATATGATTTCTAAATATAATACAACAACACGCGCTCTTGAAATGATAAAAAATCAGGACTAAGAGCTTATTGATCACCTTAAATTGAGTTTTTTAATTAACTAATAATTTGTAAATATGATTACACAACACGTAAAAATGAAAAGTACAAGATACTTTTTACATCTATTGTGTTTCATTGCGTTATTTATGATTTTAAATACGCAATGGATGAAGGCCGAGGTAAGTAATACTTCCGCTTTAGTAGCCACTCCCAAACAGGACAGGGCTATAACCGGTAAGGTTGTAGACATCAATGGCGAGGCACTAATTGGCGTAAATATTATTGAAAAAGGTACAACAAATGGTACCATCACAGACATTGATGGTAATTTTACTTTAACATTGACTACTTCTCAACCAACATTAACCATTTCTTATATCGGTTTTGATACTGAAGAGGTTGCTGTTAGCGGAAGAAGTGTAGTTAATGTTACACTAAATGAATCAACAAGCTATCTTGATGAAGTAGTTGTAGTTGGTTATGGAACCATGAAACAGCGAGACCTAACAGGGGCAATTGCTACTATTAAAGCAGATGAAATGATTGCTGAGAGTCCCCGTTCAGTTCAAGACCTCCTGAGAGCAAATGCAGCAGGAGTTTCTATTGGTTTTGCGAACTCTGCAAAAGGTGATGCCGGACTGCAGGTTAGAGGAAAAGGGACCCTTAAAGCCGGTTCGGAGCCTCTTATTGTTCTGGACGGAGTAATTTATGAAGGTGCTTTAACAGACATCAATCCTTTGGATATTGCAAGTATTGATATCCTTAAAGATGCAAGTTCAGCAGCAGTTTATGGAGCAAAAGCATCAAATGGTGTTATTATACTTATGACCCAGAAAGGTGCCCAAACAGGTAAACCAAGGGTGAATTTTAATACTTCAATAGGATTTGTACAGTCTGCAAACCAGCCTGAAGTACTTGATGCAGCTGGTTTTCTTAAATTCCGTGAGGCTTATGAAATTGGAAAGAGAACAGATGCTTATCTTGAACAGTATCCTCAAATGTATACTGATCCAAGAAAATTGCAAGGTATAAGTCAATTGGATTGGTATAATTATGACCAAAAAACGCCTGTTAGCTCTTTCACAGAAGAGGAATTGCTTTCTGCATGGCTTATTCGTTTGGAATTGAAACAACCGGAAATAGATAATTTTCTGAACAATAAAATAACTAATTGGCCATCACTAGTATTCCAGACAGGTCTACAGCAGGATTACCAAGCAAGTATCTCTAACAGAACTCAGGATGGTTCTTCATACTACTGGTCATTGGGATATTCAGACAGGGAAGGTATAATTACAGGTAATAAGTTCCAGACATTCAGAAGCCGTTTGAATCTTGAGTCTAAGATTTCAGATTGGTTAAGAGTTGGACTAAATGCTGGTTTCTCATCAAGAAATGAAGGTTTCTTACAGGCAGATTGGGGACAGATGGTAAACATTTCTCCTTATGGATCAAATAATATTGGTGATCCAGAATATAGTATGTTCCACTGGAGGTACCCAACAGATGATGTTACTCCTGTGAATCCATTTTTCGATAACCTTTACAGAGATAGAAAAGATGTATATACAACTCTAAATGGTAATATGTATGCCATTGTGGATTTACCTTTTAATATTGAATATCAGGTGAATTTTATTCCCTATCTTGAATTCAGAGAGTATTACAATCATGAATCAACAAAACATTTTGAATGGGCTACAAATGGTGGTAGAGCCGAAAGAACTACACATAAACGATATAATTGGCAGGTTGACAATATCCTAAGATTTAGTCAGCGTTTTGCTCAGGATCACAATGTGGAAGCTACATTTCTTTTCAACGCTGAGAAAGGACAATATTGGTCACAAAAAATGACAGCCACACAATTTTCACCAAGTGATGTACTAGGTTATCATAGAATGCAGGCAGGTACTGTACCGTTGAATGAGAGTAATGATACTTACAGAACTGGAGACGCTCTTATGGGAAGACTTTTCTACTCATATAAAGATCGTTATATGCTTACAACTACTGTTCGTAGAGACGGTTATTCAGCATTTGGACAGAAAAATCCAAGAGCTACATTTCCTTCAGTTGCTTTAGGATGGATATTTACTGCTGAAGATTTTGCTGAACCTATACTTGACTGGTTCGATTATGGTAAACTTCGTTTCTCATGGGGTGAAAATGGTAACCGTGATATTGGTCAGTATGAGGCACTTTCTGATATGACATCAGGACCGCACCCATACATTGATCAGACGGGCAATGTATATATTACTTCGCAGATGTATGTAAACAGGATGTCAAACTCTGAATTGAAATGGGAGAGAAAAGCTTCTTATAATGCCGGTCTCGACTTCTCGTTCCTAAATAACAGATTGAGTGGATCTATTGACGGTTATATAGCTAATACGTTTGACTTGCTGGTTGACAGGGTACTTCCGGAAATTTCCGGATTTAATAGTGTCGCAGCCAACTTAGGTCAGTTACAAACAAAGGGGTTTGAAGTAACACTTAATGCGGGAATTATTGAGAGGCAGAATTTCTCTTGGAATGCTAATGCTAACTTTTTCTTAAACAGAAGAGAAATTATAACTCTTTATGGAGATATGGTGGATGTTCTGGATGATGAAGGCAATGTAATTGGTCAGAAAGAAGCTGATGATATTCAAAACCAGTGGTTTATAGGCAGGGATCCTGATCAGATATGGAATTATGAACATATTGGTGTATGGCAGGTCGAAGAGGCTGAGCAAGCGGCAGTATATGGGTTACAACCGGGAGACTTCAAATATAAAGATCAGAACGAAGATGGTGTTATGACAAATGCAGACCGTATTTTCATGGGTTATTCAACTCCTCGATTCAACTGGAATCTGCGTAACGAGTTTATCTTTAACAAGAATCTTTCTCTTTCATTCCTTATGTATTCGCATTGGGGACAATACGGATCATTTAACCGTGCCTCAAACAGTTCCGGTTTCAAGGACAGAGTTTCGGAATATGTACAACCTTACTGGACACCTGAAAACAGGATAAATAATTATGCAAGAATAGGTTCCAAAAATGATGGTTCAGTATACAGAGAAAAATCTTTTATCCGTTTGGATAATGTAACATTATCATACAGAGTGCCCAGAAACTTATTAGAGAGAATTTCAGTACAGGATATGACACTCTCACTTTCAGCAAGAAACGTTGCAGTCTTTTCTCCTCATTGGGATTTCTGGGATCCGGAAAATAGTAATCCTGCACCACGCAGTATTAATGCATCAGTGAATTTCACTTTATAAAATCAGTTATTATGAAAAGAAAATACAGAAAAAATAAAATATCAGTTACTGCGATAGTGCTGTTAACTGGAATTATACTGACAACTTACAGTTGTAGTGAATCCTGGCTAGAACCCAAACCATTGTCATTCTATACTCCTGAGAATGCTTATACAGATGCGGCAGGTTTCTATTCAGCCATTACTACATGTGAGAGGAATATGAGACATGAGTATTTTGGTGACGGAGCACCAATTTTAACGGAAATGATTCTTTCAGACGTAGCTGTTGAAGGCACTACGGATAAGGCAGGACCTCAGATGGATTTGGATGTATCTTTGCTCCCGGATGCGAATTTAAATAATACCGACAGAACGAAAGTTGGTTGGTATTGGTATGAAGGATACAAAGGTATCAAGTATGCGAATGTTGTTATTGCACGAATCGATGATGCCGAATACACAAGTGAAGCTGAACGTAATGCAGTACTTGGTTCAGCATATTTCCACAGAGCATACAGATATAATAAGTTGGTTCATCAGTTTGGTGATGTTCCCTATCTTGATTGGGAAATTAATGCTCCAAAATATGATTTTTACACTTATGACAGATGGTCAATTTTAGAGAAAATATTACCTGATTTAGAGTTTGCTTATAAGTGGGTACCTGCTAAGGTTGACAGGGGTAGAACGTCCAAAGCTGCTGCCGGTGTATTGCTTATGAAGGTTTGCATGGCTTTAGGTGAATGGGACAGAGCTATTGAAGTGGGAAAAGAAATAGTTGCTGCTAATCCTTTGATGACTGAACGTTTTACTGTTAATCAGAACAAACCAAACACTAATTTAATGTTTGATCTTCATAGCATTGAGGCTAAATTGGATATGAGTAATAGTGAAGGTTTGATGTATGTAGTGTCCTATCCCGAAGTAGATGGCTCGGCAAGAATTGCAACTATGAGAAATGGTGTGCCATTTTGGAACAGTGGTAATGTTAAAACTCCTGACGGAAAAGTAGGAACTAGTCAGAATGTTCATAAAGATGAGACTGATCCTGAAATGGACTTGAATGCAAGCTATGGTCGAGGTATCGGTAGAGTACGTGCCACATGGTATTATACAAATATGATATGGACAGACAAGGAGTTAAACGATATGAGAGGAATTCATAATCGTGATAGTTGGAGAAGAATGGAAGATTTGAGATATAATAATCCTTCTTTAAAGGATGAAGGCAATGAGTGGTACGGAAAAAACTTTGTTAAACCTGTTTCGATGTCTATTGAAGATACAATCCGTTGCTGGTATTCATGGCCGCATTATAAACTTTTTGTTCCCGATCCGCTTAATAGTCAGAAGCAGGGTGGTGAAACTCCTTGGTATATCTACAGGACTGCAGAGGTTTATCTGATGATTGCAGAAAGTTATTATTGGAAAAACGATCTTGCTTCTGCAGCTCAATATATTAATGTTGTAAGAACACGGGCAGGTGCTGAACCATTAGCTGCAAGTGATGTGAATATCGGTGCAATACTTGATGAAAGAGCCAGGGAGCTTTATTATGAAGAAAACAGGAAATCTGAAATTACCAGAATAGCTTACACTTTTGCCAAAACAGGAAAGCCTTGTGAGGTTTTTGGTGGTAGAGTTTATAAACTTGATAACTTTTCAGGTCCGGGTGGTATTGGTGCAAACGTAAAACAGGATGGTATAAATTTCTATTATGACTGGGTTACTGCAAAAAGTAATTTCTATAACAAAGGCGTAAAACATAAATGGGCTGAGTACAAAATAAGTGTACATCATGTCCTATGGCCTGTTCCTGCAAATGCTATCAATTCAAATACCGGAGGTGTGATTAATCAAAATATTGGTTACCCCGGAGCAGAGAATAATATTGAAGCGAGAATAGTTCCTAAAGACCGAACTGTACTTGGTCCTGACTCACAGGAATAGTAAATTATTTAAGTTACATATTTTTCTAAAAATAAATCGAACTCATGTTTAACTGGCATGGGTTCGATTTTTTATATTTATTTTTATGCATTATATTGTATATTTGAATTAGAAACAAATAGTGCAAAATCTATATTTGAGTTTAATAAGTTAGTTTTAATGGAAAAAACATGGCGGTGGTTTGGTAAAAAGGATCCAATAACTTTAGATATGCTTAGGCAGATCGGAGTGGAAGGTATAGTCACCTCTCTTTATGAAGTACAACCGGGTGAGGTTTGGGATACTCAAACAATCCACGATCTTAAGGATTTCATTGAGAGTTCAGGCTTACGGTGGTCAGTGGTTGAAAGTCTGCCGGTTTCTGAAAGTATAAAGTATGGAGGCATTGATCGTGATGAAAATATTGAGAACTATAAAACAAGTCTGGCAAACTTAGGAAAAGAGGGAGTTAAAACTGTTTGTTATAATTTTATGCCTGCAATCGACTGGGTGCGAACTGATCTTAATAAAAAACTTCCCGATGGAACATCTACTCTCTTTTTTGATAAGATACATTTTGCATATTTTGACTGTAAAATATTGAAACGAAAAAATGCTCTTGAAGATTATACTAATGATGAGCAGAAAAAAATTGATGAGTTAGATAATAAAATAACAGAAACTGAAAAAAATGAATTAATAGATACTATCATAGTTAAAACTCAAGGTTTTATAAACAGACAAATAGCAAGTGATACACTAAATCCTGTAGATGCTTTCAGAAAGCTTTTGTCACATTATAAGAGTATTAATAAAGAACAACTCAGGGAAAACTTAAAATACTTTCTGCGAAAAGTAATCCCCGTTTCAGAAGAATATGGGATAAAACTATGTATTCATCCCGATGATCCTCCATTTCCGGTATTTGGTTTACCGCGAATAGTTACAAGCAGAGACGATATTGCATGGATTCTTGATTCCATAAAAAGCCCGTCAAACGGATTAACTCTCTGTGCTGGATCACTAAGTGCAGACTCGCATAACGATGTTCCGTCAATTACCGGTGAGTTTATTGATCAAATAGGTTATGCCCATCTAAGGAGTACGAAAGTATACGATAATGGTGATTTTATCGAAGCATCCCATCTGGAAGGAGATGGCAAGCTTATTGATGTGATTCGTATACTGGAAAAACATAAACCCAATATTCCAATGCGGATAGATCACGGTAAGCTTATGCTGGATGATATCAATAAAAACCATAATCCGGGATACTCATTTTACGGCAGAATGTTTGCCTTGGCCCAAGTTGAGGGTATTATTGCAGTAGTCAAAGACGAACTAAAATAATAATTAAGTAATTAATAAGCGAAATAAGTAATAAGCGCATTTAGTAATAAACGAAGTAAATAATAACTGGAATTACTAACTTTTTGTTCCAAATAAATTGGCAATTCAAAACTAAGTAAATTATAAATTCAAAAAACTGTAAAATTAATATGAAAACAACTAGTGAAGTATTTTTATACAAAAATGAAATTGAATGGGAACCTGCAGGAGAGGGTGTCAGGCGACAAATTATGGGATACGACAAACAGATCATGCTGGTTAAAGTAGAGTTTCAAAAAGGAGCAATAGGAAGCGCGCACAGTCATCCTCACACGCAGAGCACTTATGTGGTAAGCGGAGTATTTGAGTTTACTATAAATGGAGTTACGAAAACAGTTAGTGAAGGTGATGGCTTATATATCGCTCCTGATGTTGTTCACGGAACAAAATGTATAGAACCGGGTATTTTGATAGATGCTTTTAGCCCGATGAGGGAGGATTTTATTGCAAAAAAATAATAAAGCTAATCTATTACAATTACAACCGACTCTTTTATAGATAACCAGTCGTACAAAAACTTTGAATGTGAAGTGGCGTTTCTGACGCACATGTGTGAGCGAGGTGTTGTACCTAAAGTATTGCTCCATTCAATAATACTTTGCCTTGGATATTGTACCGGAACGCCATGCAAATAGGCACCGTTAGTAAAACGGGAGGCGAACGGTGCATATCCGGCAAGTTCACTTGAGCCATCTTTTGTATAAAACATTTTCTCTTTTTGTTCTTGAACAGCAAATAATCCAATTGGAGTTTCAAGTGCATAGGGAGGTTTATGAACACCTGTAGTAGCGGGATTCATACTTAATATATACCACCTGTCATCTCTTTTTTCTAATGTGGAGATATTCTGATTAGTAACATCCACAGCCACAGCTTTATCAAATTTGATACTATCTCCCCATAATTTAATATAACGATTAGGGATTAGATATTCACCTTCAAATGAAACACCTTTTACCCTTATCATTTCGGTTGTATCGCTACCTATTATTTTTGCAATCCATCCATCTCTTCCATATCTTTCCAAAATAGTGTCGCCTTCAAAACTGTAAAGTGGTACTGATTGGTATCTTTCTACACCATACCGGTCTGAAACCCTTTTATATTCATTTCTCACAAAATCAGATACTGTAGGCGCTTCTCCATTCAAATTTTTGTAGTTACTGAATATTCCAATCTTAGCCCTCTCTGTATCAGCGTTAATCTCATTCTCGATATGAGCTATATGTTCTTTTATTTTTTTCCATTGAAACCAGCGTAGTGTATCATTATAAGGATATTCATCATTAAGAGTATAATCCTTAAACTGAATGTCTTTCTCAAATATTATGTCCGATCCTGTTAGTATTATTGGTGCTGTCTCTTGAAGAACTGCAGAATCAGTAACTAAAGATATAATATTCATTTCTCCCTTTGAATCATTAATCCCTGTGTCACATCCTGTAATAAAAATTAATATTAACAGATTAAAAATAGTCGCAAATTTATATTTTTTGATGAAAATCAATTTCCTCATAATGGTTTTGATAGATGGTTTAGTTTAAAAAGTTAAAACGTTAATTTGTTAATAATGTTCATTTTGATCGAGACAACTTTTCAGGAGTCGAATTGTTATTAATAAATGAGCAAACTGGCTGATAATTGGAATAGCAGATACTTAAGTAAAGAATATGTATATGGTAAATTGCCCAATAACTATCTCAAGGAGCAATTAAACAAACTTTCACCCGGAAAAATATTGTTTCCCGGTGAGGGCGAAGGTAGAAATGCGATACATGCAGCACGAATGGGTTGGGAAGTATCTGCTTATGACATAAGTGCTGTTGGAAAAATGAAAGCAGAAAAGCTTGCAGTCAAACATAATGTAAATATAGATTATAAAGTAGGAGAAATTCATAATCTAATTTATCCAAAAGAACACTTTGATGTCGTTGCACTAATATATCTCCATTTAGCCAAAAATGAAAGAAAAGTATTAAGCGACTCAATTTATAATCTATTACGCCCCGGTGGCATTGTGATTGCCGAATTGTTCAGTGAAAAGCATATCGAGTATCAAAAGAAAAACAGCAGCGTAGGAGGTCCAAGAGATATAAGTCTTTTATTTTCAATTCAGGACATTCAAAACGACTTTATTAAATATAATATTCTTGAACTAAAAGAGGAAGAGATTGAATTATCTGAAGGTGCCTATCATAGTGGTACAGCTTCAGTTATACGTTTTGTAGGACAAAAGCCTGTAAAAACTTCTTTTTAGTTTACTTTTTTTACTTCTACCATCACATAAATTACAAATATCAGTTAACATTATTTTAGGATAGTGCAATGCTACATGTTTGCACTAAATTCATACTAAGTTCTAACAAACTCCTAACAAACTCCTAATATTCCTTATATATATTCGAAGTTAATTAAGACTTAGTAAGGAGTTTGTTTGTTCCTAATACAATTGAAATATATATCTAAATCAGGCTTTAAGTGTTAATTATACTGAAATAGACTTTGGTGTCGCCAGGGTGACAGTTGTCTCGTTGTGTCGAAGCTATCTTTGCAATAGAAAATAAGTAAAACAACAAAATCAAAGGGGAAAATAATATGAAAACAAAATTCAATGAAATCAGAGAAAGCGAGTTACAAAAATTAGGATTTATCTTACCGGTAGTAAAAAGAGTTCACGGTGGTAGCCATCCTGAAATATTTGAAGTAGCAAAGGTGTTTGATCAAATGAGCAACAAGACTGAAAAGGCAGGTTCTAAAACACCTCAACTGGGTGAAGAATTTAACCAATTGCGTGAGATAACTAATAATTATACTGTACCAGGAGGTGTATGCGAAAGTTACGCTGCAATGTATAAGATCCTGGAAAAAATGGATAATGCTTATAATAATTAACTATCTGTATCGATAAATATTAGTGCCGGTAATCAGAAGTAGTTGAAATAATAATCGAAATAATAATAAAACAAATAATAATAATATGAATACAATAAATAAAATTGGAGAAAACAATATGAAATCAGTAACAATACAATTAGAAACATTGACCTGTCCTTCATGTGTACAGAAAATTGAAGTTGCACTAAAAGGACTTGAAGGTGTTGACAAGGAAAGCGTGAAAGTAATGTTTAACGCAAGTAAAGCAAAAGCATATTTCGACGATGATAAAGTATCTGTTGAGCAATTGGAAGAATCTATCGCGAAGATGGGGTATGAAGTAAAGAATTCAAAAGTAAAATCTGTATAAAATCAATATGCAAAGATTTATATTAAAAAGTAAGAACCAAATCACTCTCCTGAGTGCTATCCTTATTGCCACTGCCTATATCAGCAAATGGGCGGCAGGCAATACGGAAGTATTTACTTTAGCATTGATTGTCGCGTCTGTAATTGGTGCGCTGCCAATAGCAATTCAGGCATATCAGGCACTCAGGGTGAAAGTGGTAAGTATTGATCTTCTGGTTACTATCGCAGTGATCAGTGCATTTCTTATACAGAATTATGAGGAGTCGGCTATCGTGACTTTTCTGTTCTTGTTTGGAGCTTACCTTGAACAACGTACTTTAAATCAGACACGTTCAGCAATTAAAGAACTAACAGAAATGGCTCCTGAAAGTGCATTTAAGCAGATGGAGAATGGTGAATTTGTTGAGGTTGATGTTGATGATGTTGATGAAGGCGATCTGTTACTTGTGAAAACAGGTGCTAAAGTACCGGTTGATGGTACAGTTATATTTGGTGATGGTCATATAAATGAAGCAAGTATTACGGGAGAATCGCTGCCTGTAGGGAAAGAGAAGGATTCTAAGGTATTCGCAGGCACAATATTGGAGAATGGTACTCTTCAGATTGTAGCGGACAGGGTAGGTGAAGATACCACTTTCGGCAGAATAATCGAGCTTGTTGAAGAAGCACAAGACTCTAAGTCGCAGACAGAGAGGTTTGTCGACCGTTTCTCTAAATATTATACACCTGTGGTTCTTTTTTTAGCTTTTGTTGTATGGCTGTTTACAAAAGATGTTGAACTCGCCATCACTATACTTGTGCTTGGTTGCCCGGGTGCTCTGGTTATCGGTGTACCGGTGTCTAACGTGGCAGGTATTGGTAACGGTGCACGTAGCGGAGTGCTACTTAAAGGCAGTGAGGTTATTACAGATTTTAGTAGGGTAGATACAATGGTTTTTGATAAGACCGGTACACTTACAGTAGGAAATCCCTCCGTTTCGGAAACCATTTATTATTCTGCTGACTCTGCTGAGGTTCTCGGATATATGGCAAGTATAGAGCGCGAATCTGATCATCCTCTTGCTAAGGCTATTCTTGAAGAGATTGGAGAAGTTGAGTTTTCTGTAGTAGAAAGCACCGAAGTTGTGAAGGGTGGGGGGATAGTAGCCAATGTCAACGAACATAGGGTGGCAGTTGGAAATGTAGCATTAATGGAAAGAGAAAAAGTTTATTTAAGCGACGAGGTGAAAGCTGATATTGACCGTTTTATGAATTGTGGAAATTCGCTTGTGCTTACCTCTGTTGATGGTGAACTGAAAGTTTTAATGGGTGTACGCGATCAGATACGCAAGGGGGTTAAAGAAAATCTCCGGAAGCTCAAAAAGCTGGGTGTGAAGAATCTTGTAATGCTTTCAGGTGATAATCAAGGTACGGTGGATGTTGTTAGTCGTGAACTTGGACTTACCGAAGCGCATGGAAATATGTTACCTGAAGACAAATCAGCCTACATAAAGAAAATACAGTCAGAAGGGCATATTGTAGCTTTCATCGGAGATGGTGTAAATGACAGTCCTTCACTTGCTTTGGCAGATATTGGTATAGCAATGGGAAGCGGAACTGATGTTGCTATTGAAACTTCAGATGTGGTTTTAATGAACTCCGATTTCAGCCGTCTGCCTCATGCTTTGGGACTGACAAAATCTATATCGAGGAATATGAAACAGAATGTAACAATAGCCGTTGGTGTGGTGCTGGTATTGTTTGCCGGACTACTGTTAAGCGAATGGGTGAGTATGTCGGTAGGTATGCTGGTTCACGAATTAAGTATCCTGGTTGTAATTATAAATGGTATGAGACTGCTTGGGTTTAGGTTAAGAAAATAAAGTGATATATGAGGCTTCCTGTGTAATTGACTGTGAAGGTAAAAACTGTTGCTCAATTGAGTGTGACAGTTTTTTTATGTGCTTACTTTTTGTTATTTTTGTACTATACGTAAGGTTGTTTTTGTTATTAAAACAGGTTGTGAAACCCGTTTTTGTTGTACGTGTTAAATTTTAGGATTATCAAGTTAGAATTAGTTTATGAAGAAAAATAATATCGGGTTCCGTATATTGCTGCTGATAGCAGGTATATTTATAATAGGCCATGGGGTAGCTTTATCTATAAGGTCGGATCTGGGAACCAGTCCCATCTCTTCAATTCCTTACGTCTTGAATCTTATAATACCAAATGTGTCTGTAGGAACCTTCGCAATAATTATCAATGGTCTAATGCTGCTTATACAAGTTGTTATACTAAGGAAGAAAACAGGCATCAATCAACTTATACAGATCCCGTTGCTAATACTTTTCGGACTTTTTATTGATGTGAATCTTTACCTTACAGAATCATTAGTACCCGCAAATTATATTTGGCAACTACTTACAGTAATACTGAGCTGTTTCGTTATGGCTTTTGGTATCTTTCTTGAGCTAAAAGCAGATGTTGGCTATCTCCCCGGAGAGGGACTCACTCTGGTAATATCAGAGGCATTCGATATGGATTTCGGGAAGACTAAAGTTACAATTGACACCTCCTTTGTAATTATAGCTGTTGTTCTGGCTTTTACTTTTCACGGAAAATTGGAAGGAGTGCGTGAAGGTACAGTAATGGCCGCACTGTTTGTAGGCACTATAGCAAGTTTCTATCAAAAGAGAGTAACCATCTTTGATAAGCTGCTGCAAACTAAAAAAGATATTGAGTATATACCCCAACCATATATGACTACAGATAATTTTGTGATCACCATTTCGCGTCAGTATGGCAGTGGCGGACATGCAGTTGGCGAACGCATTGCTGAAAAACTTGGTATATCCTTTTATGATAGTAAACTGATTGATCTCACCGCTCTTGCTAGTGGATTTACTCCTGAATACGTGGAAAAACATGAGCAAAAACTCCCCAACGGACTTCTGGATAAACTGTATAATAATAATTATGCTTATGTGAATGAGGTTATTCCGCCAAATGATAAACTTTTCATTGCACAAACAGGTGTTATTCGTAATATTGCTGCCAGTGAATCGTGTGTTATAGTGGGACGTGCAGCCAATTTTATCCTTAAAGGTCACAAAAAATGTTTCAATGTATTTGTGCATGCAGATACTGATTTTCGTAAAAAAAGAGTTGAACAGAATTACTTGGTAAGCCCTCAGGATTCCATAAAAGTTATGGACAGAAAAGACAGAGAAAGAGATGAATATAGTCGTCACTATACCGGCAGGCATTGGGATAACCTTAATGAATACGATATGACTGTTGAAACCTCCTTGTTTGGTATAGAGGGCACTGCTAATATGATTATTGATGCGGCAGAAAAAGCAGGTATCCTTAAATCATGAACTATTTTTTTATCGGACTGTTATATACAGAGCTTATAATCACAGCTATTATTTTATAACTTCGATACTAACAAACAGTTAAATGATTCAAGATAATTTACCTGAGATTTTTCGTGATTTTAACCCATTGGAAGATAGGATGCTGCGTGTAATGGATGATGATGGAAACGTTGTAAGTAAAGCTTTGTTTCCGGAGTTAGAAGAAAAATCTATAACAGATGCATATAAACAGATGTTCTATGAGAGGACGGCCGATGAGATGGCTATCTCGTATCAACGTCAGGGCAGGATGTTTACTTTTACACCAAACTTAGGACAGGAGGCTATTCATATAGCTGCAGGCATGAATATTCGTAAAGAAGATTGGCTTGTTCCGGCTTTTCGTGAAATGGGAACCTTGTTATCACGTGGTGTAACTATGAAAGAAATGTTCCTCTTTTATCTAGGAAATGAGCATGGAGGGAGCTTTAAAAATGTAAGTAAAACATTGCCAATTGCTATTTCAATAGGGACTCAGTTTCATCACGCTACGGGAATAGGATATTCTATAAAATATCAAAAAAAGGATGAGGCAGTATACACTTTTATAGGTGATGGTGGTACATCTGAAGGCGATTTTAGTGAAGCGCTTAATTTTGCAGGTGTGTGGCAGGTTCCGGTGATTTTCACAATTCAAAATAACCAATATGCAATTTCAGTACCTGTAGCATCTCAAACAAAATCTATTAATCTTGCAGTAAAATCAGTCGCTTTCGGAATACCGGGTATTAAGGTTGACGGAAACGATTTCTTTGCAATGTATCTAGCCTACAAAACAGCTTCTGAATATGCTCTTTCAGGTAAAGGTCCCATGTTGATTGAAGCATTCACATACCGTTTGGGGGCGCATACTACATCTGACGATCCTTCTAAATATCGTAAGAAAGAGGAAGAGGAACAATGGGCTCTTGTTGATCCGCTGCTCCGTCTTGAAAGATATATGAAGAAGAACAATATCTGGAATATTGATAAAGATAAATTAAAAGAGGAGTACAAGCAGGAGATTGATGCACAGTTTGTGAGTGCTGAAAAGGAAAAGGGATATAAGATTGACGACATTTTCGATTATATGTATAGCGATATACCTGAAGAATTGAATAGACAAAAGGGTGCTTACGAACAATTTTTAAGCTGGAAGGAGAACAGGAGATGAGTGTTATGACAATGGTTAAGGCGATAAACAATGCGCTGGATATCAAATTGAATGAAGATAGCAGTGTCGTGATTTACGGCGAGGATGTTGGTGTTGAGGGAGGAGTGTTTCGCGTAACTGAAGGTCTACAGAAAAAATATGGTGTAGAACGTGTGTTTGACTCACCTCTTGCTGAGTCGGGCATAGTGGGTACAGCACTAGGAATGGCTGTTTCAGGACTCAAGCCGATTGTTGAACTTCAGTTTGATGGTTTCACATACCCTGCATTTAATCAGATAGCATCTAATGTGTCGAGAATGCAAAACCGTTCGCGCGGTAAATACAGAGTACCCATGGTGATTCGTTTCCCCTATGGAGGAGGAGTTAATGCACTTGAGCATCATTCAGACAGTCCTGAAGCTTTATTTGCACATTTGCCCGGTTTGAAGGTGGTAATACCTTCCACACCCTACGATGCGAAAGGATTAATGATATCAGCCATAGAAAGCGAAGATCCTATTATATTCATGGAGCCTAAACGAATTTATCGCGCAATAAAACAGGATGTGCCAGAGGATAAATTTAGTATTCCACTAGGTAAAGCAAAGATTGTTCAGGAAGGATCGGATGTTACTTTAGTTGCTTTTGGATCAATGGTACGTGAATGCCAAAAAGCAATTGATATGGCAAAAGAATCAGGAATATCGGTGGAATTGATAGATTTGCGTTCTATTTATCCTATCGACAGGCAGACAATTGGTGAGTCTGTAAGAAAGACCGGGAGAATGATTATTGTTGCAGAAGCTCATGAGTCGTTTAGTGTTGGCTCTGAGCTGGTTGCAATAGCTAATGAGGAGGCATTCCTTTATTTAGAAGCTCCGCCAAGAAGAGTTATGGGATACGATACTGTCGTTCCATTGGCTCAAGGCGAGAAGTACTATATCATATCTCCTGAGAGAATTTTTTATGAGATAGAGAAATCAGTTAATTTTTGAGTGAAGTTTCACTACTTGTTAATCGATTAATTTTTTACAGAATAAAAAGTAAAATATGAAGTTTACATTTAATTTTCCGGATCTGGGTGAGGGACTTGAAGAAGGTACCATAATGGAGTGGTATGTTAAAGCAGGTCAGCATGTTAAGATGGGTGATTCACTTGTTCAGATGGAAACAGATAAGGTGGTTGCAGATATCCCTTCTCCTAAAGATGGAGTAATTGCTCAATTATTTGGAGATGAAGGTGATGTTGTAAAAGTAGGCTCACCTTTAGTTATCATAGAACTGGTAGGTGAAGCAGCAGAAAAGGAAACTGATGAAGATGCCGGTGCTGTTGTCGGCACTCTCGAGGTGGCAGGAAAGAAAGATGCGATAATGGCATCCAGTGATGAAGGTAGAAAAGTGTTAGCAACGCCGGTTGCACGTGCTATGGCCAAACAGTTGGGAATTGATATTAATGAAATTTCGGGAAGCGGACCTTCAGGCAGAGTAAAAAAAGAAGATATTCTTAACTTTAATGATCAAAATAAGTATTCTACTCCACAAGCTGATGCTGATAAAAGCAGCACTTCTTTTGTGTCTGACGAGTCCTTCAAGTCAACCGCCGAAGATGTAACCTATAAACCTCTTACACAAATCAGAAAGACTATTGCCAAGAATATGCTTCAATCAAAGCATAATGCAGCACACATGTCAGTTTTTGAAGAGGTCGAAATTTCCGGTTTGATGGATGTCAGGGCGCGCTATAAACAAAGATTTGCCGATAAAGGTGTAAAGTTAACTTATTTGCCTTTTATCGTTAAGGCTGTTGCTCAAGCATTAAAGCATCATCCTCAGCTGAATTCACAAATTGATACTGAAAATAATCGTATGATTTACCGAAACCGTTACCATATAGCTATTGCTGTTGATGCTCCTGATGGACTCGTGGTCCCGGTTATTCGTGATGCTGACAAATTATCAATTTTTCAGATTGCGGGACAGATTGGTGAGTTGGCTAATAAAGCAAGAACAAGAAAATTAACACTCGATGATCTTAAAGATGGATGTTTCAGTATAACAAGTTTTGGTTCATTTGGAGGTATATTCGCGACTCCGGTACTTAATTACCCGCAGGCAGGAATACTCGGAATTGGTCGTATTCTTAAAACACCGGTGGTGAAAGATGACGAGATAGTGGTTGGAAATATAATGCCACTTTCACTTACAGTGGATCACAGGATTGTTGATGGTGGAGAGACGACTCGCTTTATTTATAAAATCATGGAGTATCTTACAGATCCAATATCTTTTTTAATGGAGGAGTAAAAAATATTATGTAATTTTATACCATGAAAAACTATTATCTGCTAATTATCTTAGCATCCTTTTTGTGCAATTTCACTGAGTTATTAGGTGAAAACATCCATTACGTTAGTTGTTCTGTTATTGAACAAAATGTTTTACATAAAATAACGCCCACAAAAGAGGAGCAGAAGTTTATTCAAAATGGTAAGGTTAGCTACAGCGATTTTGGTGCTAAGGGTGATGGAATCTCAGATGATATTGATGCCATAGCAGCAACACATGAGTTTGCTAATCAACACAACCTGGAAGTTGTAGCCGACAGTGGAGCAACTTATTATATTGGAGGTAAGGATCAAACTGTAAACATCCTTACAGATACTGATTTTGGTTCAGCTTCATTTATAATTGATGATACAGATGTTGAAAATAGGAATGCACATATTTTCTCGGTAAATTCAATACTCAAACCCTTTAAACCGGAGAATATTACTTCATTAAAAAGGTTCCAGAATAAAATTGATGTGTCACTACCCGGATCCGGCATTGTAGTAGTAAACGACTCCAATGTAAAACGTTATATCCGTTTCGGACCTAATCAAAACGATGGTTCTTCGCAGACAGATCTGTTTGTTGTTGATAAAAATGGAAATGTTGATGGTAATACTCCGGTAATTTGGGATTTTAATCATATTACTGATATCACTATACTTCCTATTGATGAAAAACAATTAAAAATAACTGGCGGACACTTTACCACTTTAGCAAATAGAGATGAATCAAAATATACTTACTATGCAAGAGGTATATCTATAAACCGATCTAATGTTTTAGTTGAAGGACTTGTTCATCTTGTTTCAGGTGAAGGAGAAAATGGTGCACCTTATGGCGGCTTTATCAGTATTAGTAATTGCTCAGATGTTACTGTAAAAAACAGTATTCTGACAGGTCATAAAATGTACCGTACAATTGGGTCGGCAGGAGTAGCGGTATCTATGGGAACTTATGATATTAATGTTAACAGAGCACTAAACGTTTCGTTTGTTAACTGTAGTCAGACTAATGATATAAACGACTCTGACTATTGGGGTATTATGGGTTCTAATTATTGTAAAAATCTTGTTTATGATAGTTGCGTTTTTTCAAGATTTGATGCTCACATGGGTGTTGCCAATGCAACTATTCGTAATTCAACACTTGGACATCAGGGAATAAATGCAATAGGAACCGGAATTTTTATAGTTGAAAACTCTACAGTATATGGTTCATCACTTATAAATTTGCGATCCGATTACGGCAGCACATGGGAAGGTGAGTTTATTATTCGTGATTGTGTTTTTGTACCCAGAGGAGCAAAGTCGGGTAATGTTAATATAATTGGTGGATCTAACTCAGGTCAGCATAATTTTGGATATAAATGCTTTATGCCTGAAACTATAACAATTGAAAATCTTAAAATTGATGATTCAAATCATCCGGATACATATCAAGGTCCCGCTATTTTTTCGAATTTTAATAGAGAAATGATTGATGAAACGTATATTGAGGAATATCCATTCATTAAGACTAAAAATGTTATTGTTAATAATGTAACTGCTGAAAGTGGCAAACCTTTAAGGGTAAGTGACAACGTTTTTATGTTTAAAGATGTAAAGATAAATTAGAACAAAATGGATAGGTGATAATTCATTGTTGAAGAACATAATGTAAGTTTGTAACTAAAAATAACTCTTTATTCAATTTACTATGAACAAATTAATCGTTTTAATATCTGTTTTATTTATGAGTAACTCACTTTTTGCACAAGATATAAAACTTCCTGCTCCGAATAAGTCAGGAGGAAAACCTCTGATGCAAGCATTAAGCGAGCGTAAATCAAGTCGGGATTTTATAGACAAGGAACTATCTGTACAGCAGATATCAGATCTCTTATGGGCAGCCAACGGATTCAATCGCGACGATAAGCGTACAGCACCCACAGCTAATAACAAGCAAGAACTGGAATTGTATGTAGCTACTAAGAATGGGTTATATTTCTATGATGCCAAAAACCATCTTCTAAAAGAGGTGAAGAAGGGTGATTACAGGGGTAAAACCGGTGTTCAGGATTTTGTTTCAGTTGCTGCAGTAAATTTGATTTTTGTTTCAGATGCAGATAAAGCTTCAAGCATGCATTATGCTTATACCAGTTGCGGTTATGTTTCGCAAAATGTATATTTATATTGTGCTTCAGAGGGTTTGGGTTCTGTAGCCAGGGGGTCATTTAATAAAGATGAATTAAGTAAATTGCTTAATTTGAAACCCAATCAGGAGCCTTTATTGACACAGTCGGTGGGTTTTATTAAATAAAGAGTTTTTTTTATATACTTGACTTCAGAAATTGTTATACTTCGCAAATTTTATGTATTGCTCCCAATCATAATCTGTAACATCATGTTTACCGGTTCTAAGGTGATAACTTACTTCTCCTATCACAGGAGAGTCCGGATCAGGCATAGCTGTGGAAGAAAGACCTTGAATTCCATATAGATTATAGACAACAGAAGCCTCTTTTGCTGATAAAAACTCACCTTTTGGATCTGCCCAAAGATCTTCGGTTGCACTGGCAACATAAACCGGACGTGGTGCAATTAAAGAGATAAGCATGTGCTGGTCGACAGGCAACATGTACGCTTTGTTGGAGTATTTTTTGAAGTTAGCGCAAAACCAGTGTGGGAATGAAGTGTTAATTACTTCAACTGTCTCACCAAAGTTGCGTCTGGAAAGGGCGGCACCCATTTCACCCGAGTTATTGGAGATACAACCTGCAAATCGATTGTCAGTTGCAGCTGCCCAAAGTGAAGCCTTCCCTAATCTTGAGTGTCCGAATACAATTACTTTTTCGTTATCTATCTCGTTATCTTTTTCCAGATAATCCATCACTCTGGATAATCCCCAACTCCAAGCTGCAATTGTAGCCCATTCGTCTTGACCGGGCTTGTCCTGATCTTTTGTGTAAAATAGTTTATGTACTCCATCACTAAAATCATCTTTATCGGGATCAATGTCTCCCCTGTATAAAGTTACCAAACCATATCCGGCATCAATAATTTTTTCAATTGCCCATCTTCGGCTCATTTCACCGCGAGACTCCTCTGATGCTGTATTTGATATAACACCCAGAGTTTCGTTTACCGGTACCCATGATTTTGTAATAAAAATGTTTTTATCGTTAGCAACTGTATGATTTCCTTGGAAATTGTATCCTAAAAATACAGAAGAGCTTTTATTTGATGACGGCAGATAAATGAGCAGATCGGCACTTAATTCTTTTCCATTTTTTATAAAGGTCAGAGTAACTTGTTTCCTTTTGGCTTTTCCGTTTAAGAAAGAGCCATTATTTTCTGTTATGTTTATCAACATTGTATCAAGCTCACCTGGGACTTTACCGTAAATGTGTTCAGTGAAACTGTTCAGTATTTCTGACTTCCTGAATTCTTCCCAGTCCGATACATTATTTATAACAACACCTCCGTATGATGTTAAAACAGAGGGTAGGGAGTAATGACCCGCCTTCGATTCGTCATAGTTTACGTTACGTTCCTGAGAAAAGGCTATAATTGAATTCAATAAAATAAATATAAACAAAAGTGATGTTGTGTGCCTGGTAATCATAGGGATTGATTTGTGTTGTGTTAAACTAATTGTTGTACTGTGTTCAAATTTAAGAAAATATATTGTAATTACTATTCTACTGTAACTGATTTTGCTAAATTTCTAGGTTGATCAATATCACACCCTTTCTCTACGGCAATGTGATATGCTAATAATTGAAGCGGAATTACTGAAAGGAGAGGTGCAAGACACTCTTCTGTTTCAGGTATTTCAATTACATTATTAGATAGTTTTTTTACATTAATATCACCTTCGGTTACAATTGAAATAATCCTGCCTTTTCGGGCTTTTATTTCCTGGATATTGCTGATTACTTTATCGTATGTGGAGGAGTGGGTTGCAATCACTATAACCGGCATTTCGGGACTGATTAATGCAATTGGACCATGCTTCATTTCAGCTGCAGGATATCCCTCGGCATGAATATATGAGATTTCCTTTAGTTTTAGCGCACCTTCCAGTGCAACAGGAAAATTATATCCTCTGCCAAGATATATAAAATTTTGAGCATAAGTAAATGTTTTAGCCAGCTCAGCAATCTCGTTGTCTTTTTGTAATATAGTTGATATTTTATTAGGAATGTTATGAAGTTCACGGATAATATTGAGATATTTTTCATCAGTTATGGTTCCTTTTTCTTTACCAATCATCAAAGCCAACATAGTTAATACTGTCACTTGTGCTGTAAATGCTTTTGTTGAAGCAACACCAATCTCTGGTCCTACATGTGTGTAACAACCTGAATCAGTGTTTCTGGGTATAGATGACCCAACTACATTACATATTCCGAAAATAAATGCACCATTTTTTTTTGCCAGTTCTACAGCAGCAAGTGTGTCTGCAGTTTCACCAGACTGGGAAATTGCAATAACAATATCATCGGGATTAATAACAGGATTTCTGTATCTTAATTCTGAAGAGTATTCAACTTCAACAGGAATACGTGCAAACTCTTCAATCAAATACATTCCAATGGTAGCAGAATGCCAGGAAGTGCCACATGCGGTGATAATAATTCTCTTAGCATTTAAAAAACGCTCTTTGTTATCTATAAAGCCGGCAAGGGTAATATTATTGGTATCAACATTTACTCTTCCTTTCATACTGTCAGCAAGTGTCCGCGGCTGTTCGAATATTTCTTTAAGCATAAAATGAGGATAGCCATTTTTTTCTAGCTGGCTGATAGTCATCTCAAGCATTTTAATTTCAGGTGTCTTCTC
>DHCC01000002.1:2427-21004 GCA_002398875.1 Bacteroidales bacterium UBA4912 | reverse complement strand
TCTAAATAAATTACTTTATTTGTATGTTCAACAATAGGAGTTGCATCAGATGCTAAAAAGTATTCATCTTCTCCAACACCTATTACAAGAGGGCTGCCATTACGTGCAGCAACAATTAAATCAGGGTTCCCTTTCTCAATGACAGCAATTGCATAAGCGCCAACTACCTCATTAAGAGCTAGCTGAACAGCTTCAGTAAGATCTGTATTTGTTGATTTTTTTACATATTCTATAAGTTGAATCAGTACTTCTGTATCTGTCTGACTTTGAAAAGTATAGCCGTGTTCTTGCAAACCTTTTTTAAGTATTGCATAATTTTCAATAATACCATTGTGGATGATAACCAGTTCTTCAGATTGTGAATAATGTGGATGGGCATTTAATTGATTGGGTTCACCGTGCGTTGCCCAACGGGTATGAGCTATACCTATTGTTCCTGATATATCTTTTTGTTCGGCAAAATGTACCAGATCTGCCACTTTCCCTTTCGTCTTATACAGATTAAGGTTATCTCCATTTATTAATGCAATTCCGGCGCTGTCATAACCTCTATACTCCAATCGTTGTAACCCTTTTATAAGGATGGGGTATGCTTGCCTATTACCAATATATCCTACAATTCCACACATATTTAGAAGAATGTTATTGTTAATCGTTTTATCAACTCACCCCTTATCGATAAGTATCAAATGTTGACTTTTTTAGATGATTATAACAATAAACCTTTTCCATTGTTTGCTTATTATTAACAAATTAATATTTTAAACTTATTATTTAACAGTAATACAAATAATTACTTTATCTTAAGGGTCATGGAGTTAAGCGCTACCACTATTGTGCTTATAGACATTAAAACTGCACCAACAGCAGGACTTAAAATAATTCCAATAGGAGCCAGCACACCTGCTGCAAGAGGTATGGCAATGATATTATATCCTGCTCCCCACCAGAGGTTCTGAACCATCTTGCGGGTAGTGTTTTTTGCCAATGTGAAAAAGTGCAAAATGTCTGATGGATTACTTTTTACCAGAACTACATCTGCAGATTCTATGGCAACATCAGTTCCAGCTCCAATAGCAACTCCTATCTCTGCTCTGGCAAGTGCCGGAGCATCATTTACACCATCGCCAACCATCATTACTGGTTTTTTGTTATTTTGCAGTGATTGAATGTATTTCTCCTTGTCCTGAGGCAGTAGTCCGGCATGAACTTCAGTTATACCGACCTGTGAAGCAACGCTTTTGGCGTATCCTTCATTATCACCGGTGAGCATAACAGGAACAATATGCATACGTTTTAAACCATCCACGGTTTTTTTAGCTTCCTCTTTTATTTCATCGCCTTGAGCAACTATGCCAGCTACTTCTTTATTTACAATCAGATAGCTGACAGAGTTTCCTTTTTGAGCTAATTTATTATATCTGATCTTATCATAATACATATTGTTTATATCAAGATAGGCTGGTTTTACTATCAATAACTGCTTGCCTTCTACTGTACCTTGAAGACCTGTACCACTTATGACTGATACATTTTCAGGTATAGGAAAACGAATTTCCCTTTTTTCAGCTTCTTCCAGAATACCTATAGCTAACGGGTGATTGGAATAACTTTCGAGTGATGCCATCATACTTAATATTTCATTGTCACTCCACTTTTCAGTAAGTGACTCAACAGTTGATACTTTAAAATTACCTTCTGTTAGTGTACCTGTCTTGTCCATCGTTACATACTTAATTTTCTTCGAATTCTCTAATGCAACTCTGTTTCGAATAAGCAATCCGTTGCTTGCACCTAAAGATGTGGATCTGGCAACTACAAGTGGAATAGCAAGACCGAGTGCATGTGGGCAGGCAATGATAAGTACAGTTACTAGTCTCTCAAAAGCAATATTTAAATCTTTGGTCGTTATTAGCCACGCAATAAAAGCTATAACACCTACTGCAACTGCAACATAGAAAAGTGCCGCAGCTACTTTATCTGAAAGTGTTTCAGAGCGAGACTTTTCTTTCTGTGCATCACTTACAAGCTTCATTACTTGTGATAGAAATCCCGATTCACCGGTTCCTGTTACTTCTATTTTCAATGTACCTTTACCATTTACTGCACCCCCGATTACCTTATCGCCCACTTTTTTATTTACTGCTTTGGCTTCACCGGTTACCATTGATTCATTAACGCTGGTTTTACCCTGCAATATTATACCGTCGGTTGGTATCTTTTCACCGGCATTGACTAATAGATGTTGACCAATATGAACTTCTTTAAGATTTACCTCAGATATTTCGCCATGCTCATTAATTAAAAGAGCTTTTCCAGGTAGCAGTTCGGCCATTTTCTGTAAAGCATTGCCGGCATTACCTACTGCTCTAATTTCGATCCAATGCCCAAGGAGCATGATGACAATCAGTGTTGCTAGCTCCCAAAAGAAATCCATCAAGTGTGGTGCATTGTGTATAAAATTATTAGAGATAAAAGCATATAAACTGTAAATATATGCAACAGTGATACCCATCGAAATCAAAGTCATCATTGCAGGTTTTCTCTCACCTAGTTCCATCTTTGCTCCTTTTAAAAATGGAGTGCCTCCATAAATAAAAAGTACAGTTGAAAGAATAACTACAACCCAATCAGATCCGGGAAAACTTATTTGAAATGGAAGTTCAATTCCCATGAAATTGGACAAGAAAAGAATTGGGATTGTAATAATTAAAGAAACCCAGAATTTCAGCTTTAGATTCCCCATGTGCTCCATATGTCCCATATGTCCATGACCACTATGGTCATGATCTTCCTGACCATCATGTATAGCATGACTTGTTTTGTTGTTCATCACATGCACATGATGACTGTGCGAATCTTCTTTATGTTCCATTTAATTATTATTTAAATTGGAGGAATATCTATTTTATGGGATATTCACTCCAATATATTAATGATATACTATCAATTATTCTCTGTATTTGCAACAAGCCGGCAAAGCATCATAAACAGCTTGCTCAGCTTTATACTTATCCGTGTCATGTCCCGCTGCCGCAAGGGCTTTTGATATATCGTCTTCAGTCGCCTTATCGGAATCGTAATTCAAATGCAACACCTGTTTTTCGGTATCCCAACTCGCAAAAGAAACTCCTTCCACTTCCTTCGCCGCTTTCTCAATGCGGTCTTTACACATTTCACAACTTCCCTTTACATTCAGCATGGCATGTTCCTCGTGGACTTCACCTGATGTCATGTGATCTGTTTCATTGTGTTGTGCATCCGTTTCCATGTGTTCCATTTCATTATTTGGTGCAGTGTTGTTCTTGCCGGATGATTCTGAATTACAGCCATTGAACAAGAGTGTACACAGTGCAAATGTCGCTAATATTACTTTTTTCATTTTGTTACTTTTTTAAATTTGAATTATCTGATTGATTAACCCCTGTATTTGCAGCAAGCAGGCAATGCATCGTAAGTAGCCTGATCTGTTTTATATTTATCATTATCATGTCCTGCCTTTGCTACAGCTTTTGCTATCTCATCTACTGAAGTTTTTGCAGGATCTAAATTAAGATGCAGTTGTTTTGTCTTTAAATCCCAACTGGCAACACCTACACCGTTTACTCCCATGGCAGCCTTCTCAATACGGTCTTTGCACATCTCGCATAAACCCTGTACAGTTAGCATCGCATGTTCTCCATTTTCAGACGTATTACTGCTTCCACTCATTGTATGTCCCTCATGCCCTGTAACCGCCCTTCCTGCAGTTTCATTCATCATGCTGCGCTTTCCGGCAAGCTGAGCACTGGCATCTATTGTGAAAGCACCATTAGTAACAACTTCATCTCCTTCATTTAATCCGCTCAATACTACGTATGAATCACCTAATGAAGGACCCAGTTCAATTTCACGTAACAGAAATGCCGGCGTATCAGTGTCGGGCTGTTTAACATATACAATGGAACGCTTTCCTGTCCATAGAATAGCCGACTTTGGAATAACAACCTCATTGTTGTAATGTTTAAGGGGTGATTTTATAATAGCGTTAGCATACATTTCCGGTTTTAGTTCCATTCCGGGATTCGTTGTCTCAACACGAACTTTTGCTGTACGTGTGGACGAATCGAGGATAGGATTTATAAATGATATCCTTCCTGTAAATGTTTTTCCCGGTAACGACTGTAGAGTGTATTCCACTTGGTCGCCTATCTTTAAGAATGGAAGATCGGATTCGTATGCGTCGAATATTGCCCACACTTTTGATAAATCGGCAATTGCGAACAATACAGTGCCTGTATTAACATAATCCCCTTGGTTTACATTTTTCGAAATTACTATACCACTTGTGGTTGCTGCAACATCAATAAATGGCGAAACTTCTCCTGAATTTTCTAATTGCGCGATCTGTTCATCCGTTAATTTCCACAAACGAAGTTTATCTCTTACTGCTTCAAGTATAGCCGGCTGAATATCTTTCATTTTTGTTGCTTCAATAAGCTCCTGTTGTGCGTTTAAAAGTTCAGGTGAGTAGATTGTGGCAAGTGGTTGTCCACGTTTTACACTCTCACCGGTGAAAGTGACAAACAATTTTTCAATGCGACCACTCACGTGAGAAGTCTGTGATTGTGAGAGACGCTCATCTACCTGAATTGTGCCATAAAATTGTACTTCCTTTATCGGATTCTGTCTGCTTACAACAGTTGTTTGTACATTGGCAAGTGCAGCAGCTTCAACAGATAGTTGTATAGCATCCGGGTCTACAGTTGCGTCACCTGACCCCGAAGTTTGCAGAGGAATCAGATCCATTCCGCAAAGAGGGCAATCTCCCGGTTCTTCCATTCTTATCTGTGGATGCATAGAGCAGGTCCATATTGTTGGATCATCACTGTGATCATGCGCTTCTTCAACAGTTTCTATTTGATGCGATGACTGATTACGGTCGTTTCCCGAAAAAATTAACCAGCCGAGTAGCAAACCGGCAAGTAATACCAATCCATATCTGAAATATGGATGTTTACTTATCTCTTTTATTTTATTTTTATTCATATTGTTGAATGTATTATTGATTTAATGAATTGAAAGAACGTAATTTTTGAATAGAGGCCACCTTTGTATTGTATTCAGCGATAGCTTCTGCCTGTCGTAATTGATAATCCAGTAACTGACGCTGCATCTGAATCACGTTGGTAAGATCACTTTTTGCAGTTACAAACTCCTGAACAACCAACTGATATGTAACACGAGCCAGTTGTTCCTGCTTTTGGTAGAGTGCAATCTTCCGTTCTGCATTGTCGAGTTGCTGTTTCAGTTTAAACAGATCTGACCTAAGTAAATTAAGCGTGTTATTATACTTTTCTTGGGCCGATTGCGACATAAATCGACTCTCTTTTTGTTGTGCTTTGTATTTATTCCGATAAATAGGGAGCGATATAGAAAACATGGGCATTACCATATCCATGCCGTTCATTTCGGGAGTCATACCTTGATTCATAGTTGATGTCTTGCTTTCGCCTATTAGCATATATTGCAGTCCTATACCTAACATGGGATAGCTCATTTTCTTGTCCTTCTCTCTTTTTGCATTGAATGCCAGTTCTTCCTGCTCAAACATGCCTAACATTGGGTTTTGGCTCTCGATTTCACTTATAGAAACACCTTCATCGAAAATAAAAGGGACTTTTACTATTGAATCGGGAACTATAACTTCACTATCTACAGGGCGATTAAGCAAAGCATTGAATTTTGCTTTTTCAGCTGCGATATCGGACATGAGACTCTCAATGTTGTTTTCTATTTCAATCATTTCCAGTTGTATCCGGAGTACGTCCGACATGCCGGGGGAAGCATCATTCATACCTGAAGACATGCTTCCTCCCGAGCTGCTCATTCCTGACATTGAAGAAGAATAGGAAGTATTGCTGCCGGATGTTGCAGAACCACCCATAGAACCCATTCCTGCCATCCCGCCGCCTGATAAAGATGTACTGCTGTTTTTTGTCATAGGAGTAGGGGATGGTACTGAATAACTTGATGAGGACCCACCAAAAGATGAGGAAACTTTGCGAAGAGCAAGCTCCTCAAGTTGTTTCAACAGCTGCAGATTTTCACGGTTGTTATTAATCTGCTCTTTTAGTGTAGAAAGAATATACCACTGAGTATATACTTCCAGGAATAGGTTATCTCTTGTCTCCCTGAATTGTTCGTATGACATTCTTGCCATATGTGTGGCTTCTGTTTGAGCTGCCTTTTTTGTCCCAAACCATGGGAACATCTGCATAAGCGTAAAATCAGCTATCTGTTGACCTCCCACAATATCCATCGGTTTAAGGAAAAAACCTATATCGAGTTGAGGATCGGGCCATGTACCGGACTGCTGTATTTTTTCAAGTGATGCCTTATAGGCAAGAAAATCGGCATTCAATCCAGGGTTATTTTTTGCTGCAACCTCCAGATAGTGGTTCAAAGAATCAGTCCCCTGACCTTTGACCGGGAGGGTAATAATAATTCCCAGCAATAGTATGAATAATAGTTTGATGTTATATATTTTCATAATCTGTAATTTTAGCTTGTTGTTTCTCTTTTTTGCGGATAACACCTTCTCTCCACCAACACTGGAGTATGGGAACGATGAACATTGTCATCATTTGTATGACCATTCCGCCAAAAGTAGGTATTGACATGGGTACCATAATTTCTGAGCCCTTACCGGTGGAAGTGAGTACAGGAAGAAGTGCAATCAATGTAGTAGCAGTAGTCATAACTGCAGGTCGCACTCTTTTTTTACCCGCAAAAACAACTGTTTCCCTCACTTCATCCATTGTCTGTGGATCTCTCTCTAAAAACGCATCATGAATATATGTACCCATCAGGACTCCATCATCTGTAGCAATGCCGAATAGAGCAATAAACCCAACCCATACGGCAATGCTTAAATTAATCGGTTGCATGTTGAACATATCACGGATATTCATTCCTCCAATATCGAAATTCATAAACCATGGTTCACCGTATAGCCACAAAAGAATGAAACCACCTGCCAATGCCACAAATATTCCGGAGAAGTGAATTATAGAAGCTGTGATTGTTTTAAACTGGAAATAAAGAATAAGCAGGATAACAAGTAGACTAATGGGTATGATAATCGCCAGTCGCTGTGCTGCACGGGCTTGTTGTTCATAATTTCCGGCGAAAGTAAAGGAAACTCCTTTTGGTAATAACATTTCACCGTTTCTTATTTTTTCATTAAGCACATTCTGGGCATCATGAACCACATCTACTTCAGCTTTGCCTTCAACTTTGTCAAAAATAACATATCCAATCAGGTAGGTATTTTCACTTTGAATCATCTGTGCTCCACGCGTATAGGTTATGTCTGTTACATCACCTAACGGTATCTGTGCACCTGTTGCAGTGGGTATGATAAGTTTAGCCAATTCATCCGGATTTTCTCTTAGCTCACGCGGATAACGCAGTCGTACAGGAAAACGCTCACGATCTTCCACCGTAGTAGTCAGTGGCATACCGCCAACAGCTGCACTAATAACCTCTTGCAGATCAGCCACAGTGATTCCGTAACGAGCCATCTCTTGCCGGTTTAAGCTGATCTCAATGTAAGGAGCTCCCACAGCCCGATCGTAAAATACAGTTGACGGAAGTACTGAAGTAACATCTTTCAAAGCAGTTTCTATTGCTTTGCCTCCCTGCTCTATCGACTCCAAGTCTGGTCCTGATACTTTTACTCCCATAGGAGCTCGCATTCCGGTGGAGAGCATTACAGTTCTTGCAGCAATAGGCATTAGTTTGGGTGCCGATGTTAGTCCGGGTAAATGAGACACGTTGACAATTTCCTGCCATATATCATCCTCATTCTTGATTTCCGGGCGCCACTGTCTGAAGTATTTACCACGTCTGTCGTGAATCAGACTATCTTCGGGTATCAGTCGAAAACCATCTTCAGGATTATATGTAGTATTATTGGTCAGAATAAATTCACCTTTTCTGTTTACTTTGAATCGTTTTCGGTTACCATTTTGATCCAATATATATTCCGGACGGTAGGTAATTGTATTTTCAAACATTTGAGTCGGTGCAGGATCGAGTGCCGAATTGACACGTCCCCATTTGCCGACAGCCATTTCCACTTCAGGTATATTACTGATTCTTTTATCCAATATTCCAACATATTCTATATTTTGCTCTATACCCGTATGAGGCATTGTTGTTGGCATTAGTAGAAATGAACCTTCGTTTAAAGTTGGCATAAACTCCTGACCAACACCTGGAAACCGATTGCTTGCAGTCTGCCAGAATCCCGTCTTTCGGAATGATTTCCATCCAACAGTCTCAAATCCTTTTGCTACTAAACCAAATGTTTTATCAAACCCTTGCCAGATAACTATTCCGAACAGAATGGTTAAGATAGGGATAGTCATAAATTTCCACCTGTTTGCAAGGCTCCATCGGAGTATTTTCTCATAATAGATCACCATAAGCCACAGGGCACCGAGGATAAAGGCAACTATTAAAATAACAAAGATGAAATTTCGTGGTGTTCCTGCCTGTGTACCCATGGGCAACCATTCCATTGCAAGAAGATATGTAACTGCAAACAATACAATCCCCAGATTTATATAAGTAGGAATTTTATTGTTATTCCATTTGTCTGAGAAAAGGTTGTTAAGACCAATCAAGACCAACGCAAAATATAAATAGTATCCTGTCATAATAATTAGTGCGATCCCCGCAGTAATCAATATGATGTTTGATATTTTACGAACCTGTTTCGAAGTAATTCTTATCGAAAAGATGTAATAAATCAAAGTAGGTACAATCATTATACCGATCATATATGCACTTATGAGTGCGAACGTTTTGGTAAATGCCAAGGGAACGAAAAGTTTCCCTTCTTGCGCTTCCAGCATAAATACAGGAATGAAACTTACAATAGTGGTTAGCTGTCCAGTGAGAACTGCTCCGGATACTTCTTTTATGCTATTGTAAATTAAATTTACAAATGGTTTACCTTTCCGAATACCTTTATTCTCTTCCATATCAATATGTCTGAGTGTGTTCTCTACAAACACAACTCCCACATCAATCATAATCCCGATGGCTATAGCAATACCCGAAAGTGCCACTATATTCGCTTGGACACCGGCATATCGCATTATGATAAAAGTGGTCAAAACTCCAACGGGTAGAATGCTGGATATAACCACAGAAGCCCTTAGGTTCAGTACCAAAACAATTACAACGATTATGGCAATGAGTGTTTCAAGTGTTAGTGAAGTTTCCAAAGTACCTATTGTTTCGTGAATCAATGCAGTTCTGTCGTAAAAAGGAACAACGGTAACTTTAGAAACTGACCCGTCAGAGAGGGTCTTTTGTGGCAAACCTGCATCTATCTCTTTGATCTTCTCCTTCACGTTGTCGATTACCTGAAGGGGGTTGGAGCCATGTCGAGCAACCACCACGCCTCCCACGGCTTCCACTCCCTCTTTGTCTAAACCGCCTCGTCGGGTAGCAGGACCAAGAGTAACGAATGCCAAATCCTTAATCTTTATCGGAATACCATCTCTTACGGTAACCACTGCTTCCTCCAGGTCTGACACCTTTTTTATGTAACCAAGTCCGCGAACAAGATATTCCGCTTTATTGATTTCAACCGTTTCGGCGCCGATATCGAGGTTACTCTTCTGTATGGCATTCATTACATCCATAATAGAAAGGTTGTAAGCGCGAAGAGAATTAGGATTCACGTCTACCTGATACTCTTTTACGAAACCACCCACGGAAGCCACTTCAGCCACTCCTTCAGCCGACATTAATGAGTATCTTACATAGAAATCCTGTGCAGTTCTTAACTCATCAGGATCCCAACCGCCTGACGGTTCTCCTGTTTCAGGATTTCTCCCTTCAAGAGTGTACCAGAAGATTTGCCCCAAAGCAGTTGCATCTGGTCCCAGACTCGGTTGTACACCCTGAGGCAACGTTCCGGGAGGTAGAGAGTTCAATTTTTCCAGAATACGCGAGCGACTCCAGTAAAATTCAATATCTTCTTCAAATATTACATAGATAAAAGACATTCCAAACATGGATGTACTACGAATAGTTTTAACACCCGGAACACCTAATAGCGATGTAGTCAGTGGATAGGTAATCTGTTCTTGTATATCTTTGGGAGAGCGTCCCATCCATTCGGTTGCGATAATCTGTTGATTGTCACTAAGGTCGGGGATAGCATCTACGGGAACCGGATTCTTCGGCAGAAAACTGCCCCAGTTGAAAGGTGCTACTGATATCCCCCAAACAATAATAGTTATTAACAACAGGATTGTAATAAACCTGTTTTCAAGGAAATACTTTATGATTTTGTTGATCATAGAATATATTTTTAAGTATGTTTATTTTATCATGTTTGGCTAATTATTAAGCATTATTTAGCCTGGTGTTTTATATCTGTATATTTTTAAAAATACAGAGTAATGGAGTGTATATTGAATACAGTTTTTTATAGGTAAACAGTTGTTACCCATTTCTGAATACAATATTCCTTAAGAATCAAATACGGTAGATACAGATGTAGGTAAGAATACTTACATCATTAAGGTAAAGTCCTTTCGGGGGAAATTTTAAGGAAGTTAAGAAAGTATCGGAATCCGGTTCAGATGTAACCAACTGATTTACCAGAGCCATTCCCATAACATCAATTGAAATAGGTGAGATTCTTGTGACAGGCAGCTCTGATTTGGTTTGAAACTCATCAGTTGAAAACTCCAGCATTTCTGTCTCGCAACAAAAATCTCCTGAAATTAAGAGGTCATGATTCTTTGAATCATCGCAGCAAGAGTTTTGGATTCCGTTTGTGTGGTATATTTGAAGAGAGCTCAACTCATCATCACAATAATGCATGGCGATTACAGGTTGAATTGCTGTAATCAACATTATTACAAGTGAAAATATGGCAGTAATTCTCTTCATTTTTACAAAAATATTTTCAAAGATACTGGTTACCTATAAACAATCAAAATAAAATATAGTTTAAAAGTCACAAAGACACAGCAGTCAGCTCAGCTTCAGCCAATGCATAATCTCTCTCGACTTCAAGCATACTGTTATAAGCATCATAATAAGCTTCTATTTGTAACAGATAGTTTAACAATGAAATTTCACCTGCCTCAAGTGCTTTTCTCAGCATTGGTACACTATTGTATGATGATAATGCTTGACGATATTTTACTGCTGTACTCTGAAGGCCAACAGATTTATTAAACAGATTTTGTAATCTGTTATAATACTGAAGTTTGTTGTCTTCAAGAGAGTACTCACTCGAAATGATATCTGCCTTTGCCTGTTTAACGACATTCTTGTTTTCCCAAAGCGGTATTGATACTCCGATTGTTATACCTTGTAGCTTTTCCCCTAAAATTCTTTCGTCAGCATAACCTGCCGAAAGTTTCGGCAATGAAAGTGCTTGATTGAGTTTCACCTGCTGTCTTCTGATTTCAATCTGTTGATTAAGATATTTCAAGGAGGGACTGATTGATTCCGCCTTTAAATACCATTCATTGAAATCTGCAGGAAGAGGATTAACCGGTATAACTGTTTCATCAAATACTATTTCTATACCTCCGTTTAAAGCTTTCAGCTCATTTAGCAAGGACTTCCTTTCAACATCAATTTTTTCTTTCTCATTTACACAGGTTATTAGATCCATGAATACCTGGTTTCTTTCTAAAATGTCGATTGTACTTTCCTCATACATTTTCTGATATGACTCTGCAATCTCCTTGGCAATTTCAACACGGTTTTCATAGTCTTTTGATAATGCATTATAATACGTAAGATTTATTGCCAGCTGTTTAGCATGCCAAAGAACATTTATTCTCTCAGAATTGTAAATCATATCAAGGTTTTGATTCTCCATGTTTGAAATTTTACTTCTATACCCATAAGCAGTCGGAAAATCAATTGATTGAGTAATTGAAAAAGAGCGTTCATTTCCTATTTCTTCAGGATTACCCCATAGATATCCGAACTCTACTTCAGGATTTGGTAAATAAATACCTGTTTTATTACCCAGTTTCTGTGCTTCAACCTGTTTTTGTAAAGCCTGTAATGTTGTGTTGTTTTTCTCAATGTGCTCCAACAGCAATTTCATTTCCGTTTGTGCTGCTATTGGTAGCATTACCATAATTGAAATAACACCTATAATAATTTTCTTCATCTTAATAATTTGTTTTTAATGAGCCATCAGAAATAATCTGATAAGCTTATATTGCAAATGTACAAACAGAATAAACCGGTATTCGTCGCTTTAGCGACAAAACCGGCTATTTTAGATTGTTTAACAGTTATTGTATTGGTTTACGTTTTATTAGAACCCGAAATCATCTATCACAATCTCCTCTATCTCATCGTGCTCTATTTCTATGAAATTGTGTGTATCAATTCCTTCCACGTATATCGCCTTAAAAGGAATGGCAGGGCAGACATACTCACATCCACCGCAACCAACACATATTGAAGTGTCAGTTTCGGGAATTGTAAGGTGACCTTTGTATGGGACCATGTGAACTGCTTGAGTGGGACAATGTTCTGAGCAGGCACCACAACTTGTTTCGTCGTAATAAACGATACAGTTTTCAAGTATAAATTGCACTTGTCCCATTTGTGTGTGATTTTTTTCTTCAACTGATAATGGTAGTATCGCACCTGTCGGGCACACATCGCCGCATACAGTGCAATCATAATTACAAAAACCCTTGTCGAAATACAGCTTTGGTTGCATTATTCCTCCAAGTCCATATTCCAGAAGTGCTGGCTTGATCACTCTAGAAGGGCATTTGCTAACACATAGATGGCAAGATATACATTTCTCACGCAGATGATCAAATGAAAGCGCTCCGGGAGGTGCAATAGGGATCTGCCTTTTAAGTTCTTTTTTGGGGATAATATCTCCCGAAATATTCTGAGCAAGAAGTTTCCCAGCGGCAAGGCCTGTTACCAGAGTTGCTGAGAGAAAACGTCGCTTGGATTCATTCACAGCTTTTATTGCTTCCTTAGAATGTACTAATTTTTCAGATGTTGAAGAGTTTTGAGGTGCGTTTTCTTTAATGTAATTATAAGCAGGCATCGCTTGTGCAACTTGTTCCTTTTTTCTTTTAACAATTTTGTATTTCATAGCATCACGATTGCAGACTTCAATGCAGTTGAAGCATGTGACACAGCGGCTATAATCTATTTGTTTGTTCTTTGAATCAATACAAGATGCTTTGCATTTCATTGCACAAAGTCCGCACATGTTGCATTTTTCGTCAACAAACTGTACTCTGAAGAGTGAGTATTTACTTAAAAAACCGAGAGTTGTTCCAACAGGACAAATTGTGTTGCAGTATGTCCTTCCACCTCTCCATGCTAAATAACCGATTACCAATAGTGTGATTAAAGCTATAATCGTTGAGGAAACGCTTATAGTATATATACTTACTTTATAAAAAGTATAATTACCAAATGAGGTGAAGATAGTTTCAAGCAGATTGTTCCCTGCCAGATAACCGGGCCGGAATAAGTTAGTTACCATTCTTCCATAAGCTCCGTAAGGGTCAAGAAGGCCTACTAAGAAATTGAATCCTATAAAAAACGCAATAACAGTAGCTCCCAACACACTCCAGCGAAGGATATTTTTAGCTTTGCTGAATCTGTACCTCTTTTTTTTATTGAATTTCTTAGACAACCATGCAACAAAATCCTGATAAACACCCATAGGACAGATAGATGAACAATAGACTCTTCCAAAAAGAAGAGTAAGAACTATTAACGAGATCAAAATGATCACGTTCAAGGAAAGAAGAGCAGGAAGAAATTGAATTTCGGTCAGAAATTTAAAGCCTTCAGGTATAAATCCCCTGAAATCCAGAAAATAAAATGTAATCAGGGATAATATTATTACAGATAGGGTTACACGAATTTTTTTTAGCATAGAGCGTTTCTTTCAATCAGTTTTTCATACTTTTAAACAAATGGAGATAACCCGATATTCAATCGGGTTATCGGGAAATTGTGAAAATATTATCCACAGAATATTTATATGCGAACTCTTCTTATATTGAGCTTATCAAGGTCTATAGTTCCCAAGCCCAGCTCTTGAGCTTTGGCAATATGTGTTACATTCTCAAGCGGCATTTCACGTGCCTGATTGAAGAAGTTTGCAGCAGCAGTATCAACGGCAACAATGTCCTGAGACATAAATAATCCCTTTGAAAGTACAACATCTGAAAGCGATCTTCCTCTTGGACCACTTGTTTTCATTAGTCTGTAAGCATCAACAATATTCAAAACAGGTCTTTTTTCATAAGTGCAGATATCAGCAATACATTGCTGCAAGTCGTTTGCATGGAAAAATCCTCTGTCCCAAACTATACCCATATAGTTTTTCATAGAAATGGTAAGCTGAGCACCACCATGATTTTTGAGAATAGGTACATTTATCCACTTATCGCTGTCAACTATAGCCTGGTGAATTTTTGCACTCTTCAAATTTCTGCCTTTTGGTATCGAAACAGTCTTGTAATAAGACTCCTGATGTGCAGGAACAACCTCTGCACCAGCCTTTTTTGCAGCATCTTCAATACCACTGTTTGCGTATGATTTACGCCAGTCGTCACAAGGATGGTCAAAAACCTTAACCTCAGACGCACCTGCATCAAAACATTGTTTTATAATTTCTGCAATCAGTTTAGGATTAGTGTTTGCAGCCATCTCAACCGGTTGATCCCAGCCAATATTGGGCTTTACACATACTTTATCACCTTTGCTGATGAAGTTTTTCATTCCTCCCATCTCATCGATTGCTTTGCGGAACATAGCTTCAGGCTCTCCCCCCATAACAGCAACCAAATCATATTTGGCAGCGGCGTTAGTGGTTTGAAAGGATTGTGAAAGTATGCTCATGGCATCTGCCTCTTTCATAGTAGTAATAGCAGCTCCCGTTAGAGCAACTGAACGTAAAAATTTCCGTCTGTCCATAATATTTGTTTTTTTTGATATTTCAGTTTACAGTGCTGATAATCACCCAACAGGTGATATTATATTTTTATATATCAATCCGTAACCCTCCAAAAACGGTAGCTCCAGGCATTGGGTATCCGGCATTAATTTCATATTCACGGCCAAGCAAATTTTCTCCCCTCAAAAAAACATTCAGCCACTCAAGTGCCTTATAATTTACACGTGCGTTCCATAACAATGCATTTTCCTTTTCGGTATTTTCTCCAACAGTGGTGTATAGATTTCCAAGATATTTCAAACCTGAAGAAAAATTCCACCTGTCTATTGAATAATTACCACTTACATAAAGTTTGTGTTCAGGTGCTCCTACTATCTTATGGGTCATATCCAGCAGACTGTAGTTTGCCGAGAACCTTAGATTTTCGGATGCATGATAATTAGTTGTCAATTCAAAACCTTTGTTCTCAATAACTCCTGAATTGACGTTCAGAGGCCTTCCTTCAACTCTTTGAGCCATAATTATATTGTCACCTTTGATATAGAAAAGATTAACACTAAAACTAACCCCTGCATCCGGTAATGATTGAAGAAGCGATATTTCGTAATTCATAAGTCGTTCAGCTTCCAAATCAGGGTTGCGGGGAGGAAACATATATAACTCCCTGATTGTAGGGTTTCTGAAACCTTTGCTTACAATTGCTTTTAGAGAAGTATATGCAGTAGGCGTAAAGCTTATTCCAAATTGCGGAATCCATTCCGACCCGTTTAATTCGTGATGATCAAGACGAATACCTGCATTCATTGTTAAGCGTTCATCTAGAATCGTTTGCTGTAAATTCAGGTAACCTGCAATATTGTTTATATGTGTATCTACCTGTATAGAATCTCTGGCAGGCTCATTAGGAAATTTGTTCCACGCTTTACCTCCAAAACGTTGTAAATCAATCCCGGCTGTTGTTTCATTTCCCTCAAAGAAACTGTAAGATTGATACGCTGATACACCAAACATACGGTCGTCTGAGTTGAACCTAAAAGGCTTTGGCTGCTCCCCTGTTTTATAGCCATCATTTATCTTATGTGTACCGAAATTATAGAATAGCTTGACAGCTCCTGATGTGTTGTTATACTCATTCTCTAAAGACGCTGATGCTACTCCTCGCAAGATGTCAGCATCATTATCAATAATAGGTGTTGCAACTGTTCCCGGATTCGAACTTAATGTTTTGGACAGATTAAGATCAATAAAACTGCTCCAGTTTCCAGTGAAATCATAACCGGCTTTGGCATAACCTGTAAACTGTTCAAAATTCATATTCTCCCTATGACCGTCGGAATGATTGTATCCTACACTCCCATTAGTATAGAATTGATTCTTTCTAATTCCTCCTGAGACTTCAGCATTCAACGAGTTGTAACTTCCATAAGAAATCTGAGCTGATTTGTTACTGCCATCGGTTTTATGTTTTTTGGTGATTATATTAATAACACCACCCATTGCATTTGAACCATACAGTACGGATGCAGGACCACGAACAATTTCTACCCGTTCTGTCATCATCGACTGATAACTGTCGGCAAGTGGGTGCCCCATTAGTCCCATATACTGCGGATGCCCGTCAATCAGCACCAAGACTCCTGAAGTTGGGGCGCCACCTATACCACGAATGCTCATCCCACCGGCCGCACCAGCTGCTACTCCATAACCCATTACACCTCGCTGAGAGATAAATAATCCAGGCACCTCTTCTGTGAGTAAGGGTAGGAGAGAAGGTTCCATTCTCTGCGTTATTTTGTTACCGCTCACAACAGTAATACTCATCGGCACATTCCGAAGGTTTACTTTTGGCATTGTGCCGGTAACAACTACTTCATCCAGACGTATTGTGTCATTTAAACCACCTGACTCTTCAGAATCAATAAAGTAAGAATTATTGCTTATTATAGGGGTTAATACAGATAGACAAGAAATAATTAAAACAATAACTCTTCTCATAAGTTCCAGGGAAATTTAAAGCATGACTCATCATACAATGAATAATCTGCTTTACCGTTTACTGCAAATGTTTTAATTTGTTTGGCACCATGTAAAAGATCGATGGCGAATTGTACAGTCGCCCCTGTTTTGATGCGATCCTCAACTAAAAGAATAGTCTTGTCCTTATACTCGAAATCAATGGGTGAAACCAATTTAGGACTATCGTACTTAGGCTTCTGACTAGGATCGCGTAAATTTATTTTTAATAGTTGTATCTCTGTATTCAACTTTTGATTGATGATTGCAGCGGGAATAATACCGCCATTAGCGATAGCAACTATAATATCGAAAGTTTCGTGAAATTCTATCTCACGAAACCGTTGCATGACTTCTTCAAATGATTTGTAATCTATCATTTCAAATCACACCTTTGCCAATGCTTTAAGAACCAAGTATCCACCTATCAGCTGGATTAACATTCCCGGTACACCCAGACGGAAATCCTGAACAGCAACCATAAAGTTTTGTGTCATTGCCCACTCAATACCTGTTCCGATAATTTGATAAGCAAGAATTGCCAAAAGAATGCCGATCAGTGATACTTTGCCAAAATGCTTGGCAGCCATTGCCGCAGCTACAGCAAGTATAGCAGATTTAATCATTATTGCCGGAAGTACTGCTACAGGAGGCATACCAAAAATCAGGCTGTTAGCCAATGGGGAAAGTATTGCAGTGAGAAGTCCCACATGAATACCATACTTATAAGCAGCAATTAAAGTGAAGAAATAGATTGGCAGGAAAATAAATCCACCTTGAGGGACCAAGTGTGCAAGCTGAGGCAACAAAAGGTTGCCGACAATAAATACCGTGGCAATCAGGTATGTTTTTGTGTTGTTCAAGCTTAAAGAGTAAAGTTTAGCAGTTGTAGCCATAGCATGTTGTTTTTTATCAATTAACTTAAGTTACAAACTTATATATAAAATATCGTATTCAGCTGTGTTAAGCTGTTATTTTTTATTTAAAAAACACAAAATGCAAATTGAAAAATTGTATTGTTTAGAATTCGAGCAAATCATTTAATAACTTTGCAATTAACAAAACTACACAAAAATGTGGAAAGATATACTCTATGTAGGGATCGGAGGAGGTATTGGCAGTATCTTTAGGTTTATTGTTTCCCGTTTAGTTATCAGCCATCTGTCTGCCGAATGGACTTTTGCCGGTACACTCGTTGCAAATATTACAGGTTGTTTCCTAATTGGACTTCTTGCAGGATGGATGCTTGCGCATCAACCTGACAACCAGACTTTCCGTTTACTTTTCATCGTGGGTTTCTGTGGTGGATATACCACTTTCTCTACCTTTGCTTATGAAAATCTGCGATTAATTGAGACAAATCAATGGGGATTGTTTGCATTATATACCTTGGCTAGTGTCATATTGGGATTAATCGCTGTTTGGGGTGGTCTGAAACTTGCGAACTAATTACTAATTTTTAATCATACAACTCTCGTACATTACTAATATTTTTTACCTACATGATTCATGTTTTACTCTTATCCCGACCTTTATTAAAAGGGCGATAAAAGAGCAATATAAGGACCAGGTAAG
>DHCC01000002.1:2088-2260 GCA_002398875.1 Bacteroidales bacterium UBA4912 | reverse complement strand
TAAGGACCAGGTAAGTCTCAGGTAGGACCAAAATCAGGACGATACAGCATAAAAAACGGGAGAGAAACATATTTGTCTCCCCCCCGTTGATCTTTTTATTATATAAAATAAGTGTTTATATCTAAAGCTCCCTGATACGGATATTTCTGAATTTTACATGAGAACCATGTCC
>DHCC01000002.1:0-1834 GCA_002398875.1 Bacteroidales bacterium UBA4912 | reverse complement strand
CCGTTGAGGGTAATCTTTATATTTTCACCATCAACAATCACTTCCTGATAGTTCCACTCACCTAATGGTTTTAATGCGCCTCTTTTAGCAGGTATTACGCCATATACAGAACCATGATATTGATATACTTCCAGATTTTCATATATAGGTGCATCATTATCCAATATCTGAAGCTCCATTCCAACATAAGCAGCATCGCCTTCCAGCGGGGTACGTATACCTAATCCGTTATTTGCACCAGGAGTAAGCATGAATTCGAATCGTAATACAAAATTATCGAATTGATCTTTAGTGTATAGATTGCCTCCTGACCCTGTTGTAGGGGGGTAGAGTGCAATATTTCCGCTTTCTATTGTGTAGTCTGCTTTATTACCTGTCCACTTATCAAGATTTGTTCCATCGAAGAGAATCTTAAACCCTTCAGCTTCCTCTTCTTTTGAAAGCTGAAAAGGTTCAGGTTGCAGTAATTCTTTTATATATATGTCTCTGTATGCTACTTTGCTGCCATGTGCCTGCAGTTCAATCTGTTCTACAGGGAAAATCGGCTTGCTTCTGTCCCAGTAATTTTCCAGAACCACATTATCAGTGACCAGTTCGCCATTAAGCCATACAGATACTCTTTCGCCAACCATTCTGATAAGGAAGCTGTTCCATTCACCTACCTTCTGATCGGCAAGCTTAAGCGGAGTGCTTCTGTGAGTCTGATTGTTGTAAAGACCACCTGAACCAACTTGTGCTCCGACATCAACCCTGGCTGTGTCCCACATCTGCACCTGAGGAGTGCCGCGAAGATATATACCTGCATCAGGTTCCGGTCCCGGGTATAGTTTCCAGTCAACCAGCATCTCGAAATCACCATATTGTTTTTCAGTGCAGAGATTGTCATATCCTTTGCCGTCAAATACAATCAGACCATTTTCAACTTTCCAGTCCAAGGCCATCTGCTTATCTGCTTTTACTTGAGCTGCAGTCAGCTCCTTCTCACTCATTTCTGCACGTTTGATGGGATTGGCAACAAGACCTTTCCATCCATCAAGATTTTTGCCGTTGAAGAGTGATACAAATCCACCCTCTGTTGGATTTTCTGAGAGATATTTGTTTATGGACTGGCGTTGGTAGTCTGCATCAGGATTTGAGAGTGTTTTAGCAGCTTTGTTTAATGCAGCAGTAGTTTCTTTACCGGCGAATGTAGGGTCGGAGATGCCGATATTCATAACTGCAACAGCGGCAGATTCACTTAGTGCAGGAATATCCATATATGGAACTGCAAATAACATAGCCTGATATTGACCTGTGCCACCCAATAGTCTGAGAATATTGTTTTTTTGACTGTCGTTTTGTGCAAATTCCATTATCTCACGCAGATAGAGATATTTTACAGTACCTGTTTCATCAGATTTGCGTATTATATTGATAACAGCATCAGTAACTTTTTCCAACTCCTGTTTATTTTTGGCGGTACGTGCAATATCCAGAAGAGGATAAATCACTTGAAAAGAATTAATGTTTGCCAATGCATCAAAAGCAGCATCTTTATTTACACCTGTTTCATTTTTATATGCAGTAGTAATTTGATTAATAGCATCAGAAGATCCGATTCCTGCAAGAGCACTATAATAGAGGTGTCTGTTTGGTGATTTGTTTAACTTGTCTGTCACCAGTTTAATTTGTTCATCTTTAGGCAGATATTTTAGTGCCGAATTTACAGCTTGCTGAATAGCCGGAATATAATTTGCTTCAGCTTGCTCAAGAAGAGTGAACAAGTCAGGTAGATTTTTTTCGGTAGAAACATCCTTTAGTGTATTTGCGGCAGCTGCCTTTACTTCACTGTCAT
>DHCC01000030.1:38496-41699 GCA_002398875.1 Bacteroidales bacterium UBA4912 | reverse complement strand
TTTGTATTTAGAGAAATCTGTATTTAACATACTTCCTGTTTCCTTAAGTGCATGATGAAATGCAAAGCAGGAATACAGATCCTGCGGTATATGCCCTTTTATTCCACGGTTGAGATAATCATGCAATAGCGGACGATAATCAGGGTGTGCACATTTCTCTATCAATTCTTCAGCACGATTTCTGGGACCTTTACCTCTAAGGTCAGCTACTCCATATTCTGACACAACAATCTTTACAGAGTGCTCGTTATGATCCTCGTGCGTAACTTTTGGCACTATACAGCTGATGGTACCGTTCTTTGCAGTAGAGGGAGTGAGAAATATGGAGAGATAAGAGTTGCGTGTAAAGTCGCCCGACCCCCCTATTCCATTCATCATCTTGGTACCGTTAACGTGAGTTGAGTTGACATTTCCGAAAATATCTACCTCAATGGCGGTATTAAGCGCAATGATTCCTAATCTGCGCGCAAGTCCGGGGTTATTGGATATTTCTGAAGGTCTCAGTACAAGTTTATTTTTAAAGAACGACAGATCATCATAAAACTTATTCAAAACTTTATTACTCACTGTCAGTG
The DNA here is from genome assembly GCA_002398875.1 of Bacteroidales bacterium UBA4912. Taxonomy (GTDB): domain Bacteria; phylum Bacteroidota; class Bacteroidia; order Bacteroidales; family Dysgonomonadaceae; genus Proteiniphilum. Next base: position 41,124 of record DHCC01000030.1, on the reverse strand, counting down.
AACAGCCGCTGGCAAATGATATATTACCTTGTTGCATCATATCAATTACTGCATCCTGAATAACTTCTGTATAGACTTCAAAACGTGGTATTGCCGGGTTACTTCCCATAGAAGCAAGAACTGCGTTTGCTATATTACCTACTCCTGACTGAATGGGCAGAAAATGCGCCGGAATCCTGCCAGCCTTAAGTTCTGAAACAAAAAAGTCAGCTACATTATTACCTATTCTGGCAGTAACTTCATCAACAGGTGCAAAACCTCCTCCTTCAGCTTCTTTGTCTGTTTCAACCACATAAATCTTTGATGGATCTACCTTTACATACTCCAGACCAACACGGTTTTGAACTTCATAAATTGGAATTTCACGTCGCTTTGGTGGATCTTGCAGCTCATACAGATCATGAATCCCGCGTAATTTGGTTGGAACTTTTTTATTCAGTTCTACAATTACAATATCAGCCAAACGACAGATGGTAGGTGTGATTCCAACACCGGTCGTTGGAACTATTTCTCCACTTTCAGTCACATCACATGCCTCTACAATGGCTACATTTATTTTTCCCAGAAAACCATAACGTATCTCCTGAGCTAATTGGGAAAGATGGAGATCGAAAAAGTCAAACTCTCCGTTATTAAGAGCTAACCGCATATCCTTATTGGTTTGATATGGAGTGCGAAATTTAATTGCTTTGGCACGTGTAAGTGATCCGTCTATTGAATCACCTGTAGATGCACCGGTAAATACACCAATTTTGAAAGAATTGCCTTTAGCATGCTCTTCTTCAGCTTGCTTGGCAATTGCAACAGGTACAACTTTTGGGCAACCTGCATGAGTGAATCCGCTGAAACCGACATTATCATTATCTTTCACAAGTGATGCAGCCTCTTCAGCACTAATAAATTTTAAAGCCATAATAGATATTTTGTTTTCTGTTTTTATTGATTTTACAATGACTGAATGATTTTGAGAAGTAATCCTTTTAATACTTTCTTTTCAAGATCTCACTATAAATAAGTCCTTTTACAAACTCCCTCCTTCGGTTAACACCAAGTAAATCTTCAACCAGCGGATGTGTACCATATTTAGAATCTCCGGGAACTTCGGGAATCTCAGGAGTATCAAAATCAGTGTAGTGCGTTCCGGGAGCTTCCGGTTCCATATCATATAAAGTACCGGTATCATTTATGTAAATTGAACTTCCTAATGAGGACTCTTTCTTGAAATCTGTCATTAAATCCATTGAGGACTTAAAAACAAATTCTCCTTCATTCACTCGTTTTGGTTTTTCCCGGTTTATTTGCGTTAGTCTTTTCTCCTTTTCCAACTCAAATTTCTTCCGTTGATCTTCGGACAAAATAGGAGGTATAGATTTTGTTATCTCCCTACTCTTTGGGTTGAAGTTGGGATTCGGCTCCTGTTGCTGTTTTTGCTGTTCTTTTTTCTTCCTGGAATCATTAAAAAACCCCAATATCATAAAAAGTAACAGAAGGATTACATAAATAAGGTCGCCTATTTCCATAATTTTATTAATTTTGCAACTAGACAAAAATAGTCTATTTTTATGTAATTAAGGTGAGTTTGGTGATAAAAAAAATCGAGAGCAACTTCACAGTCACTCTCGAAACTTTAACCAAAACCTTAACTATGAAAAAATTTTTATTTTTTCCTTAATGCAAAAATAAGACAAAAATGATTATTATGCAACATAATATGCTTTTAATCTTTGTATTTAACTTTTCTTAGACTGCAAAAATGCTATTTTAATAGCATTAGTTCAAAAATCACAGTATATTATTAATTAACAGAGTGAAGATGAATTCTGAAATTAAAGACAAAAAACTTTACATAGAGACCTACGGTTGCCAGATGAATATTGCCGACACCGAGGTGGTTGCATCTATTATGGAAATGGATGGATACAGCCTTACAGACAAGGATAGTGAGGCAGATGCTGTTTTCGTAAACACCTGCTCAATAAGAGAAAATGCGGAACAAAAAGTTATCCAGAGGCTCGAATATTTTAATTCACTAAGAAGAAAGAAAAAGAATAATCTCATTCTTGGAGTATTGGGATGTATGGCTGAAAGGGCAAAATCAGACTTGATTGATAACCATAATGTTGATGTGGTGGTTGGTCCGGATGCATATCTCGATTTACCAAATCTTATTGGTGCAGCCGAACAGGGTGAAAAAGCCATGAATGTGGAGCTTTCCAAAACCGAAACATATAAGGATGTAATGCCACTAAAAATGAATGGCAGTAACATATCGGGATATCTCTCAATTATGCGCGGATGCGACAAATTCTGCACCTACTGTATAGTGCCATATACCAGAGGACGCGAGCGAAGCAGAGAGCCTGAAAGTATTCTTAATGAGCTTAAGAATATGCAGGAGAAGGGGTTTAGGGAAGTAATACTTTTAGGTCAAAATGTGAACTCATACAGATATAGGAACGGAGAAACAAAAGTTGACTTTCACGATCTGCTGGCAATGGTGGCAGAAGCAGCGCCGGAAATGCGTATTAGATTTACCACTTCACATCCCTGGGATATGAATGATGAAACATTGGAAACAATTGCAAAATACAAAAATCTTGCAAACTATATTCATTTACCGGTTCAATC
>DHCC01000030.1:23355-38176 GCA_002398875.1 Bacteroidales bacterium UBA4912 | reverse complement strand
ATGAGAGAGGTTGGATTCGACTCTGCATTCATGTTTAAATATTCTGAGCGCCCGGGAACGTATGCAGCTAAAAAACTTGAGGATAATGTACCTGAAGATATTAAAACACGAAGGTTACAGGAAATAATAGATTTACAACTAGAGCTTTCACGCAGCAGTAATGAAAAAGATATGGGTAAGGAATTCGAAGTACTTATCGAGGGATTCTCCAAGCGTTCAAGAGAGCAGTTATTTGGTCGTAATCAGCAGAATAAAGTGGTTATATTCAACAAGAATAGCCATCGCATAGGGGAATTTGTAAAAGTTAAGATAACCGGTTTTACTTCGGCAACTCTTTTCGGCGAAACAATAGATTCAAATTGATTAAATAATTGATTACTTAAACAATTTTGTTAATAAAGCGTTTTACTTAAGTAGACCCGTAAGACGTATGTACAAGGATGTTCGCCGAAAATTCATGAGGTAATATCATTGAGATTAATCAAGAAATAACAAACTATTAAACGAAGAATTATGAAATCAGAAGCAAAATTATTATTAGGTTTAGGTATTGGAATCGCACTTGGTGCAGCAGTTGGCTATATCATGGGAACAGATAAAAGAGAAGAGTGGCTGGAGCAAGCAAATGAATTTGCAGATAAAGTCAAAGCAAATGTAAAATCAGCTGTTTATAAAGGTAAAAGTGAAGTTCAGGATTTGAAAGAGGATATTGATGATATTGCAGATATTGCAAAGAAAGAACTTGCAAAACAATAATATTATCCTCTAAAAAGGTACAATAATGGAAGAAAAAAAGGTAAGTACGTTGTTCGAGGAAATGAGAGATGATATAGGTAAATATATCAACAGCACACTCGAACTCGGAAAGCTGGAAGCTTATGAGAAGTTGAGTTTAGGCTCTTCGGCATTTTTATATGGATTGATATTAGCCGGAGTCTGCCTCATGGCATTGCTTTTTATACTGGTGGCAGCAGGACTGTATCTGGCAGAGTTGCTTGGCAGTCTTTGGATAGGATTCGGTATAGTAGCAGCTTTTGCTTTATTGATAGTAATAGTACTATTAATAATTAAAAAGCCATTAAATAAAAAATTCACCAACAAAATCATTCGTTTCCTCTTGAAACAAGATGATAAAGATGAAACAAAACAGTAACAAATGAGTAAGTATAAACTAGACCCGCTAGAAGAACTTCGACTTGAAAAGAAACGCCAAAGGGAGGAGCGTAAGATAGCAAGTCAGCGATTATCATATCAGCTTCAGTATTTAAACGACAACTGGGGCTCGATGCTTACAAAGGGTGTTACTTCATCCATAAAATCGAAATTTTCAGATACAATGGATAACTTTTCAACGTCCTCTTCCACTTCAGTCACGCCATTTATAACTAAAGTAAGCAATCCATGGCTTAATAATACTATAACACAGATTATTTTGTCGAACCTGCCACTTATAGGTTCCGTCACGTGGAATATAGCAAAACCTGCCCTTATTGCCTTTGGAGCCAGAAAGATAACATCGATACTTTTCGGCAGAAAAAGGAAGAAATAATATTTAATTTTTATAGATTAGATCGGTGAACGGTGGTCACACCGTTCACTTTTGCTATTTTAGCGCATAGCTGGTTAACCTCTTCAGCACTATGAACATGAACATTAAAGACTCCCTCGAAAATACCATCATTTGAGGAAACGTTAACGCTTTGTATATTAAGGACTACATCTTCAGCAAGCTTTGCAAGTATTGTGCTGAGTATTCCTATTCTGTCGATTCCGGTGAAAACAATTGAAGCAAGGAATGAATACTGCCTGTAATCACCCCATGTTACATCAACAAGCCGGTCACCGAAGTTGGACTTTAATTTAAGTCCGGTTTGACAAGAACGTTTATGTACTTCAACTTCCTCCTTATCCGTAACTACACCAAACACATCATCTCCCGGCAATGGATTGCAACAAGAAGGCACAATAAAATTCTTTTTGAAGTTGTTCTCCTTTAGATCATAAACAGCATTTCTGTCAATTTTTGTATTTGTCTGTAATACTGGAATAGGCGTAATTAACTCATTATCATCTAATATTAACTCTTCATCCTCTCCTTTCTTTGTTTTCTGGTCAGTAGCCGGTTTCTTTATTGCGCTCATTGCTTGTTTGACATAACGCACAAAAAGATTATCCTTCTTTTCAGGTTCCTCCTTGATTTTTATAAAAGCTTTTTTGTCAGTAGGTAGCACCACTTCGCTATTACCTATCATATAATACAAATCATCCTTATTTTCTGCTTTATACTTATGAAGTATTTTATTGAAAGTAGTATTATCAATTGGCTCCTGATCGAAAAGTTCATCGAGCATATTTTTGCCTTTATCAGCAATACGGCGACGTTGACGACGCAAAGAAGCTTCAATTTTGGTACGCGCTTTGGCTGTAGTTACAAAATTAATCCATTCAGGCTGCGGGTTAACTGATTGTGATGTTAATATCTCAATCTGATCACCACTCCTGAGCTTTTGACTCAGTGGCACAAGTGTATGATTCACTTTGGCACCAAGGCAATGATCACCAATACGCGTGTGTATGGAGTATGCAAAGTCTAATGCTGTTGCACCTTGTGGTAAGGTTTTAATTTCTCCCTTTGGAGTGAATACAAATATTTCGGAAGAGAAAAGATTCATTTTTACTGTGTCCAGAAAATCAATCGCATTAGGATTTGGATTTGCCAATATTTCCTGGATAGTTTTTAACCATTTATCAAGTTCATTATCTTCTTCTATCCTATTTTCTTTATATTTCCAATGCGCTGCAAACCCTTTTTCTGCAATATCATCCATCCGTCGACTTCTGATTTGTATCTCAATCCATTTTCCGTCTGGTCCCATCACAGTAAGATGCAGTGCCTGATAACCATTAGCCTTCGGATGGCTCACCCAATCCCTGATGCGATCGGGACGCAACTTATATATATCAGTAATTGCAGAATATATGTCCCAACACTGTTTTTTCTCATCAATTCCGGGAGTCATTTCGAATATTATGCGAACAGCAAACAGGTCATATACCTCGTTGAATTCAATGCCTTTCTTCTCCATCTTATTCCAAATAGAATAAACAGATTTTACCCGTGCACGCATTTCATACTCGATATTCATTTTATCAAGCGACTCTACAACAGGTACAGCAAAGTTTTCATAGATTTTATTTCTCTCCGGGGCAGTCTCCTCAATTTTCCTGGTCAGGTTAGCAAATATCTCCGGATGCTCATACTTAAAACAGAGCTCTTCTAATTCTGTTTTAATTGCAAATAGTCCGAGACGATGTGCTAAAGGGGCATATATATATAATGTTTCACCTGTAATTTTATATTGCTTGGTAGACGACATAGATGAAAGCGTTCGCATATTGTGTAACCTGTCGGCTATCTTTATCAGGATTACACGAATATCATCCGACATCGTTAAAAGCAGTTTACGGAAATTTTCAGCCTGAGTTGAAACGTTTTCACCAAACATACCACTGGATATTTTGGTCAACCCGTCTACAATTGATGCTATCTTATCTCCAAAAAGTGCACGAATATCCTCTACTGTATATTCAGTATCTTCTACCACATCGTGAAGAAGCGATGCAGAGATAGATGTAGAGCCAAGGCCGATCTCTTTAGATACAATGCGGGCAACCGACAACGGATGCATGATATACGGCTCTCCTGAGCGGCGGCGCGCTCCTTTATGAGCTTCCTTCGCCATGTTAAAAGCACGGGTAATCACATCTACCTTTCGCCGGTGATTAGAATTCAAATAATCGTTTAGGAGTGCTTGAAACTCATTTTCAATCATTTGATCTTCATCATTTAATTTTCCCTCATCTATCATATTAAATAATTACACTCTATTAATTCCATTTACATCGAAATGTATCAGACCTTTTAATTTATTATAAGTTTAAACCTTAACAAGCTTTCAAAAACGAAATTACTAATAAATTCAGATATTAATAAATGAATACAGATATTTTTGATAATGAACAAAAAGTATATACCTTTGTTTGTATTCAACGGGGGTGCCCAATATAACGGGCTGAGATCATACCCAAAATACCTGATCCGGATAATGCCGGCGGAGGGAAATAAGATCACATTTCAGTGATCGATGGTATATATCTTTTTTAATCCCCTTTTTTATTTAACAAACGTTATGCACAGTGTAATGCAAAATTGTATGCACATTGTACATCTTTAAATTTTATGTAAATGAAAAAGGTATTTTTATTGTTAATGCTGATATTCTTTTCAGCAGTAGGTTATCAAGTGACTGCAATGTCAAAAGACAGTCTGAGTCATATTCAACTGGAGGAAGTGGTTGTCTCAGGCACAAGAGCAGGAGTAAATACTCCGGTATCTTATTCAAACATTTCTATGTCGGATATCAGGAAAGATAATGCGGCAAGAAATATTCCTGCAATATTGCAAAACAGTCCGTCGCTGGTATCTTTTACGGAAGACGGGCTCGGAGTTGGAAATACATATTTCAGAATACGCGGAACAGATGCTACCCGTATAAACGTGACACTAAACGGTATACCACTTAATAATCCGGAAACTCAGGAGGTGTTCTGGGTTAACTTGCCTGACCTCTCAAATTCTCTGCAAAATATACAAATTCAGCGTGGTGTGGGCACGTCTACCAATGGCTCTGCCGCTTTCGGGGCAAGCATCTCGCTACAGACTGCTGGAGCTCGTTCTAAGCCTTTTGGAGAGGTATCTACAGCTGTAGGCAGCTACGGTACATTTTTGTCAAATATTGCAGCAGGAACAGGGGTATTGAACAATGGACTATCTTTTGATGCACGTTACTCACGTGTCCTTGGCAATGGCTATATAAGAAACGGCAGTGTTGATCACACCAGTTTTTATTCAGTATTATCTCATTATACAGATAAACAACTGATACGCTTAAGCTACCTTAAAGGGATTCAACACACAGGCATAACCTGGGAGGGTGTATCAGAAGAACAGATGAAAGACCCTGAATATGGACGTAAATATAACCCTGCGGGAGAATATTATGATGAGGTTGGAAACCGTTTATATTACGATAATGAAACCGATAATTATTACTCAGATATAATTCAGCTTACTCTTTCCAGAGAATTGAACAGATTCATGACATTAAGTGCAGGACTGAGTTATAATTATGGCTACGGTTATTATGAGAACTACAGAGAGGACAGAAAGTTTTCTGAATTTGGTCTTGAAGATCAATCTATTGATGGCGTAACTTATAGCAGAAGTGACTTTGTACGTCAGAAGATGATGGAAAATGATTTCTACGTTGCAAACATTGGTCTTGATTATTCATTAAACAGATTGAAACTGACATTTGGAGGTATGTACAGTTATTATGACGGCGATCATTTTGGCAGATTACCCTGGATAAAACATTGGTCAGGTGATGAATCTGAAATTGAATGGTATCGTAATATTGGAAGAAAATCTGAATTCAACTTTTTCACAAAGGCTGATTATCAACTTAATGATAAATTATCTCTGTTTGGTGATATACAGTATAGAAGAGTTAATTATATCTTCACCGGCGAAGATGATGATTTGCTAGATCTTACAGGAGATTTCCTGTATAATTTCTTCAATCCCAAAGCAGGCATTAATATCAAATTGAATAATAGCAGTCGATTATACGCTTCAGCAGCTGTTGGCCAACGCGAACCCTTGCGTAATGATCTTAAGGATGGTATAAAAGGAGAATCTGTAAATCCTATAAAGCCTGAGAGAATGATTGATTATGAGTTGGGATACCAATACACCGGCACAAATGGTTGGCAATTGGGAGCTAATTTTTATTATATGGACTACCACAATCAGATGGTGCAGACAGGTAAACTTAATGATGTTGGCTACAAGTTGATGGAGAACGTGGAAGACAGTTACCGTACCGGGCTGGAGCTTGAGGCTGCATTACCTTTATGGAGCAATAAACTGCGTTTAGATGCAAACGCAACCTTCAGCCGCAACAGGATAAAAAACTATGTGGCCTGGTTTGACCATTATGATAATCAGGATAACTGGAACTGGGAGGGTCAGATCTCTGAGGAATATGGTACTACCAATATTTCATTTTCTCCTGATGTCGTGAGTGCCGCATCGGTTACATGGCAACCTTCCACTGCATTATATCTCAATCTTATGGGTAAGTACGTAAGCAAGCAATATATGGACAACACATCTAATGATGCTAAATCTATTGATGCATATTTTGTCAGCAATATCTCTGCCGGTTATACATTTAAATATACTTCAATCGGTACTTTCAATCTGCAGGTTTATGTAAACAACTTGTTTAATAAAGAGTATGTGGCAAATGGATGGGCTGCAACAGATACATTTTCTGATGGCAGTAGTATCAACTGGATTGGCTATTACCCTCAGGCAGCTCGTAATTATATGATGCGTCTTACACTTTCATTTTAATAAGGCGGGGTAATTTTTTTATTCTGTGACACCATCAATGTATGTGTTGTTTTTCCAAGTCTAACATTATTCTTTCGGGACCCGATCTGTGAAGTGAACGTTAAATTTGATTTGCTGTTTGAAGCAATCTAAGTGTAACGAAGATTGCAAGTTCAAATCAAATAGTGAGCAAACAGATAACGGGTGAAAGAATATGTGTAAATTGGAAAAACAATAAATACTTGTTCACAGAATAAGAAAATTAACTTAGTATATTTGAATAAAACAAAACAGTAGAAATGCAAACAGTAGAAATCATAGGAGCCATTATCGGATTAGTGTACCTGTATCTAGAATTCAAAGCCAGTAAATGGCTTTGGCCGGTTGGCGTCGTAATGCCGGTTGTTTATATATGGATTTTCTTTCAAAGCAAGTTTTATGCCGATATGGGAGTAAATATCTACTACTTATTTGCCAGTATTTATGGATGGATACATTGGAACAGACATAAAAAAAGCGAATTAGAAGAACTTCCAATTACACATACACCAAAAAAGTATATTCTGCCACTCACAGTTTTTGGCATTTTACTGTTTGCATTTATTGCTTTTATATTAGCCCGTTTTACGGATAGCCCTGTTCCTTATGGTGACAGCCTCACAACGGCACTAAGCATACTAGGCATGTGGCTTCTTGCTCAAAAATATGTAGAGCAATGGTGGTTCTGGTTTGCCATAAATATTGTATCGTGTGGACTGTATATTTGGAAAGGTCTGCACACTACATCAATTCTTTTTGCTATTTATTCAGTAATTTCTGTGTTTGGCTACTTTAAATGGAAGAAGATGATGCATAATCAGTCTCAACCCACAATAGCATCTGTAAGCTCTTCAACAGAGAACCCTGCAAAATAGGGAGATATATCAATCGTGGTAAGGGCTTTACTAATTTCAGACTGATCATACTTTACTCCTTTAAGATGATTCTGCACCTCTGTAAGATCGCTAATTACACCAAAGAATGTACCAAAAAAGGTAATCTCTTCGATAACTCCTTTTTTTGTATTTATAAATACTTGTGTTTTACCTGCAGGATATCGACGATTTCGTACAATCTCAGCAACAGGGTTAGAACCATAGTTCCAATTCCAGTTACCGAATTTCTCTTTTCTTGTTTTTTCTATTGCTTGTAGTTCATCCTCACTAAACTCATATTCCGTCATCTCGGGATACTTTTTCTTCATCTGCTCAAGAATTTTATCGGCAAATTCTGTAACTGTGATCTTCTCCGGGAGGTTCGGAAGAATATTATCCACTCTGCTGCGTACCGATTTTACCCCTTTTGCTTCAACCACTTCTGTTGATGTTTCAAGAGCTTTTTGCAGAACTGACAGATCTACATCAAAGAGTATACACCCATGATGCATAACCCTGCCCTCGATATAAGCCTGGGCATTTCCACTTATTTTTTTCCCGTCAATTGTGATATCATTCCTTCCTGAGAATTCTGCCTTGACACCCAACTCTTCTAATGTTTTAATTACCGGCTCGGAAAATGCCTTGAAATCGAAGGTGCGACTCCCGTTGTTTTCATTTGAAATTATAGTATAATTAAGATTGTTCAGATCATGATATACTGCGCCACCTCCCGATATTCGGCGTACAACATGTATTCCGTTTTCCTGCACATATTTTTCATTAATCTCTGCTTGCGTATTTTGATTTTTACCTACAATAATCGAGGGCTCATTTATCCAAAGAATAAATATTTTCTCGTATTTGGTAAGATTTTTAAAACAGTACTCCTCAAGAGAAATATTATAATCAGGTTTATTTGATTTGTTTACTATATATATCATAATGTTAAAATTTTTCTTACTATACTTTTTAAATAAAGTATAAGATGTTAGCTTCAACGAAATTACAAAAAAAGTAAGGAAGATCAGCCCTGAACTTTTTATTAAAGTCTGAACTGATCTTCTTTAAGATTAAAGAACGTATGTTAAGGTTTTTGTAATATGACTACTTTTTCTTCTTTTTAGGAATATGAACTGCTTCATCAAGCACATCAGCAAACGCCTCAAAGATTGCCTCAGAATATGTCGGGTGACCATAAATAGTATTAACCACCTCATCCACAGTAATCTCCATTTCCATTATTAATGATGCTTGTGTTATCAGTTCAGCTGCGGCAGGACCGATGATATGAACACCGAGAACTTCTCCATAACGGTTATCAGCAATAACTTTAACAAAACCGTCGGCTTCACTCGATGCAAGCGCTCTGCCATTGGCAGAGAAGTTAAACCTGCCAATACGAATATCATCTCCATACTTTTCGCGGGCTTGCGCTTCTGTCAGGCCTACCATGGCTACTTCAGGAAGTGTGTATACAACTGAAGGTGCGGATAATAGTTTCACTGACCTGTGATTTCCTTTTACTGCATTCTCAGCTGCCACCTCACCCATACGGAATGCAACGTGAGCCAGCATTTTAATACCGTTTATATCACCAGGTGCATAAATACCTTTGACGCTGGTCTCCATATACTGGTCAACTTTTATTCTGCCTCTTTCTGTTTCAAATTTAACTTCACCCAGAGACTCGAGATCTGGCACCCTGCCAATAGCAAGTAAGGCTTTATCAGCAAATACAGACTCACGACCTTCAATCTTTATCTCAAGCTTATTGCCTTTATCAACCACTTCGGTAATCTTTGCTGAAGTTACTACTTCAATTCCTTTTTTCTTTATCAGTTTGGTCAGTTCATTAGTAACATCATCATCAAACATAGATACAATTTGATCCTGCATCTCAACGATAATTACTTTAGAACCGAGACCTGCAAATGAAAGTCCCATTTCAGCACCAATAACGCCACCACCCAAAACGACCATTGTTTCAGGTACCTCTTTGATACCCAGGAGATCGTCGCTTGTAAGAACTTTATCATTCTTTATCCCGGGAATATCTATCATGAACACTTTTGAACCACCTGCAAGTATGATTTTGTCGGCTTTAATAATCTGTTTATCATCAACAACAACATCCTTGTTTTTATTGATCTTGCCGAATCCTTTATAGATATCTACTCCATTGGATTTAAGGAGAGCCTCAACTCCACTGGTGAGTTTTCTGACAACCCCGTTTTTAAATTCAACAACTTTTTCCATATCAATCTTTATCTCAGGATTCTCAATTATGATACCCCTTGATGCAGCATTCTTGATATGTTCAACTATTTCTACATTTTTCAAATAAGCTTTTGATGGAATACAACCAACATTCAGACAAGTTCCGCCAAATACACCCTTCTCAACAATGGCTACTTTAGCTCCCAGCTGAGCGGCTCTGATGGCTGCCACATAACCGGCAGGACCTCCACCGATAACAGCTACATTGTAATTGTCTTCCAAACGAATCATACGTTTTTCTTCCTGACTCTCCTCAGCACCTGTTTCTTCAAATTCTTCAGGCATAAGAGTATCAACAGACTCGTTTTCATCACCGATGTAACCAATTACAGTTGTAACCGGTACAGTCTCATCATCTTTATGAACAATTTTTAAAAGTATGCCTGAAGCCTCAGCCTCTATCTCCATACTTGTTTTATCTGTCATAATCTCAAGAATGATCTCACCCTCTTTTACAGGATCACCCTCTTTCTTTAACCATTTTACAATTTGCCCTTCGGTCATGTCGATACCTGCTTTGGGCATTATTATTTCAAAAGCCATATTTTATTTTTTAATTTCTATTGCCATTAGTGCCCGACATTTTTATATCAGGCTCTTATATATTTAATCTGCTAAACAAATAATATCAACGGATCTTCAAGAGCCGCTTTAAGATCGGTCATAAACTTAGCCCCGGTTAACCCGTCTATTACTCTGTGATCTGCAGTTAGACTAATCTTCATTATTGGACGAATAACTATCTCACCATCACGGGGTACTGCTCTTTGCTGAGTTGATGAAACACTTAAAATAGCTGAATTTGGCTGATTTATAATTGCAGTAAATTCATCCACTCCATACATACCTAGATTACTTATAGTGAATGTACTTCCGCTTTGCTCATCAGGCAGTAGTTTCTTAGCGAATGTGCGTTCGGTTAAATCCTTCATTGCAACAACAAATTCACTCAACGACATCTTATCTGCACCTTTAACTACAGGCACAAGCAGTCCTTCTTCCAAACCTACGGCCATTCCAAGATTTACATAGTTATGGAAAGTAAGCTCGGTACCCTCTTTGTTCAGACTTGCATTTATATATTTATGCTTCAACAAAGTTTTCACAACCGCCATAGAGATTAAGTCGGTCACAGTAAGTTTCTTCCCTGTCTTTTCCATAATTGGATTGATCAGCTTCTTGCGCAAAGCCAAGAGCTCTGTCATATCAATCTCCCAGGTTTGAATAAAAGTAGGTGCACCGAAATAGCTCTCCGACATGCGTTTTGCAATGATCTTTCGCATCTGCGTCATCGGAACTGTTTCTGATTCCCCCTCGAGTGTTGATGCCTGAACCGGCTGCGGCTTGCCTGCTGAAGCAGACTCTTGCACTTTCGGCTGCTTTGAAGCCATAGTTGTTGCAGGCACTGTATGATATCCGAAATCATCAAGCTCAAAGCGCGATATAATTGCAGGATCACTTATCAGTTTGAGAACATCATCTTTCATGATCTTATTGCCATAACCTGTACCTACAACTCCTTTAAGATCTATATTGTGCTCATCAGCAATCCTTTGAGCAAGGGGTGAAACATGTATTTTATCTTCGTAATTGAAACCTGCAACATCTTCTCTGTGAATTCGTCCTTTGTAACCAGTACCGATTACATTAAACAGGTCCACACCCAGACGTTTTGCCAGGGTTCTTGCTGCAGGTGTTGCTCTTAATTTTCTATTTTCCATCAAATCAGCTTTTTACCTGTTATTTACTAGCTTGAGGATATATTTCTTGATACGTTCAACACTTGGAATCATTGCAGACTCAAGAGTCTGATTGTACGGAATTGGGACATCTTCTCCTGCTAATCGAAGGATTCTGCCATCCAGATAATCAAAAGCTTCACTTTCTGCAATCGATGCAGCTACTTCTCCAATAAATCCACTTTGTTTATGTGCATCATTAACCAAAAGAACTTTACCGGTTTTCTTTACTGACTGTATAACGGTATCTTTATCAAGGGGAGACAGGGTTCTTAAATCAACCACTTCAACTTCTACTCCCTCGGCATCATGAACCTCTTCGGCAGCTTGCATTACTCTTTCAAGCATACGGCCATAAGTTACTACCGTTACATCTTTTCCCTCTCTTTTGATATCTGCCTTACCAATTGGTAAAACGAAATCAGGGTCCAGAGGAACCTCTCCCTTCATATTATACTGAGCCTTGTACTCAAGGAAAATTATCGGATTATTATCACGGATGGCAGCTTTAAGCAGGCCCTTTACGTCGGCTGGTGTACCGGGAGCAATTACTTTTAATCCCGGAATATGTGTAAACCAGGCTTCAAGTGATTGTGAGTGCTGAGCTGCTGAACCTACTCCTCCGCCGGCAGCTGCACGGAATACAACAGGTATCTGACCTTTTCCGCCATACATGTATCTGGTTTTAGCAGCCTGGTTAACTATATTATCCATCATGTAAACGATGAAATCCATGAAAGTGACATCCACTATAGGACGCATACCGGTCATAGCAGCACCGATAGCGGCACCTGATATTGCATTTTCAGATATTGGCGTATCACGTACTCTCTCTTTTCCAAACTCTTCAAGCATACCGACAGATGTACCGAAATCACCTCCAAAAATTCCCACATCTTCTCCCATCAGGAAAACGTTCTCGTCACGACGCATCTCCTCAGACATTGCCATGATTATTGCATCACGGACAGACATTAATTTAGTTTCTTTTTCCATTTATTTTTTACTGAGCTGTTTTATATTTTTGTGATAGACCATTAAGGTCATTCTCTTTTTTGATGTAAGTAAGTATCAAGGTGCGTAAACGTCCTCAAAGGCAGACTCTAATGTTGGCTCAGGACTACTTAATGCAAACTTAACCGACTCTTCTACTGCGTCTTCTGAAGCTTTCTCAACGGCTTCTATCTCTTTATCAGTAGCAAGTTTATTATCTAACAGATATTTCTTGAAGCGGGGAATCGGATCTTTCTTTTTCCATTCATCAACCTCTTCTTTAGTACGGTATTTACCCGGGTCAGAAGTAGAGTGACCTAGATAACGATATGTAATTGATTCAACCAAAACGGGACCATTACCATCACGTACATATTTAACAAGTTCTTCAAACTTATTATATACCGCCATCAAATCATTTCCATCTTCAATAAAATGTCCGGGAATTCCATAAGAAGCAGCACGTCTATAATTATAATCGATATTAATAACACTGCTAATTGGAGTGCTAATTCCGTACATATTGTTAATTGAATAAAAAATAACAGGTAACTTCCAAATAGAGGCCATATTTAACGTTTCGTGAAATGTTCCTTCGTTAACTGCACCATCTCCAAAAAAGCAAACAACAATCTTACCGGTTTTTTTCATCTTCTGTGTCAGTGCAGCACCTATGGCCATTCCCATACCACCACCAACAATACCGTTAGCTCCTAAATTTCCGCCGTCAAGGTCAGCAATGTGCATTGAACCACCTTTACCTTTACAAGTACCCGTCGCTTTCCCCATAATCTCAGCCATCATTTCGTTGAGATCAATCCCCAAAGCTATACTCTGTCCATGTCCACGATGATTTGATGTGATAAGGTCTGATCCAATATTTATAGCAGCAACTGCACCAACATTAGCAGCCTCTTCACCCACCGAGAAATGTGTCATACCAGGTACTACACCTCTTTTTACCAAGCGGTTAACTTTATTATCAAAATTGCGGATATCCAGCATCATTCTGTGCATTTCCAGCAACTTATCCTTAGACAATTTAGTCTTATCTTTAGCATTAGTCTTTGCCATATTAGCTCCTTTAATATATTCTTTTTGTTTGTTTTAATAAATTAGAATGAATCTACTTAAGAACAGTTTTTCTTACCTATTGTTTGATGGAGACTTCTTTTTATATTTTATTAAACATTTGCGCCAATTTGCATAAATGCACTTACTGAACTACTTTACTATCAAATTGAAACTCAACAAAAAAATTAACTACTAATTTGTCGGAAATTAAAAAATAAACATATCTTTGCTCTTGTAAATAGGAATTGCTATTGTTAATTGGAATATATGTTTTCAAAGTCTTGTGAATATGGAATCAAAGCAGCGTTGTATATCGCTTCTCAATCTCTCGAAAAGAGAAGAGTGAAAATTGGTGATATTGTACGTAATATAGATTCTCCGGAGGCCTTTACAGGAAAAATTCTGGGAGTTCTTTCAAAGAGTAGAATAGTGGACTCCTACACAGGTCCCAACGGAGGATTTGAAATCTCACAGGAAAATCTGCATATAATTACAATTGCTGATATAGTCAGAGCTATAGATGGAGAGAGTTTTTTTAAAGGATGTGCACTTGGATTAAGCCATTGTAATGAGAACCAACCATGTCCGATGCATAACACAGTAACATCTATAAGAAATGAAATGAGAGAAGTGTTGCAAACAACTACTCTCTTTGAACTTGCAACAGGTATTGGAAACAAAGAGTTCATGCTTGCGCGTTAAACAAAATTTTGCTTATTATTTCGAGTATTTATTTGGAATTCTTCTGTTTTATTTGCCGATATTTTTGTCTTAAATAAGATATAACGTTTATTTTTAAGAATTAAACTTGAGATTTATCACTAATCACATATAACATATCATAGCTTAATTAAAAGAAAATAATTTCTAACTTTTAAAAATCAATCAGTATGTCACAGAAAAAGCTTTGGATTGCACTCTCAGCGGTTATTCTTTTTTCGTTTGCAGTACTGCTGTATTATGGAAATCAAATCTATCAAAAAGCACCACCGGTTCCTGAAAATGTTGTAAACTCATCAGGTACTGTACTTTTCACCGGTCAGGACATTAAAGATGGACAAAATATTTGGCAGAGTATAGGCGGACAAGAAATTGGTACCGTTTGGGGGCATGGTGCTTATGTTGCACCCGACTGGACAGCAGACTATCTGCACAGAGAGGCTCAGTTTCTCTTAAATAAATGGTCACAGGAAAATCATGGTGTTGATTTCGAAACACTAACAGCAGATGAAAAGGCATCTATGGAAAGCAGATTGCAAACATTTTTGAGAGAGAACACTTATGATGAAGCATCAGGGAATCTTATTATAGATAATGAAAGATATGAAGCATTTCAGCATCTCAGTGATCACTACTCCGGC
>DHCC01000030.1:12731-23118 GCA_002398875.1 Bacteroidales bacterium UBA4912 | reverse complement strand
ATTAAAAGTGAGGACAGGATGCATAAAATGTCAACCTTCTTTTTCTGGGCTTCATGGGCATGTGTCACTAACCGACCCGGTGAAGATATTACTTATACTCACAACTGGCCGCCGGATGAGCAAATTGGCAATGTACCTACAAGTGATCTGATCCTGTGGACCGGCTTCAGTATCATTATGCTTTTAATTGGTATCGGAATAATGATTTTCTTACAGGCACGCACACGAGAGACGGAAATTCTGCGACCGGTTAACGATCCACTTATGAACCAAACCATCACTCCTTCAATGTGGGCTGTAAAAAAATACTTCTGGGTAGTAAACCTGCTGATTTTGGCACAAGTACTACTTGGAGTTATCACTGCCCATTATTCAGTAGAGGGAGATGGATTCTACGGCATTGATATCGCAAGCTTTATCCCCTACTCGATTACCCGCACTTGGCATGTACAACTGGCAATTTTCTGGATTGCAACATCATGGCTGGCTACCGGACTTTACATAGCTCCATCATTAAGTGGCAGAGATCCTAAATATCAAAAGACAGGAGTCAATGTATTGTTTGTTGCATTACTGATCGTAGTTGCCGGATCATTAATCGGACAGTGGTTTGGAGTTATGCAACGCCTCGATCTGGTTAACAATTTCTGGTTCGGCCATCAAGGATATGAATATGTAGATCTTGGGCGCTTCTGGCAAATATTACTCGTCGTGGGCCTGTTCCTATGGTTAGGGCTGATGATGAGACCGGTATTGCCGATAATTAAAAAGGGCACTTCGGAAAAGGGATTACTCATACTATTCCTGATATCGTGTGCAGCAATTGCTCTTTTTTATGCAGCAGGTCTTATGTGGGGCCGCACCACGAACTTAGCCGTTGCAGAATACTGGCGCTGGTGGGTAGTTCACCTCTGGGTAGAAGGATTTTTTGAAGTATTCGCTACCGTAGTTGCTGCATTCCTTTTTGTACGCCTCGGACTTCTGGGAATAAAATCAGCAACAAATAATGTGCTATTTGCAACTGTTATATTTTTATCAGGAGGTATTCTAGGAACATTCCATCACCTTTATTTCACAGGAACGCCAACTGCCGTAATGGCTATAGGTGCAACATTCAGTGCACTTGAAGTGGTTCCCCTCGTAATTATAGGATTTGAGGCATATCATAATTACAGACTAAGCAAAGCAACTGAATGGCTCAAAGACTACAAATGGCCTATATACTTCTTATTGTCCGTAGCTTTCTGGAACTTCTTAGGTGCCGGTATTTTTGGATTTATCATAAATCCACCAATTGCATTGTATTATATGCAAGGATTAAATACTACTCCTGTTCACGGTCACGCAGCACTGTTCGGTGTTTATGGAATGTTAGGAATAGGATTAATACTCTTTGTATTACGTAGTATGTACCGTAAACATAAATGGAATGACAAGCTTATTTCGTTCACTTTCTGGACACTGAATATTGGATTACTGTTGATGGTTGTGTTAAGCCTGCTCCCTGTAGGACTTATGCAAACTGTAGCCAGTGTTAAAGAGGGAATGTGGTGGGCAAGATCGGCAGAGTTTATGCAGCAGCCTCTTTTAAATGTATTTAAATGGCTCCGTACTGTTGGCGACACTATTTTTGCAATAGGAAGTATCACACTTTTCCTGTTTGTGTATCAACTGACCATAATGAAGAAAAGAAAACCTACAGAAAGGAATCCTGCAGAAAACATTGAAAAATGATCTCAGTTTTTAGAGATCATTACAATATTAACAAATTAAAGATCAAGCTAAATGGAAATTAACAACCAAAGTATAATTGGAAAGATTGTTGCTGAAAACTACAAAGCAGCTTCAGTTTTCAAGAAATACAAAATAGATTTCTGCTGCAACGGAAACAGATCAATTGCTGATGCAAGCAGAAAAAAGCAGATGGACGAAGATACTCTTATAAACGAACTTAAAGAGGCAACAGGCGAAAAGAATCAGGGTGAAATTGATTTTAAATCTTTTCCTCTTGATTTGCTGGTTGATTATATAGAGAAAACCCATCATCGTTATATTGATTCTAAAATACCGGAGATTACCCCCTATCTCGATAAAATTGTTAGTGTACATGGCGACAATCATCCTGAGCTCTATGAGGTAGAACGGTTATTTAAAGAATCAGCGGGAGACCTTACGGCTCATCTCAGAAAAGAAGAGTTAATGTTATTCCCATATATCAGACAACTGGTTAAAGAGCAAATATCAGGAGAAAAAAAGCCTGTTACAAAAATAGGTGATGCAGCTGAATATATTGCTTTGATGGAGGATGAGCACGAAACGGAAGGAGAAAGATTCAGAAATATCAGCGAACTTACAGATGATTACACCCCTCCCTCTGACGCATGCAATACCTACAGAGTCACATTAAGCTTGCTTCAGGAGTTTGAAGAGGACCTGCATCGTCATATTCATCTTGAGAATAATATTCTTTTCCCAAAAGCAATTGCCTTAACTGAAGCAATGACAGATTAACAAAATTGGTGTAACTTACAAATAACACTTAAGAGGGGCTCATTTAGAGTCTCTCTTTTTCATTTATATTAAGAAGGTGATTATCTTTGCATATTAAAGATTCTCTAATGACAAGTCTATTAAGCAGAGCTTCTACTGTAATAATTGCAAACGGACGATTTCCCTCTCATCCTACACCTCTTTCATATATAGAAAAAGCTGAATATATTGTTTGCAGTGATGGGGCAGCAAATGAATTTATAAAAAAGGGCGGAAGACCTGACGCTATTGTTGGTGACTGCGACTCAATCTCAAAAGAAAACAAAAAGCTTTATTCTGATATATTATATCCAAATAGTGATCAAGAGACTAACGACCTCACCAAATCAGTTAAGTTTTGTATTGAAAGGGGTAAAAAAGAGATAGTGATTGTTGGAGGAACGGGCAAACGTGAGGATCACACCTTAGGCAATATTTCTTTACTGGCAGAGTATATTTCTGACGTAAATGTGATAATGGTTACAAACTGGGGGATTTTCACTCCAATATTATCCACCACAAAGTTTAAAAGCTACAAAGGGGAGAAAGTATCAATTTTCTCTATTGATAAGGTCAGATTAACCACCAAAAATCTCAAATACCCTCTCAACGACAGAGCTCTGAATAATTGGTGGGAAGGATCGTTAAACGTATCACTCGCAGATTGTTTTGAAATTCACACTACTGGCAGAACAATAGTTTACCAAGCATTCAGGTAGATGCATATTCCGAGATTAATTTATACCATATCACGCAAGACTTCCAGCGATTTAAGCTTTGGAAAATCATATAGATGCAGCCTGTAATATTCAATCAGATAATCCAAAATAACATTCCTATTCTCACGTGATAACCTAAAAAGATGCATATTTCCATAGTTTATTCTATTCAAATTAGCCAGATAAGCACTATACTGCCTGTTAAGGTAATGTGAATGAGAAGGCACATTACCTCTGAATTCACCATTGAGCAGATCAAAATAACCTTGATTATGTACATTATCCCAATTAGGATAAATACCTGTAAATCGTGTCAAGCCTATAATAAATGCAATATGAAAATTCGCCAACCCTTTATCAGCCGCTTCAAGCATCTCCACTGAATTCTTCACAAAATCATAAGTTAACTCATTATTATCAGATTCTCTGAGCACCCGAAGTAGAAACTCTGACAAGAAAAATGCCAGTGATACTTTTGTCATGTTATTACAAACATTATACAAAGGAAACTGCCTCTCCGCATCTTTAAGTTTGTGAACATCACGAAGCGGAATATGCTCAACCTCCAGATTAAGTACTGAAAGAGGAAAGAAAAGCGATGTTTTAATCTTCGCCTTTTTACTATGTGATATAGGTAAGAGGTAAGAGGCTGTTCCAAAGTTGCGTGTAAAAATCTTAACTATTGAATATCGGTCGCTATACCTGGAAGAGCCAAGTACTATACCCTCAGTTTTATAGAGCATAGTCTGTTTTGATTAATTCGTTTTGATTGATTTATTATGATTAATTTATTATTCTGTGAGCATAGCAAAGTTAAACAATAAAATATCTAATGTAAAAATAAAGCATAAAAAAAGCCCCGGGAAACCGGAGCATTTACTTCATTCAACTGCTGAGTATTAAAATCCTTTTTTCTTAATACGTGCAGCTTTACCACGTCTGCTGCGAAGGTAATAAAGTTTGGTTCTGCGAACTTTTCCTTCACTGTTTAGTGTTATACTGTCAATAAAAGGTGAGTTCATCGGGAATATACGTTCTACACCGATATTATCAGACATTTTTCTAACTGTGAAGCGTTTGCTATCACCCTGTCCTGATATTTTGATTACTACACCACGATACTGCTGGATACGCTCCTTGTTACCTTCGGCAATGCGGTAGGCCACTGTTATCGTATCACCACTTTTAAATTTTGGGAATTCTTTCTTTTCACCTGCGAAAGCCTGTTCCGCAACTTTGATTAAGTCCATCTTATACAATGCTTTATGTTAATAATTAACCTTGTTTGAACCCAATATAACGGAGCTTTTCCGACAGAGATTGAGCAAAGCGGTTGCAAAGATAGTAATTATTATTTTAATTTCCACTCAAAACATTATTTAATGTTTATTCTATTTTGACCCTTGATTCACTAGAGAAAATAATGTATTTTTGAAATTTCTTACACCACAATAGAAAATAAATCGAATGAAAATCAGGACAATATGGATTGTAATACTAGCAATCTCTCTGCTATCATGCAAATCACAATACCGGATAGCAGATATTAATGGAACCATTATTGAGGTTGACTCTACCTTTGACACTCAGTCACACACAAAAATGCATAATCTTATTCACTCATACAAAGTGGATCTGGATAATGAGATGAATGAGATTATCGGCAATTCTGTTGAACTGATGGAGTACAAACGACCGGAAAGTCTTCTGACAAATCTCACATCTGATGTTATGAAGGAATATGGCGACGAACACCTTCCAAACGGAGCTGATATCGGCGTGATGAATGTTCACGGACATCGTGCAACCATGCCGAAAGGACCAGTTACAGTGGGCAACCTCTATGAGATATACTCATTCGATAACACGATAACATTTCTTGAGTTAAAAGGAACAGATCTTAAGAAAATGTTTGATGCTTATGCACGTATTGGAGGAGCCGGCATATCGTCAAATGTCAAACTTGTAATTGAAGATGGAAAAGTAAAAAGTGTGACTATTGATGGCAAACATATTGATGATGATAAAATTTATCAAATAGTAACACTTGATTATCTTGCCGGAGGAAATGATAATATGAATGCATTCCTTAATGCAGTATCAGTAACTGATACGGGTATAACATTACGAGATATTATGATTGATTGGGTGAGAGAACAAACAAGGCAGGGAAATGAAATTAAATCAGTTCTCGATGGACGAATTGAGGTGATAAAATAAATCACGGAATAAGAATAAAACATGGAATAAGAATAAACGTTGAATTATGAAAACAACTTTACACTATTATATAATTTTCTTTTTGTTAACCGTCAGCTTTTCCGCTTTTCCTCAAAAAAGCCTGGTCATACTCCACACAAATGATACTCACAGCAGGATAGAGCCATTACCTGAAACCGACAGAACATTTCCGGGAAGAGGTGGCGTTGAGAGGCGTGCCATTCTAATAGATCAGATAAGAAAGGAAAACAAAAATGTGCTTCTGTTTGATGCAGGTGATTTTCTCCAGGGAACGCCCTACTTCAACCTTTTCAAGGGTGAAGTTGAGATTAAATCTATGAATCTGATGGGCTATGACGCGGTAACATTAGGTAATCACGAATTTGATTATGGTTTGGAGATACTGGAAAAAGTTGCCCGTGAAGCCGACTTCCCAATAGTTTCAAGTAATTACGATTTCTCACAAACCCCGCTTAAAAACCTTATTGAACAGTATGTAATACTAAAAAGAGGAGGCCTGCGGATTGGTGTTATAGGAATTAATATTCAACCAAGGGGCTTGATTGCAACAAATAACTACGAAGGCATGAAATTCCATGAACCGATAAAAACAGCCAACGAAACGGCAAATCTACTCAGATCAAAATACAAATGTGATATCATTGTCTGTCTTTCTCACCTGGGTTATCTTTCTGATCTGAATCTCGCAGAATCAACAAAGGATATCGACATCATCATAGGAGGTCACAGTCACACCTATCTGAAAGAGCCGGCTGTAAGGCAAAACTTAGAGAATAAAGATGTTAAGATATTCCAGACAAACGGAAGGGGTGTTTTTGTCGGCAGAATGGATATCGAACTGGAAAAAGCCCGTTAGAATAAGATGAAAAGAACATTACTATTATTTATTATAAGCTTGTGCGCATTAATCACTCAGGCACAAGTCACAACAAACCTGTATAAGCAGTCCGACAAACAATCACTGGAGCGTTGGGTTGATTCAGTATACTCATCCATGTCATTAGATGAGAAAGTAGGACAGCTCTTCATGCCTGTTGTTGAGTCGCGCAACGACTGGAAATCCAGGATAGCAGGATATATTCAAAAACAGAAAGTGGGGGGACTATTATTCTCAAAAGGCACTCTCTCGCAACAAGCAAGCATTACAAACTATGCACAGGAACTGAGCAATGTTCCTTTATTTATATCACTTGATGGTGAATGGGGTCTATCCATGCGCCTTCAGGACGCCCCGGCATATCCAAGAAATTTAATTATTGGTGCAATTCAGAATGAGGAAATTATTGAACTTTACAGTGCAGAAGTTGCCCGTCAATGTAAAGAGATGGGAATACATATAAATTTTGCACCGGTGATAGATGTACACAGTAATCCTGACAATCCTGTTATTGGGACCCGCTCTTTTGGTGAAAATCCAGAAAATGTAGCAAAAAAAGGAATAGCATACGCAAAAGGATTGGAAAATAACGGCGTGATGGCTGTTGCTAAGCATTTCCCCGGTCATGGTGACACATCAGAGGATTCCCATTTAACATTGCCGATAGTAATTCATAACAGCGAGAGAATAGAGAAGGTAGAACTTTACCCTTTCAGGCAATATGTTAATGCAGGACTCTCGGGAATTATGACAGGACACCTCAACATTCCTGTTTTACAGACCAAAGGATTACCGGCAACCTTATCACCCGAGGTAGGTATCAAACTTCTCAGGGAAGATATGGGATTCACAGGATTATCCTTTACAGACGCCATGGCAATGAAAGGAGTCTCAGGGCAAGATGATGCGAGCGTTAAGGCTTTGCTTTCCGGTAATGATATTATTCTAGGCGTAGTAAATCAGAGCAAGGAGTTTGAATCGGTAAAAAAAGCAGTTGCAGAAGGTAGGATTTCTGCTTCCCTCCTCGAAGAGAAAGTCCGCAAGATCCTCACATACAAATACATTCTGGGCGCACACAATTTCAAAACCATAAACACAACCAACGTTCACAATAGAGTAAACTCACCGTCAGCTGAATTAATACAAAGGAAAATTTATGACGGAGCAGTCACACTTATTAAAAACGACAGTAATCTTATACCATTAAAAGGATTAGATAATAAAAATATAGCATCCGTTGCAATTGGTGCACCTGCCTCAAACACATTCCAGAAGTATCTGAGAAAATATGCCAACGTATCTGCTTATCAATCACAGACAACTGCGGGAGTATCACAGATAAGTGATTTGAATAATCATGATCTTATAATTGTTTCTGTTCACACAGACAAGCTAAGTGATATAGCATCACTTCAAAAGCTTGCCTCAGAAAAAACAACAATATTCGTACTGTTCTCATCCCCTTACACACTCAACAAATTCAGTATGACTACCGGCACCTCACAAGCTGTGGTTGTTGCTTATGACAATACAGAGTTTGCACAAATAAGTGCAGCCCAAGGAATATTTGGGGGAATAGGTATGTCCGGGAAATTGCCTGTATCCTCCGAAAAATTTATAGAAGGAACAGGTATTGATACCGAAAAAACCCGCTTGAGCTACTCTTTACCGGAAGAGGTGGGTATTAATACTTCACAATTAGATAATATCGAAAATATAGCATTAGAGGGCGTTCGGCAGAGAGCATACCCCGGATGCCAGATTCTTGTAGCTAAAGATGGTGTTGTAATTTACGAAAGATCTTTTGGCAAATTAGATTACGGAGAAAGTCCTGAAGTCACAAATGAAACGGTATATGATCTGGCTTCTGTTACTAAAGCATCAGCTACACTTCCCGCAGTAATGAAACTATATGATGATAAAAAAATAAGACTACAGGATAATATTGGCAAGTTTGTAAAAGAGACCAAAGGCACTAACAAGGAGAATATCCGTATTCGCTCACTTCTTTTGCATGAATCGGGCATTGTATCATTCATACCCTATTACGTCACAGCAATAAATGAGAACAGCTATTCAGGCTCCCTTTTCGGATCACGCTCACACACTTTTCACGCACGTTATGCAGGAGCTTGGGGTCGCACAGATTACAAGTTCCATCCAAATATGATATCTTCAAACGCATCAGAAGAGTTTTATATGCCGGTAGCCAAAAACATGTATGCAAGTGATGAAATGCATTCCGCTTTACTTAAGGCAGTAATAGACACCCCTATACAAGGATCTGGTCGCTACAGATACAGCTGTCTGAATTTTATGTTATTAAAAGAAGCTATTGAAAATATTTCAGGAGTCGACCTCAACAGTTTTGTTCAAACTAATATATTTGAAAAACTGGGATCTACTACTACAACTTTTCAACCACTCAAATATATGCCGGCAGAAAAAATATCTCCAACAGAAAACGACCCTTTTTTCCGCAAACAACATCTGCGTGGCTATGTTCATGATGAGGGTGCAGCACTCTTTGGAGGCATTTCAGGTAATGCAGGTCTGTTTTCAAATGCCAACGATCTTGCCAAACTTTATCAAATGTGGTTAAATGACGGAGAATATGGTGGTGAGCGTTTTTTAAGTAAGGAAACTGTTCAACTGTTTACCACAACCAAAAGCAGCATCAGTCGCAGAGGTCTGGGTTTCGATAAACCTGACCCCAGAAACTCAAGATCAAACCCCGTTAGTCCGGGCACACCATTAGAAGTATTTGGACATGTGGGTTACACAGGAACATCCTTTTGGGTAGACCCCACCAACAATATGATTTATATATTTCTTTCCAACAGGGTTAATCCGTCAAGATCACCCAACAGACTCTCTTCTCTTGAAATCAGAGAAAGAATACAGGAAGAACTGTATAAAGCCCTGGACAGTAGTTTAAATTAGAGCAATTTCAACACTATGCAACAAATAATAAAGAGTGATAACCTGACAGATGATTTGGGAAAAGCAATTAAGAATATCAGTCATGATAAACTTTTTGTGCTTACAGACGAAAATACACTTTCAAAGTGCTACCCGCTAATCGAAGACAGTCAAGGTATTCAGCAATCAACCCTAATTGTTATTCCGGCAGATGACAATAACAAAACTATTGAAAACCTTAGCAAGGTATGGAAGGTCCTTACTGAAAAAGGTGCTACCCGTCACTCATTGCTCATAAACCTTGGAGGCGGAATGGTGACCGATCTCGGGGGATTTGCTGCCGCTACTTTCAAGCGAGGCATAAAATATATAAATGTCCCTACAACCCTTCTAGGAGCCGTTGATGCTTCCGTAGGCGGAAAGACAGGCATCAATTTTGAAGGTTATAAAAATGAGATAGGCTCATTCTACCCATCTGAACAGGTCATTATTTCATCTGACTTTTTTCACACATTAGGACACACCGGCATCTTATCAGGTTACGCAGAAATGATTAAACATGCACTTATAGAATCTGATGATGAATGGGAAAAGATACTTAATTTCTCACTTGAGGATATCGACTACACGCAATTAAATGATCTTGTTTACCGTTCAGTAGAAATCAAGAGAGAGATTGTAAAAAAGGATCCTTTCGAAAAAAATATCCGCAAAGCACTTAATCTGGGACATACCACAGCACATGCATTCGAAAGCTTTGCCATGGCCAAAAACAAACCAATCCCACATGGTTATGCAGTAGCATGGGGAATTATTGTTGAACTCTATTTATCTCACAGACTATGTGGTTTCCCTAAGGAAAAACTGCTTAAAACAGTTCGCTTTATTCAACAAAATTATGGGGCATTCGCGATTACTTGTGATCATTATGAAGAGCTGTTTGAAATAACCGGACATGATAAAAAGAATCAGGGAGGTATAATCAACTTCACACTCCTCTCCGACACAGGAAGTGTACAGATAGATCAAACTACTGATAAAGAAATGTTTTTCGAAGCTTTAGATTTCTACAGAGATTCTGTGGGGTTATAAAGATTCT
>DHCC01000030.1:1436-12559 GCA_002398875.1 Bacteroidales bacterium UBA4912 | reverse complement strand
GGGACTACAACTATTCGCCGGTAATCTCTTTAATAAAAATCCCCTCAGCCTGATTCACCCAATCATGGAATTTCTCATCCGGCGAATACTCCGGTATGAATTTAATCAGTTTACCCAGGTTAAACTTCTTTCCTGTAATTCCTGCACCTGATAGTCCCGCATCATAAGCATTAAATTCCTGTTCAACATGTACAGGAATCATCAGAATAGGTTTTCTGAAGTATAGTGCTTCGCAGACCGACTCAAATCCTGAAGTTGTAGCGTAAGCCTTGCTACCGGCCATGCTATGTAAAAACTTTTCGTCGTTCAGAGTATATAGTATCAGATTATCATCAATCTTAGTCACCTCTTCAGCATCTTTCTTATCCCAAAAGAACCGTAAAGGTATCTCAGGATGCTTTTTATGCCAATTCAAAATTTCTGCATAAAAACCGGTATTCAGCATATATCCATGAATATAATCACCTTCAGAAGGCTCAATTTCAAAAACCTCCCTGCGTAAAAGCGGCGGCACAGTCACAATCTTACCTGAACCCGGCATATCACGAAACGATAGTGCCAGAATTTTAGAAGCTCTGCGGGATGTTATCATCGAAAGCATCCTTATCAGAGAATATTTTACATCCTGCTCAGTTGAAGTTTTAAAGTTAGAATTAAGCAAAACATACTGATGTGCAAGGCAAATCATAGGTACACCCAACTTCTTATCCAGCTTGTATATCTGATAAACCATCCCGGTTATCATCTCATAAAAGTTAATCACAACATCAGGCTTGATCTCTCTTATAGTATCCCTTACCAGATGAATACTTTTCCTGTAAATAAAGGGACGAGAGATGTTGTTCATTACACTAAGAAAAATACTAGGCTTTCTATCTTTATAGAAAGAAGTAAAATTAGGACTGCTGTACTCATACAGAGGAGCCTGAATCTTATCTCTGAAAAAAGAGGGTATCTGCCTGGTCTCACTTGTGCCTACCAGAACAGCTACAACTTCATGTCCATGCTTTCTGAGAATAGATGAGAGCGACAATGCCTGTGTATAATGGCCCCTGCCCTCACCTTGAACAGTAAACAAAAATTTCACTTAAAAAAGGTTTTAGTTATTTTCAAATTCAAGTGCTTTTCCGGATAGCTTTTCAGAAACAATGCCATCTTTAAAAGCAATCTCTCCGTTTACAAAAGTTTTACTTATTGTATTATGGAATGTCTCGCCTTCAAAAGGAGACCATCCACATTTATATAATATATTTTCCGTACTTACCTTATACGATTCGGCAGGATTTATCAAAACCAGATCAGCAAAATAGCCCTCACGGATAAAGCCGCGATCTTTAACACCGAATAGTTTTGCCGGAGCATGACACATCTTGTCAACCACAAACTCCCTCGAATACAATCCGTCTTTAGCAAGCTCCAGCATCACCTGCAGAGAATGCTGAACCAATGGTCCACCGGAAGCAGCCTGCAAGCATCCGCCCTCCTTTTCACTCAGCAAATGAGGAGCATGATCCGTAGCAATCACATCAAGCTTCCCTACCGTCAAAGCCTCACGCAAAGCATCCCTGTCCTCAACACTCTTTATCGCCGGGTTCCATTTAATCATAGCTCCCAGTCGCTCATAATCCCGGTCGGTAAACCAGAGATGGTGCACACAAACCTCACCCGTTATTTTTTTATCTTCCAGAGGCGCATTACTAAACAGACTCATTTCGCGTGCAGTGGATAAATGCAACACATGCAGCCTCGAACCATATTTATCAGCAAGCTCAATTGCTTGTGCAGACGACTGATAACAAGCTTCGGCACTCCTTATTAATGGGTGACAGTCTATAGGCACATTTTCTCCGAACTTTTTTTTATAGAGATCAACGTTATCACGAATAATCTCCTCCTTTTCGCAATGTGTTGCTATAAGAGAATCAACTTCAGCGAAAATTTGCTGTAATGCTCTCTCATTATTCACCAGCATATTACCCGTAGAAGCACCCATAAACACCTTCACACCGCACACACACCTCTTGTCCACTTTCTTTAATTCAGCGATATTATCGTTTGTAGCCCCCAAGTAAAATGAGAAATTAGCAGCTGACTTTTCATAAGCCATCTCCAGCTTTCTCATTAGTGCATCATTTGTTACAGTCTGTGGGTTTGTATTAGGCATCTCCATATATGAAGTAACCCCGCCTGCAACAGCAGCCCTACTTTCAGAGTAAATATCACCTTTGTGCGTAAGTCCCGGTTCCCTGAAATGCACCTGATCATCAATAACACCGGGAATGAGATACAACCCGCGAGCATCTATAACCCTTTTAGAGGCATTCAGAACTCTTTCAGGCACCTCTTCCCTGAAAACTTTAGAAATCCTTTCACCTTCAATCATTACTGACCCGGTAAAGGACTCACCCTCATTGATTATAGTAGCCTTATTAATTAACAACATCACTTGTCAGTTTTCACTTATCACTTACTAATTTAACTTTAGGTTTTATCTTACCTGTCAGACTTCGCCATCTCAAATTAATAACACCAAAAAATGCTTCTCCAAAAATACTGGTATTCATTTTAGATGTCCCGAGTCGCCTGTTTACAAAGATCACAGACACCTCCTTAATCTTAAACCCAAGGAAAGAAGCAGTATATTTCATCTCAATCTGAAATGCATAACCTTTGAATTTAATATTATCAAGATCAATAGTTTCAAGCACTTTTCTCTTGTAACAAACAAATCCCGCAGTAGTATCATGCACCTTCAGTCCAGTTATAAACTTTACATACTTAGATGCAAAATAGGACATCAGCACCCTGCCAATTGGCCAGTTCACAACGTTCACCCCGGTAGAATAGCGCGATCCGACAGAAACATCATACCCATCATCACGGCATGCCGAATATAATCTGGGAAGATCTTTAGGATTATGCGAAAAGTCAGCATCCATCTCAAATATATATTCATAGTCTCTGGCTAATGCCCATATAAAACCGTGAATGTAGGCCGTCCCCAATCCCAATTTTCCTTGCCTCTCTTCTATAAAGAGTTTATCAGAATACTCTTCGGAGATCAGTCGGTGCACAATTCCCGCTGTTCCATCAGGCGAATTGTCATCAATTACAAGGATATCAAAACCTTTTTCAAGTTCAAAAACGGTTCGAATAATACTTTCGATGTTCTCTTTCTCGTTATAAGTAGGTATAATTACTAAACTATCGGACATTCTTCTTTAATTTTATATCAAAAGTACTGTTTTATAACGTAAAATCCAGTCTAATTAAAAAAGATTCTTATTTATTTTGTATTTCTAAAATATTTATATATCTTTGCACTCCCATTAAGGAACAAACATTATATCGCGGAGTGGAGCAGTGGTAGCTCGTTGGGCTCATAACCCAAAGGTCGTGGGTTCGAATCCTGCCTCCGCAACTATCGAAAAGACCGTCTCAATTGAGACGGTCTTTTTTTATATCTATCTTTTCAACCATCAATTCTCGTTAGAAAAAGAGTATGGCGCTTCAGATTTTTTTGTACCTCTTGCCTTGTTAGGCTCTTCAGACATCAAAATATCAATGTTTGCACCATTCATTAGATAAGAGTGGTTGAAATAATTCTTAGAGTAATCATTTCCATCCAGTTTTATATTTTCAATAAACCTGGTTTCATGCCTATTACCCGGAGCATTTATTTTAATCTCGTTTCCGTTCTCAAGATGTATAGTGATTTTTTCGAACAGTGGTGAACCGATAACATACTCATCACTACCCGGACAAACAGGATAAAATCCCATAGCTGAGAAAACATACCATGCTGAAGTCTGCCCGTTATCCTCATCACCGCAATAACCGTCAGGTGCAGGACTATATAATTTGTCCATCACTTCTCGTACACGATATTGCGCTTTCCAGGGCTCCCCTGCATAATTATATAGATATATAGCATGCTGAATCGGCTGATTACCATGTGCATACTGACCCATATTCATTATCTGCATCTCACGAATCTCGTGAATCACACCGCCATAATAGCTATCATCAAAAACAGGCGGCATAACAAATACCGAGTCCAGCATCTTAACAAACTCCCTATTACCACCCATCAGATCAATTAATCCTTGAGTGTCGTGAAAAACCGACCAGGTATAATGCCAGCTGTTACCTTCTGTGAAGGCATCACCCCATTTAGTAGGACTGAAAGGTGACTGGAAAGAATCATCTTCATTTTTCCCCCTCATCAATTTATATTCAGGAGAGTAAAGATTCCTGTAATTCTGACTCCGTTTAGCAAACAGATCTATCTCATTCTGCGGGCGACCAAGCTCTTTAGCAAGCTTATAAATAGTCCAGTCGTCATAAGCATATTCCAAAGTTCTTGCAGCATTCTCATTAATCCCTACATCATAAGGCACATAACCCAAGGTGTTATAATATTCATGACCGAGTCTTCCCGTTGAAGAAACCTTGGGATGCACGTTTTCAGTACCATGAAGCATTGCCTCATAAAGAGTTTCAATATCATAACCCCGCAATCCTTTAAGATAAGCATCCGCAACAACTGACGCAGAATTGTTGCCTATCATGATCCCCCTGTGTCCCGGACTTGCCCATTCAGGCAGAAAACCGCTCTCTTTGTAGGTATTTACAAGCCCCTCCTGTATCTCTTTATTTACAGACGGATACACAAGATTAAGCAACGGGAACAGTGCACGGAAAGTATCCCAGAAGCCGGTGTCAGTGTACATAAAGCCCGGCAGTACTTTTCCGTTATACGGACTATAATGAACAACATCACCAAAAGCATCAATTTCATAAAACTTGCGTGGAAATAGTGTAGATCGATATAAAGTAGAATAGAAAGTACGTTTCTGGTCAAGACTCCCACCCTCAACCTCAATTTTTCCCAGAACATCGTTCCACGAGTCTCGACCCTCCTTTTTAACAGTCTCGAAATCCTTGCCCTCAACCTCTTTCAAGTTTTGCCATGCCTGTTCGTAACTGATGAAAGAAGAGGCAACACGCGCTGTAACCTGTTCACCACGCGCTGTGTTGAATTGCACGATAGCTCCCGAATGATTGCTTTGCGATTTTTCCGCTTTTCTTTTCCCGACTACAGCATCTCGCACGTCGAAATATGTCCGGAACGGTTTATCGAAGACAATCACGAAATAGTTTTTGAAATTATCGGGAACACCTCCGCTGTTACGGGTCGTATAACCGATAACCGCATTCTTTTCCGGCAGGACCTCCACAGAAGACCCCTTATCGAATGCATCGATTATCAGGTTTGCCTTGTCGGTTTCAGGATAGGTAAAACGGAAAATGGCCGCACGTTCAGTAGGAGTAATCTCGGTCGTCACATCGTGATCTGCCAGGTAGACACTGTAGTAGTACGGTTTGGCTACTTCAGCCTTGTGTGAAAACCAGCTGGCGCGTTCATCTTCGTTAAACACCGTTTTCCCCACAACCGGCATAATCGAGAACTGCCCATAGTCATTCATCCATGGACTCGGCTGATGTGTCTGCTTAAAACCATTAAGCTTATTATCAGTATAAGCATACTGCCAACCATTACCCATCTTCCTTGTCTGTGGCGTCCAGAAGTTCATCCCCCATGGCCGTGCAATTGCAGGGTACGTATTACCGTTTGAGAGCTCAAACTCTGACTGAGTACCCATTAGTATATTAACATAATCCACCGGATCGTTATAAGATCTGCCGTGAATATTCTCTATTGAAAAAATTGAGAGAAGTATAATCGCTAAAGTAAAAGTTGTATTTTTCATGATTTGATATGTTAAAACATCAAGCCCAATGTCAGGTAAATTCAATCATTCCTTTCGACAATCTTGATTGGGAATTTTTTCCTGAAAGCATCTTTAAAACTTATCAGCGTCTCAGTTCTCGACAACCCCAGCGGCTGCAGTTCTTTATGAATAATCCGCAACAGATCCTTGTTATTCTTCGCGTAAACCTTTATCAGTAAGTCATACTGACCAGTGGTATAATAGCACTCAACCACTTCAGGTATTTTCATAAGCTCTTCAACCACGAAATCGAAAGTTGAAGGAGAGGTTAAAAATATGCCTACAAAAGCACAAGTCTCAAATCCCAGCTTCTCAGCATCAATAAGATACTCAGAGCCTTTAATAACGCCCAGGTTGGTAAGCTTCTGAACCCTCTGGTGAATGGCTGCACCTGAAACATTACACGCACGTGCCACTTCCAGAAATGGAATACGTGCATTATCTACTATCATCTTAAGAATCTTCTCATCCAGTTCGTCTAAATCATGGTGCGCCATAAGTATACTTTTAAATTGTTACAAAAAAGGGCTATTCTCTACAAAATTAAAACAAAAGTTTATTATTCCAATAGTTTTTAAGCATAAAAAAACAGTCGCCGGTGATTAACTCAATCACCAGCGACAAGATTTAAAAACATGAGAACAAAAGTCAATCCTCCAATAAATGAATCACCAGTCCCGAACGCAACTTAGGCTCGAACCAGGTAGTTTTGGGAGGCATTATATTTCCCGTATCAGCGATCTCCATCAGCTGCTTCATAGACACAGGATACAGAGCAAGCGCCAGAGACATGTCTCCGCTGTCAACCCTCTCTTTTAGTTCATTCAGTCCGCGTATGCCCCCAACAAAATCCACCCTCTTATCACTCCTCAAATCCTTAATACCCAATATATCATCAAGTATCAGATTAGAGGTAATAGTGACATCAAGCTGCTCAATAGGATCATTATCATCAACAATACCCGGCTTAACTGTAACACTAAACGATCTTCCATCAAGATAAACCGAGAAGTTATGAAGATTTTTAGGTCTCTGAATTTCAGAACCCGTAGGCTCAACAACAAAATTCACCTCCAGTTTCTTTAAAAACTCATCAGGAGTCAACCCGTTAAGGTCCTTAACAACACGGTTATAGTCGATAATAGTCAGCTGACTATCCGGAAAACACACCGCCATAAAATAATTATACTCCTCATCACCCTTGTGATCAGGATTATTCTTAGCCTTCTCAGCACCCACAAGCGCTGCAGCAGCCGATCTGTGATGCCCGTCAGCAATATAAAGAGCAGGGATTTCAGCAAATATCTCAGTAATCCGTTCAATATCCCTGTTATCCTCTACCAGCCAGAAGTGGTGCCCCACCCCGTCAACCGACACAAAGTCATACTCAGGCCTTCCCGAAATCACCTTATCAACAATAGCGTTGATCTCCTCATTATCAGGATATGAGAAAAACACCGGCTCCACGTTAGCATCCGTAACCCTCACATGCTTCATACGGTCCTCCTCCTTATCACGGCGTGTTAGCTCATGCTTTTTTATCTTACCCGTCATATAGTCATCCACAGAGGCGCCAAGCACAAGTCCATACTGCGTTTTGCCCTTCATAGTCTGAGCATAAACATAATACATCTCCTTATCATCCTGAACCAACCATCCTTTATCAACGAACTTACCAAAATTCTCTACAGCCTTTTCATAAACATCATCATCATGCTCATCCTTCCCCACCGGGAAATCTATCTCCGGCTTAATGATGTGATACAACGACTTCTCGTTACCCTCAGCCTCTTTGCGGGCCTCTTCGGAATTGAGAACATCATAAGGACGCGATGCAACATCCTTAACAAGAGCTTTGGGCGGACGCACCCCCCTGAAAGGTTTTACTTTCATACTATAGATATAATTATAAGTTTAAATATTCAACAAGTTATTTTCACAAATATAGTGATTATTATCTGAATAAACTGTTACATTTGTTCCACATATAAAAACAAACCCTACTATAGAACAACAAAGCCTTATGATACAAATTGCAGAATCAAAAATCATTGAAGCCGCCGAAAAGGGGATGGACGAATTCCTTAAAGTATTTACAGATGCATATCTCGAAGAGCTTGGCGGAGACATCACCAACGACAATATCGACAAGCTCAACGGCTATCAGCACACCCTACTTGCCCTGCGCTTTTTTGTTGAAGAGATCAATATAGGCGGCTTTGTTCAACTCATACAAAACGGCTATGGCGGCTACATATTTGACAACCCCACTGCCAAGTCGCTCCGACTCATGGGAGCCAAAGGGCTATCCAAGCTGATCTACAAAGCCAAAGAGATCTACGATGCCCACCGCGAAGAGCTGGAACGCGAAACCACCGAAGAGGAGTTCATGGCCATGTATGTAGAGTTTGAGCAGTTTGATGAGCTCGAAGAGAAATTTTTCTATATCGAAGAAGAAGAAACATTAATTGTTGCCCAATATGTGGATGAGAATCTGGAAGATTTTGCAGAGATAGTCTCCTGATGTTATACTACTTTTTTAGTTAATGTAATAAATTCTTGAATCACACCTTTCCTTTTATTTAAGTAAGAAATATGACTTTATTTCCTAAATAAAAGGGAACTTGACAAAATGTGTAAAATATTTTCGACTATGAAAGATAAATTCACTTCAATGGAATAGTGGTATCGCTTGATGACTTAGCACTACCATAAAATAAAGGCATTAAACATGTTCAGGCGTGGAGGCTGGCAATGTCACTCTTGATTTTTACATAACAAAGAAAGTAAATATAATAAAGAGTGGCACAGCAAAAAGTAATAAGTAATATACCGTTTTCCCAAATTTCGTATTCAAATTGGACTGAAAGCCAGTGAGAGATTTATCACTACCCACATTATATTACTAGTATTCTCTCCATATATTCTTTTGTATCTGCTTGACTTTCCAATTTTAGCATATTTACTACCACTGTGCAAATATTTTTGGCATAAATAGAAAAGTCCCAAGTGAAAACAACAGGATATTCCAAATGCTCCCTTTCAGTTTAATTGTTATCTGGACCTGTCCGCAATAAATTTTGTTATATTTGTGTGTCAAAAGAATCTTCACAGAATATTTCGCACACTATGAGTAAATATTTTATAACTAACGAAGGGAACAGAACCCTGTCTAGTATCATCAATAACATCCTGCCAAACAAGACTGCATCATTAGATTTCCTAGTCGGTTATTTTTACTTTTCAGGAATAGAAGAGTTGTATAAAAATTTACAGGATAAAAAGATGCGAATACTCGTTGGTCTGGAAATGGAGAATGATTTGCAGAACTTAACCCACAATTTCAATGCTTTTGTAGAAAAACGTAAATCCTCCAGATTAGATATTCGTTTAGATAATTATGAGTCAATTATCAAGTTATTTACTCAAACAGACCATTTTGAAAGTAAGAAGAAACTGGAAGCTTTTAAACTCTACTATGAAAAGATCAAGAATAGCACACTCGAAATAAGGAAAACCAAAGAGCCGTCTCATGCTAAAATGTACATTTTTTCATACAAAGATGAACATACCGAATGTGGCGAAATACCCGGCTCAGTCATAACAGGCTCCAGCAATTTAACATACAGCGGTCTGGTCGGACAAAATGAAATAAACGTCCGTTTTCAGGATAAAGCCGAATATAAAGAAGCTATGGGCATCTTTGAAAGGATGTGGGAGACAGCCATAGTATTAGCCGACAAAGATCATGTTGAAGAGTTTGAGGATAAAGTAATTAAACATGTCTGGTATGAGAAAATATATTCACCATATCTATTATATCTGCGTGTTTTATATGAGTACTTCAAATTAGACACATCTGAAAATATCTATACACCACACGATATAACAGATGGTAGATTTTATAACTTAAAGTACCAGGAAGATGCGGTAAGAATGGGTATAGATACCATTAAAAAACACAACGGAGTCATAA
Source organism: Bacteroidales bacterium UBA4912 (assembly GCA_002398875.1). GTDB lineage: Bacteria > Bacteroidota > Bacteroidia > Bacteroidales > Dysgonomonadaceae > Proteiniphilum. The sequence goes on along the minus strand of DHCC01000030.1, from coordinate 2,788 downwards.
TATCCGATGTTGTAGGTTTAGGTAAAAGTATTATTGCATCGACTATTGCGCATAATTTAAAGCTGCGTACAATCATAATAGCACCCCCTCACCTAGTTCCGCAATGGAATGAATATCGCGCAGATTTTAACTTTACCGCAAATGTATTTAGTCGCGGGAAATTAGATAAAGCTTTAGAATTTTATTTATCCCGACAGAGCGAAAATAGTCAATGGCTAATAATTGCTGATGAAGCACATAATTACAGAAATGAATTCACTCAAGATTACGATCTTCTTAAAAAACTGTGTGTAGGTAATAAGGTTATGTTATTAACGGCTACGCCTTTCAACAATCAGCCTTCCGATATCTATTCAATGATTAAGCTATTCCAAATCCCAACAAAATCAACCCTTCAAACAGTTGACAACCTGGGACAAAAATTTCGTGAGCTAATCAGTTCTTACAAAACACTAAAAAAACAGCACAAAAATAAAATCATATCTAAAGAAGAAATGAAACTGTCCATTGATAGCATAGCAAGTCAAATACGAGTTATCATTTCACCATTAATTATACGCAGATCACGTTTAGACTTAGACGGCATACCGGAATATAAAGAGGACCTTAAAAAACAAGATATTAAGTTCTCAAAAGTAAATCCCCCTGAACTGTTGGATTATGAATTAGGTGATTTAAGAGAATTATATACATACACACTGCAACGAATTTCACGACAGGGAGAAGATGGGAAACCTGTGGAAATTGATGACATACAGTATGAAGAATCGGGAGAAAATGAATTTAAAGCAGCCAGATACAAACCTGTAATTTATGTGTTGCCCGAATTTGAAGAAAAGGTAAAAAAAACCGTAGAAAATGCAGGATTCGAGTATAATCTCTTTAAAGGAGCTCAACGCAACTTGGCTAAATTCATGAGAACACTCCTTGTAAGGCGTTTCGAGAGCTCTCAGAAGGCATTTATGATTTCATTGACCAATATGCTCAACAACTGCAATAACATCATATACTGGGCTGAGAAAAGAGGTACTGTACCAATATTTAAAAAAGGGAAACTACCCGATATCGAAGAACTATATGAAACAACAAATGATGTAATTCCGGAAACAGCAGACACAGAATTAGAAGCCGCGATAGAAAAACTGGAAGCAAGAGGAATGTTTGAAATTAAAGTAGAATATCTCAAACCATCCTTCTTTGACGATCTTAATTCAGACATCGAACTGCTTCAAGATCTGAAAGACAGGTGGGAAAAAGTAACCCATGACCCAAAGCTTGAAACATTTATTGAAATTTTATCAGAACAATTAGAAAAAGACCCTGAAAGGAAAATAGTTGTATTTAGCCAATAT
>DHCC01000030.1:0-1188 GCA_002398875.1 Bacteroidales bacterium UBA4912 | reverse complement strand
ACAACCAAAAACAAAGAAACAATCAGAGACAATTTTGATGCAGGTATAAAAGAGTCAGAGCAATTAAACGACTACAAAGTGCTGGTAGCTACAGACGCTATTTCAGAAGGTTATAACCTGCACAGAGCAGGCACTATTTTTAATTACGACATACCATACAACCCCACCAGAGTAATACAGAGAATTGGCCGTATCAATCGTATTAACAAGAAGATGTTTGATGAACTCCACATCTTTAATTACTTCCCCACTGATATTGGTGAAGCCGAAACCCGCACCAAACAAATATCTACTTTAAAAATGGATATGATACACGCTATCATGGGTGAAGATACTAAAGTCCTGACATCAGATGAAGAGCTAAGAAGCTATTTCGTTGAAGAATACGAAAAAGCGTATGGTGAAAACGAACAAAAATCATGGGATACTGATTACAGGGCACAATTAAACCAGTTAATAGGCAGTGATGCTATGAAAGAAGCCCTGAAACTACCACTGCGTTCCAAAACAAGAAGGAAAACCGAAGAAGAGCTACCCGAAGGAATATTACTTTTTGCAAAAAAAGGAAATGACTTTGTATTCAAGTTTGCTACAGACAAAGATAATGCAACAGACATACCCCCTCAGGATGCTTTCAAATTATTGGAGTGTGATGATACTGTAAAAGGATTTGAAGTATCTGACAATTTTGAAGAAGTCTATAATTCTGCTAAAAAAGCACTATTTAGCGAGAACAACAATTCAGACAGTGAGAAATTGAGAAGAGATGCTTTAGACAAAATCAGAATTATAATTCAAGCAAAAGCATGCGATCCGGAATATTTGAAAGACCTTATGACAGTAATTGAATACGATGCAATATCAGGTTATGCAATACGATCTATAAACCGCTTAAAACCAAAAGAGTATCACCTGTTACCAGAATTAATAAGCATAGAATACATTAACAAAGCTCTCAGAACTTATGATAATATAAACCAAGGAGTTGAAACACTCATATTAGCCGAAGAAATAGAAAATATTTAAACTTAAATAAGACATGACACCTGAAATTAATTTTAATAATCCTTATAGCAGAGATGAATTTTTACCTTTCCTGGAATGGTTCCTCCCAGATGATTTTAAAGTAACAAAAGAAAAAATAACCGATCTTAATTTTACTGTCAAATATACTGAAGATGTAACCAA
>DHCC01000049.1:3199-4459 GCA_002398875.1 Bacteroidales bacterium UBA4912 | reverse complement strand
TAAAATGTATATAATAGATTGTTAATCAATAATTGTGAAAAGCAATTATACTGTTCACAGAATGTTGTTATATTACAAAGATAGTGTTTTTTTAAAAATACAGGCCTTATAAATTCATAAGTTTAATTGATTTTGAAATGAATCTTGTTCCATTCGAATGATAAAATGATTAATTTTACATTCTTTCTGTGCAAAATTATTGACTTCTGAAATAGATTACTGATAACATATAATCTCGGAATGAGTTTAAGCAAAAATAAAATAAAATATATTCGGTCACTTAAAGATAAAAAGTACCGAAATATAAATAATACATTTGTAGCTGAAGGTACTAAGCTTGTTTTTGATTTATTAAAGTCATGCAAATGCCAGCTTATAGCAGCACTACCGGAAATAATTAATTCAAACCCAAATATAAGGTCTGAAGAGATAATTATTGCAAACAGCGAAGAACTTAAAAAAGCCACATTTCTTAAAACTGCCCCTACAATTATTGCTGTGTTTTATCAACCAGAGTTCAAATTAAACAGAACAAACCTAAAAGACAAGCTAAGCATTGTATTAGACGGTGTTCAGGACCCTGGAAATGTCGGTACAATAGTGCGCATAGCAGATTGGTTTGGTATTGAGAATATTATATGCTCAGAAGACAGTGCAGATGTTTATAATCCTAAAACCGTTCAGGCTACAATGGGGTCAATAGCTCGTGTATCTGTCAATTATACTGATTTAAGTAATCTTTTAAATGAATATTCTGATTTCCCTGTTTATGGAACTTTTTTAGATGGAAATAACATATACTATGAAGAATTATCACACAATGGTTTTATTATTATGGGAAGTGAAGGAAAAGGTATTAGCAATAAAATTATTAATTACGTTAACAATAAACTTTATATTCCTGAATTTCCTGCAGGCAGTGCTTCTACTGATTCTCTAAACGTTGCTGTTGCTACGGCTGTTGTTTGTTCTGAATTCAGACGCAGGTAATTTTAAATATTACCGAGAACTTTAGTTATCATTAAATGACAACTATAACTATACTGGTTTTTTTCATAAATTTGTAACAGATGGAATATACAGAAATTTTTTTATCTTTTTGAAACATTAATTTATATCTAAAATTATGCACATTAAATCTTTAACAACTCTTATTTTATTTATGCTGGTCGCTATGAATGCAATATACGGCCAGGAAGCAACACCGGACTGGGAAAATCCTGAAGTATTTGCTGTAAATCTGGAAAAGACAAGGGCTAC
>DHCC01000049.1:0-2963 GCA_002398875.1 Bacteroidales bacterium UBA4912 | reverse complement strand
AATCTCTAAACGGGAATTGGAAATTTCATTGGGTTCCCAAAATTGCTGATATACCATCCGGTTTTTTCAGGGAAAATTTTAATGACAAGGATTGGGTCAGTATGCCTGTACCAGGAAACTGGGAATTCAACGGATACGGTATCCCGATGTATGTAAATACCGGTTTCGGTTTTACAGCACGTCCGCCTCATATAGACCCTGAAAATTCACCTGTAGGAACATATCGTCACACCTTCACCATTCCTGAAAACTGGGACGGCAGACAAATTTTCCTTCATTTTGAGGGAGGAACTAATTTTATGTATGTATATGTGAATGGTCAGAAAGTAGGGCTTAACAAGAACGATAAAAGTCCCGCTGAATTTGATATCACCCCTTATGTACGTAAGGGAGAAAACTTGTTAGCCTGTCAAGTACATAAATTTAGTGACGGTTCTTATCTTGAAGATCAGGACAAATGGCGTTTAGGAGGTATCAACCGTAATGTATACCTTTATAGCACAGATGATACCCGAATCCGGGACTTCTTTGCACATCCCGGTCTGGACAAAAACTACAAAAATGGTGTATTTAGCATTGAAGTAATTCTGAAAAACTATAGTGATCAGTCTAAAAACAGAACACTGGAAGTTGCTATCTTGGATAACAAGGGTAAGGCTGTTTTTAATCGGACAAAACGTGTTAACATATCTCCTTCTCAGGAAGAGGAAGTTAGTCTGTCAGGTCGTGTAACTAACCCTGCGAAATGGACAGCCGAAACTCCGAATCTTTACACTCTTTTATTGACATTGAAAGACGAGAATGGAAAAATTGTAGAATCGACTTCTTCTAAAATTGGCTTTCGAAATATTGAGATCATTGATGGTCAGCTTCTTGTAAACGGCAAAAAGGTCATGATAAAAGGTGTAAACCTTCATGAATTCAACACAAACACAGGACAGGTAGTAAATGAGGAAATCATGATGCGTAACATTCAACTCATGAAAGAACTTAATATCAATGCCGTACGCACTTCTCACTATCCTCAGCCACCTCTTTGGTACAAGCTTTGTGATAAATATGGTTTATATCTTGTAGATGAAGCCAACCTTGAATCACATGGATTGGGATATGGTCCGGACAATGTATCAAACTTTCCGGAATGGCAAAATCAACATATTGACAGGATGATCCGTCTGGTAGAAAGGGATAAAAATCATCCATCAGTGATTACCTGGTCGTTAGGCAATGAAGCAAGTAATGGTAAAGCATTTTTCGCAATGTATGACTGGGCAAAAGAAAGAGATCCAAGTCGCCCGGTACAATATGAGCAAGCTTATCAAAGAGATCGCAATACCGATATTATCGCTCACATGTATCCATCATGGGAGAACATGAAGAGAGATGCAGCCAAAGATTTGGGAAGACCCTATATTATGTGCGAATATGCACATGCTATGGGAAATAGCATGGGTAACTTTCAGGAATACTGGGACTTGATGAGAAGCAGTAAAAATATGCAAGGTGGATTCATCTGGGAATGGTACAACCACGGTTTTCCAAGTCATGATGAACAAGGACGCTTTTACTGGGCTTATGGTGGTGACCTCAAAGGTTACAATCTTATGAACCAAGGAAACTTCTGTATGGATGGAATAATCACTCCTGACCAGAACTATATGCCTCATACCTACATAGTAAAGAAGGTGTATCAGAACATTCTGTTTGAAGCAAAAGATCTGAATAACGGGATTATCACTGTTATTAATGATTTCAAATTTACACCATTGACACAAAATTCGCACAACTATAAATGGATATTGCTAAAAAATGGAGAAAAAGCTTATGAAGGAGAATTCAATGTTGAAGTATCTGCTGATTCTCGCAAGGATGTTAAATTGAACTTACCTGCTCTTAAATCTGAAAGCGGAGTTGAATATTACCTTCAGCTGTATGCGTATGATAAACAAGGCAATGAATTTATTGAACCTGGATTTGAAGTAGCAAAAGAGGAGTTTCCGCTTGAAATCAACAGCTACTTTACAGAAAAAAATCACACAGGTGAACTGAAGAAAGAAGTTAATGAAGATAGAGCGGTTATCACTTCAGGAAATGTTGAGTATGTATTTTCAATCAAGGACGGCAGATCACTCATTAATATGAGATCAGGAGACAAGAATGTTTTCAGAGAATTACCTCGTCTCAACTTCTGGAGAGCACCTGTAGACAATGACTTTGGCTCAGGTGAACACTATAACCTCAGATTGTGGGATGGTGCAGGACATAATGTTATTTACACCTATAAAGGTACTGAAGAGAAAGATTATGGCATTACATTCTCATATCGTGCAAAATTAAGAGGCATTGAAGCTTTCGTGGATGTAAATTATACTGTAAACAGAGACGGAAGTCTTACCACCGATCTCCATTATCAGGCACAAAGTGATGACCTGCCCGAAATGATGAGATTTGGAATGTTGATGGTATTGCCAAAACAATACAATCATTTCAGCTGGTACGGACGCGGACCATGGGAAAATTATATCGACCGTAACGATGATACTTTTATGGGTATATGGAATGGACTTGTGGAAGAACAAGCTTATGAGTACTATCGTCCACAGGAAACCGGTAATAAAACAGATGTACGCTGGTTAACACTGACCAACGAAAATGGCAGAGGTATCCGTGTTGATGGCGCACAGCCACTATCTGTAAGTGCAACTAACTTGCGTCCGGAGGATCTTGATCCGGGTATGACAAAAAAACAGCAGCACTGGTCTGATATAATACCACGGAATGAAACAGTACTCTGTGTGGATCTGTTCCAGCGAGGTGTTGCGGGATTAAATTCGTGGGGTGCAAAACCCTTGGATCAATACAGATTTTCAGATAATGAATATCGCTACAGTTTCACAATAAGTACAATTAGTGAATAATTACAAAACTGAATTATAGTTCATAAAAAAACCCGGACATTTATT
>DHCC01000093.1 GCA_002398875.1 Bacteroidales bacterium UBA4912 | reverse complement strand
CATTTTGATAAAGAAAAAAGACAAAACAGCTTAAGTGATGAGCACATTAAAACAATCGTAGAAACTTATCAGTTCCGACAAGAAAGAGAACGTTATTCCCGAAAAGTTTCTATGGAAGAAATAAAGTTGAACGACTATAATCTTAATATTTCAAGATATGTAAGTACAGCTGTTGAAGAAACAAAAATCGATTTAAAAGAAGTCAATCTAAAATTAGCTGCTATAAATGAAAGTATAAAGACAAATTCAGAAAAACATAACGAATTTCTGAAAGAGTTGGGATTGAATACTATATGAGTTGGGGTTGTAAAATCGGTTGACAAATAGATTCAATCCTATTGTGTTTCTGGGTGTAATAAAGGGTGTAAATCTCGTAACAACTTGATTTACACCCTTTATTGCGGAGAGAGAGGGATTCGAACCCCCGGAAGCTCGCACTTCAACGGTTTTCAAGACCGCCGCAATCGACCACTCTGCCATCTCTCCCATAAATCGAGTGCAAAGATATGATTAATTCTCATAATAAAAAAGGTAATTTCGGTAATATTTTTACTCAATTTAAAAAAATCAATATTTCGTTGTATCTTTGTATAAACAGAGTGTTGTAATGTTCTTTTAAACAGACTTCAAACATATTTTCTACTTCAAACAATAAACTATTATATGCTATTTACCGAACTTCCGTTAACAGATTCACTTTTAGAAGGCTTGGATGCAATGAATTTCAAGGAAACCACTCCTGTTCAGGAACAGGCAATACCTATCCTGCTTGAGAAAAAAGATGTTATTGCCTGCGCACAAACGGGTACAGGCAAGACTGCTGCTTTTTTGCTCCCACTTTTAAATAATCTGCAGACTGATAATCATGACACTAATAAGGTAAATGCTATAATTATGGCTCCTACACGCGAGCTGGCTCAGCAGATCGACCATATGATGGAAGGGTTTTCCTACTATACACCATTTTCTTCGGTTGCAGTTTATGGCGGTAATGACGGTGAAGCGTGGGATGTTCAGAAAAAAGGACTCTTGAATGGTGCAGAGGTGGTGATAGCAACGCCCGGAAGGTTATTGTCACATATAAACCTATATAATATAGATTTCTCCGGCGTTAAATATTTCATCCTGGATGAGGCAGACAGGATGCTGGACATGGGGTTTTATGATGACATAATGAAAATTGTGAAACTGCTGCCAAAGATAAGGCAAACAGTTATGTTTTCAGCTACGATGCCACCTAAAATTCAACAGATGGCTAAAACCATTCTAACAAATCCCGAGGAAATAACAATTGCCGTAGCAAAACCGCCTGAATCAATCATTCAGTCGGCATATATCTGTTACGAGTATCAGAAAATGGAGATCCTCAAGCTCCTTTTCGAAAAAAAGAAACCTAATAAGGTGATTCTCTTCTCAGGAAAGAAACTAAAAGTTAAAGAGATTGCCAAAACTCTCCACAAGATGAAGCTATCAGTGGGTGAGATGCATTCCGACCTTGATCAGTCTCAACGGGAGCATGTAATGCATGAATTTAAGAATGAGAGAATTGATATTCTAGTTGCTACTGATATTGTTTCGCGAGGGATTGACATTGATGATATCACTCTTGTTATAAATTTTGATGTGCCTTATGATGTAGAAGATTATGTGCATAGAATCGGGCGTACCGCACGTGCCGGAGATTCGGGCATGGCTATAACCTTTGTATCCCCAGAAGAACAATATTTGTTTGAACAAATTGAGCAGTTCCTTCAAAAAAAGGTTTACAGAATACCTGTTCCTGTAGAAGTTGGAGAGGCACCTGAGTATAATCCCGAAAAGTTCAGAAAACAAAAAGGAGCTAAAAGACATTCATCAAAGAGAAAAGTTTCTGCTAACAAAGTAGATAGTACTAAATCAGAAAGACCTAAAACTTCTGCCAGAAAAGACAATAAGCCGAAATCAGAAAAAAAGGGCAACGTGAATCCGGCTAAAAATGAAAGATCCGTTAATAATGAAAACAGTATCAATTTTGAAGTCAAAAAAACCGGGAATAGAAAAAAGAGCGACAGATACAAAAGTAAGAGTAAAAAAAGTCAGGAAGATGTACAACAGAAGGTAGCACAGACACAGGAAACAGTCAAGCCAAAAGGAAAAGCAGCAGGTGATAAATCATCGAAGCCTGTTGTAAAAGAAGACAAAAAGCCTGTTAGAACCAAAGACAAAAAGCTGATCAAGAAAAAAATAAATACAAATAAAGAGACTGTTTCCAGAAAGCATGAAACTGTTTCTAAGAAAGTTGAATCCGTTAAACAGCCAGAGGAAACAGGCAAAAAAAAGAGATGGAGCTGGTGGCCTTTTGGTAAATAATCGCGAAGCCGGTCTGACAAGCATCAGTCCGGCTCCTAATCGGAAGTACAGTTTTTGATCCTATTCCTTCCGCTTTATCATAAGATTTTCTTATTTAAATTTACTGTCAGATATCAATTCAGACTTTTAATTCGGCTTTATTTTCTAACTGAACTACTTCCATTCCACGAATAATAGCTTTCTCATTAACCGGTAAAAGGTAATGATGACGCTCAGGAAGAGTTTCCTTGAGTCCTTTCATCACATTCTCTATCTTAAGCATTGGAGAGATTTTGAGTAGCCCTCCCAATATTATCATATTAAACACCTTAGTATTCTCCATCTTGACGGATTCATCCATTGCATTTACGCGATATACATTTATATCTGTTCGCTGCACTTTTTTGTTTATACCGTATCCATCGTAAATAAGTACACCACCCGGTTTTACCTTATCCTGAAACTTGTCAAGTGAGGGTTGGTTGAGTACAATAGCAACGTCATAATTATTAACAACAGGAGAACTAATTGGTTCATCAGATATGATTACAGTAACATTTGCAGTTCCTCCTCTTTGTTCTGGTCCGTAAGCCGGAAACCAGGATACCTCTTTATTCTCCATTATACCTGAATAAGCCAGTATCTTGCCCATCGACAATACACCCTGACCACCAAAACCTGCGATTACAATTTCCTGTAGCATTATATTTATTTAAAGTTTTTAAACGTTTTTCAAGTCACCAATTGGAAATACTGGGAACATATTCTCCACCATCCAGTCGTTTGATTGAGCAGGAGTCATTTTCCATCCTGAATTACAGGTTGATACAACCTCTACAATTGATGTACCCTTACCTGCCATAGAGTTTTCGAATGCAAGTTTGATAAGCCTCTTTGTTTTCTTTACTGCAGCTGCCGTGTGTACACTAGTGCGTGTAGCAAGACAAACGCCATCAAGCTGAGCCAGCATATCAAGTATTTTAAGCGGGCGTCCCATGGTCTGGATATCACGACCATAAGGACTTGTAGATGTTTTCATATCCGCCAGCGTTGTAGGTGCCATTTGCCCTCCTGTCATTCCATAAATTGCATTATTAATAAAAATAATAGCAATATTTTCTCCTCGGTTTGCAGTATGAATTGTTTCGGCAGTACCAATAGCTGCAAGGTCTCCATCGCCCTGATAAGTGAATACCATCTTGTCGGGCAGCAAACGCTTAGTTGCGGTAGCTAAAGCAGGCGCACGACCATGAGCAGCTTCCTGCCAATCGATATCGAGATAATTGTATGCAAAAACAGCACAACCAACAGGTGCAATACCTATTGTTTTCTCCTGAAGACCAAGCTCTTCAATAACCTCTGCGATTAACTTATGCACAACACCATGTGAACATCCGGGGCAGTAGTGCATATGATTATTGTTCATCAGATCCGGCTTACCGTAAATAAGATTCTCCGGACATACTATATCATTTTTATTCATACGATTAAAACTAATTATTTTTTACTGAATCTGTAAATCAGGTAAAATATGATAGCTGCTCCCCCAACCCACCAAGTAAGTCTCATATTTTTGTCAGACGAGAAATATACAACTATTGTTGCGATAAACGCCAACAGGAAAAGTAACAAAAACAAATTTCTTATTTTTGGATCCATATCGTTTGATTGTTTATTTTACAATTTTGTCTTTAAGAGCTTCCAATACACCATCAGGTGTTGGAACTATTCCACCTAGTCGACCGTAATGTTCAACAGGCACCTTGCCGTTGACTGAGAGTCGCACATCTTCAACCATCTGGCCGGCATTAAGCTCAACAGTTAGCATTCCTTTCACCTTATCGGCATATTCAAATAATATCTTAGAAGGGAAAGGCCATAAGGTTATTGGACGAATCAAACCTACTTTTATACCTTCTTCACGTGCCATTTCAATAGCTTTAAGACAAATACGTGCAGCTGAACCAAAAGCAACTATAATATAATCAGCATCATCACATTTAATCTCTTCATAACGAACTTCGTTTGCCTCAACCTGGCGATATTTTGCCTGAAATCGGAGGTTGTTTTTCTCCATAGATGCAGAATCCAATTCAAGAGAAGTAATAATATTAGGACCTCTGTCGGGAGTTTTGCCGAGTGTAGCCCACGGGCATTGTACACGAATTTCCTGTTCTGTTCTTCTGGGCTTGAAATCCGGAAGTTTCACTTTCTCCATCATCTGCCCAATGACACCATCTGTCAGAATCATTGCAGGATTGCGGTACTTAAAAGCAAGATCGAAGCCTAACCCTACAAAATCAGCCATCTCCTGAACTGAATTGGGAGCCAGCGTAATTAGTTTATAATCGCCATGGCCTCCACCCTTTACAGTTTGAAAATAATCAGCCTGAGACGGTTGGATAGTGCCTAAACCAGGTCCGCCACGCATCACATTTACAATAAGGCAGGGCAGTTCAGCACCAGCCATGTATGAGATTCCTTCTTGTTTAAGACTGACACCAGGACTTGAAGAAGAGGTCATTGAGTATTTGCCGCATGCAGCACCACCATAAACCATGTTGATTGCAGCCACTTCACTTTCTGCCTGCAGTACCACCATACCGGTTGTATTCCAGGGGGCTTCCGCCATCAGGGTTTCTATAATTTCAGACTGAGGTGTGATAGGGTAACCAAAATAGCCATCAACTCCATAACGAATTGCTGCATGTGCAATGGCTTCGTTCCCTTTCATCAAAGATATCGCTTCTGACATACTATTATATTTATCAAAGGATTTTTAGGTGAATAATTAATCGACTCTCTTTTTGTATACTGTAAGACAAGCGTCCGGGCAAACATACCCACAGTTTGCACAACCAATACAAGCGTCAGGGTCTTTCATATATACATAATGATACCCACGATCATTTACTTCGCGTGGTTCTAGTTCGAGAACGTCTGTGGGACATGAAACAACACAAAGATCACATCCTTTACAGCGATCCTTGTCAACCACAACATAACCAATGAATTTTGCCATTATCCGGAGGATTTTAGATTTATATATGCAAAGATACCGTTTTAAATGATTTTACAGGTGAAATAATATAATAAATTACCAGCTGAAAGCAACATCACTCATCCAGTGACCATGAACTTTTAACACCTGCTCAATTACATCCCGGGCTACTCCTTCCCCACCTTTTTTTGGTGATATGTATTTAGCAATTGCTTTTATTTCGGGAGCAGCATCGTTTGATGCAATTGGTAAACCCACATTCATCATTACTTTGTAATCGGGTATATCATCACCAACATATATTATTTCTTCAGGTTTGTACCCTGTCTTCTTTAAATAATCATAAAAATCTGTCATTTTAATTTCAGATTTTAAATAGATGTCTTTTATTCCCAATGATTCATATCGTACTTTAACAGAAGGTGAATTTCCACCTGTGATAATAGCTACACCATATCCACATTTTACTGCCAGATGCAATGCGTAGCCGTCGTGAATGTTAGCAGTACGCAGTGGTTCACCATTAGATGAAAGGGTGATAGTTTGTTTGGAGAGAACTCCATCAATATCAAATATAAAAGCTCTTATCTTCTTCAGATCGTAATTTATAGCGCTCATTTGGAATGTTTATTAATACTTTTGCTTAAAAGCTTGTAGATTTCTTTAGTCTCGTTGTCTTTAATAAGATCAATATGTTTTTGAATGATTTTTTCATCGTAACGGATTGCCGGGCCTGTTTGAGCACTCTTAGGGTCCATTTCCATGACTTTAGCTGCAGTTTCCCTAATCAACGGTTTTAATACATCAAAAGGAATATCATGGTGATTTAATATTTCAGATGCTAATAGATAAGTATGATTACTGAAATTATTAGCAAATACTGCTGCCAAGTGCAGATAAAGCCTTTTATCACAATCAAGAACCCTAACAGAACCTGAAATTAATTTGGCAATACTCTCTAAAACATTCTCTGTGTGGCAACTATCTCCTTCTATAAAAATTGGAATGTTCCGGAAGTCAACTTCACGACTTTTGCTAAATGTCTGCAATGGATAAAACACTCCATATCCATCTGATTTATATTGTGACAAGAGATTCATCGGCAAACTACCCGAAGTATGAACCCATATACCACCGGTTAAAGGCATTGACTTGACAACTTCAAGGAGGGCGTCATCTTTAACCGAAAATATATACAAATCTGCTTCACTCCGGATTGATTTTATATTATCAACAGGCTCGGCATCCAATTTAGAAGCAAGCAATTTAGCATTTTCAATGGATTTGCTGAATATCTGAACTATATCGTTTCCAGACTTCTTTAATGCAACCGATAAATGCGTTGCCAAATTGCCCGATCCAATAAATACTATTTTCATTTTAATTAATTCTCAAATCACTAATTCATCAATACCAATAATAGAAAATTAAACTAAGATTATAAATTAATATTCCTATTTATTAATATTCAACCACTTTAATACCAACCTTTTCAATTCCTTTAAGAGGATTATTGTTCACAAGTTGGTTGATTTTTAAAACATAAACTCGGGATGTATCTAAAGCTACTGAAGATTTAAAGGGTAAGGAAAGTTGATGCAATCCTCCTGTTCCACTTCCAAGCCATTTATTGTAATCATCTGCCAGACGGCTATGCAGAGTATCGCATCTATAAACCGAATCATTAAGGTTGTGCTCAACATGCAACCAGATATCTTTATAAGGATAAATATCAGCAGTTGTCAGTTCTATTGTAAAATCATGCCGCCTTAACGGATTGAATTTAATCGAGTCCATAGAAAAAGTTAATACACTATCTCTATACCAAATTCCCTTGTTGATTTGATGATAACGGAAATAAACCTCACCGTTTGAACAAGATTTAAAAGTGATGAGTAATAACCCTATAAATAAAACGAGGATTTTATTCCTTAATTCCACCGGACGATTTATTATTTCTCTTGTTTCTGTTATCTGCATTACCTGAACTTCTTCTCCTGGGCTTTCTTTTTTTTCTGTTTCCGCTTCGGGAAGTTTTATCAAAGCGGGTTATGCTTTGATCTTCAAGTATATCGTTATTGAAAACAGTTTCTTTATCACCCCCGTTTTCAATTTCAGAAGCAAGCTTAACCGGCTTTTTACCCTTATTATTCATTCCAATAATTTCGAAAGCACGGTCTTTAGATATAGTTACTTGATTTGCAGCACCATTTTTATCTGTTGAATATGTAAGCATCCCTGCAAGAATATCTGTCTTAAAATGGTAATAATCAGCATCCTTTGTTCGAAGTACAATTTCTCTTGAAGGAAGACTGCGATTAGCTTCTACATACATGTCAACCTCATAATTCATGCAACATTTGAGTTTACCACATTGTCCGGCAAGTTTCTGTGGATTGATTGATATATCCTGACAGCGGGCTGCATTAGTTGATACAGACACAAAGTTTGAAACCCAGCTGCTGCAACACATCTCACGGCCACAAGGTCCGATACCTCCTATACGTCCGGCTTCCTGACGAGCACCAATCTGCTTCATCTCAATTTTAACCCTGAATTCTCCAGCCAGTACTTTTATTAACTGACGAAAATCCACTCTCTCATCAGCAATATAATAAAAGATCGCTTTGTTTCCATCACCCTGATATTCAACATCACCAATCTTCATCTGTAGGCCAAGTTCTTCGGCAATCTGACGCGAACGAATCATGGTAGACTGTTCACGTGCTTTGGCCTGCTCATATTTCTCCAGGTCTGCAGGACGCGCTATACGATATATACGCTTCAAACCACCATTTACATCTTCCCGGTAGTTATTCTTTTTCATCTGCTTCTCTACCAGCTTCCCGGTGAGAGTAACTGTACCAATATCATGTCCCGGTGTTGCTTCTACAGCTACCAGGTCACCCAATTCCAGTTTCAGATCATTACTGTTTATATAATATCCTTTTCGTGTGTTTTTAAACTGAACCTCTACCATCTTTGTGAGTTCCTGAAATTCAGGAAAATCGTGAAGCCAGTCATATATGTGAAGTTTATTTGTGTGTCGGGTACATCCCTTACAACTTTTTGTATTTCGTACGGTCATCTCCTTTACAGGAATAATGTCCGCCAACTTATCTGCTAATATTTCTTTATCCATATATAAATCGCTGTTTCGGATTGAAAAGCGAGACTTTTAGATTATTTACTATAATAAAATATAATGCAAGTTACAAATTATTTTCTTAAAAGCATAGTTGCTTTCAAACAAAGATCTAGGAAAATAATTTTCGCATTACCGTTTTGTTCAATCTGTCGGTAAGCCAGCGTGAACTCTTCATTAAATTCTTCAATATTTTTCTCATTAATGAAAGGAGAGAAGCGTTCACCAAAATTCTGCTCATAATCGTTCATATAAACCATTTCCGGCTCCCCAAGATTATTTACGAAATACTCCCTGAACATCCTCATAGAGTAGAGCAAAAAACTTTTTTGCATCTCTCTGCCTATCCCTGCAAGTTCGTTGGCTGACTCCTTGATTGCTTTAATGTTACCAGAAACTGAACTTCTCATCATATTAACAAAAAGCTCATATAAAAAGCGTGTGTCTTCAGACGAACGTATCATCTCAACAGCTTTGGTATAACTACCATTTGCAATATGCGTAATAGACTGAGCCTCTCCGATTTCTATATCGAAGTTTTCCTGTATTGCCGACACCATCTCCTTGTTTCCAATTGAGTGAATGTGCAAAGGTTGACAGCGAGACCAAATTGTTTGCAAAACATTCTCCCTATCTTCCGAAATGAGCAAAAAAACCGTTTCTCCAGGAGGTTCTTCAATCATCTTCAGAAGTTTATTGGCACAAGCTACATGCATCTTTTCCGGAAGCCATATTATCATAATTTTATAGGGAGCCTCATACACTTTGAGGTTCAGCTTACGAATAATCTCATCGCTCTCTTTAGAATAGATTACACCTTGAGCGTTCTCGGCATTTATATAAGTAAGCCACTGATTAAGGTTGAAGTAGGCACTACTAGACAAAAACTCCCTCCACTGTGGAAGATAGTCATCACTTACTTTTGATTTAATTACAGGAAATACAAAATGCAGATCGGGGTGAGCCAGTTTATTAAACTTATGACATGAAGGACATTCTCCACAGGAATCGTCAGCACTTCGATTACTGCAGTTGAGATACCTGGCATAGGCAATAGCAAGAGGTAGTTTCCCAACACCTTCCGGTCCGTAAAGCATAGTCGCATGAGGAACTTTTCCTCGCCTTACACTTTCGGTTAGATGTTGTTTAACATCATTATGCCCTATCACATCACTAAAAAACATCAATAGATTTCTTTTGCTACTCTGTAAACACTTTCAGTTGCCATCAATGAGTAAAAGTGAATACTTGGTACCTTTGCCTCAACTAATTCTTTACACTGTTTGATGCACCACTCAACACCAACTTCTTTGGCGTCATTATCACTTTTACATTTACGAAGTTCTTTCTCTAGCTCTTCAGGTATATCTGTACGAAAAATACGAGGCAGGACAGTGAGCTGACTCATAAGATGTATCGGTTTGATACCCGGAATAATTGGGACATTGATGCCTGAAGCGCGACATTTATCAACAAATTCAAAGTATTTTCTGTTATCGAAAAACATTTGGGTTGCGAGATAATCAGCACCATTATCAACCTTCATCTTAGTGTAAAATATCTCCGACTCCATATTTGGAGATTCTTCATGCTTTTCAGGGTAACAAGCCATTCCGTAAGAGAAAGGCACCTCAGGTGGAGCAAATCTAGAACCATCGAAAGAAATTCCCTTATTGAAATTATTAACCTGATCCTGAAGTCCTGTTGCATTCAGGTGACTATCCATTGCTCTTTGTTCAGCGTCAAGCTTCTTAGTATCACCTCTCAACAACAACAGATCGGTAACTCCCAGAAAAGATAAATCGATAAGAGCATATTCAGTTTCCTCTTTTGTAAATCCCTGAGATATGATATGTGGAATAGCCCTTATACCATATTTGTTTTTAATTGCTGCTGCTATTGCGACTGAACCCGGACGTTTACGAACATTTACTTTACGATAGACCCCTTTATCATCCTCCTTATAAATATTCTCGCTATGATGAGTAGTTATATTAATATATTTCGGGTCAAATTCAATAAGACGATCTATAGTCTTGAATACCTGCTTAATGCTATTACCTTTTAGAGGGGGGAGTAGTTCAAAAGAAAACGCTGTCTTACCACCCTTTTCAATTAATTCAGGAATCTTCATATTCTAATACTTAAATTCTTTTTCTAATGCTTAATCTCTTTGTTTCAACCAGTAAAGAATGTTTGTCTATTACTTAAATATGGCTCTTACAATATCCATTCCATTTGCATATAATACTAATGCAAACAATAAAACCATACCTGCAACCTGTGCATATTCCATCACCTTCTCATTTGGCTTGCGTCTAGTTATAACTTCGTAAATGAGAAACATAACATGACCACCATCTAATGCCGGTATGGGCAGAATATTCATAAAAGCAAGTATTACAGATAAGAATGCAGTCATCATCCAGAATGCCTGCCAGTTCCACTGTGCCGGGAATAGATTACCTATTGCACCAAATCCACCTAGCGAAGAAGCTCCTTCTTTTGTGAAAACATACTTAAATTGAGCAACATAATCTTTTAATGTTTGAATTCCCATTTTCATTCCAGCCGGAAATGATTCAAAGAAAGTATATGTTATTGTCCTTGTATTGTAAACCAACGCGGCAGGCATTACATAAAAACCGAGTGTACCTGCAGAATCCAATTTTGCCGTGGTTGAATATTGTGTACCATTTCTATAATAATCAAGAACTACCTCACTGTTGCGATTATTTTCCAGAATTTCACGCAGATCAGAGAAAACGGGTGTTGCAACTCCATTAACTGCTACTATACTGTCACCGGCTACAAGCCCTGCCGTTTCAGCCGAGCTGCCCTCCATGGTTTCATAAATAACCGTTGGAATTCGATAAGTGGCAAAACCCTCTGCGTCGGCAAGTAGATTTTTCATTAATCCTTCTTCCATTGGTAATTCAATCATTTCCCCATTTCGACTTACTGTAACAATCTTTGCATCTGCTACATCCAGCAGTGTTCTTACTCCAAAACGGTCAAGTTCTTTATCATCAGCCTTTAAAAGAATATCACCATCCTGAAAACCGGCATTCTTGGCTGCGCGGCTAAATTCCATACCTTGCGTAACATTCTCTAGCGGCAGATAAGTATCGTTCCATGTAAACAAAACCATAGCATAAATGAAAAATGCAAGTATTAGATTAAAAAGTACACCTGCTATCATAACCAGCAATCTCTGCCATGCGGGTTTTGAGCGAAACTCCCATGCCTGTGGAGGCTGAGCCATTTGATCCTTGTCCATTGACTCATCAATCATACCTGAGATCTTAACGTATCCGCCAAGAGGTAACCAACCAATCCCGTACTCAGTGTGACTGTTTTTTGGTTTGTATCTGAAAAGTGCGAAACCTGCATCAAAAAACAGGTAGAATTTCTCTACCCTTATCTTGAACAACCTCGCAAAAATATAATGTCCAAATTCGTGCACTATTACTAAAATAGATAAACTCAGAATGAGCTGCAACGCTTTAATTAAAAATGATTCCATTCAATAATGTTTTCACACAAAACTGTGCGATTTGAATAACTCAGTAATTATCTCTCTTGTCTCGCTGTCAGTTTGTTGATAATCGTCTAAAGACGGACTCTTAACAAACGACGCTTTTTGTAATGTTTTCTCGATTAACCTGCTCATATCCATGAAACCGATCTTCTCCTGAAGAAAAAGTGATACGGCAATCTCATTTGCAGCATTAAGTATGCATGGTAAATTACCACCGATTTTTATAACCTCATAAGCAAAAGAGAGGTTAGGGAACCTTTTCATATCGGGTTTTTCGAAGGTAAGTTGCGATAGTTCAATAAAATCGACCTCTTTCACAGTAGTCTTTAATCTTTCCGGGAAAGAAAACGCATATTGAATAGGAACTTTCATATCAGGCTGCCCCAGTTGAGCAATAATTGATCTATCTTCAAACTGCACCATAGAGTGAATAATAGATTGAGGATGAACCAGTACCTCTATTTGAGAAGGCTCCACTCCAAATAACCATTTAGCTTCAATCATTTCGAAACCCTTGTTCATAAGAGTAGAGGAGTCAATTGTAACCTTTTCTCCCATATTCCATTTAGGGTGAGCAAGTGCCTGGTATTTAGTAACACTCTCCAACTGTTCGCTAGTAAAATTACGAAAAGGACCTCCTGAAGCTGTAAGTAGTATTTTTTCGATATTATTGCCCACCTCACCATTAAGGCACTGGAAAATAGCAGAATGCTCCGAATCAACAGGTAGTATAGCCGCTCTGTTTTCTATTGCCAGAGATGTAATCAACTCACCTGCAACAACCAGCGTCTCTTTGTTTGCCAGAGCAATTGCCTTTCCTGCTTTAACAGCGTTTATCGTTGGCTTTAAACCAGAATACCCAACCATCGCAGTAAGGATCATGTCAATATTCTCATCCTGAACTACCTCCTCAGTTGCCTTACTTCCACACCAAACTTTTATAGGCAGATCGCTTAAAGCAGATTTCAGTTGCTCATATTTATTCTCATTCGCTATAACAACTACCTCAGGCATAAAAGTACGTGCCTGTTCTATAAGCAGTTCAACACTATTATTCGCTACGAGCGCATAGGCTTCAAATCTGTCGGGATGGTTTGAAATAACCTCCAAAGCTTGTCTGCCAATTGAACCGGTAGAACCCAGAATAGCAATATTTCGTTTCTTTACTTCCATGATGAATTATTACACCTAAAATCTTGCAAAGATAATAAAAAACAGGATGCTTTCTATAGGTTTACTGATGAATTGGAGATATGATTTAATTCAGACAATCTCCCTAATGCATCTTCAATACTGTAAGTTATAACTGACAGATCCCCTTTTTTAACCGTCCAGCTCCCCTTATCTTCATCAACATGTAATTCAACCGAAGCATTGTCTGTAATCCTGTAACCCTTTCTAGAAAGCGCTTTAGTAGTCCATCTGGCCATTAATCCTTCTGGCTTCTTCACAAACGTTGTAACACTTTTATCCAGTTGTTTCTGTACTACGAAACTACCATATTCCTTATCAAACTCGTAATTGTTATTATAAAAGACTTTGTCGAAACTACCATTTAGCACCATATCTTCAGGAATACCGACAGAAACACCTCCCCTATTTTCCATAAGCCACATCTTGTCAGCTACCTGCATGGCAGTCTCCAGTTCATGAGTCGAGATTAAAATAGTCTTACCTGTATCACGCGCCAGTTTCTGCAGAAGAAGTAAAATATTTATACGGTTTGGCAGATCGAGATGAGAAGTTGGCTCATCAAGAATTATAAGTGGTGTATCCTGCGCAAGAGCTCTGGCGATGAACACTCTCTGCCTTTCACCGTCAGAAAGTTCATGAATATTTCTCTCTTCAAAACCGTTGAGATAGGTCTGATCTATTGCTATTGAAATTATACTGTCGTCTTCTTCCGAAAGATTACCCAACCAACCGGTATATGGGTCACGACCTATAGAAATCAGCTCTTTAACTGTAAACGAGGCTACAGACTGCTGTTCTGTTAAAACAATAGACAAAAGTCTGGCTCTTTTTGCAGGTGACAGATTTGTAATATTTTTGCCTTTAAGTAAAATAATGCCTTCATAAATTGGCTGAAGGCAGGCAATTGATCTTAAAAGTGTGGACTTACCACATCCGTTTTTCCCAACAAGAACGATAAGTTCACCCCTTTCAGCAGTCAGATTAAGTCCTGATTGTACAGTATTAAGCCTGTTTTTTGTGGTATATCCTACTGTTACATCTGAAAGTTTTAGAAAAGACATCGTTGCGTATATGAACTTTGTAGTTAAGAAAGTTTGAAATCTTTGACAGGTGTTGTACAACACAAGTGTAATTATCTGTCAAACAGACCATCAGGAAGATTCATCTCAATAATTTTTTTATCAACGTCAACATCAGTAATAAAATCCTCGGTAGCCGGAATCAGCAGATCCTCCTCATCTTTCCGCACTATAAAAAGTACATTAATTGTAGAATCATCAACATCAATTATACTTCCAAGCATTTCACCTTTTCGGTCTACAACATCATAGCCCACAAAAAGATGCCAGTCGCCCAAAGCTTCCGGACTATCATCAGACAGAGTATTCCGTAGTACACATACATCGAGGTTTACATACTTCGATGCATTTTTCTCATCATCCACATCTTCGAATTTCACGCGAGCGGAAACATCAGTAGTGTATGATAACTCCTCAACAAAAAAGGGAACCGGAATACCGTCGATCATTAGGAAATAGTACTCAGAATCAGCTTCAGCATACTCTACCCTTGAAAAGAGTATAATAATTTCACCCCTTATTCCATAAGGTTTTTGAGTACGTCCTACATGAACGATATCTTTTTCTGAGATCATCACATTTATCGTCTTCGTTGATATTTTATATTTTTCAGCTTAGTACGGCTGGGTGTAAATTTCACTTCTGGGATAGTGTAGTTTTCGCTGTTAAGATTGAGTTTTCCTCCTGACAGTTCTCTCAGATCTTCATAAATCTTTTCATCGTCAATAGTTTTATTCCATTGAATGTAAGATCTCTTCATCTGATTAAGTATTAGTTTAGTAAGTTGTTCCTTTTTATCCCCATCTTCCATTTTTTTAGCGATATCAATTAACCTCTCCAGTATTTTTCCATAATGACGATATTTCATAGTAGGACGACTATATTCCAGGCGTCCGGGAGAAGAATAAAGCTCTTCCTTTTTTATCACTTCATAAGGATATTCAATATCCAGTTTGAAGTCCGACATTATTGCCAAATGATCCCATAGGATGTGTTTGAAATTATTTACATCACGAAGATGCGGAAACATGTTACCCATTACATCAATAATAGTATTGGCACATCTTTCGCGTTCTTCTTTATCTTCGATTTTAACGCAGTGATCTACCATGTTCTGTATATTACGTCCGTATTCGGGCATTATAAGCTTTTCTTTTTGAGTATTGTATTGCATTTTCATATTATTTTGCTGCTTTTGTCACTTAATTCTTTCATACATAATCTAAATTGACTAAATTATCAAATCTGTCAAATCAAAATCATCTTAATTTAAGAATATCACCTTCCTCAGGAATATATTCATAACTCTTCTTATTCAGTCTGTACAAGTTACGTAATTGCAAACCGTAAATCTGAGAAATACTGTACATTGATTCACCCACTTGCACCGTATGATAGTCATAAGGCTTGTCGGCTCTCGTTTTTTTCTTCTGAAAATAAACTATGTCACCTTCACTTAGTGGAAAATCTTCAGGCACTTCGTTATATTTCAGTAGATCTTTTTCATTAAAACCAAACTCGTTTGCAATACTACCGAATGTATCACCCTCTACAGCTATCACATACACCAGTCCGTGTGTTATATAAGGCTGGTGTGTCCATGAAGCACTTGATGATTCAGCCGAACGTATAGCTTCCCTTTCACTGCGACTCACTCCACGTCTGTATTTCTTATCATCAAACCGATACAGCTCATAATCCTCTATCAGTTTTATCAGCTTGTTGGCATAAGCTTTGTCAGTAGCATAACCAGATTTTTGTAGACCCCTTGCCCACCCTTTGTAATCTGTTATTGATAGTTCAAAAAGAGAACTATATCTGACACTGCCAACCAAAAACTCTGAGTGATCCTGATATGAATCCTCTACACGACTGTAACTTCTGAAACAATCGTTTGGTGTATCATCCGCAGCATATACCTTGGATCCGCTCCAGCCACGGTGACACTTGATACCAAAGTGGTTGTTTGACCGTCTTGCCAAATCACTCATACCGGCTCCTGACTCCAATATACCCTGTGCCAAAGTTATAGAAGCAGGAATTCCGTATTTATCCATGTGCTGTATGGCCAGATTACTGTATTTTTCAATATATAACTCGTATGTTCTTGCACTTGACTGTGCTAAAAGATTCGAACTTATAAATAAAAATGAAAGTAAGAGCGTTAACGATGAAATATATGTATATTTGTGAGATAAATCCTGCATTACGATATGAAAGAAATAAATTTATCTACAAAGATAGCTGTTTATCCGATAGAGGAGTGCTCTGTTATCGAAAAAAAACTTATTGAAGCAGCCAAAAGCGCAACAAAAAACTCTTATTCACCATATTCAGGGTTTAAAGTGGGAGCTGCTGTTCTGCTGAGCAATGGTGAAATAATCACCGGCAATAATCAGGAGAACGCTGCATATCCCTCAGGTTTATGTGCTGAAAGAACTACTGCTTTCTATGCTCATGCAAAATACCCTGATCAGAAAATTGAGGCTATCGCTATAGCTGCCTGGAGTAAAGGAAATTTCACAAAAGATGTCATTACACCTTGCGGAGCTTGCCGGCAGGTACTTCTGGAGTCAGAAAGCAGATCTCACTCACCAATGAAAATCATGATGTGCAGCGATGACGCTGTCTATATTGTCAACAGTATAAAAGATCTGTTACCGCTTAGCTTTGGTGATGAGATGCTTAAGAAATAGCTTCGTTATTCAGAAAGAAGCCTCATAAAGTGTTACCAGATACCACTTCTTGTCAATAAGTTCGAAATAATAATCTGCATAAATGCCATTATCTATACCTCTTATTTCAACAACAGCAGTATCATTCATGAAACGCACAACCTGGTAATACTGGTCATACGTACGTGTTAAGAAAGTGCTGTCGTATGAAAGATCAAGCTGTTCCCAATCATATCTGCCAATCGTCTCTTTCATTGGTGCCATACCTTCATGACCTTCATCAGGAATAATCACGCTGATTGGAAATTTTATCCTTTGTAATTGAAAAGATTCTTCACGACTGAACCTTTCAATGAACTCATCAAACTTCTCAATCTCTATTTCGCTTACATCTGTTGTTTCAGCTATCTGATTTCCTGAATTCGCACCCTTATCCTCCCTGTTTTGAGTACATGTAATGAGAAACATTAATATAATGCAGGATAATATTATAGCTGTTTTTTTCATTTGTTATAAATAGTAAATCGAAACACCTCTTACTTGTAACACAAAGGTATAAAAAAACTTGATAACCAAATAGTAAAAATTATCCTTATCTTTGTTTCTGCTAAAAAATTAAGTGTAAATGGGTTTACAAAACGATATAGAAAATCTTTTCTCGTTTCAAAAAAATGAATGGCCTAAATTGAATGAATCAATAAGCATTCTGGATGAAGTTAGAGAAAAACAGTTTAACTGGGGTGATAACTTCTCTGTAAAGGTTCAGTTCAACCCTGCAAGAATAACATCAACAGGGGCAAATACTGACTACCGACATATTAATGGTAGGCCATGTTTCATTTGTGAACAAAACCGTCCTACTGAGCAAAAAGGAATAGTATTCTTAGAAAAATATATAATCCTATGTAACCCTTTTCCCATACTTAGAAATCATATAACTATACCGCTTCATTCTCATGTTCCTCAGCGCATTCGTAATAAAATTGGTGAAATGCTCACTCTCACTGAAAAGCTTCCCGATTATGTAGTTTTTTATAACGGACCAAAAAGCGGTGCTTCAGCTCCTGATCACTTTCATCTTCAGGCTGGCCTTAAAGTGCCGGAACTAATGCAAGGTGATAATGAATTGCGATCATGTCTGATGATTGAGGGTGAAAGTATTACTGAATCTATTGAGCTATTTGAAGAGGTATATCAGTATCTGCGTTATCAGCAACCTGAAGAGGAAGAGCCTATGCTTAATGTGATTACTTTCATGGAGGACAATAAATACAAAACTCATATATTTCCTCGAAAATTGCATCGTCCTAAGCAGTTCTATGCTGAAGGCAGCAAAAAGCTGTTGATTAGTCCCGGTGCTCTTGATATGGCGGGAATAATCATCACGGTAAGGGAAGAGGATTTCGATAAAATAGACAAACAGGATATTGAAGATATTTATGTTCAAGTATCTTTGCCAATTATGTGAATAAAAAACGTTATTAAAATGGAAAACTCAGAAATCATTTTAGTCAATATTAACGGTGAAGACAAACCGGGGTTAACTGCAGCTCTAACAGAGATTCTTGCAAAACATGGCGCTTTTATACTGGATATTGGTCAGTCGGATATCCACAGGAATGTAGCAATAGGTATACTTTTTAAGTCGATGCACAACAACTCGGGCGAAATTCTTAAAGACCTTCTTTTCAAAGCATACGAAATGGATGTTAATGTACGTTTTTCACCAATATCTGCCGAAAGGTATTCAAACTGGGTAAAAATGCAGGGCAAGAACAGATATATCATCACGCTCTTAGGAAGAATTCTTACTGCAGAACAAATTGCCGCTGTGTCAAGAATTATTGCAGATCAAAACCTGAATATCGACAATATGATAAGACTGACGGGACGTATACCTCTGGATGAGAGGCAACGTGCTGCCAAGTCATGTGTCGAGCTTTCAGTGCGAGGTACACCAATCAACAGGCAGAATATGCAGCAGTCGTTTCTTGAACTTTCATCAAAGTTAAATTTCGACATATCATTTCAGGAAGAGAGCATGTTCAGACGCATGAGAAGGTTGATATGCTTTGATATGGACTCAACGCTTATTCAAACTGAAGTAATTGATGAGCTTGCAGAACGAGCCGGTGTTGGTGAAAAAGTTAAAGCTATCACAGAGTCGGCCATGCAAGGCGACATAGATTTTGAGGAAAGTTTCAAACAACGCATAAAACTACTTAAAGGTCTTGATGCTTCCGTTCTTAAAGAGGTTGCAGAGAATCTGCCGATTACTGAAGGTCTTGGAAGATTAATGAAAGTTCTTCAGAAAGTTGGCTTCAAAACAGCAATTCTTTCGGGTGGTTTCACATATTTCGGCAATTACCTGAAAGATAAATATGGCTTTGATTATATGTATGCAAATGAACTGGAGATTGTGGATGGCAAGCTAACTGGCAACTATTTGGGAGATATAATTACAGGAAAGAAAAAAGCTGAATTATTGTCACTCATAGCTCAGGTTGAGAAAATTGATATCAAGCAAACTGTAGCTGTTGGTGATGGAGCAAACGATTTGCCGATGTTGGGTATAGCGGGGCTGGGTATTGCTTTTCATGCCAAACCAAAAGTGATTCAAAATGCAGAGCAATCACTCTCTTCAGTTGGTATAGACGGGATATTATATTTTCTGGGATACAAAGATTCAATGCTTGACAGCGAAATGCTAAGAGGTTAACACGGTTAATCACTAAAATTATAATTATGGAATCTGTTGATAATTTACTTAAGAAGCCAGTCAACATTCTTGTCTGCTTCACTGACCCTGAAATTGGCAAGACATTGAGTAGAATGGCAGCATATTTTGCTATTTCCAGATCAGAAAAATCATCTGCAACTTTTCTACATCTTACAAATAATGACAATCATGAGGAGCAATCTCAATTAAAAGACTTCATTGAGATAATTGATAAGAGTAAAATCACTGTTCGCTATTTTGTAAAAAAATATGATGATTATGTGAAGGAGATCCAGAAAACCATGAAAGAGCAGAACTGTAATTTACTGTTAATTGGTATTGGTAAAGATGTATTAACTCCTAAGACATATCAGAAATACAATATGCTAAAAGGTGATCCTACAAATTCCGATGCTTATGTTATGGAACAGTTTACGCCGGAAGAGTCACAATTATTGAACAGTCTATCTTCTCTTTTTGATATGAACCCTATTACTACTGGTTTGTTTATCTACAACAACCTAAGGAGAATAGAAAAAATATTTGTGCCTATTTTGAGTGCAACAGATATTCAGGTTATTCCTTTCGCAACAATTCGTTTTGCTCAAAAGGACAATGTTGAACTAATGATTTGGGATGCGATAGGTGCTATGGAGTCAAATCAAAAGATGCAAAAACTATATCAATATTATGTGAAGAAAGTAGATGAGAAAGTGTATCTGTGGGATGACGATAAAAAGATTGAGGAAGATTTTATAAAGAAACAGGATCTTTGTATAATGGGTGTTGACGGGTGGAACAGACTAATTAGTACATCACTCCCCTGGATAGATGTACTACCTTCCACACTGATTATAAAAGACAAAACAATTTAACGGCATTTATGAGTCCAACTGAAATTAACAGGAAAGTAGTAGAAATTAAAGGTTTTATTGAAAACAAGGAGCTGAAAAATGCAATCGACAGCGTAAAAGAGCTGATTGCATTGCAGCAAAACTGGTCTATTTCGCAAAAAATTGATGAGCTGGAGACAAACTACAAATACATGCTTCATTATCTGATTGAGGGTAAAGGTGATCCTGAACAACATAAAATATATGATAAGCTTATACGCGATATATATAATATTACGGATGATGCTGCTGAAAATCTTCTGTTAAGGGATTCGACATCATTTTTCTTCGAGAAAGCAAGAATTATGAATGTTCGCACACCAATTTCAATTGAAGAATATAGAGAAATTATTACTAAACAAGCTGATACATTAACTTTCCTTGAACTACTGGAAGATGGTCCCGAAAAGGAGTCACGCAAAAAACAGAATGCCACTTTACATGAAAACAACCTAACAGACATGTTTTACACTGCGTTTGTTTCTCCAAGGGCCAATGCTGATCTTATAAAATCACTCCACAGTTTTGTTCAAGACGAGATAATACCGGTGAACGACAAGTGTGTGCTTATATCTGCAATTACTCTTAATATAATGCAGCGTTTTGATGCTGCTAAAGTTCTTTTTCTGCTAGATATGTGCCGCAGACCGGAAGCATTAGTGGCCACAAGGGCCATTACAGGTATAATTCCTATTTTTCAGATATATAGAACAAGGTGGCATCTGTATCCGGAATGTATCAACAGACTAAAATTGCTGTCTGACGATTATACTTTCACACGAAGATTTATGACCACTCTACTTGGATTTATTCAGGCACATGAAACTGAGAAAATAACTAAAAGGCTGACAGAGGAAATCATACCTGAGATGATGAAACTGAGTCCGATGATAGGTAAGAAGATTAAACTGGATGAGTGGATGGGCGAAAGTGGGTTAGATGAAAAAAACCCTGAATGGCAAAAGATACTCGATGAGAGTGGTATAAGCGATAAACTTAAGGAGTTTTCAAATCTCCAGCTTGAGGGTGCTGATGTATTTCACTCTACATTTTCAAACTTGAAAAACTATCCTTTCTTTCGTGAAATGAGCAACTGGTTCATGCCTTTCGACGCTTCGCACAGCAGTTTACAGAGACTGTTCAGCAATCGACAAGAGGGAGACAAGCTAATCGAGACTATGCTTGACTCTTCCCTTATCTGTAATTCCGACAAATACTCTCTATCCTTCAGCGTAATGATGATGCCCGAACAGTACCGCAGTATGATGATAAGTCAGCTTGGAGCAGAAGGTGATGAGATTAAAAATTTACAAGAAGAGGAGATTACTCTTAAGCCATATCAAAAAGAAGATACCATAATCAAGCAGTACATTCAGGATTTATATCGCTTTTTTAAGCTATATCCTCGTAATTATGACTTTAAAGATATTTTCAATTTCCCTCTCAATTATCACGAAATTGAGGCGTTTCAATCTATAGTTCTGCAAACAGATAATTTGGAGAAGATCGCACTATATTATTTCGAGAAAAATAATTTCTTTGAAGCTCTTAGTGCATATAATATGCTGGCAGAAATGGCACCTGCAAAGAGTGAGGTGTGGCAAAAAATAGGATTTTGCAGACAAATGACTGCTGATATCAGAGGTGCGCTTGATGCATATCTGCATGCAGATCTGATTGAAGACAACAACACCTGGCTTCTTAACCGTATTGCACACTGTTACAGGGTTTTGAAAGAAACGGAAACAGCTCTGGAGTATTACCGCCGACTTGAACAGTTCAGACCTGAAGATCTTAATATTCAGCTTAACATTGGTCATTGTTATCTGGAACTTAAACAGTATGATGAGGCACTTAACTACTATTTTAAGGTTGAGCTGATTGACAGTAATAACACACGTGCATGGAGATCTATTGCCTGGGGTGCATTTCTGTCGCGTAAGTTTGATATAGCACAAAAGTATTATTCACGAATTTTGGAGAAGAAACCAAACGCTCATGATTTTCTAAATGCGGGACATGTTGAACTTTGCCTCTCTAACAACGGAAAAGCAGTGGTTATGTATGAATTGTCACGTAAAGAAGCTGGTAGTTTTGACACTTTCCTTCAGATGCTAAACGATGATATTGATGAACTGCAGGAGGCAGGTGTTGATACAGATATTTTACCGATTATCGTTGATAAAATGCTTTATGATTCAGAAGTATCAGGAGTAAAGAATAAATAAAATCAACTAATTTCAGAGATATAGTTGTTTTTCCTCTATATAATCGTACACACTTTTCGGTACAAATGCGCGTATATTCTTTCCGTTTCTTTTACAGTTTCGGATAAATGTTGATGAAATCTCTATAACAGGTGCGTCCACAGACTGTACACTTTGACGGTATTTATCAGGAATTACTAGCTCAACTCCATATCTGGGATATATAAGTATTTTATATTTTTCAATGATCTCCTTATAATTTCTCCAGCGGTCTATCATTGTCCAGTTGTCTGCTCCCATTATAAGTGAGAAATTAATACCCGGATTCTCTTCTGACAATTTGTTGAGGGTATTTACTGTGAAAGATGGACGTGGCATATTGAATTCGATATCAGAGACATGCAGCTTTTCATAGTCAGCCAGAGCAATCTTTACCATCTCAAGCCTAACATCATCATCAAGCAGAATGGTGGTATCTTTCAATGGATTATGAGGTGTAACAACAAACCACACTTCATCCAGATAAGTAAATTCACTTAAATAACTAGCGAGCATCAAATGCCCGTTGTGTATCGGATTAAATGACCCGGAAAATATTCCTATCTCTCTCTTTTGCATTTCTTATTGAAAAAAAACCGATGCTTCTTAATATGAAACACCGATCTCTTATTTAGTCTTTTTAAGAGGAAAATATCTAAGCTCGTTTAAAGAGTGATATTACCCATAGTAATAAGATTGCTCCCACAATGGCAGTAACAAGGCTTCCTATTACACCACCTGCTGATATCCCAAGCAGACCAAAAACCCATCCACCAATAATTGCACCGGCGATCCCTACTATAATGTTCACTAGGAAACCAAAGCCTCCGCCTCTCATTAATTTACCTGCCAGCCATCCGGCTATTGCTCCGATTATTATCCACCACAACCATCCCATAATGTAATGTTTTTTAGTTAGTAACTTTTGCCAATATAAAATTAACAAACTTGACAATTAAACAAAAGTTATCAGGAAATAGTTTAACATTTTCTCAAAAAACTAAAAAATCTTATTAAAAAGTCAATTTAACTGCTGCAAATTACAACAGATACTAATCTAAACAACAGCAGCTTAACTCATACGACTTTTATAATCTTCATAATCAAACTTCCTGTACAATTTAAACTCGCCTTCTTTGGTCCAAAGTCCAATTGAAGGATGTGAGACACCATTGAACATTGTTGTTTTTACAGTAGTATAATGTATCATATCCTCAAATACAATCCTGTCACCTATCTGCAGTGGTGCGTCGAACGACCAGTCACCCATAAAATCACCACTCAGGCAGCTGTTACCACCCATCCTGTAAGTTGGTTTACCTTCCACAGGTTCCTGATAGGCACCCCTTATACGTGGTTTGTATGGCATCTCGAGAGTGTCAGGCATGTGACATGAAAATGACACATTCAGCATTGCTGTCATAATTCCGTCATTCTCTACAATATCTACAACAGTTGCCACTAACACACCTGTCTCCCACGCAAAAGCACTTCCGGGCTCCATTATTACTTTAAGGTGAGGATAACGATTTTTAAAACTATTCAGTAATCTCACAAGATGTTCAACATCATAATCCTTATGAGTCATAAGGTGACCACCACCAAGATTCAACCACTCAACGCTGTCAAAAAACTTTCCAAACTTCTTTTCTACAACCTCAAGTGTCTTTTCAAGGTCATAAGAGTTATTTTCACAAAGGTTGTGTATATGTAACCCGTTAACACCTTCGGGTAATGTATCGCCAATACGATCAACTGTCACTCCAAGCCGTGAACCAGGACTGCTTGGGTTATAGAGATCAGTATCCACCACTGAAAACTCAGGATTTATTCTCAATCCACATTTAATAGTTTTATCTGAAGATTTAACCATAGGGTAAAAACGTTCAAACTGTGACAGGGAGTTAAAGGTAATATGACTGCTATATTTCATGAAGATTGGGAAATCATCATCTGTATACACCGGTGCATAAGTATGCGCTAAATTACCCATTTCTTCAAATGCCAGCTGAGCCTCAGCAACTGAGCTTGCGGTTGAATGTTGTATATACTCTCGAAAAATTGGGAATGACTTCCACATCGCAAAAGCCTTGAAGGCAAGTATAATTTCAACACCTGTGCGCTCACTAACCGATTTAATTAAACTCAGATTCCTGCGCAGCAGCTCTTCTTCCATTACGTAGCTTGGCGAAGGCACTTTTAATATATCTATCATCCTGTTTTTTTATTCTTCTGATTGTTCTTCATTACCCAGATCTGATACATATTTGTCTATATGAACTTTTTCCCAGTGAAGATTTTCAATGTCAGCAGGAGTTCTGCTTGTCTCTTTTCTACCAAATGCAATCATACACACTACGTCAAGCGGCATGGGAATATCTAACAGATCATTAATATACTCTCCCGAAGTGATTTTATCTGAAAATGAGCGGTTTCTCACCTGAATCCAGCAACTCCCAATATTAAGCTCTTCTGCCTGTAATTGCATGTTAAATGCTGCTATAGAAGCGTCTTCAACGTATGCATCACTTATCAAAGGATTGCCTGCTACCACTACCACAAGTGGAGCATCCGAAATAAACGATGCGCTATGCGGCTTACATTCTGACAGTTTAGCAATAGTTCCTTTGTCTTCTACGGCAATAAAAGTCCATGAATGCTTATTTTTGGAGGTGGGCGAAAGCAGCGCAGCCTCTAAAATCTTTTTTGTTTCTTCCGGTGTCAACTGCTCATTTTTATATTTTCTGATACTGCGTCGACGTATTTGTAGTCCCTGGAAATCTTTCATCTTCGTAAATTTGAATTTAGTTACAATAATAGTAAAAAAAAGGGAATTATATTGGTAAACAGAATGATTTAATGCTCAATTTGTTCTTAAAAAAGGTATCAAAAGCATTATTATATGGAATTGTTCTAAATAACCGGCTATTTTCCCTATTTTTGCACAAAAAATAAAACAACTTATGCATCATTTTACTACAACAAAAATGAGTCCGTCAATGAAGGTTGCCGGACAGATAGATGCTAACCCACGGCTACTGCTGATGTTACAGCATTTTAAAGTTGATTTCAGAGTGAGAGATTTAACTGTTTCGCAACTCTGCAAAGAATATTGCATAAGTGAAACACTTTTTGTTGATATTGCTAATCTATATAATGGTTTCGGAGCTAAAAAAAATCATACATACACTAAAAATGACCTGCTGCAGGTAATCGATTTTCTGAAAAATAGTCATCATTATTACAGATTTGAAATGTACCCTCAGATAAAATCTTATATCCTGAAGTTGCAGGAAAATCATCCTGAGAAAGAGTTGAAACTGCTGGAGAAATTTTTTAATGAGTATTTCACTGAAGTGCGCGAGCATCTTGATTATGAAGACAATGTTGCTTTCCCCTACTTCATCAAATTGTTGCAAAATATTGATGACGGCGATACTCCTCAGGAATACTCGTCTATTGAATACAGCGAACATCACACTGATATTGAACTAAAGCTGCATGATCTGAAGAATCTGTTGCTGAAGTATGTAAAGATTGACAATGATCTGGATCTGCGCAGAAAACTCTTTTTTGCCCTGTACGAACTTGAATATGACCTGTTTGTACACTCTCTGATTGAGGAGTCTATTCTAATTCCTTCAGGTGTAAATATCGAAAAAAAGGAAAATGCATAAATCCCCTTTACATATAGTTATACTCGAAAGCTCGAAGATTATCTTTGAAGGCCTGCATTACATTCTGTTTCAATCAGAAATCAATTGCCGAATTTATAGGGCAGAAAATCTTGAGGAACTTTCGGACCTACTGAAAACAGAAAATATTGACATCGCAATTGCTAATCCTTTGCATTTTGTGAATCGTGACAAAGAGGTGAAAAGGATAAGAAAAGAGTTTCCTTCTCTTTCAATCATGGGGATTGATTTTGGTATGATGCAAAAAGCTGTTACTGACACAGATTCATCTTTTACACTGTATGATACTCCTGAACACATTATTAACCTGCTGACAAGACTCGACAAAAGGAACAAGTCACTCACCAATAAGACTGATGAAAGCGAAAATCTCACAAAAAGAGAAATTGAGGTACTCACGGGGATTGTAAATGGAAAACTCAACAAAGAGATTGCTGAGGAACTGAACATCAGCATACATACGGTGGTAAGGCATCGCAAAAACATAACTACAAAGACAGGAATCAGGAGTCAGTCTGGTCTCACTATTTACGCCATCTCGAAGAAAATTGTCGAGATTGAGGATATTGAGATTTAGGCTTGCCCCTAAATTAGTATTAAATTACCCGTACTTTAACCAAATCATATACATATTATACTCATAACTTGTTCAGTATATCTTCTATTTTATATGAGGAGACACTGGACTATATAAGGACCAGGTAAGACTCAAGTATTACTCATGTATTACTGATGTAGTTCTTTGTCTTATTTAATTACGACACGAAATGCTTCTAATCGGCTTTTTCTTATATTTTTCGATTTTTGTTAAACAATACAGTCATTCTATACGTTTCAAGCCTTTATAAGAAATTACTTAGTTAAAATTCAAAAGCTGACGTTTACATAATTGGAAATTTATCCTGAATTTTAATATTACAGATTTCTTAAATTAAAACATTTATCATAGATTTACAGAATTGTAGTTTTCAATTTATATATTGTAAAATATTATTAGAAGAGGGCCATGAAAATTCATGAATACCAAGCAAAAGAGATCTTTTCGACATACGGGATTCCTGTTGAACAAAGTATTGTATGCCGATCTGTAGAAGATGCAGTAAAAGCTTATTCGCGAATTGACTCACAGAAAGTCATCGTGAAAGCACAAGTTCATACAGGCGGAAGGGGTAAAGCAGGAGGAGTGAAGCTTGCGAATGATGAAATAGAGCTTCGCAAGCATGCCGCTGCAATATTGGGAATGAACATAAAGGGGTTCACAGTCGATCGTATACTTGTGGGTCAGGCAGTTAATATTGCCAAAGAGTTCTATGTAAGTTATGTTATTGACAGACGTTCAAAATCAGCTATCCTGATGTTAAGCAAAGAGGGTGGCATGGATATAGAGGAAGTGGCAAAGAACACTCCCGAAAAGATTTATAAATTTGCAATAGATCCTTCGATTGGAGTGCCCGACTATCTTGCACGTGAAGCGGCATTTAAGCTGTTTAACGATATAAACCTTGTGCGCCAGGCAGCTGTTATTATTCAGAAACTATACAAGCTATTTCGTGATTCTGATGCTTCACTTGCCGAAATAAATCCTCTTGTTCTTACAGAAGAGGGTAATATTGTGGCTATTGATGCTAAAATGACATTCGACGATAATGCTCTGTTTCGTCATCCAAAAATTGCTGCGATTAACGAACCTACAGAAGAAGAAAAGAAGGAGCTGTTTGCCAAAAGCAAAGGGTTCAGCTACGTACATCTGGGTGGTGAGATAGGTTGCATGGTAAATGGTGCAGGACTGGCTATGGCAACGATGGACATCATCAAGTTGTATGGTGGTAATCCTGCTAATTTCCTCGATATTGGTGGCAGCTCAAGTCCAACAAAAGTTATCGAAGCAATGAAGCTTTTGTTAAGCGATAAGAATGTGAAGGTTGTACTGATTAATATATTTGGTGGCATCACCCGCTGTGATGATGTAGCAAAGGGTCTTCTGGAAGCATTTGAGCAGATCAGGACAAACGTGCCTGTTGTAATAAGACTTACAGGCACAAACGAGAAAGAAGGTCGTGCATTACTTAAAAACACTGATCTTCATGTAGCAAAAACCATGAGTAAAGCAACCAGAATAGCTGTTGAACTTGCCGAACAGCAACAAAATTGACAAAACATAGATTATGAGCATTCTGATAGATAAAAGCACAAAGCTAATTGTACAGGGAATTACAGGACGTGATGGCGCATTCCATACATCTAAAATGAAAGAGTACGGAACTAATGTTGTAGGAGGTACATCACCCGGAAAAGCAGGTGAATTTGTAGATGAAATTCCCGTATTCAATACGGTTAGAGATGCTGTAAACGAAACTGGCGCAAACACTTCGGTGATTTTTGTGCCGGCACCGTTTGCAAAAGATGCGATGATGGAAGCTGCTGCTTCAGGTATAAGGCTGATAGTATGTATCACTGAAGGTGTGCCTACTCTTGATGTTGTAGAAGCACATAGTTACATAAAAAGAATGGGAGCTAATCTGATAGGCCCTAACTGTCCCGGATTAATGTCTCCTGAAAAGAGTCTGGTTGGAATAATGCCTTCAATGGTATTCAAGAAAGGCAGCACAGGTGTAATAAGCCGCAGCGGGACACTCACTTATGAAGTGGTATATAACCTTACCGAAAACGGTATAGGGCAGTCAACTGCTGTAGGAGTTGGCGGTGATCCTGTAGTAGGTCTTTATTACATTGAGCTTCTCGAAATGTTTGAGAACGACCCTGATACTGATTCTATAGTTTTAATTGGTGAAATAGGCGGGGATGCTGAAGAGCAGGCTGCAGAATATATAAAGAACCACATCACAAAACCTGTTGTAGCATTTATAGCAGGACGTCAAGCACCTCCGGGAAAACAAATGGGACATGCAGGTGCCATTATTTCAAGTGGATCGGGTACTGCAGCCGAGAAGATTGCAGCATTTGAAGCTGTCGGAGTTTTAGTAGCAAAAGAAACCAAAGAAATTCCGGATCTGTTAAAAAGCAGATTATAATCAGAGAATCAGACTTGAATTTTACATTGTTGACTTCATAAAAACATAAATGCGATGTCTAGCAGAAGAGAGTTTATCAGAAAAACAGCTCTGGGCACTGCAGCTGTATCTTTTGGAGGTATTTTACCCGGTTTCAGTGCAAAGAGCTACAAAAACATTGTTGGATCAAACGAAAAAATAAAAATAGGTGCAATTGGTGTAAACGCAAGAGGAAATGCCTTGGCAGAAGGTTTTGCAAAAGAAGAAGGTTGCGAAATTGCTTATGTTTGTGATGTTGACAGACATGCTATGGAAAAATGCATCAACAATGTAATGAAGATTGCAGGAATCAGAGCTCAGGGAGAAAAAGATCTCCGAAGGCTGCTGGAAAAGAGTGATATTGGTTTTATACCCGATGACACAAGAAACCCATCAGAGAAACTTGATGCTTTTCATTTCTCAAACTTCCTGGACGGGATCAGGAAAAACACTCCTTTATATGCAGACATTAATATTGGTGCCACTAGTACAACCCTTGCTTTATTGGGAAATATTGCGCAGAGAACTAACAGTGTTCTGAAAATAGATCCATCCAATGGTCATATTATTGATAACCCCGAAGCAATGAAGCTGTGGGATCGCGAGTATGAAAAAGGCTGGGAAATGAAGTTATAAATAATCCTTAAGCAGTTCCAAAGCTTCCTTATAACCCTTACGGTAAGTATCCTCGAGGAGTATAATTCTGCCGCCTTCACGTTTACTTTCATTAGAAGCTTCCATGAAAGTAAATATTTCTAATGTCTCTTCTTCTGATACGGGAGCAATACCTGTTCTGAAAAATTTAAGTATTTCAGTTAACAGAACCTCATAACCTTCATAGGTACCTGCATCAACAACACCATTTTCTGTGAATGCACTACCTCCATAAATACCTTTGCCTGTTCGGATACCCCTGAATGTGCCAATTCTGCCGTCATCCCATAGACCGGTCACAACATCTGTGCCTTCAGCTGAAATACGGTTTACCGATACACAACCCGTGCCCATTACAGTGAACAGCATCTCAACACCATGAATACCATACCAGCCGAAGTCAGGGTGTGTTTTTTCACGGGTAGCGGGAGAATAACAATCTGCTCCCAATACTTTACCAAAATCACCGTTACGAAGCTTTTGTGTCTGTGGAACATATCTCAATGTAGAAGAAGAAAAAAGTGGAACATTATATTCACGGGCAAGTTGGTAAATAGCTATAGCCTGGGCAAGAGTTGCACCAAGAGGTTTATCTATAAACACTGTTTTACCCGCTTTAAAAACCTCATTTGCCTGTTCAAGGTGAAGATTACCATCGTTTGTTTCCAACAACACACAATCAACTTTTTCCAGTAATTCGGCAATTGTAGCAACTATCTCAACACCCATTTCTTTCATCTGATCTGAATTAACAGGAATACGGTCGTAACTCGACTTTATAGTTTTAGATCCATAGGGATAAGCTGCCACAATTATGAAATCATTATACTCTTCTTTCTTATCATCACCATTAATAAATTTGGTGAATGCAATCGAGTGTGAGGTATCAAGACCGATTATACCTATTTTAACCTGAGCCTGAACAGTTAACATCAAATTCATTAACACTGCAGCTAATAAAATCTTCATCTTCATATTATGATATTTTTTATTCCACTGTTGAACGTTGGTAACACTTAATCAGAGGCTACTTTCGTTGCAGAAAGTGACTCATAATCATATATTATGATTCTTAAAGTTGTAAATATACAATTTTTTAATAAAATACCTATAATGTGTTTATAATCCTTACTCCAATCTCCTTTGCTTTAGTGATGGATTGCGGATTATCAGGATTGATATCATAGCTCGAGATATCGGGAATTAATAATTCTGTGCCGACAGGTATAACATTTGGGTTCTTGATATTATGCTTGTTTTCCTGATAAATATACACCCAGAACTCTTTACTTCCAAACAGATCCAGTGCTATCGTGCGTAAAGTCTGACCTTTACTCAGAATCACCGATTCAGGATAATGTTTCTCAGGCTGTGAAACGGTTTCTGGTTTTAATTCTGTTTCAACTGTTAATTCTGTACTTCTATTATTGTCTGATGTTTCAGTTGTTTCTTCTTTTACCGGAATTAACGCCTTTTCGGCTTGCCACTCCATTGAAAAAAAAAAGAGTTGCCATAACAATGGCCACACCACCTAAAACAGGAATCAGAACTCGAGAACTTTTTCGGGAACTGGATTTCTGTCTTAAATCTATATCAGTTTGCAAAACCGGTTTGGATAGATTTTCCTTATCACCAACAACTTTTGTTTCAACAGGGGGTGTAGGCTCAGCATCTGCTATCGGTTCGATTGGGATTGCGATTTCGGTTTTTGGTTGTTGACTACTAACCACTTGTATCCCGGGAAATTCAACACCCTCATTTATCAAAGTAGGCTCAAAGTTCTGAAAAGCACTATTTATTTTACCTTTCAATGAATCATCTGCCTCAAACGATATATTAAAGCTATGATCAACAGGCTCAAAAACATCCCCTGTATAAGGTTCAAATAGCACAACAACCTCAGGAGGCATGAGGTAACGTTCCCCCGTTTCAGAGTCAACTAAAATATACTCCTGATATTTTTGAGTACTGAATGTGCCGAAGTTATCAATAGATATAATATTGTTTTCGGATAACTGCTCATTCAGTATATTTGAAATGGTTTCCAAAAAATCAGAAGAATTTGATTCATCCCACTGAAGTTTATTTGCCAGCTTCCCGATTAATTCTTTTTGTGTCATGCTATAAGGATTTTGTTAAAATTGTTCAGGAATTAAGAAGACTCAAACTACTGTACCTATCAGGTCGAAAGGATAAGCCGAATCGATCCTGACATCATAAAAGTCACCTAGATTCAACTTAGTGTCTTTATTGATTAAAACCTCACCATCCACTTCAGGAGAATCAAATTCAGTGCGACCAGCGTAGTAATCAGGGTCTTCTCTATCAATAATCACCTTCATGGTTTTACCTATCTTTGATTCGTTTATTGAAAGAGCAATACCTTCCTGAACATCCATCAACAGATTCATTCTTTCCTGTTTGACGTCAGAAGGAACGTCGTCAGTATAGTGTTTATCATTAAAAGTATCCTCTTCATGTGAATATGGAAATGCCCCTAGTCGCTCAAATCTGGTAGCTTTCACAAAATCAACAAGTTCTTCGAAATCAGCATCTGTTTCTCCGGGATGCCCCACCATCATTGTTGTACGAAGATGGATTCCCGGCACCTCCTCACGGAAATGCTGTATCAAGTCGATTGTCTGCTGTTTAGTAATGTTTCGCCGCATTATTCTAAGCATATTGTCACTTGTATGTTGTAGTGCGATATCGAGGTATTTGCAAACATTATCTCTTTCTCGCATAACTCTAAGTAGATCAACAGGGAAATGAGCCGGATAAGCATAATGCAGTCGTATCCAATCAACACCTTCTATATCAGAGACACGCTCAACCAGCTCCGGGAGCTTCATTGATTTATAAAGATCCAGACCGTAGTAGGTGAGATCCTGTGCTATGAAATTAATTTCTTTTACACCACTTGCAACTAAATGACGTACTTCATGCTCAATTTCTTCAACAGGGCGCGATTTATATTTACCGGTAATAAGAGGTATTGAACAGTAAGAACAGGTTCTATCACATCCCTCCGATATTTTTAGATAAGCATAGTGTGGAGGAGTTGACAAAGAACGGTCGAATTCAAGCTCTTTATTATATGATTTGCCAAGATCAGATATCAGTTCACGCCAGTCGAATTTACCATAAAACTTATCAACCTCAGGAATCTCTTTTTGCAGTTCCTCTCTGTATCTCTCGGAAAGGCAACCCATTACGAATAGTTTTTTTAATCCTCTCTCTTTTTTTGCTTCTGCAAAAGAGAGAATCATGTTGATAGACTCCTCTTTGGCATCACCGATGAAACCACAAGTATTAATAACGGCAATTTCTCCCTTTGGAGTTTCCGGATCATGTTCAAGAGTATAACCGTTGGCAATAAGCTGACGCATAAGCAGCTCAGAATCCACAAGATTTTTTGAGCAACCCATGGTAACCACATCTACTCTATTCTTTATCATATATAATAATTGTTCTTTTTATCTTTACTCACTAAACAGAGAGTCAACAAACTCTTTTCTGCGGAAAACCTGAAGATCTTCCATTTTTTCACCCAAACCGATATATTTAACAGGTATTTTAAACTGATCAGAAATACCAAGAACTACTCCGCCTTTTGCTGTGCCATCGAGTTTGGTAATTACAAGACCTGTTACTTCAGTGGCTGCAGTAAACTGTTTAGCCTGTTCGAAAGCGTTCTGACCTGTAGATCCATCAAGTATAAGAAGTACTTCATGAGGAGAGTCCGGCACAATCTTACCCATCACATTCTTAATTTTTGTGAGCTCATTCATTAGGTTGACTTTGTTGTGAAGGCGTCCTGCAGTATCAATTATTACCACATCAGCTCCATGTGCCTTTGCCGAACTTACAGCATCATAAGCTACAGATGCCGGGTCTGAACCCATCTTTTGTTTTATAACAGGCACTCCTACACGCTGACCCCAAATATCAAGCTGTTCAACAGCAGCAGCTCTGAAAGTATCTGCTGCACCCAGGTATACAGACAATCCTTTCTGTTTGAACTGATAAGCAAGCTTCCCGATTGTTGTAGTTTTCCCTACTCCATTGACACCTACAACCATAATAACATAAGGTTTTTTGTCTTCGGTAATAGCAAACTCATCAACATCAGTCGATTGGTTTTCTGTAAGCAGCAGTGTAATTTCGTCACGCAGGATGTCGTTAAGTTCATCAGTACCAACATATTTATCCCTCGCTACGCGTGCTTCTATTCTGTCGATAATCTTCAATGTGGTATCTACACCCACATCGGATGATACTAAAACCTCTTCAAGATTGTCGAGTACATCATCATCGACTTTAGATTTACCTGCTATAGCACGGGTAATCTTAGAAAAAAAACTCACTTTGGTTTTTTCAAGACCTTTGTCGAGTACATCTTTTTTTCCTTTAGAGGATCTGTTAAATAAACCCATATTGAAGTCAAAATTAAATGAAAGGCAGTTTTGATTTACCTACAAATCTACAAAATAGTAAATAAAAAACTTCCCTGCGTAAATGCACAGGGAAGCTTTTAGATATTATTAACGAATATTCTCGTGAATATAACCTTCAACGAGTAATATCCTATTTGAAATAATCTTTTACCAGATCGTTAAGTATCATCTCTTCCTTGAAGCTATATGCGCCTGTTTCAGGAGATTTAACCATTCTAATTACTTTAGTGTGGCTTCGTCCTGTGGTAGTTGTCTTATCGCGGAATCCCGCAACTGCTTTCTTTGCCATAATCTATACTGTTTTACTTTATTTCTTTATGAACGGTCATTTTCTTTAGTACCGGATTGTATTTCTTCAATTCCAGTCTTGCCGTTGTATTCTTTCTGTTCTTGGTAGTAATGTATCTGGATGTACCGGGCATACCGCTCTCTTTATGTTCTGTACACTCAAGAATCACCTGAACCCTGTTTCCTTTAGCTTTTTTACCCATCTCTGCTTCCTCCTCTTATTATTGCGTATAGGTTACGCGTTTAAATATCCTTTTTCGGCAGCCTTCTTAATTGCTGCATCCAAACCAATTTTATTGATAGTGCGCAAACCTGCTGCTGAGACGTTCAGACTAATCCATACATCTTCTTCCACCCAATAAAATTTCTTCTTAAACAAGTTTACGTTGAATTTGCGTTTCGTTTTTACATTAGAATGCGAAACGTTGTTTCCAACCATTGCTTTTTTTCCTGTTATTTGACAAATCTTAGACATTGCTATATAGTGTATTTTATAATTTAGATCCTTACGTCCTTCTAAAACAGAACATTCCTGACAAATCAGGGCGCAAAATTAAGAAGATAATTTTAATATACCAAGAGTTTTAGTAAATTAATTTCAATCAGGTTCAACAATTTAATCCAAAATAACACTATTAAATTATCAAACATTGATTAAAAACTAAACTATCATTAAATCAAATTAATACTACAAATTTAAAGACTTAAGTCAGGATAATGTGATTTAAATATTAGGAACTAAATTCAAAACAGAGAATTAAATTCTGAATACAATCCGTTAAAAAAATCAAGAGAAGCTTTTCTGAGGTTAGATCTCAGCTCACCTTCTGCACCCGGAGTATTTACAGAACTATCTGTAATGGTCTGCTCTGCTGTATATTTTTTTGGAAAAAATGAATCTCCATCTTTTTTAGGACTCTGATAAGTGATATCTCTGATAACCACCATGCACCCGGCACCTGTCATTGTAGCGTCAAAACGGTAGTTAATGATCATTTCCTCCCTAACACCCGCACTATTAACAGGCAGGACCAAATTTGCAGCAGCACTTACAGTAACAAAATTAGATTTCTCATCGAAACGAATACCGGACAATAAAGGACTTCCACTATATCTGGATTTTACCCATTTTTGCAGTTGTGCATAATTTTGATCGGCAGAATAATCTGGATTTGTAATTATAAATTGTTCAAAAACAACTTTACCATTGACAACGGGAACAGAATTGAACCCGGTATCATTCTGGCCAACGATATTTATAGAGATGGCTACTAAGAGACTAATTGTAAGAATTGTTTTTTTCATTATCATAATATTGATGCTTTTTTATTCAGAAATTACGTTCTAAATCAACTCTTGGACTACAAACATACGAAAAAGATTAAATTTGATAGTCTCTTTTTTAAAAACAGCTGATTAAATTTTATTTATCAGTCAAAAACGATTACTTTTGCAACTCAAAAATCAAACATAACATTTTATCAGTAAAGTATGTCTGCTAAAAAAACTAAAGAGTCGAAGGCCGAGAAGAACTTCGAAAATATTGGTGAAGCTTTAACCACCTCAGAACAGTTTCTCGAAAAAAATCAGAAAAGCATCTTAATAGGATTGCTTGTAGTAATAGTTATTGTTGGAGCTTATCTGGCATACCACTATTTACACAAAGAGCCGCGTAACAACGAAGCACAGGCAGCCATTTTTAAAGGTGAGCGCTATTTCCAGGAAGGAGAAGACTCTCTTGCACTGTTTGGTAATGGCAATGATTATATCGGTTTTGAATCCGTTATAGATCAATACAAGGGAACAAAATCAGCTGACTTGGCACATGCCTATGCCGGCTTATCTTACAACCGTTTAGGTAACTACGAGAAAGCGCTTGAGCATCTTAAGAAATTCAAAGGAGGCGATATTTTAATAACACCGTCTATAACCGGCTCTATTGGTGATGTATACATGAATATGGGGCAAACAAATGATGCAATTTCTCATTATCTTAAAGCAGCAAAAGCAGCTGGTGACAATATGCTCAGTCCAATATACTACAAAAAGGCAGGTGAAGGATATCTTCATTTAGGCAACTACGACAAAGCCATTGAGACCTTTACAATGTTAAAAGAAGACTATATCAATACACCCGAAGGACAAGAAGCCGAAAAGTTTATTAAACAGGCTGAGTTGTTGA
Source organism: Bacteroidales bacterium UBA4912 (assembly GCA_002398875.1). Taxonomy (GTDB): domain Bacteria; phylum Bacteroidota; class Bacteroidia; order Bacteroidales; family Dysgonomonadaceae; genus Proteiniphilum. Next base: position 9,577 of record DHCC01000093.1, on the reverse strand, counting down.
AGGAGTCAAATTAATTATATGGCAACAGAATTAAAGAATCTTTCCACTTACGATCATGATTCAGTACCTGATGGTAAAGGAAAAAGGATTGGGATAGTTGTTTCTGACTGGAATCGCACTATTACAGGTAATCTACTGCATGGCACTTATGAAACACTAGTTAAATTTGGTGTAGCAAGTGATGATATTATAATTGAGCATGTACCGGGAAGTTTTGAGCTTACTTACGGAGCCAAAGTACTGATTGAGAATACTAATGTAGACTGTGTTATTATTCTTGGTTGTGTAATTCAAGGAGAAACTCCTCATTTTACTTTTGTTTGCAACAGCGTTACAGAGGGTACAACAGAACTAAATTTGAAATATGATGTGCCGGTGATATTCGGTTTACTCACCACCAACACACTGGATCAGGCAATTGCAAGATCGGGTGGAAGGCATGGTAACAAAGGTGATGAAGCTGCTATCACTGCCTTAAAGATGATAGAGCTTCAGAGCAGACATAAATAATTTAGTTCTTTATGAAAAATAAAAAATTGAAGTAACTTTCCGGTTACTTCTTTTTTTTAGCATTACTTTGAATTTATTTCATCATAAAACGTTTTGCAATAAGTATTTAAGTACATTATAAATATTCGCTATAACAGTGGGGGAACAATATTCAAACATATCCGTTCGTGATTTAACTCAGGGAAATATTTTCCGAAAGTTGTTCTCACTTGCACTACCGCTACTAGCCATAAGTTTTATACAAATGGCTTATAATCTGGTAGACATCCTATGGATAGGGCGTCTTGGAAGTGAAGCTGTTGCTGCAGTAGGTTCTGTTGGCATGCTTATGTGGATGATGAACTCTGTTGCCCTTATCTCGAAGGTTAGTGCTGAAATATCTATAGGTCAGTCTATTGGAGCAGGAAGATTAGACAAAGCATCAGTTTATGCATCACACACAACTACAATAGCAATAATACTGGGAGTTACGTTTGGTCTTTTATTTTTCCTGTTCCCAAAACCCTACGTCTCTTTTTATCAGTTAGAAAACACTATTGCAGACCAGGCAGAAGGCTACCTTAGGATTATTTCAATCGGTTTACCATTGGTCTTCATAGGCCTTAACTTCTCTGGTATATATATTGGTTCCGGCAGAAGTGATATTCCGTTTTATTTTAATTCTGTAGGTCTGGTATTGAACATTATTCTAGATCCTATTCTGATTTTCGGTATTGGTCCTATTCCTGAAATGGGTATCAGAGGTGCGGCACTTGCAACAATAATCTCACAAGGTACTGTAGTTGGACTTTTCCTGAATCACCTAAAAAAGAAAAACGGACTGTTAGGGAAATTTTCGTTACTGATACGTCTTCGCAGAAGCTTTACGATTAATATTCTGAAACTGGGATTCCCTGTAGCGGCAATGAACGTTTACTTTGCTTTTATAAACATGAACCTAGCTCGTATTGCATCACTCTATGGTGGACATTTGGGAATTATGAGTCAGACAACCGGTGGTCAGATTGAAGGAATAACCTGGAATTCATCATCCGGCTTCTCCACAGCTCTTGGAAGTTTTGTTGCACAAAATTATGCTGCTAACAAAATGGAACGTGCAAAGGGTGCTTTTCGCATCACTTTAATACTAATGGGAATTTTAGGTGCGATTGCCAGTTTCGCATTTATGGGGTATGGACAAGAGATATTTTCACTTTTTGTTCCTGAAAAAGAAGCTTATGAAGCCGGTGGACAGTATCTTTTCGTTCTTGGCATTTCACAACTCTTTATGATGCTGGAACTTACTACTCAAGGTATGTTTAATGGTTTAGGCAGAACCACGCCGCCTGCAATAATAAGTATTGTATTTAATACGATTCGTATTCCTTTGGCAATTTTTCTTGGTTCCCGCATCGGAGTTACCGGTGTTTGGTGGGCTATTACAATCACTTCACTCTTCAAAGGCTCGATTCTATTTATCTGGTACTTGATTCTTAAGAGAAGAATATCTTAACAAAGCAAGGTAAGTTAATTTTAATAACCTTGCAGATAAAGTCCTATATCTGAAACAGGTAAGTTAAAATGCCCTGCTACATACGAATTCACCATCTTCCCTGAATATATATAGAAACCGGCAGCAAATCCTCTGTCAAAGCGTGCAAAATGATCAGTTCCACCTGAATCGCCCATAGCATTAAACATAGAAACAAAGATATTACTCAAAGCAATGGAAGCGGTTCGTGCAACACGAGAGCTCAGACTCATTTCACAGAAGTGGAGTACTCCGTATTGCTCAAATACTGAAGGATGACCAGGCAGACAAGCTTCCATTGTAGTCTCGAAACATCCTCCCTGTTCCATACGCAGGTCAATTATTATAGCCCCCTCTTTCATTTCACGTATCAGGTCAAGTGATACTCTGTAAAAGTGTATTTTATTGATATATTGTAAAGCTCCTATAACTACATCTGCTGAACGAAATACATTTCTTAGCACATTTGGTTGAAGAGTAGAGGTAAAGACTGGAGATCCCAGTTCATGACGGATATTACGAAGTTTTAATATATCATTATCAAAAACCTTTACCGAGGCACCCATAGCGATAGCAGCCCGGGCAGCCATTGTTCCGGCTACACCCGCACCAATTATTACAATTTCCGTTGGAGATATTCCGGGAACGCCACCCAGCAGAATTCCTTTTCCTCCATGCGCATTACTCAAAAGTTCAGCCGCCAGAGTAATTGAACAAGCGCCTTCAATCTCTGAAATAGAAGTAACAAAAGGTGATACACCGGTATCATCATAAATAAGCTCATACGCAAGAGCATTTATTCTTTTCTCCATCATGTTATCAAGCAAATTTCTTGATAAATTGTGAAGATAAAGAAAAGAGTAAACAGTTGTTCTGGGTCGCATAATTTCAACCTCTTCTATCGTAGGAGGCATTATTTTAAGAATAATGTCAGCCTGGAAAACCTCTTTTGCAGTCTCCACAATTTCAGCTCCTGAATCAGCATAGTAAGAGTCAGAATAGTTTATTGATACACCTGCCCCAGCCTGAAACAAAACCCTGTAACCGGCTGAAACAAGCAAAGACACACCTTCAGGAGTTATTGGTACGCGTTTCTCAGTATCCTGAATTTCCTTGGGCACACCAATTACTGTGTTTACTTTTTGCTTGTCTGACTTTATCAAAAGTTCACTTACAACAAACTGAGTTTTCTTTTGAGATTTATATATCATTTTATTAGTTGTTACTCAATTCAGTCCTTTTTATCCTTTTTCAGTAGCAATTCAATCCCATTTACGGTAAGATAAATTTCCTCTTTAGTAATCATCTTATCAGTGTGATAAATGATTTTTGCATTCCTATAATAACGCTCCCTGTCAGCCAAATGTTTAGTTATAAAGGGTATAAGCTCATCCTTTGATTTACTCGACACCAGAGGACGCTCTGTTTTTGAGGCCAGCAGACGTGCAGCAAGTTCTTCCGGTTCTGCTTGTATATAAACAGTTGTACCTGTCTTATTCATCAGTTCCATATTATTATAAAAGCATGGTGCTCCACCTCCTGTTGAAATTACAACATCTTCAATCAGTGCAACTTCGCTGAGTGCCTTGCTCTCTATTTTCCTGAAACCATCCTCTCCCTTCTCGGCGAATATTTCAGCAATTGTCTTTCTGTATTTGCTTTCTATAAATGCATCAAGATCAATGAATGAGAGTGAGAGTGATTTTGCCAGTTTCTTTCCGACGGTTGTTTTACCGGACCCCATATATCCTATAATAAAAATTCTTTCCATTTCTTAAATAAAAACATCTTATATATACCAGAATAGAGTCCTGTTCCGGTATATTTTCTTTTTATAAAAGTGGTGCAAAAAGACGCAAAACTGATTCAAGAAACCGAGCAAATACAGGTCGTTTTAACCACTCTTTAAGTATTATCTGTTCAGAATAACTTTGATCCTCTATAAATATTTCATTTGCTTCTTTTGCAACCTTATGACCATATATAAAAGCTTCAACTTCGAAGTTCTGTTCAAAACTACGAGTATCAAAATTTGCGGATCCTATTAATGTAAGTGAATCATCAAAAACCATTAATTTGGAATGCAAAAATCCATTTTCATAAAAATATATCTTTACACCTGATTTCAGCATATCTTTAATAAATGATCGGGATGCCATCTGTACAAGTTGAACATCTGACCGTTTAGATATCATAACTCTCACATCAACACCCCTAATAGCTGCAGCCTGAAGAGCATCAATCATTGCTTCAGGAGGCAGAAAATAGGGTGTTTGAATAAAAATAGATTTTTTTGCATCATAAATTGCCTGAACAATGCCATGAGATATATTCTTTTCATCATTAAGCGGTCCGCTGTTTACGATCTGTAATGGCACATCACCATAATTATCGAGCAAAGGAAAATACTTTCTTGAAGTTATAAGCGACTGAGATACAAAGTACCAATCGATAAGAAAAACCGATTGCAATCCTTGCACTCCTTTACCTTCAATTCTTGCATGAGTATCGCGCCAACAGCCCCATTCAAAACCTTTTATATATCGATGAGCAATATTCATTCCCCCGACATAGCCAACCTGACCATCTATAACAATAATCTTTCGGTGATTTCGGTAGTTAAGTCTCGATGAAATAGAATTCCAGGTCAGCTTCAAAAACGGTTCAATCTCTATGCCCGACATTCTAAAATCTTCAATGTATTTTTTCTTGAGTTTACGTGATCCAAAACTGTCGTAAATAATACGAACCTCAACTCCCTCTCTCGCTTTTTTTATAAGAGCTACCTGAAATTTCATTCCCAGCTCATCGCCCATTAAAACATAATACTCTACATGTATATGTTCCTTTGCATTCTCAATATCAATAAATAGTTGATTGAATTTGTCCTCACCACTTGTAAATATTTCAACATCATTCCCTCCAAGTACAGGATTATAGTCCATATTTTTAAGAAGGCTAACAAGATTATCGTGCTCATCAGGTACTTTTATCTCCACAGGTGTTCCCATTTCATCAAGAGGCCTGCGTTTTAGCTTACTATACATCCTCTTTGAAATGACATACTTTTTTGTGGTATCCTGACCAAAAACAGCATACCAGATAATGCCAATGAAGGGAAGGAAAACGACTGCCAGAATCCATGCAACAGTCTTTATAGGATTACGATTTTCAGATATTACAACAACCACAATACTCACTACGGTAAGCAGATAAAGTATCTCAATTATCAGGAGTAAAGTTTCGTTGATCTGCATAATCACAAGCGGTATTTACCCTCATTAATATCATCAATGATATTTAGATATGAATTGTATCTGCTTTCGCTGATATAGTGATCTTCAACAGCTTTCAATACTGCACAATCCGGTTCATTAATGTGAAGGCAATTATTAAACCTGCATTTTTTTGACATCTTGAATATTTCAGGGAAATAGTGCGAAACCTCTTCTACATTCATATCTATGGTACCGAATCCCTTAATCCCCGGAGTATCTATAATAAAACCCCCGTTTTGGAGCTCTATCATTTCAGAATAAGTTGTAGTGTGCATTCCTTTATCATGGTATTCTGATATCTTACCAACTTTCTGAACCTCTTCCTTCATAAGTGTATTAATGATAGTTGATTTGCCAACACCTGAATGACCGGCCAGCAGGACAGTCTTACCGGCAGTAATCTTATTCAGTTCATCAACACCCTCGCCTGTTTCCATGGAAGTTTTCAAACAGGGATAACCAATATTTGTATATAGGTTGATTATTGCGTCAAGATACTCTTTGTCTTCGTCATCATAAAGATCTATCTTGTTAAAAATAAGATGCACAGGGACTGAATATGCCACAGCAGTAACCAAAAACCTATCTGTAAAAACTGTTGTTGTTTCGGGATAACGAACAGTAAAACACAGCAAAGCAAGATCAATATTTGCTGCAAGAATATGTGAATGCTTAGAGAGATTGGATGCTTTACGCACAATGTAGTTTCTACGATCTTCGATATCTGTAATAAAAGCAGTTCCATCGGGATTTACATCCATGAAAACAATATCTCCTACAACAACAGGGCTAGTGCTCCTTATACCTTTTAGTCTGAGGTTTCCCTTAGCTTTACAAATATATTCGTTATCGCTATTATCCCGGACAAAGTAGGTGTTCCCGGTATTTTTAACTACCAGACCTTTAACACCTTTCCGGATTGCATCATCTCTCTCGTTTAGCATTAAACAGTAAGGATTTCTTTCTCTTTTTCGACAAAAGCCTCATCTATCTTCTTAATATATTTGTCGTGAAGTTTTTGAAGTTCTGCTTCTCCATCCTTACCCATGTCTTCGGGTAAACCATCCTTAACAGCTTTCTTCACATCGTCCATACCCTCTCTGCGAGCATTTCGAATACTGATTTTAGCATCCTCTGCCTCCTGCTTAGTTTGCTTAACCAGTTGTTTCCTTCGTTCTTCTGTGAGAGGAGGAATACCAAGACGAATTACCTCACCGTTATTCTCTGGTGTGATGCCTACATCAGAATCCATAATTGCCTTTTCTACAACCTTCAACATCGATTTTTCCCAAGGCTGCACCATTATTGTTTTTGCATCAGGAGTAGTTACTGTTGCAACATTTGAAAGTGGAACAACACTTCCATAATAATCAACACGAATTCCATCAAGAATATGAGTGTTGGCACGTCCCGCTCTGATTCTTGAAAAAGTTTCATCCAGAAACTCAAGAGTCATTTTCATTTTCTCTTCTGCCTCTTTTCTGATTGCTAATATATCCATAAATCTTCTGTATTTGTTATTTGTCTTTATCTGTTTTTATAAGCAAAAATAGTGAATATAATCTTAAGAACAACTATTTAACCAATGTACCGATGTTTTCTCCCTGTATCAATTTCTTCAGATTACCATAAATATCCATATTAAAGACAACAATCGGAAGGTTATTCTCCTTGCACATAGTTGTGGCAGTCAGGTCCATAACTTTAAGGTTCCTGTTATAAACCTCATCAAAAGAAATAGTTTGAAATTTAGTTGCATCAGGATCTTTCTCCGGATCTGCAGTATATACACCATCCACTCTGGTTCCTTTTAACATTGCATCAGCTTCAATTTCAATGCCTCTCAACGCAGATGCAGTGTCAGTTGTAAAAAACGGATTACCTGTGCCGCCTGCAATTATTACAACATCACCTTTCTCCATTGATTCAATTGCTTTCCATTTTGAGTATAATTCACCCACAGGTTCCATACGAATTGCAGTAAACAGACGGTTTCTCTGACCTGCTGAATTGAGTGCAGAACTAAGAGCCAGACTATTTATAACAGTTGCCAGCATCCCCATCTGATCTCCCTTCACGCGGTCAAATCCTTTTGATGTACCGCTCAGTCCACGGAAAATATTACCTCCACCAATCACAATGCCAATCTGAATGCCCATTTGAGCCACTTCATGAATCTGTTCAGCATACTTATTAAGTCTCTCTTCATCAATACCAAACTGATTGTCACCCATAAGCGACTCTCCGCTTAGCTTCAGTAAAATCCTGTTATATTCCATATAATGTTTTAATTTTAATCAACTAATCAACAAAAGCAACCTCTTTAAATGCGTAAACCCTCTTTTCTCCTCCTTCAAGAGTTTCTAAAACCAGATGCCCTGAAGGCTGCACTTCTTTTATTTTGGCCTTGAAGCGACCATCATTATCCTCAAACCAATAATAATCATTAATCCTGTACAAATCAAGCATGTACTCATCCTCTATTGCTCTTATATCTCCATCCTGAAATTCGCGATATAAAAGAAAAAACTCTCTTGTAAAAATATCCAAAATATAATCTCTGTCCTGTTCAGAACCTGTAATTTGTTTAAGCGACACTGGATTAGGCAACTCATCAGGAAAAACCTCCTGATTAATGTTAATCCCTATCCCAATAACAGAGTTTACAATATTTCTTCCCCTAATATCGTTCTCAATAAGCATTCCTGCTATCTTTTTATCTTTCCAGTATATATCATTGGGCCATTTTATGCGTATATCATCCGTAAACTGATCCAGAGTATTTTTTACCGCCAGTGATGCTATGCGCGAGATAATAAACTGTTCATTTGCAAGCACATTATCAGGATAAATAAGCAAACTGAATAATAAGTTTTTTCCCTTTTCGGCGTTCCATCCATTACCCATTTGCCCTCGTCCCCCTGTCTGAAAATCAGCCACTACTACGGATCCCTCCTCAGGTTGCTGATCTTTTATGAGACTCTTCATGTAGTTATTAGTCGAATCCAGCTCCCCGAGCCTCACGACGAGTCGATTCTCACTTAATAGTTCCATAATATTCCTTTTGTAGTTTTTTTGGTAGTTTTTTTATCACCTCCTCAACTGAATTATCTATACACTCTTTAAGTTCACTGTCCGCCATATCACCATCAAGATAAATCGTGTTCCAGTGAGTTTTATTCATGTGGAAAGCACTCTCCACACATTCATAAGATTCGCGAAGCAATATTGCCTTTTCAGGATCGCATTTCAAAGTCACACTAAACCTCTCACTATCTGTGGGAATCATTGCAAACATCTTTCCCATAACCTTCATAACTATCGTTACCTCATCAAAAGGTGTGGTGGCTTCGGCACCCGGTACGGACATACAATAGTCATACAGTTCTTCGATATCCATAATCAGGTTATTTTATAAAAAAGCCATAAAGGCATCTTCAAAATGCTCAAGTTCCGCTTTACCCTCATTCCATATTATTGAAATGATATCAAAACGTGCAGGCTTATCTATCCAATTGATTTTCAAATAGTGGCTTGCTGAATTAATCATTCTACGCATCCTTTGTCTGCCTATTGCATCCTCAGGATTTCCCCACTCATCAGTTGCACGGGTCTTTACCTCTGTAAACACGATAAAATCCTCATCCTCTGCAATGATATCTATCTCATAGCCGTGGAAAGTCCAATTTCTTTCAACAATCCGGTATCCTTTTGTTTCCAGATAAACCACTGCTTTATCTTCCCCTTTCTTTCCTAATATATTATGTTCTGCCATCTATAAAAAGAGCAAAAAGCCCTATATACTTTGTAAAAATACAAATTTACGGCTTAAATACTTCCTTTTGGCGGAAAAATTTTGTTTTTTTGTATGCTAATAGGGAGACCTTATTTTCAATTATAACTTAATGGGAACGAAAAAGCAGAGTTTGAACGGTAAAACCAGGACACGCAATAAAAAAGTAGTATTTACGCTGGCTGATGAGGAGTATGAATTTATACTTTTCTATTTGAAAAAATACAAAATCACCAACCGTTCCCGGTGGTATCGCGAAACAATCCTGGCTCACGTACTAAAAAGTATGGAAAAGGACTATCCTACCCTGTTTGATGAAAACGAAATGAGACGGTAACTATAACTAATAACAAAAATGTTTGATGACGAATATTTTATGAAACAGGCTCTGCTTGAAGCTCACAAAGCTTTCGACAAAAATGAAATACCTGTTGGAGCTGTTGTTGTCTCTGAGCAAAGAGTTATAGCACGTGCCCATAATCTCAC
>DHCC01000056.1:6100-24469 GCA_002398875.1 Bacteroidales bacterium UBA4912 | reverse complement strand
CTAAATCCTTCCATGAAACAACTCTACTTGCTTTGTGTTATGCCATGACTAGACAAATGTACGAAATCCGTACTTAGTTCTTACAAAGTCCTTACCAACTCCTAATATAGCTTATATAAATAGGGAGTTGATAGGGACAAGGTAAGGACTAAATATGTCCAATCCTTGGGCAAGCTACAGGCAAAGTTTGGACAGAGTTTGAGCAAAGTTTTGCCAAATCACGTAAAAAGTTAGCTTTTTGATAGATAGCAAAATCGGTTGATAACTTATACTGATAATGCAAAAACTTTAACCCTATTTTCCGTATATTTGCCAGTACAGATCCTCAAAAAATCTTACAAAACAGATATGCAACCATTTGTACATTTACACGTTCACTCTCAATATTCGCTGCTCGACGGACAGGCAAGTATTTCTCGTTTGATAGACAAAGCCCACGGCGATGGCATGAAAGCTATCGCGCTAACTGACCACGGGGCTATGTATGGCATCAAAGAGTTTCTCAATTACGCCAATAAGAAAAACGGTCCGGTAAAAACTGAAATCAGCAAATTAAAGGGTGATATAAAAAAGCTTGAAAGTCAGGTTGATGATTCAGGGAGTGCTGAAAACTTAGATCATTCAACTCAACTGAAGCAGTTGAAGGATAAGCTGGCTGAAGCAGAGAAGAAGCTATTTAAACCCATCGTTGGATGTGAGTGCTACATAGCACGCCGCGACAGGTTTCAGATGAATGATAAGGTTGACGGAAGCGGATGGCATCTGGTTGTACTGGCAAAAAATCTTCAGGGATATAAGAATCTGATAAAGATTGTTTCGAAAAGCTGGACAGAAGGGTTTTATTATCGTCCACGTATAGATAAAGACCTGCTGGAGGAGTACAGCGAAGGACTGATTGTGTCGTCTGCCTGCCTGGGTGGTGAGATATCACGCAAGGTGGACAGCGGTCAGATCAGTGAGGCTGAAGAGGCTGTACAATGGTACAAGAGAGTATTTGGAGATGATTACTATATAGAGTTGCAAAGGCATAAGACGGATCGGCCTGATGCTGATCAGACAACTTTTCCAAAACAGGAGAGGGTGAATGAGGAGCTTATCAGAATTGCAAAGAAATATGATGTTAAGCTGATTGCTACCAACGACGTGCATTTTGTGAATGAAGAGGATGCCGATGCTCACGACAGGCTTATTTGTTTGAGCACAGGCAGGGACTTTGACGACCCCGACAGGATGAGGTATTCTAAACAGGAGTGGCTGAAGACTACCGCCGAGATGAATCAGGTATTTGCTGATATACCCGAGGCATTGTCTAATACTCTTGAGATTGCGGAGAAGGTTGAGTTTTACTCTATTGACAATCCTCCGCTGATGCCCTTCTACCCTATTGACCCGGAATTTGGCACTGAGGAGCAATATAAACAGAAGTACAGTCAACAGGATCTGATTGATGAGTTTGGAGAGGACACTTTTCACAGATTGGGTGATTACGACAAGGTTATACGTGTCAAGCTGGAGTCGGATTATCTTAATCATCTCACAAAAAAGGGCGCACGTATGCGTTATGGAGAAGATCTGACTGAAGAGATTATAGAGCGCCTGAAGTTTGAGCTTGACACAATCAAGAATATGGGATTCCCGGGATATTTCCTGATTGTGCAGGACTTCATAAATGCAGCGCGGGAAATGGATGTTGCAGTTGGTCCGGGAAGAGGTTCGGCAGCCGGGTCGGCAGTTGCATATTGTCTCAGGATTACTGACATCGACCCTCTGAAATATAACCTCCTTTTTGAGCGATTCCTTAATCCCGACCGTATCTCGATGCCTGATATTGATATTGACTTTGATGATGAGGGTCGCGGAAAGGTGCTTAGATGGGTAACTGAAAAATATGGCAGCGAAAGGGTTGCACATATTATAACTTATGGAACAATGGCCACGAAGATGTCTATCAAGGATGTTGCCAGGGTTCACAAACTACCTTTGTCGGAATCAAACAGACTGGCTAAATTGGTGCCTGACAGGATTCCCAATAAGAAAATGAGCTTGGCCAATGCTATCGATTTTGTTCCTGAACTTAAAGAGGCTGCCGAAAGTGATGATCCTCTTGTTAGTGACACACTGAAATACGCTCAGATGCTTGAAGGTAACATACGAGGTACGGGAGTTCATGCATGTGGGGTAATTATCGGGCAGACCGATATTTCAGATGTTGTTCCAATCAGTACAGCAGAAGATAAAGAGACCAAGGAAAAGCTCTTGGTTACACAGTATGAAGGCTCTGTGATTGAAGAGACCGGGTTGATTAAAATGGACTTCCTGGGACTAAAGACCCTCTCCATAATCAAGGATGCTATCACTAATATTGAGATAAACCGTGGCATAAAGATCGACATCGATCAGATTGATATGGAGGATGAGAAAACATATCAGTTATATTGTAACGGACAGACAACCGGTACCTTCCAGTTTGAGTCGGCCGGTATGCAGAAGTACCTTAAAGAGCTTCAGCCCAGCAAGTTTGAGGACCTGATTGCTATGAATGCTTTGTATCGCCCGGGTCCTATGGAGTATATACCTGAGTTTATCAGACGTAAACATGGCAGGGAAGAGATAAGTTATGACCTGCCGGTTATGGAGAAATATCTGAGTGAGACTTATGGTATCACGGTATATCAGGAACAGGTGATGCTTCTGTCACGATTGCTTGCCGACTTCACCCGTGGTCAGTCAGACGAACTTCGCAAGGCAATGGGAAAGAAGCAGATAGACAAGATGATGGCACTCAAGGAGAAATTTCTTAGTGGCGGCAAAAAGAACGGGTATGATGAGAAAGCGCTGAACAAGATATGGGCCGACTGGGAGAAATTTGCTTCTTATGCATTCAATAAATCACATGCCACTTGCTACTCATGGGTGGCTTACCAGACAGCCTGGCTTAAAGCCAACTACCCGTCGGAGTACATGGCAGCGGTACTCTCTAACAACCTCAACAATATTACTGAGATCACCAAGTTTATGGATGAGTGCAAGGCGATGGGTATCAATGTACTGTCGCCCGATGTAAATGAATCACTTCTGAAATTCTCTGTTAATGATCAGGGAGATATCCGCTTTGGATTAGGAGCTATTAAAAGTGTTGGTCAGGGAGCAGTGAATGATATTATTGAAGAACGTACCAAAAACGGTCAGTACAAAGACATTTTTGACTTTGTTGAAAGGGTGAATCTCTCTTCAGTAAGCAGAAAAATTGTTGAAGCACTGGCTCTTGCGGGTGGATTCGACTCATTACCAAATATTAAACGTGAACAGTTTTTTGCACGCAACGGCAAGGATGAAGAGTTTATTGATACTCTGATTCGTTATGGCAGTAAGTTCCAGATAGATAAAATGGAAGCAATGACATCACTTTTTGGTGATGATACTTCTTTTCTGATAACACGTCCTGAAATACCTCAGGCAGGCAGGTGGTCAGATATGGAAAGACTTAATAAAGAACGGGAGCTAATAGGTATCTACCTGTCGGCGCATCCTCTTGATGATTATGAGTTTATACTCAAATATGTGTGCAGTGCTGATACACTGAAGCTTCAGGACCTGGACAGTCTTAACGGCAGGGACATTACCTTTGGGGGGATGGTTACAGCTGTACGCGAAGGTCAAACTAAAAGAGGTTCTCCATATACAATATTCAAAATTGAGGATTACTACGGCAGTTTTGAGATTGCACTGTTCGGCGAAGACAGCGTAAACTTCAGCAAATATGCACGTATCGGGCTGTCGATTTACATTCAGGCAAAGGTTCAGCCAAAACGTTTCAACCCGGAGGAGCTTGAGGTGAAAATAGGCACAATAAGCCTCTTATCCGAGATGAAAGATAAGCTTGTATCTAAGATAACTCTGCAAATACCTCTGTCCGAGTTAGATGACACAATGGTAACTGAATTATCAGCACTGGTGAAAAACAATTCCGGAAACTCGTTGTTATATTTCAATATTATCGGTGAGGAGTCACACATGAATATACAACTATTTTCAAGGACTTGCAGGATACAGGTAAACAAACGATTTATCGACTATTTAAAGGACAATCTCCTTATCGACTTTAAAATTAATTAATTATATAAGAAAGTAAATATGGCATTACAAATTACAGATGCAACCCTGGAAGAAGTGTTGCAGACAGACAAATTAGTTGTTATTGACTTCTGGGCAGAATGGTGCGGACCGTGTAAAATGGTTGGACCGATTGTAGATGAAATCAGCGAGGAGTATAAAGACAAAGTTGTAGTTGGGAAACTTGATGTTGATAACAACGACGATACAACTTCAAAGTATGGAATACGAAATATTCCAACAGTATTATTCATTAAGGATGGTGAAGTAGTAGATAAAGTTGTTGGTGCTGGACCAAAGAAAATGTTCACCGACAAGATTGATAAACTGATTTAGTAGGGAAGTAAAAGATCCTGTATATATCAGAGTTCAGATAAAAAGAAAAGCATCCCAACATCGTAAGTTGTCGGGATGCTTTTTTTAAATGCGCCCTGAATTAATACTCATCTTCGTTAAAGAAGAAATCTTCTTTGCTTGGGTAATCAGGCCAGATATCCTCAATAGATTCAAATACTTCACCTTCTTCCTCTATCTCCTGAAGGTTCTCAATAACTTCAAGCGGTGCGCCCGATCTTTGTGCAAAATCAATAAGCTCATCTTTAGTAGCAGGCCAGGGAGCATCTTCCAGTTTTGATGCTAATTCAAGTGTCCAATACATTGATATTTTATTTAATTTAATAATTCTAATTTTCCGCAAATGTATAAAAAGTTTTCATATATCCCCCTGTTCCCAGTATATTTCTTGTGAAAATTTGTTATTCTCATGTCTGGCAAGCAGGAAGAAGTAGTCTGACAGCCGGTTTAGGAAGATCAGCACTTCTTCTGAAACAGGATACAATTCTGCTACTTTATACACATTACGTTCAACACGACGTGTAATTGTGCGGCAAATATGAGCTCTGGAGGCCGACTCACTACCTCCCGGGAGCACAAAGCGGTTTAACCGAGGCAGTTGACTATCCAGCTGATCCATCTGTTTTTCCAATCGCTCGATATCCTTATTAGTTAAGATACTTGCCTCTTTTGGTTGCTTTGACTCAGTCTCCGTTGCCAAGTAAGAACCTATTGTAAACAGTCTGTGCTGAATATAACGAAGGAACTCCTGATGTTCGGAGTTCTCTATAACACAGTTGAGCCAGCCGACAAAACTGTTGAGCTCATCAACAGTTCCATAAGCCTCCAGTCGGATATGAGTCTTCGGTACACGAGTACCACCAACCAGTCCGGTTGTTCCTTTATCTCCTGTTTTGGTGTATATTAAGCTTTTCTTCATTTTTGGATTTAAAATATTCTTTTTTTGTAGATATGAAATGTTCTACAATCTATGACTATCGTGAACTGTAATCATTATACATTCAACTAAACACTAAAATTTTCTTTTTGATAAACAGGTCGCAAAAAAGCTATACCTGTTCTGTTCTTAAAATCAAATGTGATTCCTGTTCTTGCATCATTAACGATATGACGCCATAATTGTTTATTCAATTTTTTGTTGATATGGTTAATAACCCAGAAACAGTTTTCGCTGCTAAGTTCAAACAATCTTTCCAACGAATATAAGGAAATATCCTCACAATCCAAATTTATAAATATTGCGTCAAATTTCTCAAATGTGATTTCGTCTAACGAGGAGTTAAAAAAGACATCCCGCTCTTTTGAATAATGATCTCTTGAATGAAAATAACCATGAATAATCTCTTTGGCGTAAGGGATATTTTCAACAGAAGATTCAATAAAAGTACAGTTGATATCGGCTGAAGGCGATAAAATATAAAGTGAGCCTACTCCTTTACCAGGATTGACTTCCATGATATTGCCAGGTTTAAAATGGTTTACAAACCGGTATGACAACTGATTGTACTCCTTATCCTGATCGTGCCCTACCTGCTTTATTATATCAGAAAAAGCATAATATGAGTAGGGAGAATAAAGCACTTTTGTTATCAGTTCAAAAGCAAAAGGAGAATGAACACCATGGCCTTTTGACTGTCTTTTGCGTAGCAACCATTTGAAGACAGACATAGTTAACTTTTTTCAATCAGTACTACAACATAAGCCGTAATGCCCTCTTCACGTCCAACAAAGCCCATCTTTTCGGAAGTGGTTGCTTTAATTGAAATTAAATCAGAATCGATACTCATTACTTCGGCTAGTCTTTGTTGCATAGCCGGGATAAAAGGGTTAAGCTTTGGCTTTTCTGCGCAAATCGTACTATCAATATTATTTATAGAGTAGCCCTTCTGTTTGAGCAGGACAACTGTTTTTTTTAGTAGAATTGAGCTGTCGATATTCTCATATTCGTCAGAAGTATCGGGAAAATGATACCCAATATCCCGCATATTTGCAGCACCCAACAGTGCATCACAAATTGCATGAATAAGAACATCAGCATCGGAATGCCCCTTTAAACCAAGATGAAAATCTATTTTTATACCACCTATCCAAAGATCACGCCCTTCCTGAAGCTGATGCATATCATAACCAAACCCAACTCTTAACATCGCGAGAAAAGATTAAAAAAAACATTAGTTCATTAAATTCCTGAGTCCTTCAATATCAAACCCTAAGGAGATGCGCAGCGTCTGATCAAGTGGATTTGACTGCGAAGTGGAAGAGAGATAAGAGGCATCAATCTGAAAGGCTTTTATTCTGAAGCCTGCACCGAAAGCAACATATCTGCGGTTTCCCTTGTATTCATTTTCGTTGAAGTAGCCTGCACGCAGTGAAAACTGATTATTATAAACATACTCAGCACCAAGTGACCACATAACCTCTTGTAACTCCTCCTGAAAACCACCCGGCGCATCGCCAAGTGACTTGAATATTCCGCCAATAGAAGAAATATCATTATAATCCTCGATACGCTGAAACATCTGTTCTTCAGTTTCATCTTCAACAGGAAGCTGAGGAGTAGGCACCATCAGTTTGTTAAGATCCAGACTCAGTGTAATAGTGTTTTTTGCATCTATAGGATAACCCAAAGAAGCCCCCACCCTTAGGTTTGTGGGCAGGAACATAGATGTTGTACCACCATCATAAGATATCTTGGTTCCGATGTTTGAAAGATTAAATCCTAATCCAAGCAACGCTTCGGAGCGCCCCATATAGAAATATGATTCATTGTAACCTGCAACATCAGCTGCAAAAGCATTACCAGGAGTAGACTCATCGCCACCTGTTGAATAGTCACCCCTGATATACCTAAGTGTCACAGCACCGGAGAAAGTCTCGGAAAGCTTACGTGAATACGCAGCATCAATAGCCATTTCGTAAGGCATCACATTGTACCAGAATTCACCGGCCATATCAGCAATCTCCACATCTCCCAGAGAAAAATATCTTATAGAAGTACTAACAGCATTCAGATCCTGATCTCCAAATTTCCAGAATCCTGAAGCATACAACATATTAATATCATTAACCAATTTACTCAACCATGGAGTATAAGAAAAAGCCAGTCCTGCTTCGGAAGTTATAAAAGGATATTTAGCCGCGTTCCAGTGCTGAGAATAAACATCAGGCATTGTTGCAGCACCAATATCACCCATCCCTCCACCTCTTGCGTCAGGCGCAATTTGCAGCGATGGCATTGCCGTTAGAATTGGGTTATTGTCCCTTTCCTGCCCTATTAGATTATGAGGCAACAATAATAAAAGGGTGCAAAACAGAAATGAAACTAATTGTTTGTGCATGTTACTTAGATATTTATTCACAGAGATAATTTCCAATAAAACGCCTGCTAATGTGCCACTTAAAAAAAATGGCAATCTATTACTTAACTCTGAAGTCAAGCAATTTCCTGTCTTCAATATATCCCTGCAGATGATCGTTAATATTAACAGCACCAATACCTGCAGGAGTACCGGTAAAGATAAGATCACCAATCTTCAGTGTAAAGAATCTGCTAATATAAGAAATAATCCGGTCAACAGAATATATCATATCCTTTGTATTTCCCTGCTGTACTGTTGATTCATTAATATCAAGATGAAAATTGATATTTTGAATATCTTCAAATTCACTTTTTGAAATGAATTCACCTATTGCAGCAGAATTATCAAAACTCTTGGCAATCTCCCAAGGTAAGCCAAGTTCTTTCTGTTTGCGCTGAAGATCACGTGCCGTGAAATCAATTCCAACAGTAATTTCATCATAATAACGATGAGCAAAACGTTCAGCGATGGTCTTGCCAAGTCGGTTTACTTTAACCACTATCTCTGTTTCGTAATGCATCTCATCAGAGAAATCAGGAAGCAGAAATGGCTTTCCGTCTTTAAGCAAAGCAGTGTCCGGCTTCATAAATAAAACCGGCTCCTCACTTACAAACGTGCGTTTCATCTCTTTATTGTGGGAAGCATAATTTAATCCTATTGCAAATATTTTCATGAATCTAACCTGTTAAACATAACTGCAAGATGGGCATATAGAGAAGTGTTCTGGAGTACGATACCTGAAGGAACACGAATACGAAAAGGGGTGAAATTCCAGATACCTTTTATACCACCTCTAATCATATAGTCGGAAACCTCTTGTGCAACACCTGAAGGTACTGTGAGAACTCCTATTTCAGCATTTATCTGTTTGTTCATCTCAACAAATTCATCGCTGTGATAAACCGGGATTTGATGAATATTGGTGTTTACAACTGATTTCTTTACATCGAATCCTGCTATTATTTTAAGACCATATTGCTCTAGTCCCGAGTCGGACAATAAAGCGGCACCAAGACTACCAACACCAAACACCACAGCTTTATGTATCTCTTTGAAGCCAAGGAAAGTGTCTAAAACATTAATAAGTTCGTCGATATCATATCCCACTCTCGTTTTTCCGCTAATCTGTACATAAGAGAGATCCTTCGCAATCTGAGTAGCAGAGACGTCGATTTTTTTCGCTATCTGTGTAGAGGAAACATACTTTTCTCCCTGGTTCTTAAGCAGTTTAACATAAGACAAATACCAGGGAAGTCTCCGGAGTGCCGGTTCGGGGATTTTATTAGAATGTGTCTGCACTGACATGTCTTTTTGTCACAAAGATACGCTCTTTTCGGAGAAATTTAAATATTTTAATCTATATTTAAAGATAAATTTCTTTAATCAGTATGAAAGTCTTTTGGTTTGAAACTTCAGAAAACATTAGCCCTTCTTGATGCTTTGGTGTTTTTATTGGTAACTTAATTTCTCAAACCTGTTACACTTTTCATTATGGCACGTACAGAGCCAATATTCAGACTAGTATCAATTATAACAGGTATTCGGTTTTGGTCGTTGGTAAGTGAAGCTTTTAAGGCCTCTTTCTGGTTTGTGAATGCGTCATCAAGAATAGTCATTGTAATGTTAACCACCTCATAAGTCTTTCCGTTGTTAGCTCTGACTTTTGAAATCCCCTGGTAATTAACATACATGTTAACAGGTTTTCTGCCTGATATAAATTGTATATATTTACTCTCACCAGGCTTCATCCCTGTAAAATCCATATTGCGAATCAGAGAAAGTACCGACAAATAATCGTAAGCACACTCTTCGGTAGTAAATACCTCATCAAAAACTTCTTTACCATTGAAGTTTCTGAGTGAACGTATGCTTATAATATCTCCATTATAAGTATAAGACTGCCTCTCAACTGAATAATCACTTCCCTCGAAAGCCTCTTTAGTGAACAGCATGGGTCTTAAATCTTTGTCAATATAAGATGTAAGCGTATCATTAACAGTGTAGATATTACCAGCCAGACCTGATGTATTGAGCATCATCACACTCTTTAATGAGTTAATGCCGCGGTAATTAGCTTCAGTCACCGTTAAAGACCCGCTACCTGCACGTGCTCTGATGATTCCAAAATTGAAATATAGATCATACTGAATATTCTCTCCGCTGGCAAAAGCTCTGTTTGTTAATTTGCATTGAG
This sequence comes from Bacteroidales bacterium UBA4912, assembly GCA_002398875.1. Classification (GTDB taxonomy): domain Bacteria; phylum Bacteroidota; class Bacteroidia; order Bacteroidales; family Dysgonomonadaceae; genus Proteiniphilum. The sequence continues at coordinate 14,449 of DHCC01000056.1, read as the reverse complement.
CATTTGCTGACTGTAAACCTAAGAGTAGTAGTATGAATACAATTATAGACGTAGTTTTTTTAATCATATTGATATTTTTAAAATCCAGTACCCATACCTGAAAAAGGTGAACCTTGTCTGTTTTGTTGTTGTTGCGATTGTCTTTCCCTCTCAAGATTTGGGTTTCTCTGTCGTTTCTCTTCAGGCTTGTTTATTGTTATCTCCAGTGGTTTTTGTTTTATCAGTGGAGCAGAATTGACATTCCACTCTTCAAGATGATCAGAATATGCTCTGATTACAAACTTATTGTTGTAGTAAAACACCTCTTCCGGTTGCCGCCCCTCTTCATAATTACCCGTTGTCCATACTCCATCTTCATTTTCATCAATTATGAGACGGGCATAAACATCGCCCGGAGGCAAGTCCTGAAATCTCACGACATTTGCTTTGACAAAACTTTTCCTAAATGGTTTATCTGAGTTATTCAACAGTTGCACAAAGGCTTGCTTACCTTCAGGCAGTCCGTTAATCCTTATTTCCAGGTTTCCATACTGATCCAGCGGCTTAACCGTAAATGTCTGCTCTAATTTATTATTCCACAGACCATAGTGACTAAATACAGTTGCTGAATCTATTGTAATCTTGTAGTTGCCACCCGGTTCCCAACGCGGACGCAGAGTAAATTTCCTGGGATTAAGAGAGTCTGCTTCCATTCGGAATGGGATAGCTTCATATAAAGAATCCACCTGAATTGAGAGCTCTACAAAAGAGGAATCAAACTCAACAACAGGTTGATCAAATTCAATTCTTATTGGGTTGAATAGCTCAAAAGTCGACTGAATATTATTATTTATTCTCAGAAACTCTATTTCAGGTAAACTCTGTTTAACAAGGCTGTCGGCTTCAACACCTGCTTCATTCTCAATCTGACTATCAGCCTGCCTCAGAGCCGCTTCTTTTTGTCGTTCAGCCTCCCTTTCAGCCCTGCGTGACTGACCTCTGTCGGTTTGTCGCCTAAAATTAAAACTAATCGTGTCGGTAGTCAGAATATTTTGATTCAGAGTATCCGTTTCAATATAATTGATCTCCATACGGATTGTATCCTGCTTATAAATAAGAGAATCAGTAATCCACAACATCAATGTATCATTATTAATGCTCCTTTCCATCACATACCAGTCATCTCGAGAAACCTCAGGCTCAATAATTGAGAAGGTGGGCATATCAGTTGGCGCACCAAAGATAATATTCAATTTGTTTTCCACAGGACGCTCACTCCTTTGCAAATACTGACGCTGGAAATCTGACATGAAAGAGCGCAAGACAAGATCATCAGGCAGAAAACGTGTATATTCAACTGTCTTGATAGTATCAATAGTTAAGCTATCCAAAAATATAGTATCCTGGCGCACAGCACCCATTGTTGACGGTGAAATAATTGAGTCAAGGAAAGCCACAGATTCCTGTGGATTATCATATTTGTAGTCCCTGTTCATATCAGTCAGTGCAAATACCCTATATTTCCCGGGGGCCATACCGCGAACAGTGAAATCACCGCGCGAGTTGGTTCTTGAGATGCGCTCAAAAGGAACATTTGTAAAGACTGTATCATCAAAATTAGTGTGAATGCCAACATATACACCTGATAACGGTTCAAGATCCTCTGCATTGAGCACTCTACCTGAAATAGAAAGCGTATCAAGCTGGTCTCCTGTGGAAAAAGAGAATACGAAGTTTTCAAGAGGATTGCTCTCGTTATTATCAACAATAGCATCCGTAAAATCAATAGTATAAGTGGTATTTGGGAAAAGCTCATCATTAAGTTCAACAACAGCTTTTTTACCGATAGAGCGGATTATCGGCATATTTATTTGTGGTGGAGTGATTATCACTTTCTCGGTCGGACTCTCGATTTTAATATTCTCATCAAACTCAATCTCTACTCTTTTAGGAGTTACATTTAGTGAGTTGAAAGCGGGAGAAGAACCAATTACAACAGGCGGATCCACGTCATACGGACCACCCGTTGGCGCTGCCATATTTGCACAAGAGTGAAACATAACAGCCATTAGCAACGAGATAAACAGGAATGTTATAATCGAAAATATCTTATTCAACATAATTCTACAAAGGAACTATTTCATTTTTAAGTCACAAATGTACAATATTTTCGTTAAGTAATTCATCTATGATATGTTTACTTAACAACTGTTGATTTACCGGCTATTTGAAAGCAGTTTATGTCCAATCCTACAGTAGAGACATTTACGCTTGTCGCAATACTCTTTCTTCAATTGTATCAGCGCCTGAGATTCCATTGCATTTTTAGGAATTACTCCTGCTTCGCCAAATTCTCTGATAATGGAATTCTTTTCCGGCTTCATCGATTCCAGTAAATTTTCGGCACGCTGACAATAATCTTCAATAAATGTTTTTTTACCGTAAGCAAAAAGTATTGGAGCCACGGTATTTATTATTAACACATCCACTGATGACTTGCCCAGTATTTTACTGCTCTTTCCCGACCTCTTACCAAAAGAATAATGTGTTTGCCAATATTCAGAAGGCTCAGTCATGAAGTGCGATATTATCTGATTATAATCCTCTTTCTCAAGAAAGGTGCTGAATAGTCTGCCCGACTTTTGCAGTAGCGATGCCAGTTGTGCAATACGCAACTCCGGAAAGGAGGTCGGACGCACTCTTAGCTTTCTGATAGTCTTACTATCCGGACTTTTAAGTTTGTATTTTGCTTTCAGGAATGCATACTCTTTCTGCATTCTGTAATAATAATCATCTACAACATCTTCATTTAACTGTTTACCCGAACTCGCTGACAATATCGATTCTTGTTTTCTTTGGTTATTGGAATAATCCTGATTTAAACAGTTTTCAATTTCCAGGTAACCTGCCTGACCAAACATAAGGGCTTCAACCTGAAACAGATTATCACCGTGTTTCAATATAATATTAAACGGAAGGCTGAGCGCCAGTCTTTCAAACTCATCTGAGTTAATGCCGAAACCAAAGTTACGCGTCAGCATCACATAAAACACTTCATCCCACGAATTATTAAAATGTTTAAGATGTTGATTTATATCATTTGTCTTTCGCTCCAGACGTTCTAATGCAAGGCAAATCAACCATCCATTTAATGTTGGTCCCGAAAGATATGATAAGAAGTTTTTGCAAGGTATCCTGCACTTACTGAATAGCAAGTATTCAGAACTTTTACGTAGTGGTTCAGATATTTTAATTGCGCATTGTGGAACTTCCTGTCCTGATTCATTTATCACCACTCCATTTATTGCTTCTGAAAGATGCAATATAACTGAATTATAAGCTTTGTCCTGATCATGACCATGACGATACCAATCTCTCGAAGTATTATGAATCTCGATATTTCCTGCCCAAACAGTGTTGTTGACTTTTATCTTTGCATTAAAAAAATCAGGACCCGCATCCTCGTTATGCAGACCGGGATCCAAAACCTCAATTAAGGTTCCGTTTTCAGTTCTTAAAGAATCGGGATTGTATAATTTAAATTTCCAGATATAGTGAAGTAGGTATTCTGTGTTTACCAAAATGATACGGTTTAAAAAATCAAATTTAAAATATAATATCTGAAAGTCAAAATATAGGAAGCTAAATAAGCTAAAGTAGGTGAAAATGACCATGTATCTGAAGAATATTCTGTAAATTTGCACATTGGGATTTATTATTCCTTAATTAGGTTATTCTTATTAATTATTTTGCAGACACAACGAGAAATAGATTTCCGGACAAAAAAGATTAGCAAACTTGTCTGGGATTATGCACTACCCGGTATTATTGGAACTGTCGTCAACATGTTGTATAACGTTGTTGACCGTATTTATATTGGGCAGGGTGTAGGTGCATTAGCGATCTCAGGTCTGGCAATCACAACACCTGTAATAAATCTTACCTCATCTTTAGGAATGCTGGTGGGATCTGGTGCCGCAGCCCGCATATCTATAGCTTTGGGTAGGAATGATAAAGAAACAGCAGAGAAGATTGTAGGCAACTCTTTGCTGCTTACTATACTTCTTAATGCAGTTTTTATAACACTAATCTATTATTATCTTGATCCTATTCTGATTGCTTTTGGTGCCAGCGACTTGACCCTGCCCTACGCCAGGGATTATCTTCAGATTGTGTTACTGGGTAATGTACTGGTTAGTCTTACCTATAATTTCAACGCCATGATGCGCGCTTCAGGATACCCCAAAAAAGCAATGATTACGATGCTTATTGGTGCAGCATTAAATATTATTATTTCACCAATACTTCTTTTCGGATTTAATATGGGTATTAAAGGAGTTGCCTGGGCTACAGTTATATCTATGTTTATAGGACTTCTTTTTGTTATGCATCATTTCACCAGCAGAAGCAGTACTATTAGATTAAGATGGAGAAATGTGCGACTCAATAAAGCAATTATACTCTCTATTATTTCAATAGGCCTTTCACCGTTCAGTATGCAGGTGGCTGCCTCCGGGGTCAATGTATTGATGAACACCTCTCTGATGCGATATGGTGGTGATCTGGCAGTAGGTGCATTTGGTATTGTTAATACTATACTGGGATTGCTCTTAATAACTATTCTGGGACTTAACCAGGGAACCCAGCCTATACTGGGATACAATTACGGTTCGGGTAATTATAAAAGAGTCAGAGAGACGCTTTACTATACATTAAAGGTTGCAACGATAATTACAACTATAGGTTTTATTGTAGGTGAACTGTTCCCAAGACAAATAGCAATGGCTTTTACTACTGATATAGAACTTCTTGATCTTACAGAAAGAGGTGTACGTATTGCAGTAATTGCCCTACCACTTGTGGGAATGCAAATTGTGGCATCAAGCTTCTTCCAGAGTTTGGGATATGCATTCAAATCTATTATTCAGAGCCTTAGTCGTCAGTTGATATTTCTTGTTCCCGGCATAATACTTTTTCCACGACTATGGGGACTTGATGGATTATGGATCGCGATACCCGTTTCAGATACACTGGCAGCACTATTGTCACTAACTCTGTTAATAGGTCAGATAAGAATTTTAAAGAGATTGGATCAAGGAGCAGATCAATCGGCAACACCTAAAGCCAATCGGCTCATAACCAAAACTAATTCAGACTCTGATAAACTCGACGATTAGTTCAAACAGAACCATTAGTACAAAATAGGCTAAACAGTGTTTATTTGAATATCATTCTCAGTAAATTTGCAATAACGTTGCAAAAAATTGAGCGAATTTGTGTAGTTTTGTATGTAACGTTATTTTTAGAAACAGATAATCAGAAATAGATAATTTACTAACATATAAAAATTAAAGTATGAAAAGAGTTGTTTTAATCCGTCATGGCGAAAGCAAATGGAACAAGGAAAACCGCTTTACAGGCTGGACAGATGTTGATCTCACCGAGAAAGGCGTTGAGGAAGCTCACAAAGCAGGTAAATACCTCAAGAAAGAAGGCTTTCAATTTGAAAAAGCTTATACATCTTACCTGAAAAGAGCAGTAAAGACATTAAACGTTGTTCTTGATGAGATGGACCTTGACTGGATTCCTGTTGAGAAAACATGGCGTTTGAATGAGAAGCATTATGGTATGCTGCAGGGCCTAAACAAAGCTGAAACAGCTGAGAAATATGGTGACGAACAGGTACTTGTCTGGCGCAGGAGCTATGATGTTCCTCCAAAACCTCTCGAAAAGGATGATGAACGCTCACCATTTCAGGAAGCACGATATAAAGGTGTAGACGAAAAAGACCTTCCTCTTACTGAAGCTCTCAAAGATACCGTAGAACGTATTCTGCCTTATTGGAACGACACCATCGTGCCTGAGATGAAAAAATACAATGAAGTTATCGTTGCAGCACATGGAAACAGTCTGCGCGGTATCATCAAACATCTCAAAAATATCTCAGATGATGAGATAGTAAGTCTGAACCTGCCAACTGCTGTTCCTTATGTATTTGAGTTTGATGACGACATGAACCTGCAGAAAGATTATTTCCTTGGCGATCCTGAAGAGATCAAAAAGCTTATGGAAGCTGTAGCTAATCAGGGAAAAGCCAAGTAGGTTAACTACATTATAAAGTGAGTAATTTTTGAACGTTGGACCGGTCATATCCTGTCCAACGTTTTTTATAATTAGATATAATACAAGCAGGGATAAACTAATCTTTACAGGTTCAGTTTTAACAACTCAACCCCTTCAACATCAAGCACACTCAACGTCATATCATTACCATCTTTCTCAAGAATCATAATAGTAGCACTCTCTTCATTGTTCCCCCCACCGATCACAACAGGGAAATTATTTTCAATACTATCCATAGGGTGGTAGGCAAACCTGTGAGTATGTCCATGCAGTGAGATGTCAAAATGCGCATCTTTTAAAATCTCTCCCCATTCATCCAAACTGGGATTATAAGCATTTTCTCCAAGTCCATAAACTGGAATATGGTGAATTAAAACCCGTTTGTCAGCTAACTTAAACTCAGTACTATTAATTTCCATTTTCAAGAAATCAGCCTGATCTTTCCTTAATCCACTGAAATCGTTTAATCCATAATAGACAGGATGACTATCATCTTTATCCTCACCACAGTCAAGCATCACAAACCGTGTATTTCCCCAGTTGAAAGCACCATAAGTCTTGTTATCCACGTAATCCAGTAAATCACGTAAACCTATCGAATATGCATTACGTATCTCATGATTGCCTCGTATATAAAAAACAGGAACTGACTCTGCTCTAACTTTCTCATTCATATAAGCGAGCGAAGCTACTGCCTGATCCTCATCTCTGGGGTCATCAATATTGTCGCCATTGAAAAACACTAAATCGTAATCAATTTCCGCAATCAACTCTGCAAACATATCTATAAGATTTCTCCTCTGATGAAGATCATTTAAAATGACAGCTTTAAAATCAGTGTCACTCTCTGCAGGCAACCTGAATGTGTAAATTTCTGAAATGGCAGTCTCCCCTAATTCTTTCCTGTAAGCCTCATACACAGCTATTTCTCTGGAACACACCCTATAACTGTAAGTTTCTCCGGGGATCAAATTATTTAACCGGAACTTATGATGAAAATTATTTACAATCATCTGTCCATCAACATACAACTCTAGAGTTTGATCAAGGTTGCCATCAGTACCATACTCCACCCAACTATGAACCGGAACATTTGTCAACCATGAAATACTAATTCCATTACCTGTCGGATTCTGCAAGTATGGCTTTGTTCGGAATATATTATCTCTCTCAGAATGAATTCGGATATCGGCATACAGAGGCCGGTGGTCGGAAGCCATCTTTTCAGCAATAACCCCTCGGTCGGTTAAAAGTGACCACCCCTCAGTTCCATTAAAACCATAAATGTAATCAATACATCTGTCAGGATTATCAGCAGGGATAGTAAACTGTTTAGGAGAAACAAGCGAAGTAAATAAGCTGTTCATCTCCTGCTGCACAAGAGATTCAGGAGTTGCATTCATATCTCCGGCAAGAAAAAAAGGTTTATTCGAGTTTAACTTTTCAGCCTCATTCTTTATTATTTCAACTGACTCAAGTCTGTCTTCATCAGTAAGTGAGAAATGAGTGCATCCAAAATAGTAATCATCCATTTCAACTATTAAGAGTATTCTGGGCTCTTCCCTGCCGGGCAATGGAATTTTCTTAATACTTAAAGGCTTCTCTTTAGAAAGAATACCTACACCATATTTGCCTCCATCATAATCAATTGCAGATGCATAAGTTGGATTCATTAACGTGTTCCGTGCCAAAACATCAAGCACATCAACTCCCTTGCTTCTGGCAGTCACACTATCCAGCTCCTGAACAGCAATAATATCAGGAGCAACACTATTTATTACATCTGCTATTCTTTGATAATCTGTCATTTCGTCCAGTCCACGTGCATTACGTATATTATAAGACATCAGCCTTATCGAATTTTCCTCCTGAACATGAATCACCTGTGCACTAACAGTAAAGTTCTCAACTGAAGCTATTAAAGCTATCAGTATAAAGCAAACTGAAGAAATATATCTCATGTAGTTATATTTATTTATACTATCATTACGAAAGTAGTGTTTTTCCATTTGCTGTCTCGTTTTCTATTACGTTCACACCAATCAGCCGCTAATTGAAGCATACGAACTAATTAATAAAAAATAAACTTAGATTGTTTTCCTAAGCTATGGTCTTTAGTTTTAAAAACTTACGTGAACCATTACAGGAAAGTGATCCGAAGGGAAACGGCCATAATGAATATCATTAAGCACCCCATACTTATTAACCATAATATCTTTGGTTACCCACACATAATCAATTCTGTTT
>DHCC01000056.1:5226-5911 GCA_002398875.1 Bacteroidales bacterium UBA4912 | reverse complement strand
CAACGGGAGCATTAACGTTGAATGAATTATATGTGCCTACTGTTCCGTAAGGTGGTGTATGTGAAACAAGGTAAGAGTCGTTAAGCAACCCGTCGTTCATAATAATCTGTATAGGTTCCGAGTCGGGTACAGCATTAAAATCACCTGTAGCGATAACAGGATAATCAGCCGCTATCTCGCGTATTTTTTTCATTAACAGCAATGACGACTGTCTGCGCGCTTCCACACCCTCATGATCATAATGCACATTGAAGAAGTAGAACTCCTTGCCCGACTCATTATCCTTAAATTTAGCCCATGAGCAGATACGGTTGCAACAAATTGCATCCCACCCTATGCCGGGAATATCGGGAGTCTCAGACAACCAGAAGTCACCATTTTCAAGCACTTTAAACCTGTCTTTCTTGTAGATAATTGCAGAATGCTCACCGGTCTCTTTACCGTCGTCGCGACCAACACCAACATAATCATATCCACCCGGCTTCAGTATATCAATAATCTGATGATGAAACCCTTCCTGAATACCGAAAACATCAAAGTCATGAAAGCGAATCAGTCCGTTCACCATATCCTTTCTATGCTCCCATGAATCCAGACTGTCGTTCGGAGTGTCCATACGAATGTTAAAGGAAGCGACATTCAAATCAGCCTGCACGGCTGTTTGAGCTGAAGCAAAAACTTGAGC
>DHCC01000056.1:0-5033 GCA_002398875.1 Bacteroidales bacterium UBA4912 | reverse complement strand
AAAACTTGAGCTGAAGCAAAAACTACGGTAAGTAAAAACGCTGTCCAGAAAATCTTTGTTCTCATCTATCTGTTTTTGTAATAATATTTTTATGACTTAACTTATTTACCTACCCCGCTCCTCTTAAGCAGCGCATCCACTGATGCCTCGCGACCCCTGAAGCGTTTGTAGAGCACTTCCGGTTCTTCTGTATTACCACGCTCAAGGATATTCCTGCGGAATGAATCAGCTGTTGCCTTATCAAATATACCATTCTCCTTAAAGAGCGAGAAAGCATCTGCATCCATCACCTCCGCCCATTTGTAGCTGTAATAACCGGCAGCATAACCACCCGAGAAAATATGATTGAAGGAAGTTGACATACATGTTTCATCTATAACGGGAAGCAGTTGCACCCTCTCCATTGCTTTCTTCTCAAAATCACGAACAGGTGTTGATGATTCCGATACAAAAGGCTTCTCCAGCGAGTGCCACGCCATATCAAGATAACCAAACGAAAGCTGGCGGAGTGTTAAATACCCTACATTATAATTAGATGCATCCACAATACTCTGCAGAAGCTCTTCAGGCATCTTCTCACCCGTTTGATAATGAAAAGCAAACCTATCAAGATAATCCTTCTCCTTAAGCCAGTTTTCCATGAAGTGCGAAGGCAGCTCAACAAAATCACGATACACACCGGTACCCGAGAGAGACTCGTAAGTTGTACGTGTCAGCATCCCGTGAAGAGCGTGACCAAACTCATGAAGGAAAGTGTTCACCTCGCTGAAGGTGAGCAGAGCAGGTTCCGTCTCAGTGGGACGAGTAAAATTCATCACAATCGTAACGTGCGGTCTGCTGTCCATCCCCTCTTTCACATACTGACCCTTAAAGCTTGACATCCATGCACCTGATCGTTTACCCTCACGCGGATGGAAATCGGTATATAACACAGATAGAAACTCACCCTTCTCATCTAGCACATCAAAAGCCTCAACCTCAGGATGGTACACCTCAATATCAGGATTCTTCACAAACTGCAACCCATAAAGTTCAGTTGCCAGTCCAAAAACCCCCTTCTTCACATTCTCAAGTTCGAAGTATGGGCGAGTCATCTCATCATTAATACCAAAGCGACTATCCTTCAACTTCTCCGAGTAGTAGCTCCAGTCCCACGGCATAATCTCAATCACTTTCCCCTCCATCTCAGAAGCAAAATCCTGCACATCCTTCACCTCAGCCCTTGCAACAGGTCCGAATGCCTCGGCAAGATTATCAAGCAGCCCGAAGACACCCTCCGCACTCTTTGCCATCCTGTTTTTCAGCACATAGTCAGAATAACTCTCATACCCCAGCAGATTAGCAATCTCCAGTCGCAGGTTCACAATCCTCTGCACATTATCACGGTTGTCATACTCCCCGCCCTTCACGTTTTTGGTATTATACGCCATGTAAAGCCTCTCACGCAAGTCACGTCTTGCAGAATACTGCATAAAACCTGTATAGCTTGGTCCGGTCAAATCAAACAGCCACCCCTCTTTACCTTTCGCTTTTGCTTTCGTGGCAGCAGCATCAATCGTGCTCTTCGGCAATCCTGCCAAGTCATCCTCATCTGTCAGCAGCATCTCAAAAGCATTAGTCTCACGCAGCACATTCTGCCCAAACTCCAGGGTGATCTTGCTCAGCTCCATCGTGAGGTTCCTATATTTCTCTTTATCTTCGGCAGAGAGAGTAGCACCGCTGTTCTCAAAGCTCTCGTAGTACTTCTCAACCAGTCGTATCTGCTCGGGAGTCAGCCCCAGAGAATTACGATCATCATATATCGATTTAACACGCTCAAAAAGGTTCTCATTCAGATTGATATAATTTGAGTGAGCAGACAGCTCAGGACTCAGGCGCTGCGATATCTCCATCATCTCATCATTGCTCTCGGCGCTCAGCAGGTTAAAAAACACATTACTCACCCTTGTAAGCATAGCACCCGCATATTCCATTGCCTCGATGGTGTTGGCAAACGTGGGAGCGGCAGCATCAGAGGCGATCTTATCAATCTCTGACCGGTGTTCAGCCATCCCCCTCTTAAAAGCAGACTCATAATGTTCAAGCTTAATATCATTAAAAGGGGCAGTTGCATGAGGTCCCTCAAAAGGCTTAAAAAATGGATTCTCTTCAGCAGAAGCTATTGTCATCATCATCACTAATAATATTGTTACTATCGATTTTTTCATAAAAATCTTATTTCTGTTATACTACAAAGTTAATTTATTTAGGCTATATAACCCACGGTTGTTGTTAACATTTAATCCGCAAACAATGTTTAATAATCCGCAACAGCAATTCAGCAACCATAAGGCAATATGCGCTTTAGTTCCTTTTTTCGTTCCTTCCAGTCGGGTATAATCTCTGCAAGGAGTGTATAGAAGTCCTTAGAGTGATTAAAATGAATAAGGTGACACAACTCATGCACTATCACATACTCAATGCACCTCGGCGGAGCCTGCACCAGCTTGCTGTTTAAAGAGACAGAACCTCTGGAGGAGCAGCTGCCCCACCGCGATTTCATACTTTTCACGGTGATCTTTGCAGGTGCGACATTATACACGCTCCTGAATCTCCTGATCACAGGGTTAACAATATTCGGGAAAACCTCTTTTGCCTTCGACTTATACCACTGCTGCATGAGCAACTCAGCCATATTGGCGTCGGCACACTCTATATCAATATACTCACAGTTTTTAGTGACTCTGTTGGCAATACCGTTCTTCACACGCAAGACATACTCCTCACCAAGAAAAAGATGCTTCTCACCACTCACAAAAGCTCTCTTGGGATTCAGGCGCATCTGCTCTGCATACCTGTTCTTGTGCTTTATTATCCAGTCCATCCTGCGGTCAAGCACTTGCTGAATCTGACTGCTGCTTGCACGCATCGGAGCTCTAACCACTACTCTCCCGTCGGGATGAACAATTATGCCTATCGATTTCCGTGATGATCTTATGAGTGAATATTTTAATGGGGCGGAATTATCTTTCATGAGGCAAAGATAAAAAGGATTGGGGAAAGTGAAAAAAGATCTTCTTTTAGTAATCAGTCGGACTTAATCCAAAGATTACTTATAGATAGCTTATACATAGATTATACAGTGTATAAGCTATGTATAAGCTATCTATAGCCCTTCTAAGACCAAAGTAGTTTGGTAAATCAAATGATTTCTTTCTGTTATCAATGTATCCCCCCCTTAAAACTCAATATAATCAGGATGCACCCCTGTTCTATGTCCCCTATCCAGACTATCGATCTGCCTGATCTCCTCATCAGAGAGCTCAAAATCAAAGATATTAAAATTCTCTGCCTGCCTCTCCTTGCTTGATGATTTTGGAATTGCCACAACACCCTTTTGTATGTTCCACCTAAGAACCACCTGAGCGGACGATTTGTGATATTTGTCTGCAATCCGTGTGAGCACCTTATCCTGCAAGAGAGGAATCTTGCTGCTGCCTAAAGGGCTCCATGCCTCGGGCACAATACCCTTATCCTTGCAGAAGTCGACAACCCCCTGTTGCACAAGGTAAGGGTGAAGCTCCATCTGATTGACGGCAGGAGTAACAGTTGCATCCTTCAACACCTCCTCTACATGATGAATAAGATGATTGCTCAGACCGATTGTTCTTACTTTGCCATCAATATAAATATCCTCCATAGCCTTCCATGTTGAGGAGATTTTGCCTTTAACGGGCCAATGCACCAGGTATAGATCGAGATAATCGAGCCCCAGGTTTTTAAGGCTTCCCTCAAAAGCCTCCTTTATGCGATCTTTTAGTATGTCGGTGCCCCATAATTTGGTTGTCACGAAAATCTCTTCGCGTGGTATGCCACTTTCACGTATTGCCTTACCCACAGGCACCTCATTCTCGTAGAGCGTGGCAGTATCAATATGTCTGTAGCCGACATCGAGTGCCGATCTCACAGCACGGTAAGTATCAGTATCAGTGATTCCGATCTTATAAGTACCCAGTCCTATTACCGGAACACTTGCATCATTATTTAAAAGAATTTTTTTTGCCATAAGATTAATTGTTTTGCATGTATATTATTTTTTTACTTAACACTTTTAAGACGTTTGAGCACCGACTTCCTATCGTTATGAATCTGCTCAACCAGCTGATCCATTGCATCAAACTTTTTATCTTCGCGTATAAAATCGATAAACTCCACCGTAAGCGACTGATCATACAGATCTGCATTGAAATCAAAGATGTTTACCTCTACGCTTATTTCGGGGTCATTGTGCAGTGTGGGGCGCGTTCCGATATAGAGCATACCCTCATAGATGATGTCACGCACGTGCACCAATACGGCATACACTCCTAGTTTGGGGATAACCTTAAACCGCTCCCATGACCTGATATTTGCTGTCGGGAAGCCGATAGTGCGCCCTACTCTATACCCTTCAACAATCTTTCCTGATAAGGTATAATTATAAGAGAGAAGGTTGTTTGCTTTCTCGATATCACCGTTTTTGAGCAGTCTGCGGATTTTTGTTGAGCTTACATTATCGCCGTCGATCTGCAGCTCTTTTGCCCTGATAACATTCATGCCCATCTCCTTGCCGTAGGCTTGATACTCATCAAAGCCATCCTCTCTGTTGTGACCAAAACGGTGATCATATCCCACTAAAAGAGTATGAAGACCGATATCGTTTTTAAGCACCTGCTGCATAAACTCCTTTGCCGGGAGATTAGACAGATCGGTGGTGAAAGGCAGTATGATACAGTAATCTATTCCCGTGGTTTCCAGTTGTTCTATTTTCTCTTCCAACCCGCAAAGCAGAGCCGGCTGATAATCTGTCTGAAGTATTTTTCTTGGATGAACAGGGAAGGTAATTACAGCGGAAGGCAGATCAAGTCGTTTTGCCTCTTCTTTCACCTGTGAGATCAGATATCTGTGTCCCAGGTGAACACCGTCAAAAAAACCTATTGTACCCACGAACGAGCCGCCAATTATACTCTTTCCTGTCAAATCAATTCGTTCCAAAATATGCTGATTGTTTTAGT
>DHCC01000040.1 GCA_002398875.1 Bacteroidales bacterium UBA4912 | reverse complement strand
CAGAATGTCCCAATAAAGTAAGTCATTTACTTCAATCATTGGATTAGAAAAACGGTTTACCTCTTTCAATTCAATCTTTTCGTTCTGAATTGTCCCAAGTATTGCTCTGCCACTTCCTGCTCCAATATCAATGGCTAAAAAATTCAAATTTCCTCTATTCATGATGAGGTTAAATGTGTAAATTAGATATAATTGATTTGCAAACTTACCGCAAAATATTTTTTTATTTCTTAAATAAATGATTTATTGACTGTACATTTTGATATAATCTTGATTTGTGCTATTATGGTTTATCCCACTGGAAAGTCGGGAGCGGTAGTTTATTTTTGCTTTTTAGATTTGCAGCAGGCGGGGTATTGCGCCAAGCATAGCGAACACTTACCGGTCGATTTATTTCATCACTGAAAATAAATATTGAGTTATTTTTCACTAAAGCTCTGGCATTTTTGTAAGTCTTTCCGTCATCAGAAATTTCAAAGTCGTATACTTCTCCATCCTCATTACCGTAAATGTCACCTGAGAATGATAAAACCACCTTATTGCCATTTATAGTTCCCCCTGTAAGCCTGGGTGTTATTATCACATCCTGATTATATACCTTATTGCGAATTTCAAGTGATACTCGTTCTGCAAGTTCTTTTTTTCTAAGAGGATGAATGTCATTCCATTCACCCAATCCTAGTCCTACAATTAACTCGGCATGTTCGTCATTTATTGTCGCACGTCGCTGCGACTCGCGAAGAGTAACCCATCCACTTTCCGACGGTGTGTAGGTTGGAGGCATAAATTCGGGCAGTTGTACTATAAAAAATGGCAATGTTTCATTATCCCAAATGCTTCTCCAATTATCCATCAGATCACCCAGTAGATATTCATATTCTTTTGCTCTTCCTGTGTTTGATTCTCCCTGATACCACAAAACGCCTGAAACCGGGAAGCGGTGAAGCGGGTATAACATAGCATTATAACAGGCAGTTGGCCGGTTTTGCATATTTATGCCCTGAATGTTCTGAGGAGACATGTAAGCCCCTTGTCTGAATTTCCACTCTTCAGAGAGTTGAATTTCACTGTTGTCCGAAAATACTATTTTATAAGGTTTTTCTTTTACAAACTCTGCATTAGCTCCTGCGATTAAACGGACAGTTATTACATTATTTCCCTCTTTCAGGAGTCCTTCAGGAATATTGTATTTTCTTGGAGGATATTGATATCCGGTTGTGCCTACCAGTACACCATTCAGATAAGTAGAGTCTGCATCAACAAGACATCCTAGTCTGAGTGTTGCTTTGCTGCCTGCATACTTTTTATCTATTTTTATATGTTGTCTGAACCAGTAGGATCCGCTGAATGGTCCTTTTTCTGATTGTGTCCATTTTCTATTATCAAATTGATAAACATTGCTCCACTCACTTTCATCGATAAATTCTGAATACCATTTTTCGTGTACTCCGGGATCGAGTTTGTATAATGTTTTACTCCAAGCTCGACCGGCAGTCTGAGAGGCACGGTTTACCTGAGCCGTGTATTCATCATCTTGAACCATTAGCATTTCGCTGTAGTAATGCGGGTATTTTTTTATATACTCCTCGCCAATCCATGATTGTATAGGTGTTCCTCCCCAACTGCAAGCTATTACTCCTTGTGGAATTCCTGTTTTTTCATAAAGATCGTTTGCCAAAAAGTATGAAATTGCTGAAAAGTCAGATACATTATCCGGTGCCAACTCGCGCCAGTAGGTGTTCTTTACATCTTCCTCACGGCTAAGGATATTTGTAGCGTTTGATATCTTAATTAAACGAACCTTGCTACGGTGTAGTGTATCTGTCAGGTTTTTGTACAAATCCTCAACTCTGTAAATTGGGAGATCAACATTAGATTGTCCGGAACATAGCCATACGTCACCTATTAACACATTACTGATAGTTTTGTCATTTATCACTATTGTATATGGTCCACCTGCAGAGGAAGGATTTAGAAATACTGACCAATTACCGTTAATATCTGCTGTGGTGTTTTTTGTTTCTCCTTTAAACTGAATAGTTATCTTTTCTTGAGGATCGGCATATCCCCAAAGATGAATTTTGGTGTCTCGTTGCAGAATCATGTTGTCGGACAGAAGCTGAGGAAGTTTTACTTCACTACGAGCAATATTTACAGTTAAAATTGCAAGAAGTATGAGTATATTTTTCAGAGAATGATTGTAAACCTGTTTCATTACAATTAAGATTTTTATAAGGCTAAGGTTTGAATAAAAGTTTGATAAGGTAGTTGGTCCCTTTGTAGAAAAAAAAGAAGATCAACCCTCTGTTTAAAGAGAGTTGATCTTTCAGTTGTCTGATTAAATGTACATGTTAATTATAGCTTCGTATAATTCCTGTTTTCCACTAATTTGATCGGGTTCTTTATTTAAAGAGTGTGCATAATCTCGAAGATCTTCTAAAGAAAGTTTGCCTTCTTCAAACTCTTTACCTTTACCGCTGTCAAAAGATGCATATCTCTCTCTTCTCATTTTCTTGTAAGGAGATTTCTCTAAAATAGCTGCAGCAGCTTCAAGAGAGCGTGCAAATGCATCCATGCCTGAGATATGTGCAATAAAGATATCTTCCATATCAGTAGAGTTTCTGCGTGTTTTGGCATCAAAATTAGTTCCACCACCTTGCAAACCTCCACCTTCAAGAATAACAAGCATTGCTTGTGTCAGTTCATATACATCAATAGGAAATTGGTCTGTATCCCATCCGTTTTGATAATCACCTCTGTTGGCATCTATTGAACCCAGCATTCCTGCGTCAACTGCACACTGCAAATCGTGTTCGAATGTGTGTCCGGCAAGAGTTGCATGATTCACTTCTACATTGAGTTTGAAATCTTTATCTAGGTTGTGAGCACGCAGAAATCCTATAACCGTTTCAGCATCATAGTCATACTGATGCTTAGTAGGCTCCATGGGTTTAGGTTCAATAAAAAATGTACCTTTAAATCCTTTTGATCTTGCATAATCACGAGCTTTGCCCAGCATCATGGCTAAATGTTCTTTCTCACGTTTCATGTCTGTATTAAGAAGAGTCATATAACCTTCTCTGCCTCCCCAGAATACATAATTCTCACCTCCTAATTCGATAGTAGCATCAAGAGCATTTTTTATTTGAGTACCTGCAAATGCAACACTATCAAAATTTGGATTTGTGGCAGCACCATTCATATAACGCTTGTGTCCAAATACATTAGCTGTACCCCAAAGTAGTTTAATTCCGGTGTCAGCCATTTTTCCTTTAATGTAGGCAACAATTGTCTTTAGATTAGCTTCATACTCTTCTAACGAATCTCCGGAATCTACTAGATCCACATCGTGAAAACAGAAATACTCGATGCCAATTTTTTGCATAAATTCAAAGCCGGCATCGACTTTCTTTTTGGCTCTTTCAATTACTTCACTTCCATTGTTCCATTCAAAGTCTTTGGTTTCTTCACCAAAAGGATCGCTGGATTCTGCACATAGGGTATGCCAATAGGCCATAGCAAATTTAAACCAATCTTTCATCTTACGACCGTAAACCATTTTTTCCGGATCGTAATAGCGAAATGCTAATGGATTGGTGCTCTCTTTACCCTCGAATTTAATTTTTCCTATACCTGGGAAATACTCTTTCATAATGTTTCTGTTTTTATATAATTAAAAATAAGTTGTTTATATACATAATTCTTTTTTGTTCACTCTAAACAAAACTTTTCCATTTTTGATAAGCATTCAAATACTGTTCACTGTTATTAAGGTCGGGTTCTATTGTCATGATTTTCTTTAATGACGAGAATGCTTCCTCACTTGATGCATATATTCCAGCACCGATTCCGGCGGCTTTTGCAGCACCGGCAGCCCCATCAGTGTCATATAGCTCTATGACAGCTCCACTTATGTTGGCTAATGTTTCACGAAAAATTGGGCTTAGGAACATATTAGTGTTTCCGGCTTTTATAATATTAATATTCATTCCAATTTCTTTCATGATTTCCATACCATACTGAAATGAGAAAACAATGCCTTCTTGAGCTGCTCGCAGCAAATCTGATAAGCTATGAATATTGAAGTTTATTCCATTTAAGGAACAATCTACATTTCTGTTTTCAAGTACACGTTCTGCTCCATTGCCGAATGGTATCACGGATATACCTTTTGCACCAACAGGTGATAGTGATGCTATTTGATTCATGTCGTTATAACTCATTTCAGATGGTACAATATTCTTTTTCATCCATGAGTTTAATATTCCCGTGCCGTTTATACAGAGTAAAACACCAAGTCTTGTCTGATCGTGCTTATGATTAACATGTGCAAAGATGTTAACTCTAGATAAAGGATCGTATTTCACTTCATCCAATACCCCGTATACAACACCGGATGTACCTGCGGTTGAGGCAATTTCTCCGGGGTTAAAAACATTTAGAGATACAGCATTATTAGGTTGATCACCTGCACGATAACTGACAGGTGTTCCTGGATTCAGACCCAGTTCCTTTGCTGCTAATTCACTAACTCTCCCTTGAATTCCGAAAACCGGTGTGATTTCCGGTAATATATTTTTTTCAAAACCATAGTATTTTAGTACATCGTCCGAAACCCTGTTTTCTTTAAAGTCCCAGAAAATACCTTCTGAAAGTCCTTCCACTGTTACAGATATTTCGTCGGTAAGCCTCATTGCAATATAATCGCCGGGCAACATTATTTTATCTATTCGTTCATATAATTCAGGTTCATTCTTCTTTACCCAAGCCAGTTTAGCAGCAGTGAAATTTCCGGGTGAATTGAGTAAATGGGATAATACCTTTTTTTCTCCAATAGAATTAAATGCATCTTCACCGTAAGGTATGGCACGACTATCACACCAAATTATTGAAGGTCGTATAACCTTTTTATTTTTATCAACCATTACCAATCCGTGCATCTGCCACGAGATTCCTATAGCTTTTATATCTTGTGGATCGACACCTGATTTTTCCAGCACCGAAGCATTGGCAAGTTTTAAGTTTGACCACCACATTTCAGGATCCTGTTCAGCCCAACCCGGTTTTTCGGCATGCATTGGCATCTCTACTTTAGGGAAATAATCAGTGGCAGTTATCTTGCCTGTTTCAACTTCAACAAGAGCTGCTTTTACAGAAGAACTCCCTATGTCGTAACCTATTAAATACATATTTATAATTTTTTATTATCCTTGATATTTGTTTGTTTTAATCTATTCCTGAACGTTTAATAATATAACAAAACTAATTAAAAAAACACTTAATTACAAAATTCTTATCAGCCTCATTTATATAGTTAAGAGATTAATTATGATGCTTAAGATTTAATTTAATGTTCTTTAAATCTTCAAGTTCATGTACAGGTCGTTCAATATTGTATGGGATCGGCTTTTTCGAGTAGGTCTGGAAATATAGCAAACAGGCATCTTTCCACCAAACTGCATCACGAGACTGAATCTTCAGTCTTGATTGAACATGTTCAAAACGTTCTCTATCAATATTGCCCTCTGTTCTGTCCCAAATCTTTTGAAAATCACGTACTTTTTGTACACCGCGATCGTATCGGAAACACATTTCATCCCACAGGTTATTACCGTTTTTCATGGTATGATCCCATGATATATGATGAAACCAAAGCAGCAAATCCTCCGGACAGCTTTCGATATTGTTAAAGGTTTCATCAAGGGGTGAATAGTATTGTGACACTGCATTACTACCACCTGTTGTGCGATCAAATCCTATACCATCGATACTTGCGTTGTGATAATATTTTGGAAGCCAGTCAGCTCTTGCTCCAGGGATGTCACACCATGGCTCGGGACCGTAATGATGTCCCCAAGCAAATATGTGGTGTAAACCCAGAGGCATCATATAATCAACAGCAGTTTGCCAAGAGTCAAGCATCATCTTTTTGACAGGAACTAAAAACTCATCATTTTGCGTAAAAGTCATCTTAATCCATTCATCCGCAATCTCTTCAGAAGAAAGGGTGTGATTCCAAGCCAGACGTCCAAATGCAAACCAATTGGCCTGTGCAAAATGGTGACCCGTCCAGTTTGTATCTTCTCCAATATTTGCAACACCGGCTATAGCAGTTATTGTATGATCAAAGAGAGACCCATCAGTTGTTTTTGCCACAGTGGAACCTTCACCCTTACTGTAAGTATCACTTTGGAAGAACTCTTTCCATTGAGTTCCCAGGTAAACCAAATGATTTGAAAAACCAAGGTACTCTTGTGTAATCTGTAGTTCTGGCATGATAGCTGTTTTTTTCATTGCACCAAACAGAGGACTAAATGGCTCACGTGGTTGAAAATCCACCGGTCCGTTTTTCACCTGTACAATTACATTATCACGAAACGTTCCATCAAGTGGTACAAATTCGTTATAGGCCTGTTTCGCTCGATCTTCTTCTGATGGATTATAAACAAATGCTCTCCACATCACGATGCCACTATATGGTTTTAATGCATCTGCGAGCATATTGGCACCCTCTGCGTGAGTGCGGCCGTAGTCCTGTGGACCAGGTTGTCCCTCTGAGTTAGCCTTAACCAAAAAACCACCGAAATCAGGAATCAGATCGTATAACTCTACAATCTTATTTTGCCACCATTTTTGTACTTCAGGATTTAGCGGATCAGAATCGGATAATCCTCCCAGTATTTTAGGAGATGAAAAGTTTACTGATAAATAAACTTTAATTCCATAAGGACGCATTATGTCCGCAATTACCTTTACTTTTTTCAGATAATCACTTTTAAGAATGTCAGGAGAGGCATTTACATTATTAAGTACTGTCCCGTTAATACCAATAGAGGCATTTGCTCTTGCGTATTCACTATATCTGGGAGATACTGTTTCAGGCAGTTCTTCCCATTTCCAGATTGAGTAACCGGCGTAACCTCTTTCAATTGTTCCATTAAGGTTGTCCCAATGATTGAGAAGACGCAAATCATAAAGAGGTTTCTCTCTGATGTCAAGCGAATTTAATGATTGTTTTGTCTGTATTAACCGCAATAGATGAAAAACGCCATACAACAAACCTTTTTCTTCAGAAGAAGCTACCACAGTAATATGGTTCTTCCCACGCAGAACAGTTCTAATAATATAACCTTCAGGTCCCAATTCTTCTAACTCTTTGGATATATTTAGCCTACGAATATCTGAGTGTTTTGCTGTACCAATAAGCAAAGTATTGTTGCTCAGATTAGAGGTAGCTGAAAGTGGTTTACCGCTCAATTCTTCCCATGCCTGCTGAAACTCTTGTACGGCTATTGAGGAACTGTTACCATTTAATCCGGTATAGAAAGGCAACTCACCTTTCTCTCCCGGCTGAAACCTAAGCCAAAGCCTGCTGCCATCCTCCGCATTAAGCTGAAGTGCAGCAAAAAAGCAAAGCAGGCTTATATATATTATTTTTCTCATCATTTAGTAGCTGTACCTTCTATAGTTTTTATAGTTCCGTCCTGATTATACTCCAGTTCCACAACCTTCATACTACGTAGCCATGTCTTTCCTCCTGAAGGCACGCTGTCATGATGAAACAGATACCATTTTCCTTTGTATTCTATTATTGAGTGATGTGTAGTCCATCCTTCCACAGGAGTAAGTATTACACCTTGGTAAGTAAAAGGACCATAGGGATTGTCACCGATTGCATAGCATATCAGATGAGTATCACCAGTTGAATAGCTAAAATAGTATTTTCCATTATACTTATGCATCCACGAAGCTTCAAAAAAACGACGTTTCGTATCTCCGGCGGTAAGCGGTTTTCCGTTTTCATCCAATATTACCAAATCACGTGGTTCCTCTGCAAATTCAAGCATATCTCCCCTTAGTTTTGCTACTTTGGGACAGAGTGCAGGCTCATCTCCTTCGGGTAAATTAGCACATTCCAGAGCTTTATTGTTACGATAACGCTGAAGTTGACCACCCCATAAGCCGCCGAAATACATGTAAAACTCTCCATCTTCATCATGCCAAATAGCGGGGTCCATACTGTAACTTCCCTTCATTGGATTTTCTTCCGGAATGAATGGACCTTCCGGCTTATCACTTATAGCAACACCTATACGAAATATATCATTCTGATCTTTCAACGGGAAATACATATAGTACTTACCGTTTCTGTAAGCAACATCGCAATCCCAAAGTTGACGTCCTGCCCAGGGTATGTCTTCTGTTTGCAGAACCACACCATGATCAGTAACTTCTCCGTTTTCCACATCTTCCATAGAAAAAACGTGATAGTCCTTCATATTGAAATGGTCGCCGTTATCATTCTCAGGGATACCACTTTCCCAGTCATGTGAAGGATAAATATAAACTTTGCCATTAAAAACATGTGCAGAGGGGTCAGCCATATAATCTCCGGGTACTAAATATCTTGATTGTTTCATAATTCTTTTTTATTTTAATATTTTAATAAATCCACCTTTTATTATTTTGTAATTCTTTGTTATTATTTATTCATTTGTCTCTCTTCTATCTCATAATTGATTTTGTCAATGACATCATCCTCAAGTTCATATTTAGAAATGATAAACATTCCAAGTAAAAGCAGTAGTGCAGGAATAACCACTACGAGCCACAAAATACCCTGTTCAACAAGTGGAGTTTGTTCAATAGAGTTCTTTTCGTCGAATCCAACGAATGAAAGTACTAGTCCGGGTACTACACCTCCTAATGCCATACCTGCTTTGTAAAAAATACCTGTAAGAGCATTGACTATTCCTGAAATTCTTCTGCCTGTTGTATATTCTCCAAAAGATATTACTTCAGGTACCAATGCCCACATATAACCGGTAGCAACGATTACTCCGGTTGATTTAATAAACTGTGCTACCATCACAAGCCATATTTGTGATTGGAGGGCGGGTATAACCGAGACAATATAAAGTATAGCCATACCAATAATGGCAATAGTTAGAAAAACATAAAACATCTGCTTTTTCCCTATTTTGCGTTTAATGGCGGGAACCATTGGCATAAAGATAAATGCAGGAATAGAACCCAAGGCCATAAAATAGGGTAGCATATTAGGGGCTTTAACGTTATATATCATATAATAGGATCCGGCAGAATTGCCAATAGCCATCATGGCAAAAGCAACAATAAAAAACATTGCAAGAACTCGTAATGGACGGTTTCTTAAAAACTCTGTCCAAAGATCAGAAACCTTTACGTCGACAGTATCTTTTTCGTCCATTACTACACGCTCTTTTGTCTGAGTAAAGCAGAAAATAAGAAGAGCAAAACCAATCAGAGCATAGATAGTCATTGTAATAAACCATGCATTTGCTGATTCCGGAGAATTTATTTTGCCATCAGGTGAGAGTGTTTTTACGATAATTGGAACACCATAGGCAACCGCTAACCCTCCGAGATTTGCCATAAACATACGCACAGAGGTCAATGTTGTGATTTCGTGGGTGTCTCTTGTCAAAGAAGCATTCAAAGCACCGTATGGAACATTTACTAAAGTGTAACTCATTGATAATCCAATGTATGTTATGTAAGCATATAGCAATGAACCTGAAAATCCATTCCAGAAGCAAAGAATTGCAAATCCTGTAAGAGGTATTCCTCCCAGTACAAGATAAGATCGATATTTACCCAACTTAGGATTTCGTTTGTCAACTAAAGCTCCAACAATAGGATCCCATAAAACATCAACTAGCCTTACAATCAGAAACATGACCGCTGCAGTGGCTGCGGGTAGTCCGAAAACGTTGGTGTAAAAGATTAGAAGGTACATCGAAACCGTCTGGTAGATAAGGTTCTGAGCCAAATCGCCTGACCCAAATCCAATTCGCTGCACCCATGATAGTTTGTAAAAACCTCTTGATTCTCCGGCTTTAAGTGAGTTTGATTTCATGCAATTATATTATTTATATTTATGTTGTAAGTTATTCATTTTCAGCCCAGGTTATCCATCGTCCGTAGTCCACATTCTTGAATGGATGAATTTCAATGTTATTGTTTTCTGAATCATACACTAAAGGAATGTTTTGTGCAACCACAGAGGAAATATTGATACAGAATATCAATATTATCAAAATAGAACCGATGAAATACATTTTTTTCATACTATTATGATTTTATCTTGCGGTTGTTAGTAATTGAAAAATGACTATCCTTCATTTATTAAAAAATATTCACGTGCAGATAATTCTGAATTATATCTTTCTGAGCATGAAAAAAAATCATTACTCCAATTATAATTACAATGTAATTAATACGTAACCAATTAATCTGCAT
The DNA here is from genome assembly GCA_002398875.1 of Bacteroidales bacterium UBA4912. Classification (GTDB taxonomy): domain Bacteria; phylum Bacteroidota; class Bacteroidia; order Bacteroidales; family Dysgonomonadaceae; genus Proteiniphilum. The sequence continues at coordinate 509 of DHCC01000040.1, read as the reverse complement.
GGATCTATTTGTCATATTCAAAAAAAATGATGGTTGTTTTATGATTATATTCCTTATGCGAAACTTTATTTAATGCAAAAATACTAATATTGAATTCAAAATAAAAAAAATAAACCATGTTACAAAACATGTCATGTCAGGCCAATAGATATTGTAAAAAATACTATTATCGGTATGTGTATATTGTACAGTATTGATCGTTTGTGACACTTACTATTTTGTATACTATATAATAAAAATAGCCGGAGCATAAACTCTCCGGCTATTTATAAATATATACTAATCAATATCCAGGATTCTGATAAGCTTTCTTTTCTTCATCACTCATTGTTAATCCGTCTATTTGACCTTGTGGAATAGGTCGCAGATAATGGAAAGGTTGAATTGTTCGGTTATAAACCACAGGATTATGATCTCCTGCACTACTTCCACAAATGGTATAGGATGCTGCCACTTCAGCCCATTTTTGTGTACGTACAAGATCATCCCAGCGATAACCTTCACCAAAA
>DHCC01000039.1 GCA_002398875.1 Bacteroidales bacterium UBA4912 | reverse complement strand
GCTGATGATGTAACCGGTTTCGAAAATCCTGACGGCGAACTAACAGGAGGTATTCAGACTACAGGAAACTATCCCGGGAAAGCGCGTACAATTGAAGAACTGAAAAAAGACCTGGAGAAGGTGTTGTCGTTAATTCCCGGAAAACACAGAATAAGCCTACATGCTACTTATGGCGATTTCGCTGGTGAATTTGTAGATCGTGACAAAATTGAACCTAAACACTTTCAGAGCTGGATTGACTGGGCAAAAGAGAATGATGTAAAACTGGATTTCAATTCCACATTTTTCTCACATGATAAAAGCAAAAGCGGATATACTCTTTCTGATTTTGATCCCGAAATAAGGAAATTCTGGAAAGATCATCTACGCCAGTGCCGTAAAATTGCGGCTGAAATTGGCAAACAACAAGGAGATCCATGTGTACACAACATCTGGATACCTGATGGTGAGAAAGACAAAACTGTATCACGTTTAGAGCACAGAAAACTTTTAAAAGAATCACTTGATGAAGTTCTGTCAGAGAAAATAAGCACTGAGTATTTGAAGGATTGTGTAGAATGTAAACTATTTGGCATTGGAAGCGAAAGCTATGTTGTTGGTTCACATGAGTTCTATATGGGCTATACAGTTAAGAACAACATGATGCTTACATTGGATGCAGGACATTTCCATCCAACTGAAAGTATTTCAGACAAACTCTCTTCAGTGTTGCTTTTCGTACCAGAAATAAACCTTCATGTCAGCAGACCTGAGAGATGGGACAGTGACCATGTGATAATACTTAACGACGACCTTCTTGCTATTTCTCAAGAAATTGTACGCACTGGCCAGATGGAGAAAATTCATATTGGTCTAGATTATTTCGATGCTTCGATAAATAGAGTTGGAGCCTATGTAGTAGGAATTCGTTCTGCACAGAAGGCCATGCTTCAGGCATTATTGGAACCTACTGAAAAACTTAGGGAATTTGAGAAAAAGGACAAAAACTTCGAACGTTTAGCCTATCTGGAAGAATTAAAATCACTGCCGTGGGCTGCAATATATAATCATATTTGTCTACAGTTTAATGTTCCTGTAGGCGAAGATTATATCAAGGTAGTTCAGGAATATGAAGACAATACTACTTCGAAAAGAATATAATTACTCTAAAAATAACAATACAACATAAATACTATAAACCATGAATACCTTAATAGGTTTATTAATAATTGCTGTGGGAAGTATGGGCCAGTCAAGCTCATACGTCCCCATCAATAAAATAAAGGGATGGTCGTGGGAAAACTTCTGGCTTACGCAAGGTGTTTTTGCATGGCTGATATTTCCTTTCCTTGGAGCACTGTTATCAATTTCACTACCTGAAATGTTTGAAATTTACAGAGTTAATTCCTCAGCTTCATGGCAAGCAATAGGCTATGGCGCACTTTGGGGCGTAGGAGGGTTGACTTTTGGACTAAGCATGCGTTACCTGGGTATAGCATTAGGTCAATCAGTGGCATTAGGTACTACTGCAGCTATTGGCACCTTAATACCTGCCATATTAACCGGTACTGATCTATTCTCACCTAAAGGACTAGTTTTGTTGCTTGCTGTTGCCGTTACTTTGGTTGGTATTGCTCTGGTAGGTTATGCCGGAAGTCTTCGTTCTAAGAACATGACTGAAGAGGAAAGAAAAAAAGCGATAAAAGATTTTGCTCTGAAAAAAGGACTTCTCATTGCACTATTATCAGGTGTAATGAGTGCATGTTTTAATTTAGGACTGAGTGCAGGAATACCCATAAAAGAAGCTGTTATTTCTTCCGGAGCGAAAGAACTGTTCGCTCAAAATCCGATTACTTTATTAGTTACAACTGGAGGTTTTTTTACCAATTTGGTTTACTGTTTATACATGAACAGAAAAAATAAAACAAGTGGTGAAATAAAACGATCTTCGGGTCCGGTCCTGGCAAACAATTTACTATTCTGTGCACTGGCAGGACTTCTCTGGTATTCACAATTCTTTGGCTTAGGTATGGGACAAAGTTTCTTTGAACCTGACAGTGTTATGATGGCTTTCTCCTGGAGTATCCTTATGTCTCTTAATGTTGTTTTCAGCAATGTTTGGGGAATTATACTTAAAGAGTGGAAGGGTGCAGGAAAAAAGGCTATAACTTTCCTGGCACTAGGGATGGCAGTATTGATACTATCGTTAATTATACCTAATTTATTTTAACATTGTTTTATTACCTAAATATTTCATTATATTTACAATCTTAGAAAAATATCAATGAATATCTGAGAAACAATGAGATATAATGATTTCGGCATAGATTTTAAATACCTGTTAGTCAGTGAAAAAGATAAAAAATTCGGACTCACTGTAAATACAGTTGGCTTTCAACCGATAACTCAAAATGCTAAATATCCGTCAACGGAACATCCCAAAAGCTACTATTTCAACCCAGGTAAAGGCAGGACTCTATCCGAGTATCAAATAGTATATATTAGTAAAGGAAGGGGTACTTTTAAGTCTGATTCAACTAAAAAAACCGATATAGTTAAAGGACAGGCGATTATTCTCTTCCCCGGTCAATGGCACACATATAAACCTCTGAAGGAAACAGGGTGGAATGAGTATTATATCGGTTTTGAAGGAGATATCATTGATAAAATTGTTGAAAATGGCTTTATTACACCTTCAAATCAGGTATTGGATGTTGGTGTTAATGAAGACCTTGTAAACCTGTTTTATACAGCCATAAGGGTAGCAAAAGAAGATAAAACAGCAGCTCAGCAAAATCTGGCAGGTATAACTTTCAATATTTTGGGGTTCATTTTATCAATGGCACAAAATAAAAACTTTGAGACAAAAGAAACAGCCCAAATTATTGAACGAGCTAAAGTAATTATGCTAGAAAATATCAACAGAGAAATAGACACAAAAGGAATAGCTGCAAATTTGGGTATTAGCTATTCCCTTTTCAGGAAAACATTTAAAGAATATACGGGATATGCGCCTGCTCAATATTTTCAGGAGCTTAAATTGAGAAGAGCAAAGGAGTTGTTAGCAGAAACAAATTATTCTGTAAAAGAAATTTCTTACGAACTAGATTTTAATTCATACGAATATTTTTTATCATTTTTCAAAAAAAAAGTTGGAATAACCCCAATTGAATACAGGAATTCGAGAAGGGTTTAAGTAGGATTTAACAACAATTTATTAAAAATAAGTCAATATGATTATTAAGAGAATTGCACTGGCAACAATTATATGTTTATGCTTTTTCACTGCAGCAGGTGCCCAGGAACAGTCTATCCCTTACGACTTAACTGTCAACCTATTATCACAAACCGATCAGGTTTTCCTTAATGGATACCCTGCGTCAACACCTTTAAAAGAAGCTACTTCATTGAAAGAGAATTTCCAATTTACTGATATAAGCACAACTAAGCCATTCTTCGGATGGGCCGTGCCTTCTTTAGGTGACAACACACTCCAAACGGCATATAGAATATTGTTAGCATCTGAGAGTGATTATCTGATGAGAGACTCCGCAGATATGTGGGATTCAGGAAAAATTGAAAGCAATTGTTCAGCTAACATACTCTACGAAGGCAAACAACTTGAACCGGGAAAAGTATATAGCTGGAAAGTAAAAATATGGGATAATAATGGAAATGAGTCAGTTTTTTCAAATATCTCTCAATTTAAAACATCAGAGTCTTTTGCAGGTTATCTTACAGACAGACATCCTATACAAAAACAAGATGAATATCCAGTTAAAATAGAGCAAACAAAAAATAACAGTTATTTTACAGATTTTGGTAAAGCAGCATTCGGTAGATTGCGGGTCAATCTGTTTTCTGAAAATGGAACAGACACTGTGAAAATTCATTTAGGAGAAGTAAAAAAAGATGGCAGAGTAGACCGTACACCTGGTGGCTCAAGACGTTATGCCGAATACAGTATAGTGCCAAAAAAAGGGTGGAATACTTATATTATCACTATCAGACAGGACCAGAGGAACACTGGAAGCCAAGCAATATTAATACCGGATTATATTGGAGAAGTTACTCCTTTCCGTTACTGTGAAATTGAGAATTACAATCATCCTCTGAAAGATAAAGATTTGATCAGAGAAACTGCTTTCTATCCTTTCAATGAAACGGACTCATATTTTCACAGTTCTGACACCGTTTTAAATCAGGTGTGGGAACTATCAAAATATTCGGTGAAAGCAACATCGTTCCTGGGCGTTTATGTTGACGGTGATCGTGAACGAATTCCTTACGAAGCTGATGCAATAATTAATCAACTTTCCCACTACAGTGTTTCTGGTGATGGGTACAATATGGCAAGATATACTCATGAATACCTGATTAAAAATCCAACCTGGCCTACTGAATGGATTCTTCAATCAGTACTAATTGCTTGGGAAGATTATATGTATACCGGCAATACACGATCATTTGAACAGTTTTACAAAGATCTGCAAGCAAAAACACTGATTTCGCTTTCGGATGAGGATGGTTTTATAAGCACACTTAAAGGTAAAGTTACTCCTGAAGTTCTGAAGTCAATTCATTTTAATGGAAACCTTCGTGATATAGTTGACTGGCCCCATACCGGAATACTGGGACTGGAAAAAGAAGAGGGTGGAGAAACTGACGGATTTGTTTTTACAGAAGTGAATACTGTTGTAAATGCTTACCACTACAAAGCACTTACCGTTATGGCTAATATAGCTCAAATTCTTGGTAAACAAAGTGATTACACCTTCTACACCGAACGTGCGGATAATCTAAAAAAAATGTTTAACAAACATCTTTTTGATAAAAAAAGAGGTGTTTATGTTGATGGTATTGGCACAGATCACGCATCACTACATGCAAACATGTTCCCACTTGCATTCGGTCTTGTTGAGGATAAAAATATAGAGTCGGTCTTAAAATTCATACGTTCACGTGGAATGGCATGCAGCGTTTATGGCTCACAGTTTTTACTTGATGGTGTGTACGATGCAGGAGATGATGACTACGGTCTTCAACTACTCAGTTCAATCGGTGAAAGAAGCTGGTACAATATGATCCGAAAAGGTTCTACTATCTCTATGGAAGCATGGGATAATAAATATAAACCTAACCAAGATTGGAATCATGCATGGGGTGCTGCTCCAGCAAACCTGATTCCAAGAAAACTGATGGGAATACAACCGATAGAGCCAGGATTCAAGAAGATACGGATCAAACCACAACCTTCAACCTTGGATTTTGCTGAAGTAAAACAGCCTACAATGAGAGGTGATATTATTGTTAAATTTAATAACAAACCTCTTGAATCTTTCCAACTGAATGTATCAATACCAGGTAACACAACTGCGGATGTTTACCTGCCTCACTATTCAAGAAGACAGAAAGTATTAGTTGACGGGCAGCCCGTAAAATTTACAAGAGATGGGAACTTTGCTGTAATTGAAAATGTAGGATCAGGCAATTGGGAGTTCACAGTAGAACGATAAAATACCATATCAAGAGTCACAGTCAGCCAATGGTGCCAAAATAATAAAGGTTAATTAAAATGAGAGCACTTGTTTTACTTATTTACGTATTCTCCATTATTCAATTTCCCGCTACTGTTAAGGCCCAAGAACATCTTAATGAGAGGAGTTTTAACGGACAACTAATTGAGGATGTGATTACACGGGCATACGTTACTCCGGTTAAAATTGTTTGGCAGTCAGATAATCAGAACAACTTGGTGCAAAACTCACAAGTTCTCCTTACTCCGTTTGACGGACAATTAACAACAAGTGGTAAAGGAATGTGTGTTTTAAAATCTGATGATGATAAAACAGCATCCATTCTACTGGATTTTGGCAAAGAGATTTATGGAGGAATTGAAATTGCTGCTGCAATCAGAGGGGATAAAAAGCCTGTAAAGGTAAGAATCAGACTAGGTGAATCTGCAACAGAAGCAATGAGTGACTGCATTGACAATAGCATACCCGGCATGGGATCTGCTACTAATGATCATTCACTAAGGGATTATACGATAGAGCTTCCCTGGCTTGGAACTGTAGAGGTCGGAAATTCAGGATTCCGCTATGCAAGAATAGATCTGCTGGATAAAGATGTCGAACTGCCAATCAGATCAGTAAGAGCAATATTCCGATATAGAGACATACCTTATCTGGGTTCATTTAAAAGTGATAATGAACGTCTTAATAAAATATGGGAAACAGGTGCCTATACGGTTCATTTGAACATGCAGGAATATTTATGGGACGGAATTAAAAGGGACAGACTGGTGTGGCTGGGTGATGTGCATCCTGAGGTTATGACAATCAACAACGTATTTGGAGACCAGGATGTTGTAAGAAAGAGTCTCGATTTCGGCAGAGACACCACTCCTCTTCCCGGGTGGATGAACGGCATGTCATCTTATTCATTATGGTGGATAATCACCCACAGAGATTTCTATCTCTATAACGGAGATCTGGAATATTTAAAAGAACAACATGGTTATTTATCTGAATTGATTAAACAGATTACTTCTAAAATTGATTCAAATGGTAAGGAAAAATTGGATGGAGGCAGATTCCTGGACTGGCCAACATCAGAAAATCCTGAAGTTATTCATTCCGGTCTGCAGGCATTAATGCTAATCACAATGGAAGCCGGAAAGGATATCTCAGTTTGGTTAAATGATAAATTGTTAGAAGACAAATGCTCTGAGGCAATTAAATTATTAAACAGTCATAAACCTCCAAGCCACAACAACAAACAGGCGGCTTCTTTACTTTCATTGGCTGGCATGATGCCAACCGAACAAGCTTCGAAAGTGATCTTAAAAAATGGAGCTGATGATTTTGCAACCTTTTATGGTTATTATATGCTTGAAGCTTTGGCTAAGGATGGTAAATATTCCGAGGGCATAGATGTTATAACGGATTATTGGGGTGCCATGCTTGATTTGGGAGCAACAACCTTTTGGGAAAACTTTAATTATAATGAAAGGTTTAATGCGGTAGCAATAGATCAGTTACCCGATGAATCTAAATTTAATATACATTCAGATGGTGGTGATTATTGTTATATAGGTCTTAGAGCAAGTCTATGTCACGGATGGGCATCGGGACCTACTTCTTGGCTCACAAATCATGTATTAGGCATTCAAGTAATTGAACCCGGTTGTAAAGTATTACGTATTTCACCCAATTTAGGTGATTTGAATTTTGTAGAAGGCTCCTTCCCTACTCCATTTGGCATTGTAAAGGTAAAACATATTAAACAGGCAGACGGGTCAGTTGTGAGTGATATTGATGCACCAAAAGTAATAAGATTAATTAAGTAATAATATTACTTTGTAAACCTGCACAAAGCAAAAAGCTCTGTAAAACATTCAATATTATTTGGGTTAGTATACATTTATAAAAAGACTATACTTTAGTAATATATTAGACGTACTTGGTCCAGAGCTTCTTCGTACCCCCTTCATATTCTCTTCATATCCACCACATATTTTTATGAGGAGGCTCTGGATAATGTACTCCTTATGTAATATTTTTGTTTAAAAAAGTATCTTCCCTGTTTTTAGAAATATTCGTTAATATCAAACAACAGAAGTTGAATTGGTGCCGTATAGTTTTATAAATAAGACATTATGATTTTAAATAAAAAACAAGTCACCAAGAGCATTTAATACTATTTTAGGTAATTATTCTCAAATAAACCCTGTGCAATTAACACAAATAATCATTTATCACAGTATTAATGCCATTTTTCGAAGTTAGTTACAAGAACATAACAATACTTTTGCTATATGACATAAATTAGAGTAATTTTTATAATAATACTAGTTTTAAACATACACTTAATACCACTAAAATGCTTAATGCATATAATACTAATCTAAATTAATAAAAAAAATGAGATGAAAAGTAAAATTTTAAATCTAACTAAAGGGTTGATGGTCATATTTTTGTGGTCATTTTCTATTCTCATGTTTGCTCAGAACATTACTGTAGAAGGTACTGTTACTGATAATAACGGAGAAGCACTAATTGGTGTAACAGTGCAAGTGCAAGGAACAACAATTGGTACAATTACAGATATGGAAGGTAATTATACTTTACCTAATGTTCCTCCAAACGGGACACTTATTGTATCATATATAGGTATGCAATCTCAAACAGTTGCAGTTGCCGGCAGAAATAATATTAATATTACTTTAATGGAAGACCTGCAGGCACTGGAAGAGGTAATTGTGATTGGATATGGTACTGCTAAGAGAAAAGACTTCACGGGGTCTGTTTCTTCTGTTAAACTTGAGGACTCGCCTGTTGCTTTAATGTCCAACATGAATGCATTGGAATCAATCAAAGGAAATGTTCCCGGATTGGATATTGGTGTAACTAATAGTGCAGGAGGTCAGCCAAGTATGCAAATGCGTGGTCAAAAATCAATTTCTGGTTCAAATAATCCGTTGATAGTACTTGATGGTGTAATTTTCATGGGTAGTATAAATGATATCAATCCTAATGATATAGCTACAATTGATGTTCTGAAGGATGCTACTTCTGCAGCAGCTTACGGATCTCGCTCTGCAAACGGTGTTATTACAATTACCACAAAAAGGGGTAGATCTGAAAAGCCTGTTATTACACTAAACACTACCGGAAGTCTTCAGTCTTGGAATAGTAGACCAAACCTGATGAATGGTGACCAGTGGATTGAATCTGTTATGGCACGTAATAACAGTACCGACTTAAGCTGGCTGAAACCTCAGGAAGCAGCAAACAGGGAAGCAGGAAGAGAAATCGACTGGCTGGACGCATCTACACGTACAGGGTGGATTCAGGATCATCAGCTATCAATCTCCGGTGCTTCTGATAAAATGAACTATTATCTTTCCGGTGCATTTACAGAAAATACGGGCGTTATAATAGGTGACGACTTCAATCGTTTATCATTCCTTGGAAAAGTAAATACCGATATCACGGACTGGCTGGAAATTGGTGTAGATGCTTCATACACACGCTCGGATTACTCTGGTGTAGGTGCAAACATAAGTCAAGCTTTTGTAATGTCGCCTTATGGAGTTATGTATCGTGATGAAGAGCAAAAGTTATTAGAAAAATTCCCATATACACAATCCGGTCAAAATCCATTGTGGGGAGTCGTAGGTGGTACTAGAGACAACACCGACATACGTGACAACTTCAGGGCCAATGCTTATGCAGTAGTGAGATTACCATGGGTTGAAGGTTTGAGCTATCGTTTTAACTATGCCGGTAACTTGGCTAAAGAAGATAGGAAAAACTTCTATTATGAATCATACTACGTGAGAGAAGGTGATTATGACGATGTATCGCGTTACTCTCCTGCAGCATATCAGAATTTGTTGGCCAATGCCAATGGTAATATTGACAACAGAACCATTTCAAGCTGGGTAGTAGACAACATTTTGAACTATACCAGAACATTTGGCAGACATAATATAGATCTGACAGCTGTGGCAACACGCGACAGAAGCGATTACAGTTATCAGAACACCACAGGCAGTAATTTTGCAGCTAACGGAAATACTGCTCTTGGAGTAAATGGTCTACACAAAGCTACCGTACAAAAAGTAAATCTTGATGCTAACAGAAGGACTAATATTGGCTACTTGGGTAGAGCATCTTATTCTTACAATGACACGTATTATCTTACTGGTTCTTTACGCCGAGACGGAGCATCAGTATTTGGTGCCAATCAAAAGTGGGGTAACTTTATGGCAATTGGAACAGCATGGAGGATTTCCAATGAATCATTTATGGAGAATGTAGATTTTCTGGATGATTTAAAACTGAAACTTTCATGGGGAAAGAACGGTAATCAAGGTCTTGACCCTTATGGAACTCTTTCTACTGTGAGAAATGCAGCTGAAGCAGGTGCACGTTATCAGTTTGGCAACAAAAGTGATATCTATTATGGCATGGTTCCCGGAACTTTGGGTAATGCTGACTTAGGCTGGGAGTCTACTGCATCTTGGAACACAGGTTTTGAATCAATATTGCTTAACAACCGTATATTCTTTGATGTTGATTTCTATTTTTCCAAGACAACAGATCAGATATTTGAAAGAAATATTCCTGTTATGACTGGTTTTAAAACAATCAAATCATCTTTGGGACAGATTGATAACAGGGGTATTGAACTATCATTGAGAACAGTTAATATTGCAAAACCTGATTTTACATGGATGACTAACTTGACATTCTGGCTAAACAGAAACAAGCTGACCCATCTGTATGGTGAAGATTTGGATGGAGATGGAAAAGAGGATGATGATATTTCAAACAGCAGATTTATTGGTAAACCATTAGGTGCAATATATGGATATGTTCAGGATGGAATTGTTCAAGAGACTGACACTGAATATATGGAAAATAACGGTGTTTCTGCAGGAGTACCTAAATATAAGGATATAACGGGTGAGGGTATAATTAATGCAGAAGATCGCCAGATCTTAGGTTATTCTACACCTAGTTTCAGGTTAAATATGAGCAATACATTTACTTACAAGAATTTTGATCTTTACATGATGCTAACCGGAACATTTGGTGGAGGAGGTTATTATCTGAGTCCAAACAGAGAGGCTTATATGACAAATGGATCAGGTTTATTTAACTCAAATAGTATATATATTCCATGGTGGACTCCTGAAAACAAAAGTAATGTATATCCCTCAGCTGTATTCTCTGGTGACGGTGGTCGCTTCATGGGTTTACAAAGCAGGAGCTTTCTCAGGATGCAGGATGTTACATTGTCGTATACTTTCAGAGAATCTTGGGTTAAGGATCTGAATTTACAGAACCTTAAAGTATTCCTGACAGCAAAGAATTTATTTACAATTACTAATTGGGAAGGAGATGATCCTGAAGTAGGTTCACCTGTAAGATCGGGCTCTTATCCTGTACTTACCTCATTTTCTTTGGGTGCAAATATTAGTTTTTAATCACGTAAGAATATGAATAAAATGAAAAAAATAAAATTATATTATCCTCTCGCTATACTTTTAGCATTTTCCACTTTAGCGGGATGTAACGACGCTGAATTTCTGACAGAAAAGCCGGAAACCTTTTATACAGTTGATAACGCCTTCACTACCTCAGAACAGGTAGACCAGGTAGTTATCGGTTGTTATGCACACGCAAGAAGTATGTTTGCAATGGGTGAAGAGAACAGCACCTTCTTTGTATTTCACGGAAATGGTACAGATATGTATGACGTTGCAACCATAAGGCGCGGACAGCGTTTTAATGATTATGGAATAATTACTCCAAGTAGCAATGAATTTAATAACAATTATTCTCATTGGTATCAATTGATTGGTAAGGCAAACCTAGCTCTTTATGCTGCTGAATTACCACAGATCGTATGGGGTTCAGAGGAAAGTAAGGCTTATACGACAGCTCAGGCACGTTTTTTCCGTGCAATGAGTTATCGTAATTTAGGTGAGCTTTACGGTGGGGTTCCAATTGTAACTGAAATTACGACAACCCCTCGCTATGATTATGAAAGGACAACTCGTCTCGAAACTTATCAGTTTGCTATTGATGAATTTGAAGATATTCTTAACGATCTTCCGGAGACATCACCTACTGCAGGACGCCTGGTAAAAGGTGCTGCACAGCATAATCTTGTTCAGCTTTACATAAATAAAGGTATAGAATTAGATGCTGCAGGACAGTCTGCTGAAGCAAAAACAGCTTATGCCAAAGCTATCAGTTATGGGAATGATGTTATAGACAATTCTGTTTATTCATTAATGACTGAACGTTTTGGAACACGCAAGGACGAAAATCCTGAGTTCTATTATGCAACTTCAGTCGATAAACAAACACCTGACCACACGTACACAAGTGCCGGTTATCCAATTGAAGGTAATGTGTACTGGGACTTATTCCAGGAAGGAAATCAAGACTTCCAGTCAGG
>DHCC01000016.1 GCA_002398875.1 Bacteroidales bacterium UBA4912 | reverse complement strand
GGGGATGAATGAAAAACAGACACTGCAAAGCTGGACAGTTATGGAAACAATCATAGCATTCTGCGGTCTTGGTTTCACCCTTCTTGCAAGTCTGTTCTTCAAATGAAATCAGACAAAGTGCACTTTTAAATGTGCACTTTTTGCTAATAATGCACATTTTATTCAGCGTTAATACATATATTTGCATAATTAAATCAGCAAATATGGAATCATTAGTAGAAACATACAGAATCCTGATAGAAAACACGGATACTACGTTTTTTCGTTTTCTCCACAGTGAAATCAATTGGAAAAACCGTCTCATTGCAATCATGGGAGCACGCGGAGTCGGTAAAACCACTCTTCTATTACAGCACATCAAGCGTTACAATGATCTGCAAAACACTCTATTTGTATTTGCAGATGATCTTTACTTTAGTGAACACCGCCTTTATCATACTGCTGCTGAATTTTATAAAAACGGGGGTAAACATTTTTATATCGACGAAATTCATAAATATAGCGACTGGTCAAAAGAAATAAAAATGATGTATGATCATTTCCCGGATCTGCAGATAATATTTACCGGCTCTTCAGTTCTGGAGCTGTTTAAAGGCAGTGCAGATCTGAGCAGAAGGGCAATACTATATAATATGCCCGGTCTCTCATTCAGAGAATACTTAAATATGTCACTCGAAAAAGAATTTACATCTAAAACACTGAACGAGATTATCACCAATAAAGTAGAAATTTCCGGTATTTCTCGCCCCCTGCCACTTTTCGAACAATACCTACAGTATGGATATTATCCTTTTTTCAAAGAAGATGAGTACGAACAGCGACTTCGCAATGTAGTTAATCAAACATTGGAAAATGACATTCCCATTTATGCAAATATGAATATTTCTACTTCTAAAAAACTGAAGCAACTTCTATATATTATAGCACAAAGTTCTCCATTTAAACCCAACTTCACTAAAATAGGAGAAATGATAGGTGTGCATCGCAATCAGGTCAACGACTTTATGTTCTATCTCGAAAAAGCAGGAATGATAATACAGTTGAGAAATCACACAGGAGGAATTAGGGAATTAGGCAAAGTTGAAAAAGTGTACTTATCAAATACTAATCTAATTAATGCATTAGCAGAAGGCAAACCAGATAAAGGGAATCTACGCGAAACCTTTTTCCTTTCTCAGATGAATGTAAAACACAATGTAACATCATCACCATCTGCCGACTTTATGATAGACGACTACACCTTTGAAGTTGGGGGAAAGAATAAAAACCAACAACAGATCAAAGGTGTTTCAAACGCCTATCTGGTAAAAGACGACATCGAGTTCGGATATATGAACAGTATACCACTATGGACCTTCGGTTTTAATTACTAAACATCAAAACCTAAACATTATAATTAATTTCTCCAGCAGTAAACACTTAATACGGTAATACCGTTATAGCTTAATCTGCAAAATATTTGCCGTAAATAAGTATGTCCAACCTTTATGAATAATAACTGGAAGAGAACATTTGCTATAATCTGGAGCGGCCAGTTTTTCTCTATTCTTACCAGCAGTCTCGTCAACTTTGCAATTATAATATGGCTAAGTCTTCAGACAGGATCCGCCGAAATACTTGCTTATGCTGCAATTGCCGGGATGCTCCCTCAAATACTTATCGGTCCGTTTACCGGAGCACTTATCGACCGCTGGAACCGAAAGCGCATCATGATGCTTGCCGACACCTTCATAGCATTATGCACATTTATACTTGCGTTCCTCTTCTGGTTTGATATAGCAGAGCTGTGGCATATATTTGCACTACTTGCATTACGATCTATAGGCTCCTCATTCCATTCACCTGCCATGCAAGCATCAGTACCCTTGTTAGCACCAACCGAGCAACTAACCCGCATAGCAGGAATCAATCAGATAATATCCTCCGTAAGTCAGATTGCCGGACCTGCACTCGGCGCAATGATGATAGCAATATGGGATATCGAATATGTACTCATTTTTGATGTTGCAGGAGCATTGATTGCAGTCACCTCCCTCTTTTTTGTATATATACCCGATCCGGAGAAAACCGAAAACAGCGAACGGCACATCATTAAAGAGATGAAAGAAGGAGCAATGGTAGTTTTAAGAAACAAAGGGCTAAGCCTGGTCTTTCTCTACTCAATAATAATATTATTCTTTATTATCCCGATAAGCGTACTTTTCCCTCTAATGACAATCGATTATTTCAACGGTACAGGATTTCAGGCAGGGATAATAGAAGCCATCTGGAGTGTTGGAGCATTAGCCGGCGGTGCAGTCATGGGAGCAAAAGTGTATAAAGTCAACCGAGTCGGACTGATCAACTGGTCCTACATATTGCTTGGAGCAGCCTTTATGGCCTCGGGGATGCTTTCGCCAAACGGTTTTTTATGGTTTGCAGTGTTCACCGGTCTAAGTGGCATAGCAGGGGCTGTTTACAACTCAGCATTTACCGGATTAGTACAAACAAAGATAGACCCGGCTGCTTTAGGAAGAGTCTTTTCTACTTTCTATGCAATAGCTCTGTTACCATCTATGCTCGGACTGATAGGGATCGGATCTATAGCTGACAGCATAGGCCTCAACACATCATTTATAATATCAGGTTTAATAATTATAATAGTAGGAATAATTGCTTTCTTCACTAAATCGTCAATGAAAATCGACAGAGTGGATATATAAAGCTTTTACAAAAAAACCGGCAGATCAAAAATCCACCGGTTATTTTTAGATGTTATATATCTCGAAATTACCAACCTGTGTTTTGTTGTTCAGCTAAAGTCGGGTTTCTTATAATATCATCTTGCGAGATAGGCCATAAAAATCGTCTGTCTGTATAAGGAATGGGTTGAGTAAGTAATATCGATGACGGAACAGCCAAACCTACTCCATAATGCACTGCTTTAGTTTTTTGAGGCGAAGTTTTCGCAGGTATTCCCATTGTATCAAATACCGGATCATTTATCAACCTGTGAATATCTTCCCATCTTCTTCCTTCTAGAAAGAACTCAATTCTTCTTTCCCATAATATTGCTTCCAATAGATCGTTGTTTGTAGCAAAATCAGCAGCAACATAATAATCTGCTTCTTGTACAGATCTATTTCTGACAGCATTCAGAAGCTCTAAAGCAAGTGTAGTATTGCCATTACGAACTGATGCTTCTGCATAATTAAGAAGGACTTCAGCATATCGAATTATTGGTGCATACTCATCTTGATCTAGGGGGCGCTGATATTTATCAGCAAAAACAATACCTGCAGACGACTTCATTGTAAGTGTAGTTCTTCTCAAATCATTCTCTAACCAGAATGTTGAATTATAGAGAATTGGAGACATTCCTACGAGTTGTCTGCCTCCTGCTCTGGTTGAACTCATTTGACCAAGCGATCCGTTTACTGTGGGATTATCATCGGAGCTGTTTTCAATTGAGAATATTGATTCTGAGTTCTTGGCAAAAGAAGTAAAGGGAGCAGCCGGATCACTCTCTAAACTATAACCACCTATCGGACTTGTGAATGGCATTGCATTACCTGAAACTAGTTTTTGAGCCTCAGTTATTACAGCAGGCCAATCTTTTTTCCAAAGATTAAGACGTGTTTTAATTGCTATTGCTGCTCCTTTGGTTGCTCTTGTTATACTGTTCACACTATGTACTGCCGGCAACAATTGCTCTGCCCTATTCAGATCAGCAAATATCTTTGCGTAAGTTTCTACTACAGTAGAACGTTCTACCTTTAAGGACTCATCAATACTTTCCTGATCTATAATAGCTTTTTCATAGTACGGTAAACCGTAGTTATTATTTCCTTGAACTCCATAAGGCAAAGCAAAATGAATTAACAAATTTGAATATGTTAATGCTCTGATAAAAAGACATTCACCTATGAACTGATTTGCTTGCTCTTCTGTTAACACTCCATTTTCTTTTGCATCTTCAATACCAGCCATCACTACGTTTGCCCTGTTAATAGCAGCAAGTGAGTTCTCCCACATTGTGACATTATTTGGAGAAGTTGTATTAATTGTATTGTTATAAGTAACCAGGTAGAAAGAAGCCATATTCATCATATCCGCTCCCCTCATGTCTGATTGAAAAATGGATGCAGCACCAAATGGATAACCTCTTCTGGCATCATTACCTTTATAGTAACCGCTTTGTGCAGCATCATAAATACCTACAACTGCCAGTTCACAACGGTCTGGTGTAAGGTAGACTGTCTCATCCGGAACTCTATCAACGGGAGACAATTCAATCGTTTCGTTTTCACAAGATGTAAAAGCTGTTATCAGTAACAGACCTATTACAACAACGAATGATATTTTTTTAAATATATAATTTTTCATATTGTTTTAAATTAAAAAAATAGATTAAAAACCGACATTAACACCAAAAGTAACAACCTTTTGTTGGGGTTTATCTCCATAGTTTATTCCTGTTTGTTCAGGATCCAGACCTTTGTATTTAGATATTGTTAAGAGGTTCTGACCAGATATATAGAATCGAACATTTGATAAACTTAAATTATTTACAATATCTTTAGGTAAAGTATACCCCAAGCTTAAAGTTCCTAATTTCAGGTAATTACCGCTTTCCACAAAACGTGTTGTTGCTGAGGCGTTAAAGTTCAATGCAGTTCCATCGAAGTAACCTACAATAGGAGTGATACCATCACCTGGATTTTCTTTACTTTGCCAACGGCCCAATATTTCTTTCCCATTATTAGCAAATTCCATGTTCAGCAAATCCTCCTGACGTGTTGCATTATATATTTTATTACCTCCTGAGAAGCGTAGGAATATATTCAAATCAAATCCTTTGTAAAGAAATGTATTATTCCAACCACCAAACCATTTAGGTATAGTATTCCCCAAAACCTTTCTATCTTTAGCAGCACTCAAACTTCCGGCATTGTCAACATTAGCAGGATCTTGCGGATCATATACAGCCCAATAATATTCTCCTAACAAATCAAATTGGACCATGCTTCCATCAGCTTTTTCATAAATTGGGTAACCATTTTCTATATTCACCCCAACATAATCATAACCGTAAATAGAATTCATAGATTCACCTTCTCTGACAATAGTGTAGTTGCCTACTATATCAGCATCGTTAAGCAATTCTTTAACCTCATTTTTGAGTGTTGAGAAATTGAGATCTGAATTCCATCTGAAATCCTTGTTATCAATTATTGTTGAACCTAATGTAAATTCGAATCCTCTGTTATTAACTTTCCCAATATTATCATAATATCTATTGTAAGGAATTCCCATTGAAGGCGCTGTGGGAACCTGCATAACCAAGTCTTTACTATCCTTGTTCCAGTAAGCAATTTCAAAAGTAAGCCGATTATTAAACAGTGCACCGTCAATACCGACATCCCATGTTTCAGTCGTTTCCCATAACAGGCCTCTGTTACCCATATTTAACCAGGCAAGTGCATTCTGACTACCATACTTTTGTGGATTATAAGAATTTAAATATGGAAAATTGCTACCGATATCCTGATTACCAACAGTGGCATAACTAGCTCTGAGTCTCAAGTCACTAAAAGCCTCCAGTAACGCAGACTCCTGCCAGAAATTTTCTCTGGATATACGATAAGCACCGGATACTCCCCAAAATGTTCCCCATCGAGAATCAGTCGGCAGTTTTGATAATCCGTCTTTTCTTATTGATCCTCCTATATAATATTTACTGTCATAGTTATAATTTGCTCTGAACAGATAAGATGCCAAACCATACATTGATTTACCCCCATATACTTCCTGAGATCCATAAGTACTCGATATAATATGATCCATAAAGAAGGGATCAGACATTTGGTTTACAGAACTGTTATCCCAATCGTATTGAGAGTAAGTATATTCCTGAACAGCTGTCAGATCAATATTGTGTAATCCATCAAATGTATTAACATAAGACAAAATATTTTGCCAGTTCCAGTTGTAATAGGTAGTGTGTATCTGGTCAATCAGACCTCCATATCCTAAACCATCACCGGAAAATGGATCCCAGGTCATAAAATTGTTCAAAAGAGATAAATCAATACCTCCCAGTGTTTTCAATTTTAATCCCGGTAAAAAAGTTATTTCAGCAAAAGCGTTACCAATCATACGGTAATTGGTAGATCTGTTAATATTATTATCTAGTACAAAAATAATATTCGGTATATTATTACTTATTGTCATTTTGTTTGCTCCACGTCCCAATGATTTTCTATTTGCTGCGTCAATATTATAGCCAGTAAAATCATCATCACTAAATACGTCCACGTTCGGAAGCATACGAATACCTGCAAAAGAAGCATCACTTAAAGAATTAGTCCCTTCAACAATACCGTTTATCACAGATTTTGAAGTGTTCATGCTCATTCCAATATTCAACCACTTATTTATATTTGAAGATGCATTTCCACTCATACTCAAACGCTTCAAATCATTTGCCCTGATAATACCTTCCTGATCAGTATAACCAAGTGAAAAATAATACTGACTTTTAGGCGTACCACCGCTAATATTTACAGTATGGCTTTGCTGCAATGCTTTACGATAAACATAATCGTTCCAATTAGTATTAGTACCATCATAAACCGCCATAGCGGGTTCACCCCAAACTTCTAACTTTTCATTGGCAATCATAGTGAACTCCTCACCGTTCAAAAGATCATAAGTTTTGACAGGAGTTGCACTTCCCATGTAACCGGTATAATTCACTTTAACTGTGCCTAAAGAACCTTTCTTTGTCGTGATTAGGATTACGCCATTTGCAGCACGGGATCCGTAAATTGCTGTAGCAGCACCATCTTTTAATATATCAATACTTGCAATATCCTCCGGATTAATATCTGCCATAGCATTAACGGCAACATAACCCATAGTAATATCACCGCTGGTCATTGGAACTCCATCCACTATGATCAATGGTTGTGTACCTCCGGTTAGTGAGCTAATACCCCTGACTCTGAAAGTAGGTACTGCTCCAAGTAATCCTGAAGGTTGAATAACCTGTACACCCGAAGCACGTCCGGCAAGTTGATTATCAAAACTAGGTGTTGCAAGGTTCGCAATATCATCACCGGTCACTTTGGAAATCGAACTTGTAACATCTCTCTTACGCATAGTTCCATAACCTACCACAACAATTTCATCAAGCAACTCAGTGTCTCCAATTAAGACTATTCTCGGGTTTGTAGTTACCGGAATTTCTTGCGTTTGAAATCCTACATAAGAGACTATCAAAACACCATTTGCAGGAGCAGAAAGCTGGAAACTACCATTAAAATCGGTAATTGTTCCCTGCCCGGTCCCCTGTAATTGTATTGTAGCACCAATAATCGGTTCACCAGCTTCATCTACAACTGTACCGCGTACCTGCGTCTGAGCTACAATAATCCCTATCCCCACAAAGAACAGGGTCAAAAACATAGTTAGTTTTTTTTCATAAACTCTTCTTTTTAATTAGATACTTTCATTAAATTCTTATCGATTGCGTAAATTTGCATCATTTAACATTAATATTGACTTATCCCAGAGTGTAAATATATATTAATATTTCAATATCCAGTCTTATTCTGTCATTTTTTTACTATTTAATGTTTTTAATGGATATTTGTTGCTTATTGAAACTTGCAGCGTTATTATGTTAATATGAGGCCGAATAAGGGTTTTAAACATATTATGTCTATTTAACCCGTATAAACATAATATATTAAAATATATTTTAATGACACGTTAAGAGATCCGATTCTTAGGGTCAACTGCGTTATTTTCTGATATAGAAGGTTTCTATAAAAAAAACCTCAGAAGTCATAACACTTCTGAGGTTTTACATGTTCTTTTTTGAATTGAAAGATAACAAATATCAGCTAATCTTAATCTCCGGCTGGTTTTGGAAGATTTTGGCTCCAGTTTTCATTCTGAGTAAC
>DHCC01000084.1 GCA_002398875.1 Bacteroidales bacterium UBA4912 | reverse complement strand
CTATATTTTTAACGAACTATTGTTTTAATTCACTTGAAATTTATAATTTCCCGATTCTAAATGAAAAATTGCTTTATCATCCTCAAATCTTAGAAATGTTATTCCATTTGAATTTTCAATACTTTGACCATTTTCGATAATATTTTTATTATTGTTAATCGGCAAATATAATGTAGCAGTTGTATTTGCTGGAATTGTTGTTTCATATATCATTTTTTCATTATCAACTTGCCATTTACTTTTTATTCTACCATACATAGAATCGTAATATCCTTCTGCCCATTTCATTTCACCAGTTGGATCAGGTGTAGGTTTGAGTATGAAACTTTTAAAACCTGGTTTATCACGCATAATTCCAAGTGAATATGCTATCATCCATTGTCCGACAGCACCAAATGAATAATGATTGAAGGAATTCATACTATTATTTCCTCCAAAACCATTTTCTATTGTATATCCATTTAGTCTTTCCCATATAGTGGTTGCACCTTGATCAATTGAGTAAAGCCAAGAAGGATATTTGTTATTTTGTAATAATTTATAAGAATAGGCATCGTGTCCATAATCAGATAATGCTTTATTAATCCATGCTGTGCCGATGAAACCAGTCATTAATGAGAATTCAGGGCGAACTATTCCAGCATCATCTTTATTTTTTCTTGAAACTGATTCAGCTAAATTTTTAGCCATAATTGGTTTATACTGATCTTCAAATACCCCCAGTGCTAATCCAACAGCATATGAAGTTTGTGTATCAGCTAGCTTAGGTTCTAGATTCATTCTTGAAGTAGAGGCAGAATTTTGATTACTGCTTATTAACGCTACTGTTTTATTATCATTATTTATAAATGTTTCATTGAAAAATCTTTTTCTATCCTGATACATCTCGGCAAATTTCAAAGAGTCATCTTTCTTACCTAAAACCATAGCTACATTTTGCATTATTCCCAAGTTATATACATGATAGGCAGTAGTTAAGAATGGCGTTCCAAGTTGATTATTTTGTGGGCCAAGCCAGTCTCCAAGCTGTCCATCTCTTATAATTCCAGTTATAGGGTCAATTGAATTGTCGAGATAATAAATATAAGCTTTCATTGATTTGTAATGTTCTTTCAATACAATTGTGTCATTATATTGTTGGAATAATTCCCAAGGTACAGTTATTCCTGCACTCCCCCATAATATCCCCCCAAATCCTCCTCCAATTGGAGCAATATCAGCGAATCTACCGTTCTCATTTTGCGTGTCTCGCATAGCCATGAGATGTCTTTTAAGAAACTGGGCGGTATTTGATATATAAGTTGCTGTTCTTGAAAAAACTGAGATATCACCAGACCAACCCATTCTCTCATTTCTTTGTGGACAATCAGTTGGAATAGTAAGGAAGTTGTCTATGTTAGACCATACCAAGTTAGACCAAAGTTTATTAACTTTTGAATTCGATGTATTGTAATCTGCCGTAAGTTTTACTATTGAGCTGATTGCTACACCTTGTACTGCTTTTAATGGGAGTGGTGATTCAATTCCGGTTATCTCAATGTATTGATACCCACGTGATGTGAATTTTGGTTGAAATGTCTGAAACCCATCCTTCATTATATAAATATCTTGACACAATGCAGCTCTATAGTTCTCTGTCATTATCATACCTGCGTTTTCACTTGATTCAATTAAATCTGGGTATAGCATTTCTGAATATCTTAAAATCAAAGTGTCACCTGCATGACCATCATGAATTGTTATTCTTGGCACTCCAACAAAATTTTGTCCCATATCGTAAACATAAACACCTCTGCGTACTTCTTTCATATTTTTAGCAGTTAGAATTGAAAATTGTTTCGCATTGTTGCCAATTTGTCCAATCAACTTCATATCATCGAAATGAAATTTTGAAATTCCTTGGGATTCTCTTTGTTCTCCTTTATATGTTGTTCCGATTAGGGGGACTACTTCTGCTAATTTCCAGTTTTTATCCTTATAGTTTGGTTTACTCCATCCTTCAATTTTTTTGTCTAGAGTTGCATTGTAAATTTCTCCAGAATTCAAACTACTGTAAATTATTGGTCCCTGATTATAATATTTCCAATCTTCATTATTTGTTATAATTATCGATTCAGTACCGTCGTCATAAGTAATGATTAATTGAGCTAGTAGAGATTGCCTATCCCCAAAATGATTCCAGATTGTACCGAAGCTTAATAAACCACTCCACCAACCTTCACCTAACATGGCTCCCATAGCATTTTTCCCATCAACAAGCAGTTCAGTTACGTCATATGTTTGATAAAAGTGTGTTTTATTATATTGAGTTAAACCTGGGTTATAGTAGTCGTTACCAACTTTGTCCCCATTTATGAAAAATTCATATATCCCACGTGAAGTAACGTACAGCCGTGCTTTAGAAATACTCTTTTGGGCACTGAATTCTGTGCGTAACATTGGCATTGAATTTCTGCTTGGATTGGCTGTAATTAGTAATCCATTTGAACCTCCAGTTAAAAAGTAGGCTTCATTTTTAGTTTTAACTAAGTTTTTGAAGATACCATCATAATTATGTGACAGATCTTCTTTAAATATTATATTTTGTGGATGGCGGTCATTAAATATTACAACATCATGAAATGAAGCTTCCTGAAATGCATCTAATGAAAAACCAATATCACAAACCATTCCAAAAGGAATATAATCCCAATTAGGACCTGCAGGATTTAGATTTACTTCAGCCTCACTAATATCTGTAGATATTCCATTTGTTTTTTTCTTGGTTTCTATTCTTTTTACAAAGAATTTTTTCTTACCATTAAGCGAGAGTGTAATTTTACCAAAAACACTTTTAAATTCGATATTATGAAAATCATGTTTATTATTTTGATTAATGATGTCGCTATTAACTAAAAAAGAAGAAATGGGTACTCTTGAATTGTCACCTTTAGAATAGCCAACTCTAAAAACATTAATTTTTGCTAAACCTTCAGGTGAACCATCTATTGATGAAATGTCAAGTTCTATTTTAATGTAACTTTGATTGTGTCTATTTTCTATTTGATAAATATTTTTATTCTTATCTAAAAGCCGTATATCATTGGCACCATAAATCAGTGAAGCTTTTGAGCTCTTTGGTGCTATTTGAATAGAGTACTTCATTCTGAAAATCATCTGATAATCTGAAAAGAAAACAAGATCATCATTCGAACCACCAATCCATTTTCCTCCATTAAATCCTTTTAGTGTTTCATCCATAAGCCCTGTTTCAAACCAAGAAGTAGCCGAATGTATATTGTTTTCCTGATCCCATACTTTTATCGTCCAATTATACAATGTTCTGGGTTTTAATGGTAAACCGTTGTATCTGATTGCAACAGATTTACAGTCTGATCGTTTGTTTGTGTTCCAAACTAAGAGTCCAGATGGATCAAACACTTGGATTTGATAGGCTGTCTGGTAATTACCACGAATATTTTCAGGTGATTGCATTTGCCAGCTGAAATGAGGTTTTTCATTATCAATCCCAATAGGTGTTTCACAGAAATCCACAGTTAGGTTGTTTATTGATATGTGACCATTTGCATAAATGTTCGCATTATAAAGTGATAAAATAATCACTAAAACTTTGCCGAAATTTAACCTGTTTTTTTTCATATGTAAATTAGTTGTTATATAAATATCTATTAATTAGGGTCTGCTTATTAAATCTCAATCAGGCACACAGTTTCATTTG
>DHCC01000047.1:30186-36971 GCA_002398875.1 Bacteroidales bacterium UBA4912 | reverse complement strand
CCTTATATGATGGTTTTCGACAATTTAATGAAAGGGAAACGGGCGCAGTGGATGGCAGATATTAATCAGCCGCACTCTTATACTTATATTCCTGACTGTGCAAACGGACTATATCTGCTTGCAAAGAGCAGTGATGCATGGAATCAAATATGGCACCTGCCAACTCATAGTCCTGCTATCGACGGTAAAACATTTATAGGTTTAGCAGCAAAAGAGCTTGGAGTGAACGCTAAATACTCAATTCTGACCAAATCATTTATGAGGTTTGGAAAACTGTTCAGTAAAATTGCTTCTGAGGCTTATGAAATGCTATATCAGAATGAGTTCCCTTATCATTTTGATTCAACAAAGTTCAATAATCACTTTAATTATACTCCTGCTAACTATGAGGAGGGAATTAAATCAACTATTGAATTCATAAAGAATAAAACTGACTGAAAGGTTTACTGCAAAAACTCCGTTATTTTCCCACTGATCTGCATTAAAGAAATCTCATATAGTTTGGTGTTGTACTGAGCTGTGAGCAGTCGCTGCTCAGCCTCAAGCAGACTGTTTTGTGCTTCTCGCAATTCAAGTCCCGACAGATCGCCTATCTGGTATCTTTCCATCGCGATTTCATAATTGATGGTGGCATTTTCCAGGCTCTCTATCTCCAAGTTGGTGAGCTCGATATTATTTTGGTAGGCCATCCACATATTGGCAAAATCACTCTCTATAACAAGCTTGTCTCTTTCAACTTCCAGCTCCCTGTTTCGGATTGTGATCTGTTGGTTTTTTTGTTCTCTTTTGCGGTTGAATCCGTCAAATAGAGTATATCCCAGAGTGACTCCCACATTGGGACCCCAGCTGCGCTGCCGGTCGAGATTGCCGGTATTATAATTATAATGAGTGAATCCATATCCCGTATTAAGACGGAGGTAGGGGTAGTTTCTGCTTTGCAGGTTCTTTAGTTCCAGCTCACTGAGAGTGAGATTGCTTTCACTTAACTGCAGAAACGTGTTTTGCGCCATTGTCATGTCAAAAAGTTCATCTTTTGCAAGAGACGGGTTTAACATAATAGTGGTGTCCTGAGCCATAAACTGACTTTCCACATCCGCACCCATCAGTTCGTTAAGCTTGATTCGCGAACGGTTGAGGATTTCGTATTGTTGAATCAATTGTGAGCTGTCGGCATTAAAATCCACCCTTGCCTGCTGCAGGTCGAGTCTTGAAAGTGATCCCACCTGATAGCGGGCTTCTACAATACGCAGGCGCTCTTTAGAGAGTGATACGGCATACTGAAGGTTGCCGAGTCTGATTTGTTGCTGCACGTAGTTGTAATATTCGGCTGTCAGTCCGGCAATAAGGTTTTCCATCTCCAGGAGGGTGTATAGTTCGCCAACCGACTGAAGCTCTTTAAGACGCTGATAGTTTGTTTGAACTTTGAAGCCTTCAAAAATCGACCAGTTGAGATTCAGACCCGCATCAAGTGTTTGGGTGTTGGAGTTGCGATTTTCTACAACTTCCGTATCACCTGCGGGGAACTGATCTGAATTGTTGCTTCGCAGATTGTAGCCTGAATTGAGACTCACTTGGGGGAGATATCCGGCATTTCCGAGAGTGACATTGTTATCTGAAATCATCTCCTCGTTGCGTGCTATCTGAAGGTCGAAATTGTTTTCAAGACCAATCCTGAGGCATTCCCGAAGGTCAAGAACATTCTCTATTTTTGGTCGTTCCTGTGACTGAGGATGCACCGTCAGGGCAAGTGTTGTAAACAGTAGTAAAAAAAAGAAGCGTCTCTTTTCTTGAGTAAAAATTATCATGATAATCTTTCTAAATCTTAATCTAAATCTTAATTGAGTTCAGTCTGTTCGTTCTCTGTTGCAAGTAAATTTTTACCGTTCTTCTTTTCCTCGGCAGATTTTCTGTCAGTTGACAGGTAAATATACATCGCCGGAATCAGAAACAGTGTCAGAAGCGTTGAGATTAATAATCCGCCAATAACAGCGGTACCCATTGCAATACGACCGTTTGCACCTTCACCTGTGGCAAGAGCCAGAGGTAGAAGTCCCAGAATAGTTGAAATACTTGTCATAAGTATAGGTCTTAATCGTTGAACTGATGCTTCAATTATTGCCTGGTGTTTATTTAATCCCGCATTCTGGCGCTGATTTGCAAATTCAACAATCAGAATACCGTTTTTAGCTACAAGTCCCACAAGCATAATTATACCAATCTGACTGTAAATATTCAGCGTTATTCCAAATATCCACATAAACAACAGGGCACCAAACAGTGCCAGTGGAACGGTAAACATAATTACGAAAGGATCCTTGAAGCTTTCGAACTGAGCTGCCATAACAAGGAAGATCAATAATATAGCAAGACCGAAAGCGAATAGCAGACTTGATGAACTCTCCCTGAAGTTTCTTGATTCACCTTCAAGTGCTGTTCTGAACGAGTCGTCTAATACATCCGCCGCTATGCGGTCCATCTCTTCAAGTCCCTCACCCAGAGCATATCCCGGAGCCAGTCCTGCCGTTATAGTTGCAGAATTGAACCTGTTATACCTGAAAAGTTGAGGAGGTGCAACAGACTCTTCCAGTTTTACCAGATTATCCATCTGAATCATCTGTCCCACATTGTTTTTTATATAGATGGTTCGCAGGTCAACCGGCGTGTTTCGTTGTTGTCGGTTAATCTCACCCAGTATCTGGTACTGCTTGCCATTCATATAGAAGTAACCCATACGCTGTCCGCTGAGTGCATATTGTAAGGTCTGACCGATATCACGCGTACTAACGCCAAGCATTGCAGCTTTATCCCTATCGATAATAATCCTTGTTTCCGGTTTGGTGAATTTCAGATCTACATCCGACATACGGAAATAGGGACTGGCATTCATCCTTTCGAGAAATGGGGGGATAAACTCTTCAAGCTTCTCAATATTAGGAGCCTGAAGTACATACTGGATAGGCATTCCTGAGCGCCTTCCGCCAAAGGTTGACTGCTGCTGTACGAATGCACGTGCTGCATTTTCGTTTCTCACTGCCTCTGTTAGAGCATCAGCAATTTCCATCTGACTTCTCTCCCGCTCATCCATATCCGACAATACAAGGCGTACCATACCAAATCCTCCGCGAGTCATAGTTATATTCGATTCTTTTTCGGGTGCCACTGAATCTGCAATTGCCGATATCCTGTCGGTATAATCCCTTATAAACTCAAAAGTTGCACCTTCGGGTGCCGAACTCCTAACGATAATCTGCGAGCGGTCTTCAAGCGGTGCCATCTCTTCGGGAATTGTGTTCCATAAAACGGCAATAAGTATCCCTGCAAGTGCAATAGTCGGGAATGCAAGCCATTTCCTGCTAATAAAAGAGGTGAGGGTTTTATGGTAGAATCTGTTCATACCGTCAAAGAACACTTCGGTCTTATTGTAAAATCTACTCTTTTTCCTACCCTTCTTAAGCATCTTGGATGATAGCATCGGAACAAACGAGAGTGCTACAAAGGATGATATTATAACTGCACCTGAAATTACGATACTGAATTCCCTGAAGAGTCTGCCCGTCATACCTTCCAGGAATACTATCGGGAAGAATATTGCAACAAGTGTAATTGTTGTAGAGATTACTGCAAAGAAAATCTCTTTGGATCCTTCTATAGATGCTTCTTCCGGGTTCATCCCGCTTTCTACCTTCTTGAAGATGTTCTCTGTTACCACAATAGCATCATCAACAACAAGTCCCACTGCCAGAACAATTGCCAGCATAGACAAAACATTGATAGAAAATCCGGCAAGATACATCACAAAGAAAATACCTATAAGTGAAATTGGAATAACCAGGGCGGGTATAAGTGTCACCCTCCAGTTTCGCAGGAACACAAAAATGATGAATACAACCAGCAGGAAAGCGATAATTACGGTTGTCTGTACTTCACTGATTGATGCCCTGATAAATTTTGTGTTATCAAATGCAACATCAAGCTTAACATCCTCGGGGAGGTCCTTCTGCATTTGATCTAATCGTACTCTTACTTCATCGGCTATACTTATATGATTGGCACCGGGTTGAGGTATAATTACCGCACTTACCATCGGCACTCCGTTTCTGCGGAGAATGTTCTGCCGGTTAGCTGCATCCAGCTCGGCATAACCTACATCGCGAAACCTTACAATTCTGAAATCATCCTCAATCAGGATAAGATTATTAAAATCCTCGGGTGTCTCCATTAGTCCCATGGTGCGGATCGACTGCTCGATATGATCTCCCTCAATACTGCCTGCAGGCAGTTCGATATTTTCCCTATCGAGAGCACTTTTTACATCCATAGGGGTGATGTTATAAGAAGCCATTCTGATTGGATCAAGCCATAGTCGCATGGCATATCTGTACTCACCCCAAATCTCAACTGCACTGACATTGGAAATTGTTTGCAACCTCTCCTTTACAGTAAGATCAGCAATCTCAGAAAGCTCGAGGAGTGAGCGTGTGGGACTCTGAACGGTAATCTGCATGATCGGGTCGGAGTCGGCATCAGCCTTAGATACTGTTGGAGGGTCGGCATCGCGGGGCAGATATCTTTGAGCGATAGAAACCTTATCCCTTACATCATTAGCGGCAGTCTCCATATCTACACTTAGTTCAAACTCAACAGTGATACGTGAACTGCCCTGGCTACTGCGGCTGACCAGTGACCTGATACCCGGAATTCCGTTTATATTCTGCTCCAGTGGTTCTGTAATCTGATTTTCTATAACCTCGGCATTGGCACCGGGGTAAGAAACATGAACAGTGATAACAGGGTTATCCACGTTGGGATATTCACGAACGGGCAGGCTTGTATAACCTATGATGCCAAAGATGATAATAATAAGCACCATAACGGTTGCAAGAACCGGTCGTTTTATACTTAATTCGGATAAATTCATGTCTTAATTTGCGTTGTTTTCAACGAATTGATCAATTCTGACCGGCATTCCGGTCCTTAACTGCATAACTCCGGTTGTGAGAAGTGTGTCACCAACTGAAAGACCGCTTACTACCTCTACTGAGGCGGCTGTTCGCATTCCTGTAATAATTTCAACTTCCTGAGCAGCTCCATTTTTATATACATAAGCAATATCACGTCCCATCTCTTTAACACTTGAAATACTGGGTATCACTATTGCGTCGTTTATCTCATCAAGCTTGATTTGTACACTTGCAGATTGTCCCGGTTTTATTTTTCCGTCGCTGTTGTCATATCTTGCACGGGCAAACAAGCTAAGAGTGCTGACATCCAGGCGTGATTCAACTGCGTAAACGGTGGCGTTGCGGACATCCAGACTGTTATCTACCATAAAAGCAACTTCACTTCCGGGTCTTATGAGATTTACAAAATTCTCTGTAAGAGAAAATTCAATTTTCAGGGGTGAGATTTTGGTGAGATTAGAGACAACAACATTAGGTGATGCATAAGCACCCTCACTCACTTGCCTGAGACCGAGCAGGCCGCTGAATGGTGCACGCAGCTCCGTTTGTTTGATCCTTGCTTTGACAAGTTCAATTTCCGCCTTTAGTGTTTCGAGCTGTGTTGCTACAGACTGGTAGGTTTCCTGACTGATAGCATCTTTATCTAAAAGAGTTTGCTGACGGTATAGTCTGTCTTCTGCCAGAGGCAGTTGTGCCTCCAGTTTCTTGAGCTCAGCCTGTAACGGTGCATCGTTAACCTTTGCCAGCAAGGTTCCTTCCTGAACATAGGTTCCCTCTTCAAAATATATATCTGTAATTTTTCCGGAAGATTCAAATGTAAGATCTACTTCTTCATCAGGCAACAATACTCCTCTGATACGAAACATATTGTTGAGTGTTTGTGGCTTCAGTACCGTGGCAGTGACTACAAGCTCTGATCTTGCAGCACCGGGACCACCGCCCTGCGAGGGCTGATTTCCGGGATCTCCGTTTTGATTGTCAGATGCAAACAATCTTTTGATGGTTGGGAAAAATGCCATTCCCAGTATAATTACTGCAATGGATGTAAAAACAATTATTCTGGTTCTTTTATTCATAATTAAAAGCAAAGAAACTAAAGGTACAATTATACAACAAATAAGGGGTGCTGATAATATGTGATTTTAGTTTTTTTAGGTTATTAAATCGACATACCCTCATTTAATATCGACGAATCAGCTCTTTTTCTTAATTAAAATAACTATTTTTGACATTAAAATTTTAAATTATCTGTAGTATGAAAAAACTTATGTTAACAATGCTGTGTATTACATGCAGTTTATTATTTTCTGAAGCTCAGGATTGGGCTAATCTTAACTATTTCAGAGAAGCAAATGAAAAGCTTGCGCCTGTGCGTGCTTGTGACGACAGAGTTGTATTTATGGGTAACTCGATAACACAAGGATGGATTAATCAGGTGCCTGAGTTCTTCGCAGAAGAGAAACAATATATTAACAGAGGGATAAGCGGGCAGACAACTCCACAGATGCTGCTGCGTTTCCGTCAGGACGTAATTGATCTATGGCCTAAGGTTGTAGTGATTTTAGCAGGTGTTAATGATATTGCAGGAAATACGGGTCCATCTTCTCTTGAGATGATAGAGGATAACCTTCACTCTATGACAGAGCTTGCTCATGCACATGGGATACAGGTTGTTTTGTGCTCTGTGCTTCCGGCTTATAATTTCCCGTGGCGCAAAGGTTTGGAACCCGCCCCTAAGATTGTTGAGCTAAACAAGAGGATTAAAGAATATGCTTCAAAAAAGGGTGTGGTTTATTGCGACTTCTTTTCTGCTATGGCGGATGA
>DHCC01000047.1:27671-29950 GCA_002398875.1 Bacteroidales bacterium UBA4912 | reverse complement strand
TATGCCGTGATGCAACCTATTGTTGAAAATGCAATTGCACGTGCACTGCTGATGTGGAAAGAGTTTAAATGAGAATGAACTGATTTGCAACAAAACGTCTTTGGATATGTTTAGATTAAAAACATATTAATATTAATGTTGCAACCGTATGAAAGATCTAAATAAATATTCTAAAACAATCACACAGGACCCTACACAGCCTGCAGCTCAGGCGCAGTTGTATGCCCTTGGTTTATCAGAAGGAGATTTAGCAAAAGCACAGGTGGGAATAGTCAGTATGGGCTATGAAGGGAATCCTTGTAATATGCACCTGAATAGTCTGGCTTTAGAAATCAAGAAGGGTGTATGGAAACAACAGCTTGCCGGCTTTATTTTTAATACCATTGGAGTAAGTGATGGTATGAGCAACGGCACGGATGGTATGCGTTACTCCCTGGTTAGTAGGGAGGTAATTGCCGACTCTATTGAAACAGTTTGTGGAGCGCAATATTACGATGCTCTTATTGCTGTGCCGGGATGTGACAAAAATATGCCCGGATCACTCATAGCAATGGGGCGGTTGAACCGTCCTGCAATAATGGTTTACGGAGGTACGATAGCGCCCGGGCATTATAAGGGAGAAGATCTGAATATTGTATCGGCTTTTGAAGCATTGGGACAAAAGATTGCAGGAAAGCTTGATGAGAAGGATTTTAAGGAGATAGTGAAGAGAAGTTGCCCCGGTCCGGGTGCCTGTGGCGGTATGTATACTGCTAACACAATGGCAGCAGCTATTGAAGCTATGGGTATGAGTCTGCCATATAGCAGCAGTAATCCTGCAATCAGCAAAGAGAAGAGACAGGAGTGCCATGATGCCGGTGAATATATACGCTTGTTGCTAGAAAAGGATATCAAGCCTCGGGATATCATGACACGCAAGGCTTTTGAAAATGCAATTACTATTATCATCGCTCTGGGAGGGAGCACTAATGCTGTACTTCATCTGCTTGCCATGGCAAGGAGCGTGGATGTGGAGTTGACTATTGACGACTTTCAAAAGTTTAGCGATAAAGTTTCGGTGATTGCTGATTTCAAACCAAGTGGTAAATATCTTATGGAGGATCTGCATAAGATTGGAGGAGTGCCTCTTGTTATGAAGTATTTGTTGAAGAAAGGTATGCTTCATGGTGAATGCATTACAGTTACGGGGAAAACTATTGCGGAAAACTTGGATTATGTGCCTGATATAGATTTTGAAAAACAGGATATTATCCATCCTCTTGAAAAGCCTTTGAAGCCACAAGGTCATTTGCAGATTTTGTACGGTAACCTGGCAGAGAAGGGTAGTGTTGCTAAAATAAGCGGTAAGGAGGGTGAGCGCTTTGAGGGTCCTGCCCGTGTATTTGATGGTGAGAAAGACCTGATTGCGGGTATTTCTAACGGTAGAGTGAGAGCAGGGGATGTGGTAGTGATAAAAAATGAAGGACCAAAAGGTGCACCCGGTATGCCCGAGATGTTGAAGCCAACTTCTGCTATCATAGGGGCGGGACTCGGAAATTCAGTTGCATTGATTACTGATGGTCGCTTTAGCGGAGGTACTCATGGTTTTGTTGTTGGACACATCACACCGGAATCTTTTGAGGGTGGACTGATTGGTTTGGTTGAAGATGATGATATTATTGAGATTGATGTAATTCATAACAGAATCACACTTAAAGTGGCAGAAGAGGAGATAGCCCGTCGCCGTGCTGCCTGGGTGCAGCCTGAACTTAAAGTAAAAAGAGGCATCCTCTACAAGTTTGCCAAACTGGTAAAAGATGCCTCAAATGGTTGTGTTACAGACGAAGAGTGATACGTTTCCGAGTTCGTTTATTTTAAATGTTCCCTGTTATTTGATAGGAACCTGATCCTAATTCAATTTCAACACCCTGATCGCTGTCTGTTACTTTTCTTACACCTTCACCTTCAGGGGTAATGATGTTCAGTTCTTTTGGCAGCCTCACAATTGCTGAGGTGTTGCCAGGAATTGTTATATTCCAGTCGAATTTCCCATTCTCTATACTCCATTCGCTAAGGATTTCACCATGAACAGAATTGTATGATGCGTCAACATGAGTAAGCCCTTCGGGGAATTTTGGTTCCATCAGCAGCTTTTTGAATGCTATACTTTCGGGATGGTTTTTAATTCCGGCAAGATCTTCATAATACCATATTATCAAATCACCCAACAACATCACGTGGTTGCCTGAGTTCATAGCAGGATTGGCGGTATTGCCATTCCAAAGTTCCCAGATTGTTGT
>DHCC01000047.1:0-27419 GCA_002398875.1 Bacteroidales bacterium UBA4912 | reverse complement strand
AATCCGCGCATAAGATGTTGTATGCCGAGTACACCTGTGCTAACGTGTCCATTGAAATCGACTTCAGTTTTTTCAATAATATTGTTGAAGACATCTACTTCTTTTCCTTCAGGAACAAGTCCCAGACGTAATGAAAGCATGTTGGCAGTAACAGTATTATTGTCATACATTGCTGAATCAGGGTTAAAATACATATTATTATATGCATTTCTGATCTGTGTTGCCAACTCTTTGTAAGCGGGGATATCCTGACTGTTGCCTGTTAACTCTGCGAACTCACTCATCAGATTTAGAAGGCTGTAATAGACAGTAGTACTAAGAACAGGTCCTGCAGTTCTGCGTGACGGGTCTTGTGAGTGAATGAGTTCCTGTGATTCGGGAGGCATGCACCAGTCACCATAAGCATCTTTTGTGATAATATAATCCTGCATTGAAACCTCCTGAATTCTTTCCAGGTAACGCTTCATTGAGTTGTAGTGTTTGAAAATGGGTTCTGTATCACCATACTGCTGCCATAGCATCTTTGCACTATAAAAATATGCTGCCGGCCATGTAACATCGTCATGATAGAGTGTCCAGTATTTAGGAGAGACAACCGATATACTGCCTTCGGGACTCTGTGAATCTTCGATATCCTGCAACCACTTACTATACAGAAGGGCATTGTCGAAGATAAAAGCTTCACCGAAGCTGCCGGTAGTGCGGTCGCCAAGCCATCCTACACGCTCATCACGTTGCGGGCAGTCGGTTGGCATTCCCCTATAATTTCCCCTGATACCCCAAAATGCATTCTTAAATACCTGATTGATCGTTTCGTTGTTAGTCTCGAACCTTCCGGTGGTTTCCATTTTGTCATATACGACTTTCCCTGTGAAATCAGATAATTGAGGCTGATAGTCCAATCCTGAGATCTCTACGAAACGAAAACCATGGAACACAAATTTTGGTTCCCAGCTGAAATTGCCATCTGCAGCAGGGGTGTAAATATCGTGTGCTTTTGCAGTTCTAAGGTTATCGACATACAGAGTGCCGTCTTCTTTGAGTGTTTCAGCGAATCTGAACGAGATTGGCTGATCTTTCTTACCTTTCAGGTTATTAACTTTTAGCCAGCCTACCATATTCTGACCCATATCAAGAATGTATTTTCCGTCAGTGATTTCAGTCACCTTTATTGGAGTCAATTCTTCCTGTATCTGAATATTTGGATTTGGTTGTGCAGTGATTACACCACCCGGAGCATCCATTATATCAGCACTTTTCCAGTCAGAATCATTAAAGTCTGCAAGGTTCCAGTCGCTGAATTCCAGACGTGCATCATATTCTTCTCCATCAAACTCATTATTGGCAATTATTGGTCCCCTGGAAGTAACTTTCCATGAGTCATCAGTAATTATCAAATCTGTAGAGCCATCACTATATTCAATTTCAAGTTGAGCTAAAAGACGTGGAAGTCCAAACATCTGACTCCATGATTCTCTCATCCCAAAGTATCTGCCATTCCCCAAGATTACTCCTAGTAAGTTTGTGTTGTCAGAAATGAGCGAGGTTACGTCATATACATTGTAATATACTCTGTCGGGATACCATGAAACCGTTGGAGCCAATACGTCACCAGAAATCTTTTCTCCGTTTATGTATGCTTCATACACTCCCTGACCTGAAATATAGAGAACAGCCCGTTCGATATCATCCTTAACATCAAAAGGTTTCCGGAGATATCGTGCAGCAAGCCGGGTATCGGACTTATCTGTTTCGCCCTCATTTGACATACTGTTTTCACCTATCCAGTTTGCTTTCCAATCTGACTCGTTTAATAATGCCATTGACCAGTTGTTTACTTCACTCCAGCCAATCTCACCCTGGTTGGTAACTACTTTTAAGCGCCAGTAATATTTCTCACCGGAGTTTAGTTTCTCTCCTTGATATGGTATTAATATTGAATTGTCGCTGTCTACAATCCCTGAATCCCAAATCAGGTTTTGCTCTTTGGTTAAATCCTGAACTGATCGAGCTGCCTGAATGTGATAAGATTGTTGTTGAAGATCAGGCCTCGCGGAGGTTAACTGCCATGAAAACCGAGGTGTTGCAGTTCCTATTCCTACCGGATTCTCCTGCATTTCAACTTTTAATGAAACAAGTTTAGCAGAATCACTTACACATCCGTTTAAGCCCGTTAATCCAACTATCAACGTAATCAGAATAGCTGTAAATTTGTTTTTATTTTTCATCATGTTATAATTTTATGATTCAATTGTATGTGATTAGATTATAATATTTTGTGTGTGACTAATTGATTAATTCGAAAAATTGTAATTGCCGGCAGGAACTTCGTATAATTGATATCCGTCGTTATTGCCTACATGCTTTGCAAATCCTGAATTCTCCGTTATTTTTTCACTGCTTTCTTCCGGAAACCATATTGTAGCACTGCAATTAGGTGGTACCGTAACAGAAAGTTGAAGTTTTACTCCATCACGTCTCCAATATGTTTTAATAAGTCCCGCAGGAGAATCAAAATCAGCTTTAGCCCACGACAGTTGATTCGCAGTGAGTTTTGGTACCTTAACAATAAATTTCCTGTATCCGAGAGTTTCATTATCCTGTTTTATTCCTGCAACCCCATCTATATACCAGGCGCCGGGGTATAAATAAGAACTATGTAACAGAGAATGCCCGGGAAGATCTTTTTCCCACATTTCCCAAATAGTAGTTGCACCACTCTCTTTCATGAGTCCCCAGCTGGGGTAGGTGGTTTGCGATGTCATGGAGTAAATCAGATCGTCACGACCCTCTTCACGCAGCACCTTGAACAACATTGCTCCTCCCGTTATCCCAACATCAATATGACCGTCTTGATTGTTAATAATTTCATTTTCGAGACTCGCCATTACTTCAGATCGTAGTTCAGCAGGCATAATATCACCATAAAGAGCTGCAGCTAAACTTCTCATCGATAGATCAGAATAGTTTTTAGCTTCAGCATTATAATATTTTTCATGAATGTTTTCGCTTGCCCTTTTTGCTTGATCAGTCCATAGTTGAGCTTCAGTCTCTTTACCTATTATATTTGCAATATTTGCCGCTGTTTTAAGATTATATACCCAGTAGCAATTATTGAAAAAGAGATTTTCATCTGAATAATTATTCATTCCTTGAGAAGTTGCACTCGGCCACAGCCAATCTCCCAGAAAGTCCCATCTGCCGCCATACCTTTTAAGCATATCGTTTTCTACATGAGTGTTCAGAAATGAAAGCCATCCTTTAATCATTTCAAAATTATCCTCCAATATCCTTCTGTCGCCATGATATTGATACATTATCCAGGGGAGTGTGACAACTATTCCACCCCAGGCAGGACCACCGCCTCCGTGATATGTGGGCGCTGTCTGAGGCAAAACTCCACCTCCTAATATTCTGCCACTTCCTTCCTGTTTACGAGCCCACTCAGGATTATTCATATTACCCACCATTGGCTCTGTTCCCTGCACATCACGCCAGTCCTCAAGCCATTTGGTATAGAATGCGCCCAGCTTATAATTAAGAAGTCCCGTTTCTGATGTTGCATGTGCATCGCCACCATAGCCAAACCTTTCACGTTGAGGGCAGTCGACAATATATCCACCTAAAGAGAGATTCTCGAAAGTCCAGTT
Source organism: Bacteroidales bacterium UBA4912 (assembly GCA_002398875.1). Lineage (GTDB taxonomy): Bacteria > Bacteroidota > Bacteroidia > Bacteroidales > Dysgonomonadaceae > Proteiniphilum. The sequence goes on along the minus strand of DHCC01000047.1, from coordinate 23,769 downwards.
GACAGTATTATAAATCCAATTCTGAAGTGAATCAGAACACTCAAAATAAGTTGCATCGGCAAAATCAGTACGAACCATCCAACCTTTTATGTCTTCTTTTACGGGAGCAGAAGTTAAACCTTTGATTGTGATCCATCTGCCTGACATATAATTAAAGAGATTTTGGAAAACGCCTTCACCTGATTCATCCGTTACATAAGCACTTTGCAAAGCGAATGTCATATCATCCTGCTCTCTTTCAGAGAATTGGAAATTGATTGTATCACCGGGATTACTCTTAACATGAATATTAATCCATCCTGCAAAATTAACGCCCATATCCACACGGTATGATCCATCAGGTCTGTGTTCAATATTAACGGGGTGAATCTCATCAATTAATCTGTTTGGTTCAACCTGCTGTGCGGATAGTGTTAGTGAAGGATTCAAAACAGTTGAATTTTCCCACTCATTATCATCGAATTGAGCTAAATTCCAGTCTGCTATTTCATTATTCGCATTCCAAATTTCTCCTCCATAACCACCAACACCAAAACCCCAGTTACCAATTAATCTGTTAGGGCTTGGATGAGTTTTCCAGCTTTCATCTGTAATTATACGCTCTGTTATTTCACCCTTCTTATTGTAGATGTCTGCCTGAGCAATTACTATGGGAGCACGAGGTTTATCATCCGTTTTATATGGTGCGTAGATTGACCATGATGTACCCAGCCAGAGTGCAATAACGTTTTCACCTGAATTGAGATCAGCTGCAATATCATAAGCTATATAACGTGCACGTTTTGTGTGATCAGTAACCGCAGGTGCAAGAACATGGTCACCTATTCTCTGACCATTAACATATACTTCATGATAGCCTACTGATGCAACAAAAAGCGTTGCCTTTGTTGGTTTTTCCTTGAGATTAAAGCTTTTTCTGAACCAAGGGTCCTGCATTTTATTTGGACCTTCGGCAGGATTGTATGATTCACCTGTGCCTATCCATTTTGCAGACCAATCATCTTGTGAAAACAGACCTGTACTCCATGTTGAGATTTCACTGAATTTAGATTTATTCCCTTTTTCATCCTTTACTGCTACTTTCCAGTAATAAGTCCTGTCAGATTCCAATGGTGTGCCGTTAAAATCAATTAGTTGCATGTTGTCAGACTCAACCCAGCCGGTGTCCCATATATCACCTTTGTCGCCTTTTAATATCCTTTCTGAACTACCGACAAGAATACGATAAGCTGTTTGCTTCTGTCCAAATTCAGACTCTTTTGTAGCTTCTAAAGTCCAGCTTAATCGAGGCATTTCTATATCCAGACCAGATGGGTTTGTGAGATACTCTAAAGTTAAGTTAACAGGAGTCACGCTACCTTTTGAGCTAATTGAGCAAGAAGTTGTAAAAAGTAGTGTAAGTAGAGTTAATGTAAGATAAGTAAGTGTTTTCTTTGTTTTCATTTAAATTTCAGTTTCTTGGGTTATATAGTTGAGGCAGCCAGACTTTGAAAAATGGGAAACTATCTGTACTGTTGCCGGCAGATGCATAATCACATAGATTTACTTTTATGGGCTGTGATCCCTGTTCTGTATATGATTCCGGTATAAAATGAGCAGAAAAAATCATATGAAGTTCTGGATTTGTCGATTCTTCTATAGTCAAATCTATATAACCCTTCTCGTTAATTACTGGTGTTAGTATAGCCTCAAGCGACGGATTACCTATTCTTTCATCTCTTGAAAGAACAATGGGACCACGGGTAACAGCTATAAATTCCGGAGACTCACCAAATCGGTGTAATTTTCCACTCATCTCGAATTCAATAGAAATTTTGTCGTTGTTTTTCCATTCACGTTTCAATTTAAGATAACTTCCGGGAGAACTATCACCGGTTTCATATTCAAGGACGTCATTTACAAGGACTTTGTAATTTGAACTCCATGAAGGTATTCTTATAGCAATCTCCATATTATCATTACTTCCTGCTTTAATGTTCAGATCAATCTTACCGGAAACAGGATAGTCGGTTTTCTGTTCAATAACAATCGTCTGATTCCCCGGACTTTTAAAGTGGTAAGTACCATCTATATAGTAATTTATGTAGGCTCCTTTATCTGATTGCATAACAGCTGTCTGCGGAATTGTAAACAGACCTCTTGGACCACTGGCATTACAACAATTAAGTCCCATCCCACATTGCTCAGAACCTTCAAGTCGCTGCCCTGACAAAGGAGTATATTTTGCCCAATCAGAACCGTCCGGGCGCATTGCACCTAAAAGTGCATTATAAAAAGTCCTTTCAATTGCATCAGCATATTTAGCCTCTCCTGTCAGACGTAACAATTGCTGATTGAATTTTATCCATGTTACAGTTACACAAGTCTCCTGATAATGGGCTATTGGCATGGTTTGTTTTTCTTTACCTGAAAACCAGGCCTCCATTGCTGAACCGGAACCTGCAATATTTATCTCACTATCGATAATACTTTGCCATGTTTTTTCAACAGCTTCTTTGTATTCTTCTTTTCCGGTTATCCTGTACAGTTCAAGTAATCCTTCGTAGCATGACATCATTTCATACGCTTTTTGTCCCTGATCCCACCCATACCAGTTTTTTGCTGGTTTTGGAAAGCGTTCAGATACAGGAATATCAGCTTTTGAAATCAATTGAGGTCCTTCTGGTGTTTCCCATTGTCTTACTATCTCTTCTGCAAGATCCAGATACTTTTTATTACCAGTGCGTGTATATAGTTGACAAACCGGCTCCAATACAGACGATGCGGCCATACCCCTGTGATTACCCATCAATACAATTTTGGCGTTTTTATCTTTAAGCTCCTTCATAAGGAAATCAACCTCTTTTGCTGCTGATTTCAGAGCCTTTTCATCCTGTGTAATATCGTAATAGGCTATTAACCCAAGCATGCAATATTTTCTTCCCCATATATCCCACGCTTTCAATCTGCTTTCAGGTGCATAATTGCCTATGTAACCATCTTCTGTTTGAGTATCCATTAATCCATAAGCAGCCGATTTTAATTTCTCAGCCAATTCCGTTGTGGGGTTAAATTTATATGCCAGTACCGCAGATGTGATCCATTTTCCCCAAAACTCACTCTGCCAGCAACTGTGTTCATCTCTTGCCGTGAAAGGTGTAATTAATCTGTCTGCATCCTGCGCAAGGATACGATTATTATATGAAGCTTTCAATTTGTCTCCTGCATAACCGTTCAGTTCAACATCAAATGATCCGGATAATTTGTCCTGAGCATTAGCTGTATGAAATGAAAATACCAGTATGGTTATGAAAATGAGTGTGTAAGTGATTCTATTAGATGTTTTCATACTATTTGTTTTTTACAGTGAAAATTCATTCTTAAAATAAGAATTCAACAATATAATTACCATTTCCTAATTTCCAATGGAACGTTATATTTGTTCCACTCGTTTTTTAATACTTTTCTGAGCCTGAAAAAATATTTACAGGTCCTAATAATCCATATTCTATTAATGTTGAGCCGGATTCAGGTCCGCTGATTGTCCATGTTTTTCTTTCGTTTTCGGGTAATCCTGCATCATAGGTAAGCCGGTTAAACCAAGTGCTTGTTACATCCACCTCTAAAAGATTATTCCCCTCTTTTAGATATCTGCTTATTTCCATTTGATAAGGATAACACCATTTTGTATCCACATATTTACCATTAATATAGACCTTTGCAATCATTTCTACTCTGCCAAGATCCAACAGGTAGCTCTTGTCGTGTTGGAATTCATTCAAGTTAAAGCTGTTTGAATAATGTGCGGTTCCTGAATATGATTTGCCTTCATTAGAAAGAGAGATATCCTTCCATGCTTTCAATTCATCCATTTGAATGGATAAAGTGTCAATTCCCCAATCTTTTGGGAAACTTATATTCCATGGTTGTGTTACCTCTGTTTTTTCGGTATAGTTATATTCGATATCCTTTTTATCAGAGCTTTTATTTCTGAATATCACGAAAAATGAGGCTCCTGCAGGAATATTCATGGAAAGTGTTGTAATTTCACCGGACATATTTACTGGTTCTGCCACTCTGATATTTCCTGTTATAGGATCCCATATCTCAACAAATTTTTTATTGTTACGGAATGTAATATCTCCCTGAAAGCCATCTTCAGGAGGCAGAGATATAAAATAGATATCAGCATTACTTGTCTGACGATGATACCAGCGTATATTTTTTGAATCAACTCGTACATCAGGGACGATGTTTTCAGAAATAAGAACGGTCTCAATATCATCAATATATACTTTTCCTTTACCCACATTTCTTACTTTATGTGTGCCATCTCCCCATAATTCTTCCACTAATTTCTGAAAACGTGCCTTTGATGGTTCTCCACCACTCAGAGTTGCAATATTCAGAGGTGGTTCACCTGCAATAATTGCTCCATCCTTAACAAAAGAGAGAATTTTTTCCAGAGTTTCGGGTAACATCCGTTTACAGTCATTCAGCCAGAGCAATCGGTATGATATGCCTTCGGGTGTTACCAATCGGCCATTTTTTAAAGATAACCTGTTTAACAATACGTCCGGGTTACAATAATCATATCTGTATCCTTCAGGGAAATCGAGTGATTGATCCGGTTTGTGATTTTGTTCATCACCAAGATACATCAGAACATCAGAGACCGGGTGGCCTGACTCAAGCATATAGGTACACCTGGAAAGATAATCGGTGAATAATGGCATATGCTGCCACCAGGTTTGTAAACGTAAAAAAGGAGTTCCTATCTTTGAGCCAAATGAGGTGCCAGGAGGGAGAAAATCGGTTCTGGGATTATGTGTATAAGTATGTAATACAGGATGGGTTACTCCCTCAGCGAAATGAATATCGGCAATATCTTTTAAATATCTTGGATGCTCATTCCATGTTAAATCGAATGAAGTAAATGCTTCTGCAGCTACCCTCTTCTTTCCATACATGTGAGCTGCAGAAACAGCCGGTTTTACCGGCTTAAATTCGAAACTGCCGATATAAGATTCGCTCCTGGGGTGCCAGTACTCACACATAGGAATATCCGCGTATTTATAGTATTCCAATATATCACCGGGGAAAATATCACCTGAGGCTGTTTCAAACGAGAGTCTTAAATCGTTTTTTTTGGCTAAACGATTCATTTCACCAAAGAAATTTTCCACGAGCAGATCATTAAGTGTTACGCGCCAATCACGCAGGAACAATGATGTATTTTCCGGATCGCCTACTACATACCCAAAAAGTGCAGGGAACATACTGAAGAGTGAGTAATCCCATTTATCCGAGAATATCGTATCAAGTCCGCTTGTCCAGGTTTGAGTTTTACACTCCCAGCTGTCGAGCAGTATTCCATTCAGTAAACCATCTTTAAGTACACCCTCATCGTTTATCAATCTGCCAATATACCCATTAAAATTTGCCCTTATCCCGGAGACATTAAGCTTAGTAGCCTCCCAACCGGTTGCTTCTGGTGGGGCAGGCCCGTTTCTCTGGCCTGTATTCACATGTCCTATTCTCAACAAAGTCCAGTTACCTTCGGGAACATTCCATGTCAGTAATCCCAAAGAATCCATAAGATCTGTAATGTTTATAATCTTAGATGGATCTACCCATGACTTTTCTGTCTGTTCAGGAAAATCCTCTCTCATAATTCTGCGTAAAGTCCATGCGGCTTCGGATTCCCAGTTCTGCTGTCTGGCTGCAGTGTAAAAGTTAATATAAGAGAGTTCCATATCATGGAGATTATTAATCTCAATTCTGTATCGGTCGGATTTCACCTCTTTACATGCAATAGTTACAGGTTGGTCATCCTGCCAGCTGCTAGGAGGCATTTTTATATGGGCAATCTCCTCTTTTTTATCTGATGTTATTGCATAAACAGATACAGTAACACCCGGTGAATAGCACCAATTGTGTGAAAAAGATTCGATGGGAGGAAATTCAACTGTTCTTATTGTCACTTTCTCTGAAAAACTTATATCTATGATTGTGGGCCCAGATGTGGAAGGAGGTAGTTTAACTTTTTTTTGACCGATCAGACAATCTCGAATTACCGGTTCAAGTTGACTGCTTCTTACATCTGCAGGTATTAATCTTTCTCCCGAATCACCTTCAGGTGTGGGGAAAGCGATAGTAAACAGATCCTTATAATTATGCCACTCCTCAGTTGTATTCTTAGGTTGTTCGAGCTGTAAACTAACTACCTGTCCACCTGATATATCTGTACGTGAATATGTAAGGTGTCGCATTGAGTTTTCAGGTTCTATCCAGGGACCTCCCGCGTAAGACCAACCTGGACAGTTTTGCATGTAATATTTGAGTCCTAATCGTTTGCATTCCTCTGCAGTCCAAAGGATAAGTTCATCCCATGATTCACTCAAAGCTTTAATCTGAGGCGAGACTCCGGGCCACTCTCCTCCAAATTGTCCGTGAAACAGGTGAACTCCAGAAAATCCAGCCTCGGATATTGCTTCCAGGTCTGCGGTAATTCCATCTTTAGACACATTTCCACCTATAAAATGAAACCAGGTTTCAGGGTAGTAAATCCGATCCGGATTTTTAAATGTTTCTTCATTCAGTCGTTCCTGAACGTTTTGTTGTTTCTCTGGATTGCTTGAACAAGAAAATGAAAAAAGAGATACAATGCAGATTAGAGTAAAAAAAATCAGATAATTAATTTTTACTCCATTCTTTGGTTTACTTTGTTTTTCAGTTGTTGTATTCATATTAAATTATCAGATATTCTACAATATGATTTCCATATTATATTATAACTAGCTGTAGAAAATATCACCTATTCCAAGTAAACATTTTTCTTTAGTTATTTTGAGCTAGATATTAAGTTTTATTTTAAAAGTATACGATCCTGCATCCAGTCTAATGTTATCAAATTCTCCCTTGTTAAACTCAAGTATTTCCGCATTTTTAGGTAAATAAAAAGTTGCACTGCTGTTAGGAGGTACAACAATGTTGTAGTTAACAATACCATTATCCCATTTCCAATCCGATACTATTGTGCCGTAAGGACATTTAAATTCGGCTCTAAATTTTTCCAGATCCTTCTCAAAATGTGGTCGTAAAATAATATGTTTAAAACCCGGTTGATTTGCATCGGGATAAATTCCTCCCATTCCTTTAAAGAACCATGCGCCAATCTCACCGAACATCATGTGATTATCAGAAATATCTCTTTCTGCATCAAGATCCCAATTTTCTAAAAGAGTTGTAGCTCCATTTACAATCCACCATCCCCAAGATGGGTAGGTGTCCTGAACTGCAACTTTGTAAGCTACATCGGGATATCCATTTTCACTCAACGCATTTAAGAGAGCTTTTGCACCCAGGACACCCACATCAAGATGATAATCTGTCTCTTCTACTTTCTTTGCAAGATTTGCGGCAACTTTAGGTATTAAATCCTCGGGCACAACTTTCCACTGTAACGGAACACTTAGTTCTGTTTGCGTACCACTTGCATAAATACCTGTTTCACGATTCAGGAATGTTTTGTTTATAGCATTTTTTATCTTTTCTGATAATACAGTGTAGTGCTTGTAATCAACTTCTTTTCCAAATAGTTTAGCTGCCTGAGCCAATATTCTGGCATCAACAAAGAAATATACAGAAGAGGTGAGTTCAAGGTTAGACTGAGATTTAACCGGTACCCAGTCGCCCCTTCCCCACGATGTAAGGCCATCGGGACTAATTCTATCTACATAATCGACATATCGTTTAATGTTTTCATAACAATCAGCCAAAAGTTTACTGTCGCCATAAAACCTGTAAATCTCCCAGGGTATGATGGCAATAGTACTTGTCCAATCTAGTCCGTTAGCAGTGCCATATCCCCATCCTCCGGTAGGTATAATATCAGGGAGCACACCGTTTGGTTGCTGTTCGTCACGATGATCTGCCAGCCATTTCTCATAAATTGTTATACCATCGAAGTTGTAAAGTGCTGTTTCTATTGCAAAATGGCCATCACCTGTCCACCCGTTCTTTTCACGCTGGGGGCAATCAGTCGGGTAGCCCATAAGATTTGACAAATATGCATTGTTAGTAGCCAGCCACAGGTTGTTTATCAATTCACTGGAGCTTTCTATTTTACCTCTAGACGGCACATCGCTATGCATAAAATAGGCAGTAAGACTTTCTTTATTTAATTCAATCGGATTATTGGCAGTAACTTCGGCATATCTGAATCCTTTATAATTGAACTTTGCCATGAACTCATCCTCACCTTTTCCGCTCAATATCAATATGTCAGTTTGAAAAGGATCTGTTTCATTATCACCGCGATAGTAAACATCTATATTAGATAAATCAAGGCGCCCGTTTTCATCAAGACGTTCTCCATGTTTTATTTTTACTTCAGTACCTTCAATCCCTGCAATTTTGATTTTTGTAACACCTGACATATTTTGTCCGAAATCGTAGAAATAGGTACTGTCATTTATTTTTTTGAAGTCAACAGCCTGGATTTCCAATACATTCCTTATCGGCCTCAATTGCTGTGCTGTAATATTTTTAGAAGGGGCAGATTTCAGACTAACTCCCTGCCATTTTGAATCATTAAAACCAGGTTCACTCCAACCTTCCTGATCAAGTCTTGCATCGTAATGTTCACCTGTATATATGCTGTTAAAAATAATGGGACTGTCTGATTTTTTCCAGCTCAAATCTGTAGGAATTGTCACAACACTACCATCAGAGTATGTAATTCGCAAGTCCATACAGAAAGCTAGTCTGTTTCTCCATGGAGCTCTTTCAAAATTCCATACTGCCAGCGACTGATGATTATACCATCCGTTTCCTAATATTACACCTATAGTATTTTCTCCTTTTTGCAATTGTGATGTAACATCATGAGTTACATAAAGATTTCTCCTGTCGAAACGGGTATATATTGGATCTAGACGTTGATTCCCGATCCTTTCTCCGTTAATGAATAATTCATAAAGTCCGGCAACCGCAATATATACACGGGCAGATGTTATTTCTTTACCGGCTCCCATTTCTTTATCTAGCTGGAATTCTTTACGGAAGTATGGTGCCGGTTTATAATTAATATCTCTGCCATCGCTTATCCAGTTGCCCTGCCAATTGGTCATATCCATCATACCGGTCTCGAATGTTTGAATTTCAGAGACACTTTGATCTTTTTCGTAATCCCAAATTATAACTTTCCAATAATATTTTGTGAAAGGAGTAAGATCTTTACCGGAATAGCTAATCATCTGAATGTCTGAACTTACTACTCCCGTATCCCAGCTTATTCCACTAAAACTGCCTGATACCGGAGTATCACCATTTATACTGTTTACCCTATCATGATCAACTCCTACAATCAATCTGTAAGCTGTCTGTTTTGTACCTTCTTTGCTGTCCTCAATTATCCAAGATAATCTGGGCTCAAGATTATCAATGCCTATAGGATTTTCGAGGTAGTCTGTTTGTAGGTTAACTAATAAATTGGATGTTTCACTTTTAGCACTGAAACAGAGAGTAAATAATGAAATAAGGATTACGTAGCTTTTGGGCCTCAGCATAATTACAGGTTATCTAAAATAGGTATTTATTAAACAAAACCAACATTTACAAATATAAACAATAATTTTATTTTGTATGTTGTACTGTTTGATTTAATGACTATGGAATTTGATTTTTTTTGTTTCTCTAAAATAATCAAGCTAAATTTGTAATAATTTAATTTTAATAAAAGAGCTGTAAATTTAATTATCAATGAAGTGAAAGTGGATAAAATTTTGTTATTTATAACTTTGCTAATACATATCTCTTCATGTAATTTTAAAGAAAATGAAAATATACCCGTCTATAACATTGAGAAAAAGGACTTTGAGAGCTCAATTGTCTTAAGTGGTATTGTAGAACCGATTCTTTATACCACTCTGTTTTGTCCGATGAATGTAAACGGAACTATAACTTTTCTGATTGATGACGGAGTTTATGTTGAAGAGGGTGAGGTTGTTTGCGTGATTAAAGACGAAAATAATGAAGATGAATATGATAATCTTCAGACTTTTATTGAAGCCGTTGAAGCTGAGTTGACTAAAAAAAAGGCAGAACTGGACTTTCAGTTCGCATTACTTCAGGCACAGGTAGACAACAACGATATTGACACTGAGATTTCTAACCTAGATTCACTGCAGTCAAGATTTTCTTCACCAACACAAAGAAGAATAAGCGAGTTGCAGCTTGAAAGAGCATATATTGAGAAAAACAGACTCGACCGAAAATTAGAGTCACTGGAAGTAATAAATCAATCGGAAATAAGAACTTTAGAGATTCAGTTACAGAGGTTGTATGCCCGACTGCAGACTGCTGAAGATGTTCTAAACAGTTTAACTATCAAAGCTCCCAAAGCCGGGCTTGCTATAATTGCCGAATCGCGAAGAAGTCAAGCTAAGCTTATCCCCGGCGATGATGTTTGGGAGAATATACCTATTATAATAATTCCGGAAGATTCAGAAATGAAGGTAACCATGAAAGTAAACGAAACTGAGTTTAGGTATATAAATCTGAACGACTCTGTCAGTTTCACTTTTGATGCAATGCCGGATAATTGGGGTTATGGCAGAATAACAAAGAAACTTCCTGTTGGACAGCCAATATCACGAAATTCTAAAGTGAAGTTTTTTGAAGTAGAAGCTTCACTCGACAGCTTTTTGATAAAACCTGAATCAGGTTTTACTGCAAACAGCAAGGTTATAACAGATCATTTAAGAGATACAATTGTAGTGCCACAAATATCTATTTTTAATTCAGATTCAATTCAGGCAGTGTATGTTAAGAAAAACAGAAAGTATGAGCTGCGTCAGATTAAAACCGGGAAATCTTCTCTTAAGGATGCCGTGGTTTCGGAGGGTTTGCAGATCGGAGAACAAATTTCACTTATCCAACCTAAATCTTCGTTAGTCAGTGGCAGAAAACTCCTTTCTGAATAGAGATGTTATTATGATAAACCATATACAGAATACAATATGAACAACTTTATGCGTTTTATTCTTTTTACTTGTTTTGTTATTCTTGTATCATGCGGGAAAAAAGAAACAAAGCAGATACCAACAGGACGAGCTGTAAGAGGAACTTTTTATGTGGACCTTTATGAAGAAGGAGAGATTGAAGCAATACAGTCGACTAATATTCTTGCTCCTCGTATTTCATGGCGATACGGGAACCTGAAAATAACTGAAATGGTTAAAGACGGACAAGAAGTTAATGCAGGAGACACATTAATTGTTTTTGATCCGTCAGAAGTACTCAAAAGTATTGTAGATGCAGAATCCAGTCTGGAGATAGCTCTGGAGGAATATGACAGAATGTTGGCACAGCATGCTTCAGATCTTGAAGACCTCAAAGCAGCTTATGAAGTCAGCCGACTTTCACATGAAATATCTAAGATCAGGTTTGAATCATCGGTGCATGAATCAGAAATAATGAAGAGAGAGATACAATTAAATTTAGACAAGGCAGAAATTTCGTTACAAAGAGCAAAAGAGCAGATTGATAACAGATTAAAGATTCAAAATGAGGAGGTGAAACAAAAAAAGATTTCGATTAATCAGTTTCAATTGCGTCTTGATGAGGCACACGAAACACTTCAGATGCTCAATGTTGTTTCTCCTTCATCAGGAATAGCCATTATTGAGGTAAACAGAAGCAGCGACAATAAATTCCAGATTGGTGATCAATGTTGGGGAGGTCTGTCAATTATAAAGTTACCTAATTTAAGTTCATTAAAGGCAATTACTCAAATAAACGAAGTTGATATTTCCAAAATAAACGAAGGGTTGAATGTTGAAATTAAACCTGATGCATTTTCTGATAGTACTTATGCCGGAAATGTAAGTAAAATAGCCAATTTAGCTGTTAACAAAGAAAGGTCTTCAAAAATAAAAGTATTTCCAGTCGAAATTTTATTGAGCGAAACTAATAAGAATTTATTACCGGGTCTAACTGTGAGTTGCAGAATTATTATTGATAAAATAGATGATGTTTTATATATACCTTTAGATGCTGTAAACAGGGAGGGTGAGAGTACTTTTGTTTATAAGAAAAGCGGAGGAGGATACAATAAAACTGAAGTGGAGACCGGAATTAACAATACAGACTACATAGTAATATTAGACGGTCTCAAAGAAGGGGATGATATTGCACTGATTAATCCTTTTGAAGAAGAAAGTACAGAAGAACCAGATAACACAGTAGAATCATGAAAAGCAGACTTAAAAACAGCTTCCTTATTATGCTGGTACTTATTTTTGCTTATACCGGTTGCGACGGTTCGTTGGATTTCAGAGGTGGCAGGGGCAAAGACGATCAGGGAAAGAGAATAGTTGAAACAGGAGAACTCGTTGCTGTCAATTCAAATGCTTTTGTAATTCCAAGATACGGAAGGCACTGGGGGGAAATGAAAATAATAGGCCTGTTAGATCACGGGGCAGTGGTTAGTAAGGGAGATTCGGTAGCTCAATTTGATCCTTCAGATATCAACAGATACATACTTGACAGAGAAAGCGACTTGGAAAATCAGTTAGCTTCACTTGAAAAAATGTATGTTGAACAAGATAATAGAAGGCAGGAGAGCGAATCAAGAATACAGAGTGAATTGGCTTCTTATGATCTGAAAAAAATTGAAGTAGAAGCTTCACGATTCGAGACTGAAAGGGTGCAACAAATTAAGAAGCTTGAATTTGAACAGGCAACCATTAATCTGGAAAAAGAAAAAAGGATTTTTGAGTTAAGCAAAACTATAAATGAGAATAATCTGAGGATTCAGGAAATAAGAGTTGATCAAATAAAGAATGATATAGAAAATACTAAAGCGCTTATCCCTTTACTAACATTAAGAACACCAATTTCCGGAGTATTCCAGATAGAGGTGAACAGAAGAGATGCAAACAGAAATATTTTTAAAGTAGGTGATAATATATATGCCGGAAATAATTTAGCAAATGTTCCCGATTTGGATCACATGAAAGTGATTACTCAAATAAATGAAACTGATTTTCTGAATGTTTTCCCCAATCAAAAAGTAGCTGTCAGATTGGATGCCTTGCCTGATGTAGTTTTTGAAGGCGAAGTTTCATACATCGGAAAGCTTTGCAGGAGGAAAGATCGTAATTCCAGACAAAAAATATTTGATATTGAGGTTACAATACTTGAATCTGACAGAAGATTAAGGCCGGGAATGACAGTTAGCTGTGAGTTTTTATAACAGATTAGTATGGATTATAAAGAAAACATTCGTTTAGCAATACAGGGCTTAATCGACCATAAAGTCCGCTCTTTTTTAACAATGCTGGGGATTATCTTTGGTGTTGCATCGGTTATTACAATGCTTTCGATTGGCGAAGGTGCAAAGCGGGAAGCTATTGCTAAATATCAGGATTTAGGTGTAAGTAACATTATTGTAAGAGAAAAATCGTTATCTAACACTGAGTTAGAGAATGTCAGAGCAAGGTTTTCTCAAGGGCTTTCACTTCAGGATGCAGAAGCAATTAGAGAGATTGTACCCGGAATAGAACAGATAGCCGCTCAGGCAGAAAAAAATACAGATGTTAATTATGAAGACAAAACAGCTAAATCTACAGTAATAGGTATAACTCCTGATTTTCATAGTATGATGAATTATTCAATGCAGGAAGGAAGTTTTATCAATCAAAAACATTACAATGAAAGATTAAAGGTCTGCGTGTTAGGTGCAGGAGTTGCCGGTAATTTTTTTAAAGGTGAAAACCCAATCGGCAAAATGATAAAAATAGAAGACCAATGGCTTGAAATTGTCGGAGTACTTGAGTCTAAAAGTCTTTTTACAGAAACAGTAGGTGAACTGGCTGCAAGGGATCTGAATACAGATGTTTACGTACCTCTTTCGTTGTTTTTAAACAGATTCACACAAGAAAACATACTAACCAGTGAGATTCAACAGTTAACTGTAAAGATAAATAATTCGAACAGACTTGTTGAAGCTTCCAGAGTGATTGATGAAATCCTCAAAAGACGTCATTTTAATAATGAAGATTACAGTATCGTTATTCCTTTTGAACTATTAAAACAAGAGGAGAAGGAGCGGCAAATTTATAACATACTACTTGGTGCTATTGCCGCCATCTCTTTGTTGGTGGGCGGTATAGGTATCATGAATATAATGCTTGCAACCGTTATGGAGCGTACTCGTGAGATTGGCATAAGAAGGGCGGTAGGTGCTCGTAAGAAAGATATAATGAGTCAGTTTGTAACAGAAGCAGTAGTTATAAGCATAACGGGCGGATTAATAGGTGTATTTGCAGGGATAGTTCTTTCATTAACTGTTACGCTGTTTACAGAAGTCAGCACTTTTATTCGCCCATATTCTATTTTATTGGCATTCTCGTTTTCAGTATTAGTAGGGATTTGTTTTGGTTACTTACCAGCAAAGAATGCAGCTAATTTAGAACCAGTAGATTCAATAAGACAGGAATAATTAAAAAAAGGAATTACTATGTTGATAAAAATAGAGAACCTTCGAAAAAGTTACAGCTTAGGAGAGACTGACATTCCTGTTATACACGGGATCGATATAAATATAGAGAAAAATGAATATGTTGCAATAATGGGTCCTTCCGGTTCAGGAAAGTCGACACTGATGAATATTCTTGGTTGTCTGGATACGTTGACTTCCGGGCATTATTATCTTAATAATGTAGATGTAAGTACTTTGGATGATGATGCTCTTTCTACTATGCGTAACCGGGAAATCGGGTTTGTTTTTCAAAACTTCAATTTACTGCCACGCCTGAATGCTATCCAAAATGTAGAACTTCCATTAATTTATTCCGGCCACTCAAGAGAAGAAAGAAGGGAAAGAGCTTTAAAAGCATTGGAAAGAGTTAAGCTGACCGACAGGGTTAACCATAAACCTACTGAGTTGAGTGGGGGACAGAGACAAAGGGTTGCAATTGCGAGAGCTCTGATAACTAATCCCGGTATTTTATTGGCAGATGAGCCTACAGGTGCTTTGGATTCTAAAACGGGTGATGAGATAATGAAATTATTTAACGAGCTGCATGATGAAGGAAATACAATTATACTTATTACTCATGAACCGGAAATTGCCACTTATGCACACAGGAATATTTATTTAAAAGATGGATTGATACATTCAGATTTACCGAATCTTAATATAAGAAAATAACTACAAGATTATTAAAGATTTAGAAACAATGAGAAAAATAATTTTAGTCAGCCTGATATCAATATTTATATCATCACTTTTTACAACAAATCTGTATGGTCAGACACATTACACTTTAACTCTCGAAGAAAGCATAGAAATAGCAAAGGATAAAAGTTATACTATGCGAAATCTGGGAGAGAATCTGAAAATAGCAGAATATAATCTTCAGTCTGCAACAAACAGATTAAGAACTCATATTGATTTGACAATCTCATCTCCTCAATATTCTGAAACAATTGACAGTTGGAGAGATACAACCGGAGTAACTTATTACTATCCTATAAAAGAGTTAAGGCATGGTGGAACGCTTACTATTAATCAACCGCTTCCGACTGATGGTAATATATTTATTCAAAACACTTTGTCGAGCGGTGCAAATTTAAGCAGCGATTTCCGTTCTACTCATTTAAGATCAAGAATAGGCTTTAATCAGCCCCTGGGATCATTTTATGCATACAATAATATAAGATCAACTCTTAAAAGAGCTGAACTCGATTATGAACGTTCCAATAAACAATTCAAGAGGGAAGAGCTAAATATCGTTTATCAGGTAAGCAGTTCATACTACAATCTGTTATCGCTTCAGGAAAGTACTAATATTGCTAAACTAGACCTTGAAAGACAAATGGAAGCTAACGAAATCTCAAAGAATAAATATGAAGCGGGACTTATAAGAGAAGTTGATGCACTGCAAATGGAAGTGGATCTAGCTGAAGCCCAAAATAATTATGATATTGCTATATTGAATGAGACTTCTGCCAAGAATTCATTTATAGAACTATTGGGGTTGGATTTAAACGATAATATATCTTTGAACAATGAGTTCAATTATGATATAGTTATTATTGATACAAGTAAAGCCATTGAACTGGCTCTAAAAAACAGGCTTGAAGTACGAGAGCAGGAAATACAGATTGAGTTGCAAAAGCTGAATATAAAACAACAGAAAGCTAACGGAATGATACAGGGAAGGATTGATGCTTACTTTGAAAAAGCAGGTATAAACCAGCAGCAGGATATTGATTTTTTCAATTCAGTAAACTATTCATACCAAAACCTGATGGATAGAAATGCGAGTTACGGAGTAGGACTAACCATTACAATTCCTATACTCGATTGGGGCGAAAACCGCGCACTGGTAAGAGCTGCTGAGTCGAGATTAAATCAGTACAATTACCGCAAAGAGGAGGTTGAAAGAGAAATTGAAACTGAAGTTAAGAATCTTGTAGCCAGTATAAACAGTAATTTAAAAAGATTGCAGGTTTTAGAGAAAAACATAGAGGTTGCAGAGAAAAGTTTTGATATTACACGTCAGCGTTATACCGACGGTGATATAGACAGTCAAAGTCTCGCATTGGAAAGGAATCGTCTTAATAACGCATACACCTCTCACCTGAGAGCCTATATAAATTATCAATTATCTCTTGCAGACCTGACAAGGAAGACTTTCTATGATTTTAGGACACACGAGGAAGTAGAGTAGGAGTGTATCAGACGCTAACTTATAAATTATGTAGTAATAACCTAAACGTATGTTTACCACTGCCTACCGTTTTATATTGCGAATCATCTGGTAAATATATTTTTGCAGTACAATTAGCCGGTATAGACACGTTGAGTGTGAAAACATCATCTTGTTTCTCCCAGTCAACGCTTATTTTTCCATATAGTGTTTGATAAGAAGCATTAACAAATTTCAAATCACCGACCGGTTGAGGTGCTATAATAATATTCTTAAATCCGCTATTGTTTTCAGAGCTGATCCCTGCAAGGGACTTAAAAAACCACTCCTCGATTTGTCCCATCATAAAATGATTCCATGAAGCACCAGCTCTTGGATCCCATAGTTCTGTGAGTGTTGTAGCTCCAAATTGCAGCTGAAATCCGTAACCGGGGACTTCTTTGTGATTATGCATCTTATACATAATTTCGTTTAATCCGTTATCGGCAAGAGTCTGAAAAAGATATCGGTTACCTACATCTCCGGTAGATAATCTGAAACCTCTTTCCTCTATATTCTTAACCAAATTGTTTAATACCTCTTCTCTGTTCTGTGGATCCACAAGTCCTGCAAAAAGCGGCATCGCATTTGAGGCCTGACTACCAGTGCCGTAATACTTGTTTTCTTCATTAAAGAATTCCCTGTTAAAAGAGTTTTTTATTTCGCTTTTTAATTTAGAATAATATAATATATCCTCTTCATTTCCTGTGATTTCTGCTGCTTGAGCCAGGTAATCTACAACTATATAGTAATGTGTTGAGGCGGATAATGCAACAGGAGTATTATGAGAAACACCATAAGGTTGATCTTCCCTGTAATCGCACCAGTCGCCCAGTCCGTGCGAAACTATATTATTTTCTGCAGTAGAAGTGAGATAATCTACATATTTCTTCATAACGTAGTAATACTCAACTATCAGTGAGCTGTCGCCATAAAACTGATAATACATAAAAGGAAGAATTACGGAAGTACTTCCCCATTCCGGAGAATCTCTGAATCCGCCTTCAAATATTACATATTCAGGCGCAATGTCTGGTACCAAGCCATTAGGCAGTTGAGAGTCACGTATGTCTCGCATTATTTTAGGTGCAAAGCGTGTAAGGTCGAAATTATAAAACAGACCCGGGCCGTTTAGGTGAACCTGTTCAAGCCAGCCGAGCTTTTCTCTGTGAGGGCAATCAGTAAACACTGCATGCATATTGCTTTTCATTGCGTTTATTACTAACTTGTGAGTATTGTTAAAAATCTCATTTGAACAGTTGAATGTTGATGTTTGTGGATTTGAATTATATATAAACAGCGATTGTAGATCTAATAACTCCGGAATATCTCTTCCATCTAGATTATTTGCAAGCATATCACTGTGTATAGAAGGTTTTGCCCCATCAACCTGTATATATCTGTACCCGTAATAAGAAAAACGAGGCTGCCATATTTCCTCTTCCCCGCCTTTTAGAGTATATTCAAAGTAATAGGGACTTCCTGATTGCGATTGATTTACATATCCGTCTTCGTAAATGTTTTCTCCAGGAGTCAATTTTATTTTGGCTCCTTTTTTTCCTTTAACTTTAATTCTTGGAAATCCCGACAGGTTTTGACCCATATCAAATACATAAGAGTTGTTAACTCTTTTGACAGATTGAACAGGAAATGTTTCCATAACTTTTATCGGATAAGTAGTCTGAGAAACTAACTTTCCCTTTGGAGCATCCTGAACTACCACCGGAATCCATTGAGAATCATCATACCCGAAACTGTCCCATCCCTTTTGTTCAAGTTGTGCATCATAATCCTCACCACCATACATATCGTTAAAAACTATCGGACTGAGAGAGTACTTCCAGTTTTTGTCAGATACAATCTGTTTAATGGAACCGTCATCATAAGCGATATCCATTCTAAAAAATAAAGTGGGAGGTCCAAAGCTTACCTGCATTTTTACATACCTGCCGCCCTGCTGATTATAAAAACCATTACCTAACAGAACACCGATTGCATTTTCTTTTTCTAAAAGATCAGTTACATTATAAGTATTGTAATACACAGTTTTATCATAATCGCTCCATAAAGGGTCAAATTGCGATTCGCCCAACTTTTTACCGTTTAAAGTCAACTCATAATGTCCTAAACCACTTATATAAATTACGGCATCACTTATCTTTTTGTCAGTTGTAAACTCTTTTCTAAGCATGAGACTTCTTTTTGAAAGAGGGTGAGTATCCTGCCATTTTTTTCCTGTTTCTGAATCGATTGACAAGCCGTGATAAGTTCTTCCTTCAGGAATATTTGACTCTTCGTGACGAATTGCACCAATCCAATTTACATTTAGATCAATATTTTCCGGTGGAGTTCTAAAGCTGCTGAATTCATTGGAGTAGAAAGAATTGATATCTACTGTAACAAAATCTACACTTTTAGCATTACTGAAATTGTATGGTAATAGCAATAATAAAAAAGTGAATATTTTTATACTATAAAATTTAGATCTGATTCTTTTAAAGTGTTCTTTGAAAATCATACTTTATCTAATAACTAAATTATTTTTAAAAATATACTATTTCTCGTGGGCAACCCTCTCGTTTACAATTTTATTAAAGGCTTCAATTTTTTGTGGATTTAAAATTGCTTTCTTGATCCAGTCAGGGTCACCATAAACTCCTGCTTTTGTATAGTCAAAAGGTATAAAGCCAATTTTTCTTGTAATATTATTTCTTTTAAACCTGAAATCAAATTGTTGTGGATTAACAAATCCCGGGTCTGCAATAATAGAATTGATATCTTTACCCTGAGCCTGCCATTCGCTAAAGCTGAAATCATTAAACATTACATCCTTAGTGCGTGTATCCCAAAAACAATTATAATCTGAAGACTGATTAAGTAAGTGCCAGTTTACACCTCGGTTTCTACCGAATAGATCACCGGAGTTAAAATAAATTATATTATTTGTAAATGTAAATGATAAATGTTTTTCTACTCTTGTTGCCTGCAATTGTGAAAGGAGATTGAAAGCAAATATATTGTTTCTTATGATATTTTCTTTTCCATAATGCTGATGGAATCCTGAGCTTTTACAATTATAAACCAGGTTGTTTTCCATAAGTATACCAGTGGAACCTTCGTCAGTATACAAGCCCCAACCGCCATAACCATAAGAATAAATATCATGAATGACATTGTTACTTACAACTGTGCCCTCAGATTGGCCTAAAGTATAGACTCCACCCATATCACTAAGTTCTCCCCAACCAAGATGGTGGATGTGATTATAGACTATGCTGTTCCTTTTTGCAACACTGGGTGTATAACCCCATACCCATCCCATTGAAACACCTGTGTATTTAAAATCACTTATATCATTATGTGATATTGTATTATCGCTCGCATGGAATATTATTACACCAACGCCGGTAGGAATTTCGTATCCACCTGATTGAATAATATTGTTATCAATAATAATATTATTAGTAAAAGGATCACTTTCATCAGGTTTATTGAAATCACCTATTTTCACACCACCCATTCCCAAATCATGCAGATAAGATTTACTTAGTGTACTATGATTGGTGCCTTTTTTAAACCAAATTGCATGATTACTTACATTTGATATCTCACATTTGTCAAACTTTATATTAGTGGCATAGTTCAATTCAATTGAGGCAGAATGAATAGCTGCCGCCTGATTAGGACTTTCACCGGATTGTGGAAACAAATGTCGTGTATGCTGGAATGAAATATTTTCGAAATAGATATTCTTTAATTGCTTATTTTCATCCCCGTTTATTAATAACAGTTGGTTAACTACAGCTATTTCTGCAATTGTATTATTTATTTTCTCATTTTCATAAGGAATATAAAAAAGAGTTCCGTGTAAATCTAAAAACCATTCACCCGGATTATCTAAGAATGCTTTTGAATTTTCGAAGAAAAATTGAGAAGATTTATCTAATTTATTCCAACTATGCATTGGTTCATTGATAACATGAATAGCCGGGTTGTCAAAGTTCACGTTTCGAATATATTGCCTGGTCCTGTCCCATGCATGATTCACAGATATTATTACATTTGGGAAATCTCCTATTGCAGGTTTTAGTGCTTCCAACTGCTTGTCAGTTAATGATAATCTCTGTAATGCAAGTCCATTGTTAATTACATTAGTAGAATCAAATATGTTCTCCTCAACATCTCCGGTTAAAAACATTTCACCATCGTTTGGAGTACGGGCTCGGGTTGCCCTTTCTCCATTTATAAATAGTTGGTGAATATTATTACTGCCAAAAAGAGATGCTTCAGGGATATTTACTGCCCAAAGATTTTCTGATATTTCTTTAAAACTATCAAGTTGAATACTACCCTTTAAAATTGGCATGTCCTTTTCATCGCCTCTGATAAATAAGGTGTCTTTCCCGTCCCAAAGATCATTTGTAATCATTACAGGGTTGGTGAGGCGATATTCACCGGATTGAATTTTTATTTCCACATTACCTTTCAATTTACCTTCTGAACGTAGGTTTTGAATATTAATTAATGCGCCATTTAATGTGGCAAATGGATTTTGAATAGTTCCGCTGTTATTATCGCTACCATTTATTGCAATGTAAAATGGGCTGGAAAATAGTGTTACCGGCAATAGTAATAGCAACAGTATTATCATTAGCGATGTATTAAATCTAACTTTCATAGTTTTATAGTTTTTTTATCCACTCATCACTTATCCATCTCAAAGATTTAATACCTAAATAGTATCCGGTTGTAGGAAAATCAATAGGATTAATCTCTACGTTACCAATCCCTTCTACATGATTAAATGTTTATTTCATTCCGAAAAACTATTAATCTTGTATACCCATGCATAGGGTGAGGGGTATTGATCAATTGTTAATGTGGGAGGTGTTATGGTCAGCTTACCATTTCTATATACAGAACTGATTTTCCCCCCATAACCAAGCATCTCAACCTTGCCCGCACTTTTTATACCACTTATCTCAATTGGTTCATTTTTCCATTTTTTTATAATTATGTAAAGGTTTCCGTTATTTTTTGTAAAGGCTATATTCTCATATTTCTTTATTTTATTACTATACCAAGGATTTGAACCGTAAATAGCTTCACCATTAATTTTAAGCCATTTGCCTATGTCCAGTAATCTCTCTTGCATTACAACAGGTATCATTCCTGTTGCATCAGGTCCTACATTCAATAAAAAATTACCTCCACTGGATACTTTGTCGATTAAAATATCAATTAATTGTTTTGAGGTCAGGTAATGATTAGATTTTTCAAATCTGTTATAACCATAAGATGTTCCTATTCCCCGGCTCTCTTCCCACGGATGATCAGCATTGTCACCTATTCCCTTCTGATTATGAACCAGATCGTATTCAGTAGTATAATATCCACCGTGCTTACTTCTTGTTTCCTTTCCCCACCGATCATTAACTACGACTTCGTTTCTAACAGGAGACTCATTATATAACCATGCTAAAAACTGCTCACTTTTGAGTGTTTTGCTGTCGTAATCCCATTCACCGTCAGAAAATATAATTTCCGGCTTATAATTGTTTACAAGCTCTTTCATTTGAGGAATCATGTGCGTGTCCACCCATTTTTCTATCGTAGATTGAGAATATAGTGGGTGAGCCCATTCCAAAAGAGAATAATAAAGACCAAATCGGATCTCTTCATCTCTCAGAGCATTAGATAAAGTGTCAATGATATCTATATGCGGTCCCATTACAACACTGTTCCAATGTGGAGTATTTGTGCTGGGCCACAAACAGAATCCATCATGATGTTTTGATGTTAGTACCACGTATTTAGCTCCTGCATCTTTAAACAGTTTCGCCCAATCTGCCGGATTAAAATTTTCTGCTGTGAACTTATGAGCGAAGTCGGCGTATTTAAAGTTCTCACCATATCGATTATTATGGAAATCGGTGAAAAGTTTATTTCCGGTAAGAAGTCTGTTGTAATAATGTTCAGCATATTTTTCATAAATTCCCTCAACCTCATCTACTGGTGCATAAGCTGGCACAGAGTACAGTCCCCAATGTATAAAAATGCCGAATTTGGCATCACTCCACCACTCAGGTATTTCTCTTTTATCAAGTGATTCCCAATTAGGCTGATATTGGGCGTATAAAGGAGAAAAACTAATTAAAATAAATAATATTTGAATTCCAATCTTTTTCATAAATAATATATTATAAAATTATTCTTGAATTCGCTTCTGCCCTCAAATAACTGTAACAGGTATATTTGTCAAAACTGCAAACTTCTTTAAAATATCAGCTACATGACCAAATCCTATTGAGCAGTGGTGAGACGGTCCGACCATACTCCATTTTTTTATAAATTCTTTTGCTGAGATATTAAATTTATATCTGCTGTTAACATTACCAATATTAAGTATGGGTCCGGGTACTGATTCTCCTTCAGCAACAAGAAGAGATAATCCTTCGTTACTCTCTACAACAGAGAGTAATGTAACAGGTCCATGTTTTACTGACATTTGAATTGATAAACCTTTACCCGGTTTACCGTGATAAACAGGTAACGGAACGAGTCGCACTTTATCTTCCGACATTATATAGTGTGCAGGTCCATCATGTCCTAAAAGAATGATGTCATCCTTATAGTCAATTGCATAGAATTCAGAGAAACTTCCCCCAATTCCCATTAAAGACATGATCTTCATAGCTTGCACATTTTTTACTTCATACTCACCGGCTATAGGGATATTTTTACCGGTTAATAAAGTATTGCCGGCAATTACAGAAGTGATAATGTTTTCATAGTCATTGCCATGAGTACCTGCATAATAATATGCCATAGAACCCAATCTGTGTCTCTCTACTAATTTATCTAATGCAACAGATGTCTTGGCAGCCCTCTCAATTTCAAAATCTGAACATGCGGAATCAATATTAAATGTCGTATCAAACTCTGTTATTTTTTGTGTAACTTCATCCTCATTGACATTGTTCCTTATTTCAACAAGCTCACACATTTCCAGGACCTCTATATGAGT
>DHCC01000090.1:463-9290 GCA_002398875.1 Bacteroidales bacterium UBA4912 | reverse complement strand
AGAGGTGATAGGAGTATCGTCGGGCATAGTGAGTAAAAGTCCGGGATTAAGCGGGATGCCAATATTCTTAGAGCTGTGAATATCAAACGGTTTATCCAGAGGTTTAAGAGTATCTATAACAGCAAAATTAGCCTGAATAGCACGTCCGTATTCATCCTGATACATTTTGATACGTTCAAACTTGAACCACTCTTCCATATCTCCATTCTCGTGTACAGCTATACCGGGTACATAAGCCTCGCCGGGATCAGTTACCCAGTTAACCCCATCTTTTGAGCGAAGGTAAAATGCAGTACGTCCCAGCCAGTCGTTTACGATCATATGATATTGAATATGGTCGCGCCAGATTACAGGATCTTCAAACCTGCCATCAACAGGCGGGTAGACCCGTTTGTCGGTCAACTGTCCATACTCCGAAAGTCCGTCACGGCTGATCCAGATACCGCCGCCACGACAAACCATAACGAACGAACCATCTTCACGCTTGGCAAAAGAGAGATTTGATAATCCCTCTATAATACGACGGTCGCGGGGATTAAAATTAAATTTACCATACTCCCACTTCCCGTTCAGGTTGTCGCTTACATAGCGTCCATCAATAACGTAGAGCACATAACGTCCGTCTTCCAGCTGAAACACTTCAGGATTATGTCCCTTGCCTATTACATTTCTCAGCTTGAAAGGTCCTGTGAGATTATCGCTTACAGTGTTGAATACAATAGAATTAGGCCACTCGCCATGCCCTTTTTCTGAAGACTCGAGCCAGCCACAAACTAAAAGATGGTACTTGCCGTCTTCACCTTTCTTTATATTCCCGCCCCAGTATGACCAGATACGGTCTTCAATTCCGTTATCTGTATAACGCGGAACTACCCCTTCAACACCCCAAGTATCGGATGAGAGAACATTGCCTTTCATTGGCAGGAACCGGTCTATAAAACGACCCCCTGCAACCAGCTGATCCCACTCCGCAGGACGTTCACGCTCCTCCACCTGAGAAAAAACCGGAGTAACTAAATTCAAGGCAAAAGTCAGTATTAAAATTTTAAAAATAACTTTCTTCATGTAAAAAGATTTATTGTGTAGTTTAAGATAGTCAAAGTTATGAAAAGTTTTAATTAATTTAGCATTTAGTGTAAACCTATCTCATGGCTAGACAGTAAGTATATTGGTTGTACCTCGTCCAAATCAACCTCATAGCAACATCAATGCAATATCATACCAACCACATAAATTTATGAGGATGGTGGAGTCGATGTGGGGGTGAAGTTAAAAATAGAACTTATTAATTGGTTCATACTTGAAAAGCCCGCTCCAAGTACTATCCGGGTATATCTTCCAATTTAAGAAGGAGAAGCAGAAAAACTACCGTATTGACCGCATTATGTAGATTTATCTCCACAACAACGCTATGATTATTTATCGTGGTTTAGAAACGTTGACGTGCCAACAGATATGGGATATGTATTTCTTTACTACTACGGTTTAGAAAAACATTTAATTCGAGAAGATAGAGTATTTAATCTCGCGTATGAAGGTGGTAGTGTAAATAAAACCTGACACAGTTTAATTTGCACTACCGAGTTTATATGACAAATGTAGCTGATTCTTTAATAATTCTATGATTTATCGGAACAAAATCCAAGCATGACAGAACAGCTTTCTCTTGATTTGGGCAACTATCTGAGAGAAGCAAATGCTTAACGTCCTTATTACAAGACAACAGGTGAATTATGTCCTTGGCCTGATGAAATCTGAAATGTTAAAACCTACTTTTATTCATTTATAATAATTGTTTTAAATGAAAATAATCATATCTTTGCCACGCTATTATGGAATATTTATTAAATACGTAGTACTTTATTAAATTTTAGCCATATTCATTATTTATCGTCCTTTTCACTTAATGATAAAAACACCAATCAAATTGGTGTTATATATTGTTTTTGAAAGTGTTCGTACACAGTCAGGATGTATAGATTATGAATTTGATGTTTTACCGTGAGTTATTTTATTATTAATCTAAACAAATGTAAGAATGAAATGAAAAGTAGATTTTTAAATCTTTCGAGTGTTATTATGTTCATGTTATGGACATTTTCACTGTCAATCATGGCACAAAACGTAACCGTAAGAGGATCTGTTACAGATCAGTTTGAAGAACCGCTTATCGGAGTTACAGTTCAGGTGCAGGGCACAACAATCGGTACTGTTACTGACTTGGATGGTAAGTTTGTTTTGTCTAATGTACCAACCGACGCTAATCTGGTGGTTTCCTATGTGGGAATGAATTCACAAATAGTTGAGTTGAGAGGAAGAACAGAGGTTAATGTTGTTCTTCAAGAGGATTCTGAGCTTTTGGATGAAGTTGTAGTGGTTGGTTTTGGAGTGCAGAAAAAGGTAAATCTTACCGGTTCTGTTGGTGTCGCTACAGCGGCCGATTTTGAAGCCAGACCTGTTCAGAATGCTGTTTCAGCGTTGCAAGGGGTAGTTCCCGGATTGAATATTTCCAACAGAGGAAATGGAGGTGAACTAAATGCAACACGTTCAATTAATGTACGTGGTACCGGTACTGTTAGTGCAAATAATTACACAAGTGGTAGTCCGCTGATTCTGATTGATGGCATGGAGGGTGATATCAATAGTATCAATCCACAGGATATCGAGTCTGTATCAGTGTTAAAGGATGCTGCAGCTTCTTCAATCTATGGTTCAAGAGCTCCATTTGGTGTGATTCTTATTACTACAAAATCGGGATCTAAGGGACGTCCTGTTATTAATTACAATAACAGTTTCCGTTTCAATACACCTGTGCACATGCCGGAGATGATGGACTCATGGCAGTTTGTGAATTATTTTGACGATGCCAATTTCAATGGTTCCAACAACCACTGGTATCCAGACATCTCTTACATGCAGAAGGTAAAGGATTACTATGATGGTAAACTCGATCCCAATGATGTGATGTGGAGTAGAGATGGTACCGGAAAGAATGGTGCAAAATGGAACTATGACTGGTCTAATGGAAATCACGACTGGCTGAAAGAGTATTACAAGGATTGGGCTCCTTCACAGGAACACAACGTCAGCATAAGCGGAGGTGATGAAAAATGGACATATTATGTATCGGGAAATATGCTCGATCAGGAAGGATTCATGCGTTATGGTACGGATGAGTTTAACCGATATAATATTACTGCAAAAATTGCAGCACAGCTGACTGACTACCTGAAGATAGATTACTCTAACAGGTATGCACGCACAGAGTTTGGAAGACCTTCATCATGGAATGATGGTTTTTACGATAATATTTTGCGCCGTGCACGTCCAACACGTTCAGTTAACGACCCTAACGGTTATAACATGTCTGACAATAATTATATTGAGGCAATGGAAAACGGTGGTCGTCACAAAGAACAGAATGATGTTATGTATCAGCAGTTTAAAATGACTATTACTCCTGTCAAAAACTGGAATATTATAGGTGAGATGAACTTCAGAACAAACAACAACTGGACTCACTGGGATCAGCAGATTACATATTCTCACTATGCCGATAATCCTGAAAACACTTATGTACCTCCTACAACAGGCAGTACACAGAATCAGGTTTATGAATACTCTTACAGATCTACATTCCTGAATCCTAATATTTACAGTAATTATCAGTTTAGTCTGAATGAGGACCATAACTTTACTCTTCTCGGAGGATTCCAGGCAGAGCAGCTGAAACAAAGAGATCTAAGAGCTCAAAGAAAGGATTTGATAAATCCTGATCAGCCTATCCTTGATCTGACTACTAATTCAGCTCCTGAGTTAGGTGGAAATTATCAGAATTGGGCAACAGCAGGTTTCTTTGGCCGTCTGAATTATGATTATAAGGGTAAGTATCTGCTTGAGGCTAACCTTCGTTATGATGGATCATCACGTTATCGTGCCGATCAGAGATGGGTATATACTCCCTCTGTTTCAGTAGGATGGAATATTGCTCATGAAGATTTCTTTGCCAGTTTAACTGATCAGATTCAGATGTTGAAAGTTAGAGCTTCTTATGGTGCACTTGCAAACCAGAATACTTCAAACTGGTATCCTACATATACTACTATGGGAACAGGATCAACAAACAGCCGCTGGCTGATAAACGGTGCCAGAGTGAATACTGCAACAGTTCCAGGTTTAGTATCTTCTTCTCTGACTTGGGAAAAGGTGTATAATACCAACCTTGGTCTTGATTTTGCTGCAATGAATTCACGTCTGACAGGTTCTTTTGACTATTTCGTAAGAGAAACACGCGACATGGTGGGACAGGCTGTAAAGCTGCCGTTGATTCTTGGAACGGCTGTTCCTGCAACAAACAATACCGACTTAACAACATTCGGCTGGGAGCTGGAGTTGGGATGGAGAGATCAGATAAGCGATTTCAATTATGGTGTTAAATTCTCTTTGTCTGATTCAAGAACTCGTATCGACAAATATGCCAACCCAACTAATAACCTGAACACATATATTGCAGGTGAGCTTATTGGAAATATCTATGGATATGAAACAATTGGTATTGCCAAAACAGATGAGGAGATGCAAAATCACCTTAATTCACTGCCAAAAGGCGGACAGAGTGCACTTGGTTCTAACTGGACAGCAGGTGATATCATGTATGCCGACCTTAATGGGGATGGAAAAATTAACGAGGGCAACAATTCTCTCGATGATATGGGTGATAAAAAGCTATTAGGAAATAACCAGGCTCGTTATCTGACTGGTATCAGTTTGGATATGTCTTGGAAAGGTTTCGACTTTTCAATGTTCTGGCAAGGAGTGTTGAAGCGTGACTACTATCCTGGCGGAATGGTGTTCTGGGGCGTTAATGGCGGCGGACAATGGTGGTCAACAGCATTAAAAGATCATATGGACTATTTCAGGGCAGACGAAAGTCACCCATTTGGACAAAATCTGGATTCTTATTATCCACGTCCTCTGTTTAGTGGTAAGAATCAGATTACCCAGAGCAGATATATGCAGGATGCATCATATATGCGACTTAAGAATATGATGATAGGTTATAATATTCCACGTGATGTGGTGAACAGGATAAAATTGCAGAACGTACGTCTGTTCGTGTCAGGTGAAAACCTGCTGACTTTAACGAATATGGCTAAAGTGATGGATCCTGAAACTGCGGGTGTTGGAAGGCAGGGTGGCACAGTTTATCCGCTATCTAAAACCTTATCTTTTGGTGTTAGTGTTGGTTTTTAAAAAGTGAATACAATGAAAAAAAATAAATATACCCATTCAATTAAAGCATTTCTTTTTTGCTTATTATTTGTGACAATGGCAGGGTGTAACGATTTCCTTGAAATTGCCCCACCATCATCTATTTCCCCTGAGAATTATCTTTTATCCGAGGATCAGCTGGCAGCATATACTATAAGATATTATGCTGAGTATGGTAGCTGGAATCAGAATAGTGCTACTGCAGGTGGTATGATCCCGAGTCATTTGGGAGGAGGAAGTGAGTCGTTTTATCGTGATGACGATGGTACAGATAATGCGGTTACAAGATCTTCTAACGACAGGTTTAAACCGGGATTATGGCGTACAGGTACAACGGGAGGTTACTGGAATTTCAGTAATATATATGCTCTGAATTATTATCTGCAAACTGTTGTACCGAGACTTGAGGCAGGAGAACTGAAAGGTAATCCGTCAATGATATTACATTATGTGGGTGAAGGATACTTCCTCAGAGCACATGAGTATTTCTTCCGTCTGAGAAAACTGGGTGACTTCCCGATTGTCACTAACACACTGCCTGACAATAAGGAAGAATTGATTGCCGCTTCTGTTCGTCAGCCAAGAAATGAAGTTGCACGTTTTATCCTGAGCGATCTGGACGAAGCTATCAAATTGATGAATAACAGTGTTACCAAGCAAAGAATCACAAAAAATGTAGCTCTTTTACTAAAAGCACGTGTTGCTCTTTTTGAAGCTTCCTGGCTAACTTATCATAAAGGTACATCTATGGTTCCCAAAGGTGAAGGGTGGCCTGGAGATCCTTCTTATCAATTCCCAAGCGGAAGTATTGAGAAAGAGATTGAGTTTTTCCTCACTGAGGCTATGGATGCTTCCGATCAGGTTGCTTCTGTAATCCCTCTGGTGGAAAACAATAAGGTTATTCGCGAATCAACTGCACAACCTATCAATCCATACTATGATATGTTTGCAACAGAGAATCCGAGCAAGTATCCTGAAGTACTGATGTACCGCGGTTATGTGGATGGTTTGGTTACTCATTCTTACAACCACAGAAACTATCATGGTGCACAGAGCGGGTTTACTCATCAGATGGAACAGAACCAGCTTATGGCAAATGGCCTTCCTATCTACGCAGCCGGCAGCGGATATGCGGGAGATGATTTTATTGAAGATACCAAAATTGATCGTGATTGGCGCTGGAGATTATTTATGAAAGCTCCTAATGAAGTGAAAGCTTTTATAAACACCAACACTGTTGAGAAATTTGCCAACGCTCCTCTTGTGTATAGTACCGATGTTAAATGGTCAACTTCTACAGGATATATATTGGGTAAAGCTTTTTCGCATGATTATTCTAACCAGGTATTAGAAAAAGATAAAACAGCAGCTGTAATCTTCAGGGCTGTGGAAGCTTATCTGATTTATATGGAAGCATCTTATATGAAGAACGGAACCATCGACAGCAAGGCTGATGCCTACTGGAGAGCTATACGTACTCGTGCAGGTGTAGATCCTGATTATAATAAAACTATTGCTGCAACAGATATGAGTATTGAAGCATTGAACGATTGGGGTGCCTATTCTAAGGGTGAGCTGGTAGATGCTACTCTTTACAATATTCGTCGCGAACGTCGTTCGGAACTGATGAACGAAGGATTAAGATACTCTGATCTGATTCGCTGGAGAGCAATGGATCAGTTAGATGGCTTCCAGATTGAAGGATGTAAAGTATGGGGCCCGATGTATGAAAGGTTTGATGAAGGTGTATTGCTTGCTGATCAGGCTGATCCAACAAAGAATACTATGTCATCACCCAACCTGAGTCTTTATATGAGACCTTTCCAGGTTGTTGTTGCCAACAATAATTTCTATGATGGTCTTTATTTCACTGAAGCACACTATCTGGATCCTATTGCTCTGGAGCATTTCCTTGATACAGCTGAAGATGGTCAGACTCCTTCTACATCTCCAATATATCAGAATCCGGGATGGCCTGCTGAGAGTGGTGCTGCTCCGCTGGGATTTTAAATTTATTTGAATAAGAATGAAAATGAAATATACTGTTTCAATATTTATTGTGCTTTCTTTACTGTTGCATTCATGCAATAGTGAACAGCCTAGGAATATTGTTGCTGAGAATTTTGAATATGCGTCACAGCAGCTTGAGTATGCTGTGACGCTAACTGAATCAAATGATAACAGTTCACTTGTAAGTCCCAGAACCATGGCCGATGACGGCTCACTGGTGATGGTGCCTGCACGCGACTGGACCAGTGGCTTTTTCCCCGGAGAGTTGTGGCTTATGTATGAGTACACCAAAGATCCAAAATGGGAGGAGATGGCAATCAGATTTACTGCTCCGTTGGAGGATCAGAAGTTGAATAAGGGCACTCACGACCTTGGTTTCATGGTTTATAATAGTTTCGGTCAGGGAATGCGTCTGTCAGACCGTCCGGATTATACTGAAATTAATCTGGAAGCTGCCAGATCTCTGGCTTCAAGGTATCAGCCCAATGCAGGAGTAATACGCTCATGGGATCATAACAAAAATAAATGGGATTGCCCCGTAATTATTGATAATATGATGAACCTCGAGCTGTTGTTCTGGGCAACCAAAGTGAGTGGCGACAGCACCTTCTACAATATTGCCGTAAACCATGCCAATGCAACCAAAAAGAATCATTTCAGGGAGGATTATGGCACATGGCATGTGGTGGATTATGACACAATCACCGGAGATGTGATCAAGAAGACAACACATCAGGGTTATGCTGATGAGTCTACCTGGTCGCGCGGCGAAGCTTGGGCACTCTACGGGTTCACCATGGCGTATCGTGAAACAATGAATGAGGAGTATCTTGAATTAGCGCAAAATATTGCCGAATTTATCTTCACACACCCTAATTTACCCGACGACCTGATTCCCTACTGGGATTTTGATGCACCTGAGATTCCAAATGAACCTCGTGATGTGTCGGCAGCAACCATCACAGCCTCTGCTTTATATGAGCTGAGCAACTATGTTGGAGAAAAGGGCAGTGAGTACAAGAAGTGGGCTGATACTATATTGGAGAACCTTACCGATAACTATCGTGCAACTTTAGGATCTGATGCAGGCTTTCTGTTGCTTCACAGCACAGGAGCAAAATCATTGAATTCAGAGATTGATGTTCCCCTCGTTTATGCTGATTACTATTTTCTGGAAGCTTTGCTGAGGAGTGAAAAGGAGTGATGGTGATTATACATTATAATTAAATAAAGAACGGCAACTACAATTAGTTGTCGTTTTTTATTTAATGAATATGAACCTTTTATGTCTCCTTTGAAAATATGTTTGAGCGAACAGATAAATGGCTGATTCTTGTAGGACACGAGATGGACAACAGAAATGATGATCAAACATCTATGTTATCCACCCTTGAAGCCATCTGCAAGTACGCAATGGATCCTGCCAACGAGATATGGATTGATAATGTCCACAACATTGCCTCCTATGTGCTGGAAAAACAAAATGAAATAGCAGACTTGCAACAGGATCTTTTCACTTCAGAATATTAGTCCCAATAATCATCAT
>DHCC01000090.1:0-177 GCA_002398875.1 Bacteroidales bacterium UBA4912 | reverse complement strand
AAAAGTAAGGGTTAGGTGAGACTGAAGTTATATCAGTTTGAAGCCGAAGTAACTTGTATATTACATAAAAAAAACTGATTTTCAGCTTATATTTTAGTGAAAAAATTGATGTAATAGGTATATTGTAACAAGAAATTATAAATACAACAAAAATGGTAACAATGATGCAGCAAAAAC
>DHCC01000021.1:18442-22637 GCA_002398875.1 Bacteroidales bacterium UBA4912 | reverse complement strand
ACCGTTGTGGTGCATTTAAGAAAACCCACAATTGAAAAGGAAACTTTAAAAACTGAAAGAAAAAATTATGAATAAAAAGTTAATCAAGCTCTTTTTACGATTTGCAATTTCTATCGGATTTTTATCAGCAGTTGCTGACAGATTCGGTCTGTGGAGTAAAGAAGTTTCTGTTTTGGGGAAATTGGAACAGTTTTTTGGAATATACTCAACTGATAAATCCTTGGATCCCAGATTCTGTGATTCCAACAATTGGAATTATCGCAACTGCTGCCGAAATAATTTTTGCGATTTTCTTAATCAGCGGATTTAAAACGGAGTTTTTCGCAAAATTGAGCGGATTTCTACTTTTAATATTTGCCTTATCAATGACCTTTTCTACAGGAATAAAAGGAGCTTTGGACTTTTCTGTCTTCAGTGCTTCTGCAGGAGCATTTGCTTTGGGTCTTATGAAAGAAAAATATTTGGAGTTGGACACTCTGATTTTTAAACCGAAAAACTGAACGGAAAATATAAACGACACCACAAACTTGACCGTTAGCGGCAGCAAAGAAGAATGCCAACCTTTGGAACAAGGATTTATACGGAGCAATGCTTTTGGTTGATCCTCAAACCCGACAGCTTTTTGCAAACTAACACTTGCCCTACCATATATATCTTTTCTTGTTTTTTAATCAATTGTTATCAAATAATATATACCTTTGATTCTTAATATCATTAGTGCAAACTATGAAAAATAATATTCAAAATCCATCCTTTTTACATGATTCACCTTGCACCTCCCATTCAGGGCTAAACTGGTTATTCTTACTTTTAATAGCATCATTTTTAGTTTCTTGTGAGTTTGAGAGCGATAAAGAGTTTTTTCGCGAGTTAGAAAAACCGGGTGAAATAATGATTGGCTTAGATCTGGCAGGCGTTAGACCCGGTGATCCCATTTATATTTATGATGATACAAAGTTGTATTTTAATTTGAATAATGCTGGCAAGAAGTTGTTTAATCAGGAGGTAATGATTAATGGTCAGTTATTATATTTAACAGGGGGAGATTATATCACTATCATTAAAGATAATTTGATTAAAGGAGCAAATAACAGTCTTAAAATGACTTTCAGAATTAAAACTGATTCAGGTAGTCTTGCAGATCTTTTGAATGCCGAGTTTTATGAAGGTGTGTTTGAATTTATTCTGATTCCGGTAGATAATGCTTTTGATCTTGGTGTAAGTGATGGTATAACAAATGAAGGTTATTTGGAACTTAAATGGGATAAGCCCTCGTTTGAGCAATTGGATATTGAGAGCTACGAAATAAAGTTTAAGGATTTTAGAGGTGTAAATATAATTGAAACTTTAGATGGAAGTGCGACGTCATTTGTGGATAAGGACTACATAGGAGGATACAGATCTTACAGCATATCGATGAAATTTGCTGAAGGTAAGATAAAGGATAAAGTTGTATATTATAATATGAGTTATACCGGGATGACAAGTGATGATATAAATATTGAGTTTAAGGATCTTGTCTCCACGAAGCTGACCTGGAAACCAAACAGATACAGGTGCAGATATTTTATATTGCACAATAGGAATGATGCAGTAGTTGGGTCAGCCTCATATGAAACCCCTGAAGTACTTCTGCAGGCACCTGAATTTCCGGAGGAGAGCGGGTTTTATACTGTTATTGCTGTACCCGATTATTTTATTGCGTCGGATATTTCATACAAGTCGGGTGGAATTGAGAAGTTTTATAAGTATGAAGCCCCACCTTCGGATTTGGATATGGCAATTAACAGTTACAGTGTTGAGGATATGCTTATTTATGGTCGTTCGGGTAATACAGTTAAGGTTGGTGATGCTACTACACTTACAACTATAAATAGTTACGACTCTCCCTATTTTGAAAACCTTACTTCTGTCTCGGTTTCTCCAAACAGCAATAAGTTACTTCTGTTTATTGGTTATGATTGGGGTTTTGAAAGAGGCAACAAGGTATATCTGTATGACAACAAAAATGATTTGTCGGGTGTGCCAACCGAGATTAAGACTCCTAAAGCGAATGGTCAATATAAACGAATTGACCTGATTGATGACGAACATATTTTTATTGAGAGCTCGCTTGATGGCGATGGTATTAATACATATCTCATTCTTATTAGTGCAATAAACGGTGAGGTTGTTGAGACTTTGGCGACTAACCTGTATAATAATATTGATTTGTCGTACGACGGTAGAAGGCTTGCTGTGACCGACAGGGCCGGGTTTCTGGTTAATATATATGATATAACTGAGACGGGTTTTGAGTTGTATAAGACAATACCTCTGGATCCTTTTTATAATCCTGATGATCTGTTGTTCTGTGTTATTAATCCTAGGGATCCTGATCAGCTGCTATTCTGGTCAACAACTGCACGCAGAGTGTTGGTGTTAGATGTTGCATCGGGAAAATCAGGTTTTATAGATGGAGTGTTTAAAGCGGTGGATCCGTTTACAGGCAGAATATTTTGCTTTGAAGCCGACTGGGATAACAACAGTCTTATGAATGTTTATAACAGTTCTGATATTGATCAGCCCGCCTTTAGTTTCAGGGCGCATGATTATGGACTTAATGCTTTTAATGACTTCCTGTTAATGTATCAGGGGTGCTTTAACATATCAAACTATATTAAATAATGAAGAGGGTATTATTGATTGTTGTCTGCAGTATTTGTCTGCTTAGCTTACATGCACAGTTCAGACTTGATTATCATGCGTCTTATGCCACATATAATATGAGTGATATGAAGGATTTTGTGCATTCTGTCAGGACGCGTGAGCCATTCAGGCAGTTTGGCATGGAGCTTGTGGAGGATTTCCCGGCTTATGTTGCACACTCTGTAAATATAGGATATAGGTTGAGCCACCATGAGTTTGGAGTTAAAAGTGGTTTTTACAGTACAGGTGGTAAACTTTCGGTTGGCGACTATTCCGGAAAGATAAATATGACTTTTACTACTAACGGTTATAGAGAGGCCCTCTATTACAGGAATTATTTTTATACATTAGAAAAAGAGGATGCTCTGGGTATACTTAAAGATAAATTTTCTCTTTGGGGAGAGGTTTCGCCTGCTTTGATTATATCTACACTAAAAATTAAGACCACACTAACGGATGTTGATATGCAAGAGGTTGTGGAGGAGCCTGAATATAATGAAAATGCTTATTCTCTGCTTTTGCAGATAGGTGGGAGGTTTTATATAAACAGGATGATAGGTCTCGAACTTTCAGCCGGTTACGACCTCTCGTTTGGTGGTAGTTATGAAGAGCTGATTGGTTCGCCCAGGTCTGATTGGAGCGGATTAAGGCTCAGTGGTGGTTTGGGGTTCACTTTTTGATAGATTCTATTTATACATCTTTTGAAAAATCTATCAGAAATATGTTGTATAACATGTTTTTTATTGTATCTTTGTATTGATTTTAATGGCAAGCGAGTTGTTTAGAATCATCATTAGGTTATCAAATACATATTGAATGGCTTCTTAAATAGGCGGTTGCCGATGAATCATAGCTTTAATTTTAAAAAAAAGGAAAATTATGACAATCAGAAACCTAACAAGAGAAGAGATTTTGGGCCAGTTAAAATATCTGGAGCAAAACATTACAAAAGGGTCTGTTTCATATCGTACAAACAGGTTAAACAGAATCCGTACATTGAAGGCTAGTTTGCGCTTTGCAAGCTAACGAACTTCAATTTGCCAGTTAAAGAGCAGAAAGCAGGAAGTGCCTGTAAGTATGCTGATGCAGGAAGAAGCTGAGTGATCATCGATCACAGATGCTTTATTTTTTTTAAGAATATTTTTGTACATAATTATATATTTCATGGAGGCTGCCCCAAAAGGCGGCTTTTTCTATTTGTAGCCTATTCCTTGTTTTTCATGACTGTTTTTCAATAAATAGTGATTGTGAATATGATTTTTGTTTATCTTTGTCCAAATTATTAATCAAAATAACAAATTATGGATTTATTGTCTGCCCGATTATTAGCTTTATCGCCTTCTGAAACATTCGCGATGGCTCAAAAAAGTAATGAATTGAAAGCTCAGGGAATTGATGTTATTAATATGAGTGTGGGGGAACCTGACTTTTTTACTCCCGATCATATAAAACAGGCAGCCAAGCAGGCAGTGGATGACAATTTTTCTTTCTACTCACCAGTGGCAGG
>DHCC01000021.1:15774-18099 GCA_002398875.1 Bacteroidales bacterium UBA4912 | reverse complement strand
TACCCGGAAATGGTGAAGCTGGCCGACGGGAAGCCTGTTTTTGTTTACGCTGGCATCGACCAGAACTTTAAAATAACAGCTCAACAGCTGGAAGAGGCAATCACTCCCAAAACAAAGGCTCTGATTCTATGTTCGCCATCCAACCCTACAGGAAGTGTTTATACAGCAGAAGAACTGAAAGCCATGGCTGAGGTGCTCGAAAGATATCCTAATGTCATTATTATTGCTGATGAGATATATGAGCATATAAATTATATAGGTAAACATGAGTCGATTGCTCAATTCACTAAACTGCGAGATAGGGTAGTTGTAGTGAATGGGGTGTCGAAAGGTTATGCAATGACTGGCTGGCGCATTGGCTGGATTGCTGCTCCACAGTGGATCGCATCTGCTTGCAGTATGCTGCAGGGACAGTATACTTCGGGTCCTTCATCAATTTCACAGAAGGCTGCAGTTGCTGCCTATATAGGTGATCAGTCTTGTGTTGCTGAAATGAGAACTGCTTTCGAGAGGCGTAGGAATCTTGTTGTGGAAATGCTTAATGAGATTCCGGGGTTGAATGTGAATAATCCGATGGGTGCTTTTTATATTTTCCCGGAATGTAAGAGTTTTATCGGCAAGTCTTATAATGGTAAAAACATGAATAGTGCAACCGACATTGCAATGTATCTTTTGGAAGAAGCGCATGTGGCGTGTGTTGGAGGTGATGCTTTCGGAGCTCCCGGATGCATACGTATCTCTTACGCTACATCTGATGAAAATATTAAGAATGCAATTGCCAGGATAAAAATCGCTTTGGAAAAACTTTCCTGACAAATAAAATTATTTAAGTTGAAAATATTGCCCGGTTCAATCAATGAGCCGGGTTTTATATTTTTTATTATTACCTTTGCACATTATTTTTCAAAGGGTATAATTAATTGATGATGAGTAAAAAGTTTCCTGAACACAGCCACTTAGATCTTTCAGAAATAAACAAGGATATGCTGAAAGAGTGGGATGATAAAGAAATATTCAAAAGGAGTTTAGAAATTCGTGAAGGTCAGCCTGATTTCGTGTTTTACGAGGGTCCCCCATCTGCAAACGGGATGCCTGGTATTCATCATGTTATTGCTCGTTCTATTAAAGATATTTTTTGTCGCTATAAAACGATGAAAGGTTTTCTGGTTAACAGAAAAGCAGGTTGGGACACTCATGGTCTCCCGGTGGAACTTAGTGTTGAAAAAACATTGGGAATCACAAAAGAGGATATAGGGAAAAAAATAACTGTTGAAGAATATAATGCTGCTTGCCGCACTGAGGTGATGAAATATACCAAAGAGTGGGAAGATCTGACACGCCAAATGGGTTACTGGGTTGATATGAGCGATCCTTATATAACTTATGATAACCGATATATTGAGACTCTTTGGTATCTTCTTAAAGAATTATATAATAAGGGTTACCTGTATAAAGGTTACTCAATACAACCATATTCTCCTGCTGCAGGAACAGGATTGAGTACGCACGAGCTTAATCAGCCCGGTTGTTATCGTGATGTGAAAGATACTACTTGTACAGCTCAGTTTAAGATTGTTGATCCGCTGACTGAATGGGAAGAGTTTGGTGAGGCTTTTTTCCTTGCTTGGACAACCACTCCCTGGACGCTGCCTTCAAATGTTCTGCTTGCTGTTGGAAAGAATATCGAGTATAAAGCGGTGCAGACTTTCAATCAGTACACTGGAAAACCAATAACTGTTGTGCTTGCTAAGAATCTTGTGAATGTTTATTTTCCTGCAAAAAACAGCGAATTATCACTTAATGATTATAAGCAGGGCGATAAAGATGTGCCTTATAGGATACTTGACAAAGTTTGGAAAGGTGAAGATCTTGCAGGTATGCAATACGAACAGCTGATTCCATGGGTTAAGGCTTCTGATAACGCTTTTAAAGTAGTAACAGGGGATTTCGTGACTACTGAAGATGGAACTGGTATTGTACATATAGCTCCGACTTTTGGTGCTGATGACATGAAGGTTGGGAAAGAAAATGATGTAGAAGGGCTTATGCTTAAGGATGTTGACGGATATATGCGTCCTATGGTTGACCTTACAGGAAGATATTTCCGACTTGAAGCGATTGACCCGCAGTTTGTTCAGGATAACATGAATGCTGAGTTGTACGGTGAGTATGCCGGCAGATATGTGAAAAATGAATATGACGATTCTCTCACAGAGAAAGATGCAACACTGGATGTGGATCTTTCAGTTATGCTTAAACTTCAGAACCGTGCTTTCAGAATAGAGAAGATGGTTCACAATTATCCCCATTGCTGGAGAACTGATA
>DHCC01000021.1:6177-15548 GCA_002398875.1 Bacteroidales bacterium UBA4912 | reverse complement strand
GATAAAATGATTGAGCTTAATAATACAATAAACTGGAAACCGCAATCGACAGGTACAGGTCGTTTTGGTAAGTGGCTTGAAAATCTGCAGGACTGGAACCTTAGCAGGAGCCGCTATTGGGGCACTCCACTTCCAATATGGCGCACCGAGGATGGAAAGGAAGAAAAGTGCATAGGTTCGGTTAAAGAATTGTATGAAGAGATACAAAAAGCAATGGATGCTGGTGTAATGACAGAGCTTCCTTGGAAAGGGCTTGACCTGAATGATTATAAGGATCTGGAATATGATAAAATAGATCTGCACCGCCCGTATGTTGATAATATTGTGCTGGTTTCAGAAAACGGGAGACCGATGTATCGTGAGACTGACCTTATTGATGTTTGGTTTGACAGTGGTGCTATGCCTTTTGCACAGGTGTTTTATCCTCATATATCTGAAGACGAATTTCAAAAGGTATTCCCTGCAGATTTTATCGCTGAAGGGGTGGATCAGACGCGTGGCTGGTTTTACACTTTACATGCAATTGCTTCAATGGTAAAGGGTAGTGTAGCATTTAAGAATGTTGTTTCAAACGGTCTCGTGCTGGATAAGAATGGAAATAAGATGTCGAAAAGGCTCGGCAATGCAGTAGATCCTTTCACTACAATAGATAAATATGGTTCTGATCCGCTGCGTTGGTATATGATTACTAATGCTGCACCTTGGGAGAATCTAAGGTTTGATGTTGAAGGAGTTGAGGAAGCTCGCAGAAAATTCTTCGGGACTCTCTATAACTCTTATTCATTCTTCGTGCTTTATGCCAATGTTGATGATTTCAGAAATCAGTATCCACAGATACCTGTTGAGAAGCGACCTGAGATAGATCGTTGGATTATTTCACTGCTAAATACACTGGTAAAAGAAGTTGATCAGGGCTATGACAGTTATGAGCCAACAAAAGCAGGTCGTGTAATAAATGATTTTGTGAACGATAATCTCAGCAACTGGTATGTTCGTCTAAACCGTAAACGTTTCTGGGGTGGTGAAATGACTGATGATAAGCTGTCGGCTTATCAGACTTTGTATGAATGTCTGCTTACAGTTTCAAAGTTGATGGCTCCAATAGCACCATTTTATGCTGACAGGTTGTTTCTGGATTTAATATCAGTAGATGATAGCGTAAAACAGGATTCGGTGCATTTAACGGACTTTCCTGTGGTAGCTGAAGAGCTTATAGACAAGCAGCTTGAAGATCAGATGTATCTTGCACAGACAGTGTCGTCTATAGTACTGGCTTTACGTCGAAAGGTGAACACTAAAGTTCGTCAACCACTTTCTAAAATAATGATACCTGTTGCTGATGAAAGCCAGAAAAAAAATTTAAAGTCCGTAGAACAGCTTATCCTAAATGAGGTAAATGTTAAAGAGCTTGCTTATGTAGATTCTGCAAGTGAAATGCTGGTTAAGAGGGCTAAGCCCGATTTCAAGAAACTTGGTCCCAGATACGGGAAAATAATGAAACAGCTTGCTGTTAAAATTCAGGAGCTTGAAAACAGTGATATTCACGAACTCGAAGAAAAAGGTTCATTTGCATTAAAAGTAGATAATCAGGAGGTTGTTATTTCAACAGATGATGTGGAGATAATTTCTGAAGACATCCCGGGTTGGTTGGTTGGTAATGAGGGCAGACTAACTGTTGCATTGGATATTACTATAACCGATGAGCTTCGTAAAGAGGGGATAGCACGTGAATTGGTAAACAGGATACAGAATCTGAGAAAATCCAAGGAGTTCGAGATAACTGACAGAATTGTAGTTAAAATTGTGTCTAATCCTGCTACTGATGAAGCAGTGACTGATAATTCAGAGTATATAAGAAACCAAGTACTCGCAGATGAAATATTGATTGTAAACGAACAGCTTGATGATGTTATAGAAATAGATGATATTTCACTGACAATCAGTATTCAAAAAAACAGTTGAGAAATATTTGATTTATTATGT
This sequence comes from Bacteroidales bacterium UBA4912, assembly GCA_002398875.1. Taxonomy (GTDB): domain Bacteria; phylum Bacteroidota; class Bacteroidia; order Bacteroidales; family Dysgonomonadaceae; genus Proteiniphilum. Next base: position 13,565 of record DHCC01000021.1, on the reverse strand, counting down.
ATATTTGTGTTGAAATTTGCACGTGAACATTTAAAAATGTGGGTTGTTGTATTTAAACTCTGATTCCAGAAGACACCAGCCAAAAAATAATTTATTATGAGCAAAAAGACGAGATATTCAGCCGAGGAATTAGAAGAATTCAGGGCAATAATTAATGAAAAACTGGAGGTTGCAAAACAAGAGTACGAAAACTACAGAGCAGCTGTAACCAACGCTGATGGTAACGATACTATTGATACATCTCCAACTTATAAAGTTCTAGAAGAGGGTGCTTCTACACTCTCTAAGGAAGAAGCCGGCCGATTGGCACAACGTCAGATGAAATTCATTCAGAATCTTCAGGCTGCTCTCGTACGCATAGAGAACGGGACATACGGAATATGTCGTGAAACAGGGAACTTGATTCCTAAAGAGCGTCTACGTGCTGTTCCTCATGCTACTCTGAGCATCGAAGCAAAGTCAAAAAAAAGAAGATAGGCAATCTTATGTGTATATCTGAAATTTTATCTGAAAGTAAAATATGAAGAGTCGTAGAGATAAGACGTTAGTCGCTATCTTGGTTGTTTTTTTGGTATTGCTCACCGACCAGCTCTCAAAGATATGGATTAAGACGAATATGGAATTATACGAAACCATCCATATTACTGATTGGTTTAAGATTTATTTCGTAGAAAATAATGGAATGGCTTTTGGGATTGAAGCAGGAGGGAAGTTGTTCTTGTCACTTTTCCGTATAATAGCTGTAACCTTTATTGTCATCTATCTTAATAAATTGATAAAACAGGGATTCAAAAAAGGATTCATTGCTTGTGTGGCATTAATACTTGCAGGTGCTTCGGGTAATATTATCGACAGTATCTTTTATGGAGTAATTTTCGAAGCTAGCTACCCGGGTCATATAGCATCTTTTGTTCCATGGGGCGAAGGTTATTCTACTCTCCTCCACGGAAAGGTTGTGGATATGTTGTATTTCCCCCTTTTTAGCGGTACATTTCCCGAATGGGTGCCGTTTTTTGGAGGTGAAGATTTTCTTTTCTTTAGATTTATCTTCAATATTGCTGACTCTGCAATAACTGTTGGCGTAATTTTATTGCTGTTATTTTACAGAAAGACTTTATCTTATTCGCTGTTATCGAAATCCGAACGTGAGAAGTTTGATAAAGAGCATCAAGAAAAAACAATTGAAAGTGAAACCTAAAGCTGTTTCGAATCTTTTATTGCTCATAGTCATGGGTATACTGATATCTTCTTGTCAGAACAGACCAAAGGAGGTATTGAACAGAAAAAGAATGGAACAGTTGATGTATGATGTTTATATTGCCGAAGCGACTATTGAACATGACTATGAGAGCTTTAACTCATCAGAAAAAAAAGAAGCATATATAAATAAAGTTTTTGCTGAGAACAATGTAACTCAGGCACAGTGGGATTCTTCATTGTCGTGGTATTCTGATAAAATTGACCTGTATCTGAAAATGAATGACTCTGTTAAAGCAAGGCTAAAGCGTGCTCAGTCAGATATTGATAAAAAAATAAGTCAACTTCAGTCACAATCTTTCATGCCCGATACAGAGATTTATTCTGCATCTTATATTCCACTGACCTATTCTTTTAACATGCCGGGAAGTCGCAGTAAAGGTTTCCGATTTCAACTTGATTCAACAGAAATATCAAGTAACATACCAAACAACTATTTCTCTTTTAATCTAAATGCTATAGGAGTGCCAACTTCAGAGACCAACAATCTGAAATATGCACTGATTCTTGTATATAATGACACCACCATCTACAAAGTTGAAAATATTGATGAAAACAGGAATTACGGTATTCCTGTTTCAAAGTATGTAAACAATGATACGCTTATACAAATATTCGGATTTGTACATTTAGAAACTCTTCCGGGTATAACTCCAAATATTCAGTTATATGATATATATTTAGGAAGTCAATAGTCAGTTATTAAATACTAAATTTAACAAATAATAATCATAACTAAACACATCATGGAAAAGAAAAGAGTTTACACCTTTGGAAACGGCAATGCTGAAGGTCGTGCAGATATGAAAAATCTGCTCGGTGGCAAAGGAGCTAATCTTGCCGAAATGAATCTTATAGGGGTGCCGGTACCTCCCGGTTTCACCATAACTACTGAGGTTTGTACCGAATATAATGAATTGGGTCGTGATTACGTGATCAACATTTTAAGGAACGAAGTAGAGAATGCTATCGTTCAAATTGAAAAGCTGACAGGCACAAAATTTGGAGATAAGGATAATCCGTTGCTTGTATCCGTTCGCTCTGGTGCCCGTGTTTCTATGCCTGGAATGATGGACACAGTATTGAATCTTGGCCTAAACGATGATGCTGTGGGAGGTATTGCAAAGAAATCCGGTAACGAACGTTTTGCATGGGATTCATATCGTCGTTTTGTACAGATGTACGGGGATGTTGTTTTAGGATTAAAGCCTCAGAGCAAGGAAGATATCGACCCTTTTGAAGAGATAATGGAAGAGATGAAAGCTTCAAAGGGTATTGAACTGGATACTGAAATTACTACGGACGACCTCAAACAGCTGGTTAAGTTGTTCAAGGCAGCAGTAAAAGAAAATACAGGCAGGGAGTTCCCTGTAAGTCCGTGGGACCAGTTGTGGGGTGCCATTTGTGCTGTTTTTGACAGTTGGATGAATGAGCGTGCTATTCTTTATCGTAAAATGGGCAATATTCCGGAAGAGTGGGGCACTGCCGTGAACGTACAGGCTATGGTCTATGGTAACATGGGCAGGACATCCGGTACTGGTGTTGCTTTTACCCGCGATGCTGCAACTGGGGAGGATATATTTAACGGTGAATATCTTTTAGATGCACAGGGTGAGGATGTAGTATCAGGTGTGCGTACTCCGCAACAGATAACAATAGAAGGGTCACGCAGATGGGCTAAAATGAAGGGTATATCTGAAGAAGAGCGTCAGGCCAAATTCCCTTCACTTGAGGAGGCGCTTCCGGAATGTGCTGCAGAGTTGATTGAGGTACAACAGAAGCTTGAAGACTACTTTAAAGATATGCAGGACCTTGAATTTACTATTCAGGATGGTAAACTATGGTTGTTGCAAACACGCAGCGGAAAGCGTACCGGTGCAGCAATGATCAAAATTGCCATTGACATGTTGCATGCAGGACAAATTGATGAGAAAACTGTACTGAAAAGATGCGATCCTGAAAAACTTGATGAACTTTTGCACCCTGTCTTTGATAAAAATGCACTTAAAAAGGTAAAACCAATAACTCACGGACTGCCTGCATCACCCGGTGCAGCTGCCGGTCAGGTTGTTTTTCATGCAGATGAAGCTGAAGAATGGAATAAAGAGGGTAAAAAGGTGATTCTTTGCCGAATTGAGACATCTCCCGAAGATCTCAGAGGTATGTCGTCAGCTCAAGGCATTCTTACATCACGCGGGGGAATGACTTCCCATGCTGCTGTAGTAGCACGCGGTATGGGTAAATGTTGTGTTTCAGCAGCCAATAATCTTATTATTGATTATAAAGCACGTTCACTTTCAATAAATGGAAAGGTTTTGAACGAGGGCGACTGGCTATCACTTGACGGTTCAACAGGAAATGTTTACGAAGGCAGGATACCGACTCAGGATGCTGAACTGGATAACAACTTCACTGAGCTTATGTCTTTAGCTGAGAAATATGCCCGTATGGATGTAAGGACTAATGCCGATACACCAAAAGATGCAACTGTCGCTCGTAATTTTGGAGCTAAGGGAATTGGGCTCTGTCGTACTGAACACATGTTTTTTGAAGAGGATAAGATTGTTCCGATGCGTGAAATGATCCTTTCAAAAGACGAAGAAGGGCGTCGTGAGGCTCTTGAGAAACTATTGCCTCTGCAGAAGAAGGACTTTATAGGCATTTTCAGAGCAATGGACGGACTCCCTGTAACTGTGAGATTACTGGATCCTCCTTTACATGAGTTTGTTCCTCATGACGAAAAAGGGCAAATGGAGATGGCTAAGGTGATGGGTATTTTATATAAAGATATACACGAACGAGTGGAAGGTCTTATGGAATCCAATCCTATGTTGGGTCTGCGTGGCTGCCGTCTTGGCAACCTTTATCCTGAAATTACTGAAATGCAAACCCGGGCTATCATTGAGGCTGCTCTTGAGCTGAAAGAAGAAGGTATTGTAGTAATACCTGAGATTATGGTGCCTCTTACCGGCATTGTTTTTGAGTTTAAAGCTCAGAAAGATATAATAGAAGCTACAATTCAGAAGGTGTTTGCAGAGAAGAACGATTCAGTTGAATATAAGATAGGTACAATGATTGAGATTCCAAGAGCAGCATTAACGGCTCATAAGATTGCAAAAGAAGCAGATTTCTTCTCATTTGGAACTAACGACCTGACACAGATGACTTTCGGTTACAGTAGGGATGATGTTGCAAAATTCCTTCCTATGTATTTGGATAAAGGAATTCTAAAACAGGATCCGTTTGCAGTTTTAGACCAAAATGGTGTAGGACAACTTGTGCGAATGGCTGTGCAGAAAGGTCGTGAAGTTAAGCCTACTCTAAAATGCGGTATTTGTGGTGAGCATGGGGGAGAACCTTCTTCAGTGAAGTTCTGTCATACCGTGGGGTTGAATTATGTTTCCTGTTCTCCTTTCCGTGTACCAATTGCACGTTTAGCGGCAGCACAGGCAGCTATAGAAGGTTAATCAGAGGTAACAGTTTATATGAATTTTGCAGAGACGTCATGATTGGCGTCTCTGCCTGCTTATAACTACTTTTAACCATCGAGTTGTTTGGCTGTTAAGGGTATTATACTTACTTTTACAAGAATAATTCTTAAGCCGATTTATGAAATCTAAAGTAACTATATTATTAATTCTGGGGGCATTAATCACTTCTCAGTTCGTTAAATCTCAGAATAACGTGATTGATGAAATTGTATGGGTTGTAGGTGATGAAGCTATCCTGAAATCTGAAGTTGAAGAATACCGCAAAGATCTGCTGATGCAAAATCAGCGTATTGAAGGTGATCCATATTGCTTTATACCTGAGCAGCTTGCAATACAGAAGCTTTTCCTGGACCAGGCAAAGCTGGACAGTATAGAAGTGACTGAGTCTAATATTTCCCGTGATCTTGAATATTATGTAAATAATTATATCACATCGATTGGGTCTGTTGAAAGACTTGAAGAATACTTTGGAAAAAGTCTGTCTGCCATCCGTGAAGATTTAAGAAACCAGATCAGGGAGCAACAGATTGTTCAGAGTGTACAACAGAAGCATTTTGGCAATATTCAGCTCTCACCATCTGAAATACGTAAATATTACAATGACTTGCCACAGGATAGTCTTCCGTTTATCCCAACAACTATTGAGGTTCAGATAATTACGGCAGAGCCTAAAATCCCTCTTGAAGAAATTGATAAAGTTAAGGCTAGACTGAGAGAATATACTGAACAGGTGAATAGTGGTGCAAGAGAATTTTCTACACTGGCACTACTGCACTCTGAAGACCCCTCCGCAATTCAAGGTGGTGAACTCGGATTTATGCCACGTTCACGATTTGTACCCGAATTTGCCAATGTGGCATTTGCTTTAAATGATCCGGGTAAAGTGTCGAATGTTGTTGAAAGTGAGTATGGATTTCATATAATTCAGCTTATAGAACGCAGGGGAGAGATGGCAAATTTCCGACACATACTGCTTAAGCCAAAAGTTCCAAAAGAGTCGCTTGATACTGCAATTGTCAGGCTTGATTCAATAAGAACAGGTATAATAGATAAAAAAATAACATTTGATGACGCGGCAACCTATTTGTCGGCTGATAAAGATACCCGCAATAACAAAGGGATAATGGTAAATCCCACTCAAAACAGTCCAAATGCAGGTACACCCCGTTTTGCCCTTAATGAGCTTAATCAGGATATTGCTAAGATTGCAGGAGAGATGAAAACCGGCGAGATTTCAGAACCATTTCTCATGATTAATGATAAAGGACGTCAGGTTGCCGCAATGGTGAAAATTACAAACCGTAATGAAGGTCACCGTGCAAATATCAATAATGATTATCAAATAATTAAGCAGATGGCCGAAAATGCCCGAAAACAGGAGATGGTTGACGTATGGCTTCAGGATAAGATTGATAAAACATACGTACGTATCGATCCGGATTGGCAAAAATGTGAGTTCAAATATTCAGGTTGGACCAAGTAACAGTTTTTTTCAGTTGAGATGAAAAAACAATCCTCTAAATACTTAAAGGAAAGCACACTTATTCTTAGTGTGCTGTTTGTTTTTATATTATCTGTCAAAGCACAGCAAACAGTTACAACAAATCCTCCCCAGAAAGTACAAGAAAATACAAAAACAGGAGAATCAATTACAGAAGAAGGCGTAACACGTGTAATTGAATTGCGTCAGGCCGATTTATGGAGTAAAAGGTCCGGGTCTGATGCGGAGATTCTTACAGGAAACGTAATATTTTTCCATGAAGGTGCTTTTATGTATTGCGACAGCGCTTACCTGTTTCAGCAAACAAATTCATTTGAAGCGTTTAGCAATGTGAGTATGGAGCAGGGAGATACCATTTTTGTTTATGGAGACTATCTCTATTATGACGGTAATACCAGACTGGCACGACTTCGTGATAACATAAGAATGGAAGATCAGACTGCAACACTGTTTACTGATAGTCTGGATTACGATCGTATGACTAACCTTGGATACTATTTTGAGGGAGGAATGCTTGTGGATGAGGAAAATGAACTAACTTCATTTTGGGGACAGTATGCTCTCGACACAAAGGAAGCTTTATTCAGCGATAGTGTTAAGCTTGTAAATGAAGATTATATAATTTATGCTGATACTTTGAAATATAACACCGAATCAAAAATTGCCGATATTCTTGGACCATCCCGAATAGTTTCAGACAGTGGTTATATTTATACTAATAATGGCTGGTACAATACAGTTACCGAGGATTCACGACTTTTGGACCGATCACAGGTATATAGCAATGACGGAACTAAAGTGTTAATTGGTGACACTATATATTATAACAGGATTACAGGTGAGGGAGAAGTCTTTGGCGATATGTTCCTTGAGGATACTGAGAGAAAAGGTATCATAATAGGGAACTACGGTTTTTACAATGAAAAAACCGAATATGGACTTGCAACTGACTCTGCTTATGCTATAGACTACTCAGGTCAGGACAGTCTTTTTTTGCATGGTGATACACTTGTTATGAGTACAGATTCGACTTTTCGCGATATTAAAGCATATTACGATGTAAGATTCTATAGGTCGGATATTCAGGGAGTATGTGATTCGATACATTACTCTTCACGAGACTCTATGATTTATATGAT
>DHCC01000021.1:0-5931 GCA_002398875.1 Bacteroidales bacterium UBA4912 | reverse complement strand
TAGTGAAAGATTATGCAATGGCTATTCAGGACAGGGGACAGGGTAGTCAGTACAATCAATTGAGCGGTAGGGATATGACAGCATTCTTCAGAGATGGAAAAATTTATAACGTACTGGTTGAGGGGAATGCTGAGTCACTTTATTATCTTGTAGAAGAAGATAGCACTATTATTGGACTTAATAAAACAGAAAGTCCATATCTCTCCATGGATATTGAAAATGAAAAAATAAAAAGGCTAAAACTATGGCCTGCAACTACGGCAGTAACAACACCTTTACCGCAGCTGCTTCCGGGCCAAGACAGACTCGAAAGGTTCGTCTGGCTTGATTATTTACGTCCAATCAGTCCTTCAGATATTTTCCGCAGTAACATAAAGAAAAGTGAAGATGCTGAAGAACAGCCTCAAAGGCGTTTTGAGAGGGAAGACATCACCCTGTGATTTAACAGTTTTATGATTATATTACATTCATCATATAACAGCAAATCGGATGACTCTTAAAAATATTGACGTTTTGTCTTTTTTACAATGATTATCTATATTTGTAACTATCAAATATTTACTTACAATGGGAATGTTTTTTTTCTACAATAATCGAAAACCTCGTAAATTTAATTATAAACCAATTCTTTATGATCCTGAGGAGGATGCACGTAAGGAAAGGTTGAAAAATCGTATTGAAGCTGTTAAAAGAGAGATGGGTGTTTTGCCTGAAAAAGTTGAGGTTGAAAAGAAAGATTTTAAAACTGAGTTTGTTTCGCAAACACGTCATTTAAAGAAACGTAAAGATAGAGTTGAAACAGGAAAAAGCACCTTTGTGGCTAATAACGGATTACTTATAATTATAGCTTTAATCCTTTTAGCTATTTTCTTCTTCTGGCTTTTGCGATAAAAACGGTTTAAATTATATATGACAGATATCATTCATCTTCTGCCAGATTCCATCGCTAATCAAATTGCTGCCGGTGAAGTAATTCAACGGCCCTCTTCAGTGGTTAAGGAACTGGTGGAGAATTCTATAGATGCGGGAGCGGAAAATATTCAAATTATAATAAAAGGTGCAGGCAGAACGCTTATAAGTGTTATTGACGATGGCAAAGGTATGTCTGCCACCGATATGAGAATGGCTTTTGAGAGGCATGCAACTTCTAAAATAAAGAGTGCAGATGATCTTTTTGCACTTACAACAATGGGTTTTCGAGGTGAAGCATTACCATCAATAGCTGCTATTTCACAGGTTGAGGTTAAGAGTCGCAGAGAAGAAGATGAACTTGGTTCATTATTGATTATTTCTGGCTCTAAGCTTGAAAAGCAAGAAGTTGTGGTTTGTGGTACAGGTACTTCAGTTACAGTAAAAAACATTTTTTACAATGTGCCTGCACGAAGAAAATTCCTTAAATCAAATGAAACTGAACGTCGTAATATCTTTAATGAGATAGAGCGTATTGCTTTAGTGCATCCAAATATTGAATTTTCTCTTATTGAAAATGATGTAGAAACACTACATCTTGCCAAAACGGGATTAAAGCAGCGTATAGCACAGTTGGATGGTAAAAGTGTTCTGCAGCAATTAATTGAAATTGAGGAGGAAACAACTCTTGGCAGGATTTATGGATACGTATCAAGACCTGAATATGCAAAGAAGCGCAACTCAAGGCAGTTTTTCTTTGTAAACAACAGATATATTCGTCATCCTTATTTTTACAAAGCAGTTATGACTGCATTTGAACAGCTTATTTCTCCAAATGAGAAGCCTAGCTTCTATATTTATTTTGAGGTAGACCCTGAATCTCTTGATGTTAATATCCATCCGACAAAAACTGAAGTTAAGTTTGAGAATGAACAGGCTTTGTGGCAAATTCTTATGGTTACTGTAAAGGAGTCTCTTGGCAAGTTTAATGCTGTACCCAGTATTGATTTTGACAGAGAGGATGCACCGGAGATTCCGGTTTTTGATCCTTCAGTGCGTACTCCAATGCCAAAAGTAAATATTGACCCTTCTTATAACCCTTTTCACACTTACAAACCTGAATCTACAAGAGCATCAGCTCCTGCTTTTGGATGGGAAAAGCTGTATAAAGGTTTTGAAAAAGAAGAAATACCTGAGGAAGTGACTACAGTAAAAACTCTTCAAAATATCCCGGAAACAGATCTTTATCCAGAACATTATCAGTATAAACAAAAATATATACTGACTTCAGTAAAATCTGGATTAATGATTATTGATCAGCAAAGAGCTCATATCCGTATATTATTTGAGAAGTATCTCGCCCAGATAAGAAACAGAAAAGGAGTTTCGCAGCGTGTGTTGTTTCCTGAAATCCTTGAACTTACTGCATCAGAATCAGCAGCCCTTCCTTCTATAATGGATGACCTTGTAGCTCTTGGCTTTGAATTGAGTGACTTGGGTAATAATTGTTATGCAGTTCAGGGAGTCCCATCAGAAATAGAAAATATAAAACCGGGGCAAGTTATTAGGTCTATGATAAATAACAGTCTGGAAACTGGCAGTGATGTTAAATCCGAAATACAGGAATCTATAGCTTTGTCACTAGCCAGACTAACTGCAATACCTTATGGCAGAACACTTACTGCCGAAGAGATGCTTCTGATTGTGAGTCAGCTTTTTGCATCTCCTTCTCCATCATATACCCCAGATGGACAAAAAGTTGTAAGTTTGTTTACTGATGCCGAAATTGAAAAGAAAATGCACTAATTATAATTACCATTCAAAACAAAGATTATGGAATACTCTTACTGTGGAACAACCGGATTACAGCTGCCCAAAATATCATTGGGTTTGTGGCACAACTTTGGATTTGTGGATGATTACGAAACTGCACGAGAAATGATTTTATTTGCCTTCGAAAATGGTGTAACTCATTTTGATCTGGCTAATAATTACGGACCGCCTCCTGGTTCTGCCGAATCTAACTTTGGGAAAATTTTAAAAGAAAATCTCTCATCACATCGCGACCAGATGATAATTTCATCTAAAGCGGGATACTATATGTGGGAAGGTCCGTATGGTGACGGTGGATCAAGGAAGTATCTGATGGCGAGTATCAATCAGAGTCTGAAACGTACCGGATTGGAATACTTTGATATATTTTATTCACACAGGTATGACAAAAATACACCATTAGAGGAGACAATGCAGGCTTTGGTAGATATAGTGCGTCAGGGGAAAGCACTCTATGTTGGTTTATCAAATTATCCTCCCGTACAGGCCAGAATAGCATTGAATTATTTAAATGAAAGAGACGTGCCATGTTTGATATTTCAACACAAATACAGCATGTTTAATCGCCAGCCTGAAGATGAGATTCTGAGTATTACCAAGGAGTACGGTGCCGGTTTTATTGCATTCTCTCCTTTGGCACAGGGGCTGTTGACTGATAAATATCTACATGGTATCCCAAATGATTCACGTGCAGCAATACCGAATGGTTTTCTTAGGAAAGAACAGGTTTCTCCCTTTTTGATTGAAAAGGTAAAACAGCTGAATGAGATTGCAGGTGAACGCGGTCAGACTATGGCAGAGATGGCTCTTGCATGGGCTTTGAGAGATCCAAGGGTTACATCACTTATTGTTGGGACCAGAAATACCACCCAACTAAAGTATAACATAAATGCACTGCAGAATCTTAGTTTCACAAAAGAAGAACTAATTAAAATAGATACTATTCTTGAAGGTGCTACTTTATAATTTTGCGTAACAACTGTAAATGAAAAGATGTCTTTTATTAACGATACTTTTTATTCTGTTTTTATCTTGTGAGGATAATACACCACGGCTGACAATACCGTATGCACCTGTGAATTTCACTGTTGACTTAAATAGTTACGATTATTCCTTAAGAGAAAGTCTCTCATTTAAGATTTTTACTGAAACCGAGCGAAGGTTCGACTCGGACAGGTTTGGCTACGCAGGCTTGCTTGTCGTTGCTGATGTAACCGGTAGTACGATATATGCTTATGATCTGTGTTGTCCTTATGAAGATAACAGGAATATTAAAGTTGAGCCAACAGGTGATGGAAAGGCAATATGCTACGAATGTAAATCAGTATTTGATATTATGCGCGGGCATTCAGGTCTTGGCTTTGGAACACCAGTAAGTGGACCATCTGAAGAACCGTTGCAAAGTTACCTAGTTTATTCATCACGACCTGATGTTTACGAAGTAGTAAACTCTGCTGTGAAAAATAAATGACTAATTTTTTCAATAAAATCAAAACAAAACGGATACTTTTATTGTTATTCTTGCGTCCTGATTTTTTAATTTAAAATGGTATTCTCTTTAAGATTTTCTTTATTACCATTTTTTTAATTTTATTTGATGAGAAAAGTCTACACGTTTTCTGTTTTACTGGTTATCGGTCTTATTCTTTCACAAATTTTACCTCCTTTTTTAGGAGAAGGCTTCCCTGCATTTAAATTAATTTCAAATTCTTTACTATATATTTCTCTTGCCTTTATCATGATAAATGTAGGGCGTGAGTTTGAGTTAAATAAAAAGTACTGGCGCAGTTACACCCTCGATTATGGTGTTGCGATGGGAGCTGCTGCATTTCCATGGATTCTGGTAGCATTGTATTATCTCTTTGCTATTGCACCCCCTGAAATGAGAATATGGCAAAATGGGGATGCCTGGAAAGAGACATTTCTGCTTAGCCGTTATGCTGCTCCAACTTCTGCAGGAATATTGTTTACAATGTTGGCAGCTGCCGGGTTGAGGCATACCTGGGTTTATAAAAAAGTGCAGGTACTTGCTATTTTTGATGATCTGGATACTATACTCCTGATGATACCACTTCAGATTCTGATGATAGGTATGCGCTGGCAGATGTTTGTAATTCTTATAGTTGCAGTAGTACTTATCTGGTTGGGCTGGAAGAAAATGAATACTTACAATATGAAACAAGACTGGAAGTCAATATTGTTCTATTCCGTCCTTCTTTATATTGTAATTGAAGGTCTATATCGCATAACAACTCATTTTTACGGACATGAAGGTGGCATACATATAGAAATTTTACTTCCTGCTTTTATCCTGGGAATGATTATGAAAGGAAAACATCCTCCAGTACCGGATGTGAAAGAAACGAAAGTAGCAAATTCCATTTCCTACATTTTTATGTTGCTTGTTGGGTTGAGTATGCCACTGTTCATAGGAGTAGACTTTAGTACAGAGGCAGCACTTTCAACATCAGTTATTTCTAAGATACCCATGCCCCATTGGAGTATAATAGCGATGCATGTATTTCTAGTTACTATTATTTCAAACATTGGCAAGTTATTTCCTCTGTTTTTCTACAAGGACAGAAGGTTTGCCGAGAGACTTGCCATTTCTGTAGGAATGTTTGCGAGAGGAGAGGTTGGTGCAGGAGTTCTTTTCATTGCAATTGGATATCAAATCGGAGGGGTATTATTAGTTGTTTCTGTTTTGGCAATGTGTTTGAACCTTTTACTGACAGGAATATTCATCACTTATGCTAAAAAGTTGACACTAGTTTCTTCAGGCGAGACCTCAAAATAAAACCTTTAAACTTGATAAATAAAAAAAATCAAAGAGAACTGTAAAAATGTTTCTAAAATACTTTGTAAATTAAAGAAACATTTTTACTTTTGTAGTCGCAAAAACAAACTGTGCTGGAGAGCATCGATTTGATTAAACATATTGCGGAAGTAGCTCAGTTGGTAGAGCACGACCTTGCCAAGGTCGGGGTCGCGAGTTCGAGTCTCGTCTTCCGCTCTCATAAAAAATTATTTGGTGAGGGACAATCATTTTAACCCATTTAAAAAAAGGAGTCCTACCTTGAACTAAAGGTCCGCTCGGATGGTGGAATGGTAGACACGCAAGACTTAAAATCTTGTGGCCATTATAGGCTGTGCGGGTTCAAGTCCCGCTCCGAGTACCAGATTACAAGC
>DHCC01000088.1:16361-44423 GCA_002398875.1 Bacteroidales bacterium UBA4912 | reverse complement strand
ACATCTGTATCACCTTTAAACAGGTTTAAATAGAGACAAAAAACAGAGATTAGTAAAAGTCTTATTATAAACCTTTACAATTCAAACAAAAACATCCTTTTATGAATTTGTATAATTAATCCCGAAAAAATCACTACTTTTGCAGTTCAAAAAAAGTTCACTGCTTAAGCAAAAAGCTCATTAATAAAATGATAAACAGAAATTTAATTCGTATAAGAGTAGTTCAACTAGTCTATTCATGGTATCAAAATACGAATAAAGATTTACGCAATGCCGAAAAAGAATTATTATTCGGATTGCAGAAATCATACGATCTTTACTATTATTTGTTACTACTGATGATAGAGGTAACCAAGGCGTATGAAAACAGAGTAGAAACAAAAAGGAATAAGTTTCTGCCTACCGAAGAGGACATTAATCCCAACACACATCTATTGGAGAATAAATTTATCTTGCAGTTAAGTGAGAACAAACAACTTCTAAAGTATCTGACAGACCGCCCGTTATCATGGGACGACAATGATGCTTTTGTTAAAAACCTCCTTGACACAATTCTAGAATCAGAAATTTACAAGAGTTATTCACTCATTCCATCTCCCACATACGATCAGGATCGTGAGTTCTGGAGAAAGACATTCAAACAAATTATTTATGGGAATGAAAACCTTGACGATTTGCTTGAAGATGAATGTATTTACTGGAATGATGATATTGAAATTGTACAGTCATTTGTACTTAAAACAATAAAAAGATTCTCTGAAGCAAAAGGGTCTGATCAGCCTCTACTTCCCATGTTCAAAGATCAGGAAGACAAGAGTTATGCTCTAAAGCTTCTGCATGATACAATACTTAATGAAAAAAAATACAGAGATCTGATAGATACTCACACTGATAAGTGGGACTTCGAAAGGATAGCTCTAATGGATCTTATTATAATGCAGGTGGCTCTTGCAGAGATTTTTACATTCGAGTCGATTCCAACAAGCGTTTCATTAAATGAGTACATCGAGATCGCTAAATCATACAGCACACCTAAAAGCAGTACTTTCATAAATGGAATTTTAGCTGCCATTGTGCAGAAAATTAAAAATGAAAATATTATCTTTAAAAATTAATTATAAATACTAAACATCATTTGTTATGGATATTTTATTACAAACAACAGCCCAGAGCGGCGGTGCAGGCGGAATGGGCGGAACTCTTTTTATGCTTATCGCCATAATTGCAGTTTTCTATTTTTTCATGATTCGCCCTCAGCAAAAGAAGCAGAAAGAGTTACAGAAAAGCCGTGAAGCAATGACAGTAGGAGATAAGGTTGTTACAGCCGGTGGTATTCACGGAAGAATAAAAGAAGTTGGCGACACTTGGTTCTTAGTTGAGATATCTGATGGTGTAAAGGTTAAATTTGAAAAGTCTTCAGTTTACGCATCTTCAAAAGATGTAATGCCACAATAAAAAGTCTTCTCCTGAGATGGATATAAAAGCTATCATAAAGGATTGGTTACCGAAGGCAGAAGCATATTTTTCCACTTTCCCGTGGAAGAATTTGTTGACATACTTATTTTTCCTTTTGATAGCTTTTGTATTCTGGTTAATGTTATTTTTCCAGAAACAGAATGTTGAGGGTACATACCGCTTACCGCTGAAATACACAAATATTCCGGAAAATGTGGTTTTCAACAACACGCTCCCTCAATATATAGATATTAGTGTTACTGACAACGGTTCTGAAATCTTCAAACTTGACATTAGAAAAAGGGATTCCCTTGAAATAAATGTCACCGAACTGGCCGAAGAGGGTAATACAATTTTGCAGGGCGAACAGTTTCGTCAGCTTCTGCGCACTAAGTTTGCCTCAAGCACTATTATCAGGGGATACTACCCGATGACTTTATCACTGGAAACCTCTGAACTGGAAAGTAAGGAACTTGTTGTTACTTTTGACGGAGAACTGACTACAAGCAGAGCAAATCTGATAGCCGGTGATGTGTCATTTATTCCGGAAAAGGTTATGGCGTACGGATCGCGGGAGTCTCTAAACCAATTAACAACAGCTGCCACAGAATACACTCTGTTTAAAAATCTTAACGCTACATCACAGCTGCCAATTAAGATCAACCCTGTTGAAGGTGTCAGATTCTCACCATCAGAAGTGGAAATATACATTCCTGTAGTTGAGTTTACTGAACAGTCTTTCGATATTGCTATCACAGCAACTCATTTACCCCGAAATATTGATGTGAAGTTTTTTCCCTCACGAGCTAAAGTATCCTTTTCGGTAACATTAAAAGATTATGTAGAAATAGCCCCCGAGGACTTTGCCATAGAATTGGATTACAGGGAGTTTCGCAACAATGACGACGGACGGGTAGAGCTAAAGCTAACCAAGAGTCCTGCTTCAATAATTGACCCGAAAATATCTCCTTCTTCAGTAGAATTTCTTTTTGAAAACATTAATTAAAGATGATTAAAGTCGGTGTAACCGGAGGCATAGGAAGTGGCAAATCAGTGGTTTGTGACATATTCCGGCTTTACGACATACCGATATTTGATGCAGATACAGAAGCAAAAAAACTTAACGACACATCGCTGTCAGTCAGAAGTCAGCTAATATATCATTTTGGCAAAGATATATATGAAAATGACAAATTAAACAGAAAGAAGTTTGCAGAGCTGATATTTAATAATGAGAGAAATATTAAGATTGCAAACTCAATAATACATCCTGAAGTAGCCAACTGCTTTGTAGAATGGTGCAGAAACAAAAATAATCCCATTGTAATTATTGAAGCAGCACTTCTTATCGAAGCAGGATTTAATCAATTTGTAGATAAGGTAATTACAGTTTATACTCCGAAGGAGCTTCGGATAAATAGGGTTATACAACGAGACCAAATAAGCAGGGATCAGGTTGAAGCACGTATGCTAAACCAGATGCCGGAGGAAGAAAAAATAAAACATTCTGATTTTGTTATATATAACGACAACCGCCACTCACTGATTGATCAGGTTTCCAAAATTATAGGCACCCTTTAACACAATCGGGTTAATTGAAACTATAAAGTTATTGTTTTTAAATAAGATAGAGTTAACTTTGCGTTAAGTTAGAATTTTAATTTTGTAAATATAAAAAAGATGATTGAGAAATTTGGAATAAATGCAGGTAAAGTATGGACAGTATTAGATGAGACCGGTAGACAAGAAATTAAAGTACTTAAAAAGACAACAAAACTTACGGACAAAGATTTATACGCTGCACTGGGATGGCTGGGGCGCGAAGAAAAAATAAAGATCGAAATAGAAGGTAAAGATATTTTTGTCTCTCTAAACTAATATAATCTATCTATTATAGATATAATATTACCTCATCCTGTCGAAACCTTTACCGTAAACACCATTTACATTGGCCTGAGAAATAAACGCACTAGAATCAATACTCTTAACAAGTCGGAAAATGGAGTTTGATTCACTGCGTTTAGCCATCACCAGCAGCACTTTTTGTGGTTTTTGAGTGTACCAGCCTGTCCCGTCCAAAACGGTACAGCCTCTGTTTAATTGAACATTGATTTCATTTGCTATCTCTTCATATCTTTGTGAGACAATGAAAAACTGTACAGATTGCCTAATACCGTTTAATACCCAGTCCACTGAGGTTGATATAACCGCTATTATAATAATACCATAAACAATGGTTTCCACACTTCTGAATAACACATAAGAAGAAGCAACAATAACCAGATCAATTAACAACATCATGCGCCCCGGTGTAACATTCCGGTATTTGTTAATTATCATGATGATAATATCTGTGCCTCCTGTGCTGCCGTTAACAGACATCACCAGTCCCACACCAGAGCCGGCAACTATAGAGCCGACGAGACCAGCCATAAGAGGTTCTTGCGTCATTATCGCAGGCAGTTGAAAGCTCTCGAACATACCTATAAAAAACGACAAAGAAGCAACACCAACGATAGTCTTCACAAGAAATTCAGACCCCAGAGTTCTGAAAGCAATCATCAAGAGGATGGCATTTATAATAAATACCTGCAACGACACAGGAAGACCGAATGCATAGTTAAAAAGCACAGCTATACCGGTAAGACCGCCCAATACAAATTTGTGAGGCATAACAAACTGTGTTACGCCAAGAGCATACATAAATGTGCCAAGTAATATTGTAAGATAATCCTTCCAATAGAACTTTTTCAGACTAAAAGCAGGTAGTTTCTCCATCTTTATTCTACAGAACTACATTGACAATTTTCTTCGGTACTATAATTACTTTTTTAGGAGTTTTCCCATCCATCCACTTTTGAGAATTCTGATGATCCAGTACAGCAGACTCGATTTCTTCATTAGTGGCATCAGCAGGGAATTCCATTACAAAGCGTGATTTTCCGTTAAAAGATATGGCATAAGGGAAAGCATCCTCTTTAAGATACTCTTCATTACATGCCGGCCATTCAGCATCACAAACCGAACTCACATTACCCAGTGCATGCCACAGCTCTTCAGAAATATGAGGAGCAAAAGGAGCAAGACAGACAACCAGTTCGCTCAATATCCCCCTCTTATTGCATTTAAGTGATGTCAAATCATTTGCACAGATCATGAAAGCCGATACCGACGTGTTGTATGAGAAATGCTCGATATCATAGGTTACTTTCTTAATCAGTTTATGCAGCGCTTTAAGTTCCTCTTTTGAAGGAGCTTCGTCCGAAACAGACAGCTCATCACCTTTATAAAAAAGATTCCATATTTTACGCAGGAATCGGTGGACACCGTCGATACCGTTTGTATCCCATGGTTTAGACTGCTCAAGCGGTCCGAGAAACATCTCATACAGACGTAGTGTATCTGCTCCATATTTCTCTACTATATCATCAGGATTGACCACGTTATACATCGACTTAGACATTTTCTCAATTGCCCAGCCACATATATATTTTCCGTTTTCCAGAACAAATTCAGCTGTTTTATATTCAGGACTCCATTCGCGGAATGCTTCAATATCCAACACATCATTATGTACTATATTCACATCCACATGAATAGGTGTGACATCGTATTGCTCTTTCAGGTTGTGAGAAACAAAAGTATTAGAGCCTTTTATGCGATATACAAAATTACTCCTTCCCTGAATCATACCCTGATTTACCAGCTTCTTAAAAGGCTCCTCCTCACAAGACAGACCAACGTCGAACAGAAACTTGTTCCAGAAACGACTGTAAACCAGGTGACCGGTTGCATGTTCAGTTCCCCCGATATAAAGATCAACATCCCTCCAGTAATTATTTGCCTTCTCAGACACCAGAGCCTCGCTATTATGTGGATCCATATAGCGCAGATAGTAAGCCGAAGAACCTGCGAAACCCGGCATAGTATTAAGTTCGAGCGGGTAACCCTCTTTTGTAGTCCAGTTATTTGCTCTCCCCAGAGGCGGCTCACCTTTTTCAGTAGGCAGATATTTATCCACCTCAGGAAGCTCAAGCGGGAGTTCACTCTCATCCAAGGTGTAAGGCATTCCGTCTTTGTAATATACAGGAAATGGCTCACCCCAATAGCGTTGTCTTGAGAATATAGCGTCACGCAAGCGATAATTGATTTTACGGTAGCCCAATCCGCGTTTCTCCACCTCATCAATAGCAGCAGGAATAGCCTGTTCAACAGTCATCCCGTCAAGAAATCCCGAGTTCATCATAATACCCTCTTTGGCATCGAAGCTCTCCTCAGAAATATCACAACCCTCGACAAGAGGTATAATTGGCAAATTGAAGTACTTTGCAAAAGCGTAGTCACGACTGTCATGTGCAGGTACAGCCATGATGGCACCGGTACCATAACCGGCAAGCACATAGTCTGAAACCCAAATAGGAAGATTTTCCCCAGTAAAAGGATGAATAGCATAAGTGCCTGAAAAGACACCAGAAACCGATCTGTCCGCTATGCGTTCGCGTTCGGTCTTCTTTTTTGTTTTCTCTACATAATCTTTTACGGCAGTAAACTGTTCTTCCGAAGTCAGTTGACTCACAAGCTCACTTTCGGGAGCCAGCACCATAAAAGTGACACCAAAGATTGTGTCAGCTCTTGTAGTAAATATATCAAAGGTAACATCATTTGAAGTGGTAAAATGCATCACTGCCCCTTCACTCCTGCCAATCCAGTTACGTTGAGTTTCTTTCAGAGAATCAGACCAGTCGATATTGTTCAGACCTTCAAGCAGCCTCTCGGCATAAGCAGATACACGAAGGCACCACTGGCGCATTTTACGTTGTTCTACCGGGTAACCGCCTCGAATTGAGAGACCTTCGCTGACTTCATCATTGGCTAATACCGTGCCGAGGTCGGGTGACCAGTTTACCATTGTATCACCTAAATAGGCGATTCTGTAGTTCATCAGAATCTCCTGCTGTTCCCTGTCAGTTTTTCCGTTCCACTCATCTGCCGTGAACTCCATTGGTTCTGTTGAAGCCAAATCCATACCTGCAGTTCCCTGTTCAGAAAAAACTTCAATTAATTCAGCAATCGGTCTTGCCTGTTTAGCCTGATTGCAGTAGTAAGAGTGAAACATTTTTATGAACGCCCATTGAGTCCATTTATAGTAATCAGGATCACAAGTGCGAACCTCACGGCTCCAGTCGTAAGAGAATCCTATTTTATCCAGCTGTTCGCGATAACGTTTTATATTATTTTCAGTGGTCACTGCAGGATGCTGACCTGTTTGTATGGCATACTGTTCAGCAGGCAGTCCATACGCATCATACCCCATTGGGTGAAGCACATTGAATCCCTGCAAACGTTTATATCTTGAATAAATATCTGAAGCTATATAACCCAGCGGGTGCCCCACATGAAGACCCGCACCTGAAGGATACGGGAACATGTCCAACACATAAAACTTTGGTTTTGAGCTATCTTCTGTTACTTTATAGGTTTTGTTTACTACCCAATATTGTTGCCACCGTTTCTCTATTTCTCTGAAATTGTAATCCATTCCATCTCTTATTTAAAAAACGGTGCAAAGATAATGATTTATTTGCTTCTAGTCCACGTACATTTGATCAATAATATCCGCATAGTGATCAAGAATTACTTTTCTCCGCAGTTTAAGAGTATTAGTCAGTTCGTCGTTATCAACACTAAAAGGTTTAGGTATAAGTGTAAATCTTTTTATCTTTTCATAGTTTGTAAACTGCGACTGCAATAGTTCAATTCTACCGAATATAAAATCATGAATAACATTATTGCTTACTAAATCTTCAATAGATTCATATTTAATGTTTTGCGCAGCAGCATAAGCTTTAAGTGCTAAATAGTTGGGTACGATAAGAGCACTTACAAACTTACGCTCATCTCCGATAACAGCAACCTGGTCTATATACTTGTCTTCACTAATACGCGTTTCAATCATTTGAGGAGCAATATATTTTCCGTTTGAAGTCTTATAGAGATCTTTAATCCTTTCAGTAAGAATTATTTCACCATCATCGGTGAGTTTTCCTGCATCACCCGTTCTGAAAAAACCGTCATCCGTGAAAGCCTCTTTAGTAGCCTCCGGCTTTTTGTAGTAGCCGCTCATAACAGTTTCACCCTTCACCAGGATCTCGTTGTTTTCACCAATCTTCACCTCAATATCAGGCATAACTTTACCAACAGTACCGATTTTATACCCTGTGGAAGTAAAACAACTTACTGTTGCTGTAGTTTCGGTGAGTCCGTATCCATAAATTATGTGAACATCAATAGATTGAAGGAATTCATTAATATTATCCGACAAAGGTGCACCAGCTACGGGGAATAAGTTACCCTTTTCTATACCAATAATACGTTTGATGAGATAGTAAACCGTATGTTTGTAGATAGCAAACTTGATGCGATTTCCCAACGGAGCTTTCAGGCCTTTATTTACATAATCCAGGTTATGACGTCTTCCGGTCTTAACAGCATCTGTAAACAGCCATTTAACAATACCTGATGCTGAATCGATTGTTTCCTTAACCCCATCATACACTTTCTCCCAAAACCTGGGAACGTTACTCATAAGAGTGGGTCTGACCTGTTTAATAGTCTCCCTGATTTCAGCCGGGTTTCTGTTAACAGCAACAGTAATACCTCTATGCAGACAATAATATGTCCATGCTTTTTCAAAAATATGAGTAAGAGGCAGAAAACACATTGAAAGATCCTTTTCCGAGAGGTTGGTAATTCTTATATCATGCATCTTCATTGCTTTAAGATAATTAGCATGAGACAACATAACCCCCTTCGGCTCTCCTGTGGTTCCTGAAGTATAAATGATTGTTGCAAGGTCACTCTCTTTCAGCTGCTTCATGCGAGCCTGAACAAGTGCAAGTGATTCAGAGTTATCACCTGCAGGCACGAAATCATCGAAATAAACCGATGTTTTGTCTTCCGGTCGCATAACAACACTTCTGTCAAAAATAATGAGCTTTTGCAGATACTGACTCTCCTGCTGTACTTTATAGGCATTATTATATTGAAACTGCTCACCAACGAAAATCAGGCTTATCTGAGCATCATTTACAATATATTTCACCTGGCTGGGCGAGGAGGTAGCGTACATTGGAACCATAACTGCTTTATTTGCATAAGCTGCAAAATCAGTAATCAGGTACTTCTCCATATTCTGTGAATAAATACCTACATTTTGATTTGGTTGCAATCCCATATCAGCCAAAGCCTGGGCAGTCTTCATTACTTTATCGGCAAACAGATACCACGACATCTCGACCCATGCACCAGATTCATTCTGATATTTTAATACGGTTTTATTTTTGTATTTTTGTGCCTGTTTGTGAATAAGTTCTCCCAAATGAAAATATGTCATAGCAATAGTTCTTTTTATTTCAAAATTACATTTATTTATCGTGATTTTAATACAAACTTCTGTTTTTATTGAAAATGTCAGAGAAAACGTCTGTTTTTCCCACAAATTGGATCCTTAACATTCTTAAAACTCGACGGTTAATTAACTACACTTAACTCGAATTAATTTTGAAAATTAAAACGACTAATTATCTTTGTAGCGTTATGAAAAGACTTTGTCTCGCATCGCTGATTCTGATTACTACGCTTTTACACCCAACAGTACGAGCGCAGGAATATTATGCAACCAACATAAATCCTGATACTAAAACTCCGTTATCTACGATTTATTTGATGCCTAATGTTTATCCTGCAGTTGTGATGGAAGGTGATACCATAGCATGTATGTGGCTAGGAGATTTTATAAAGTATTCACCGTTATCTTTCCGTAGCACAAAAGACCAAATTGCCTATTCAAGGCTCGTAAGAGACGTAAAAAAGACTCTGCCTTATGCTAAGGAGATAGCAGGCATAATTACTGAAACTTACGAATATATGGAGACTTTGCCTAATGATAAGGCAAGGCAAGACCATCTAAACAAGATGGAAAAATACCTGAAGGATGAGTACACTCCAAAGATGAAAAAACTCACTAAATCGCAGGGGCAGTTACTGATGAAACTTGTTGACAGAGAGACAAATTCCTCCTCTTATCATATAATTGATGCTTTCATGGGAAGTTTTAAAGCATGGAGTTACAACCTTTTCGCAGGCATGTTTGGTAACAGCCTGAAAATCCGCTATAATCCTTTTGGTGAAGACAGGGTTACAGAACGTGTATGTGTTCTGGTGGAGCAAGGTGTAGTGTAATATTTTTTTAGTATCTTTGCGCTTTATTACAGTTTCAAGATATAATTTATGCGAATAAATTCAATTAAGGACTTCCAGCCCACACTATTTCAAACATTAAAGAGCTATAACAAAGAAAAATTCATGGCCGATCTGATGGCCGGATTGATTGTTGGTGTTGTAGCTTTACCATTGGCAATAGCCTTTGGTATTGCCTCGGGAGTAACCCCCGAGAAAGGTATCTACACAGCTATCATAGCAGGTTTTATAATATCTTTTCTTGGAGGCAGCACCGTACAGATTGGAGGACCCACAGGTGCATTCATTGTAATAGTCTATGGCATTGTTGAACAGTATGGAGTTCAGGGACTTGCCATTGCAACAGTACTTGCGGGAATAATGCTTGTGATGATGGGGGTTCTGAAACTGGGATCAATAATAAAATTTGTACCCTATCCTATTGTTGTTGGATTTACAAGTGGTATTGCACTCACAATTTTTTCCACACAGATTAAAGATTTTTTTGGTCTGACAACACCAAAACTCCCCTCCGGATTTATAGAAAAATGGGGTATTTATTTTCAAAATTTTGACTCAATAAATTGGTGGGTTACTATCATTGCAGTTGTCAGCGTAATTATTATTGTTCTTACACCCAAGATATCAAAGAAAATACCCGGGTCTCTTGTCGCTATTATACTGATGTCGGTTGTAGTATATTTCTTAAGAACTTATGCCAATATACCCGGTATTGAAACAATTGGCGACAGGTTTAATATTCAAAGTGAACTGCCGAAAATAAAAAATATACCAGTCACTCTGGAGAGCATAAGACTCTTATTCCCATCAGCTTTTACAATTGCTATGCTTTGTGCTATCGAATCGCTTTTGTCTGCAACCGTTGCAGACGGAGTTACCGGTGAGAAGCATAACTCTAATATGGAACTGATTGCTCAAGGTGCAGCCAATATAGTTACACCTTTCTTTGGCGGTATACCCGCAACAGGTGCTATTGCACGTACAATGACCAACATAAACAACGGAGGAAAGACTCCTGTAGCAGGAATAATACATTCTATTGTATTACTTCTTATTGTACTGTTTCTAGGAGATCTCACCAAACATATACCTATGGCTTGTCTTGCCGGCATTCTGGTAGTCGTTGCCTACAATATGAGTGAGTGGAGAACATTTATCTCATTGATGAAGCAGTCACGCGCAACAATTGCCATACTCTTGACAACATTTTTCCTTACAGTAGTTTTTGACCTTACGGTTGCAATATCCGTGGGTCTTCTACTTGCCGTTTTTGCATTCCTGAAACGAATGAACGAGTATACCGAGGTATCCCATACAACCGGAAACCTTGAATTAGACGCAGACAGTGAAAAAAGCTCTAAAGATAACGAAGAAGAAACACTTGAACTGCCTGACAGTGTTGAGGTTTATGAGATCAGAGGACCTTTTTTCTTTGGTGTAGCTAATAAGTTTGATGAAAAAATGCGCCAGGTTGGTGAACATCATAAAATCAGGATTATCAGGATGCGTAAAGTTCCGTTTATCGACTCTACCGGATTAAATAACCTGGAATTGCTCTGCCGAAATTCAAGAAAAGAGAAAATAATTGTAATCTTGTCGGGGGTAAGGGAAAGTGTGAGAGAACAGATTAACAAGACAAGGATACCTGAAATTATCGGAGAAGACAACATCTGTTCAAATATTCAGTTGGCAGTGAAGAAAGCAATTGAAATAGACACTGAACTAAAGGAAAAAAACAGGCTTAAAAAGGTTCTTCAATGACAAGTGAAAGACTTCAGCTAACCGACTGGCTGCCGACCACCA
The DNA here is from genome assembly GCA_002398875.1 of Bacteroidales bacterium UBA4912. GTDB lineage: Bacteria > Bacteroidota > Bacteroidia > Bacteroidales > Dysgonomonadaceae > Proteiniphilum. Next base: position 32,906 of record DHCC01000088.1, on the reverse strand, counting down.
AAAAAGAAATGACACTGAGGGGTTGGGACGAGGCTGATGTAATACTGTTTTCAGGAGACGCCTACATTGACCACCCTTCATTCGGCACTGCCGTTATCGGTCGCCTGCTTGAAAGTGAAGGGCTAAAGGTGGCAATTGTACCACAACCAAACTGGCGGGACGATCTTCGTGATTTCAAGAAATTTGGGAAACCGGGTCTCTTTTTTGCTGTCACAGCAGGAGTAATGGATTCTATGATAAATCATTACACTGCAAATAAAAGATTACGTTCAAACGATGCATATACTCCCGACGGAAGATCAGACATGCGTCCTGACAGGGCTGTTACGGTCTATTCTAAGATATTAAAAGAACTGTATCCGGATGTTCCTATTGTACTGGGTGGGATTGAAGCATCACTGAGACGAGTCACTCACTACGACTACTGGGATGACTCACTTCATAAAACCATATTAGCAGAAAGTGGTGCCGATATCCTGATTTACGGAATGGGAGAATTACCTCTTAGACAACTTATACAAAACATCAGGGAAGGGAAAAAGATTGCTGAAATGTATGATTTACCCCAGTCAGCTTTTTTGGCCCATAATAAAAGTATTCCCACAAATCCATTCAATGAGGAAGTTTCACTCTTCTCACACGAAGAGTGTCTGAAAGATAAGCTTAAACAGGCAAAAAACTTTAAAGTTGTTGAAGAACAGTCAAACCGAATATCTGCAGCAAGAATCTTACAGGCAGTAGATGAGAAAGTACTGATTGTTAATCCACCCTATCCTCCGATGAAAGAAGAAGAGATTGATGCTTCTTTTGAGTTGCCATATACACGACTTCCACACCCTAAATATAAAGGAAAGCATATCCCTGCTTATGAAATGATTAAATTTTCAGTTAATCTGCATAGAGGGTGTTTCGGAGGATGTGCATTCTGCACTATATCAGCGCATCAGGGCAAATTTATTGCATCAAGAACAAAAGAATCCATTTTGAAAGAGGTTAAAAAAATCACTGAAATGCCTGATTTCAAAGGATACATTACCGACTTAGGGGGGCCTTCTGCCAACATGTATAAAATGAAGGGAAAAGACCTGGATATATGCAATAAATGCAAAAAGCCTTCCTGCATTTTTCCTAAAGTCTGTTTTAATCTAGATACAAATCACACACCACTTCTTGATATTTACAATTCAGTGGATACTATGCCCAGGGTGAAAAAATCATTTATTGGAAGCGGAGTACGTTATGATATGTTGTTGCACAAATCAGAAGACAAACAGACTAATGCTGCTAACCAGAAATACATTGAGGAGTTAATCAGAAAACATGTTTCGGGTAGACTGAAGGTTGCACCTGAACATACATCAGATTCTACGCTCAATATTATGCGTAAACCATCTTTTAATCTCTTCTATCGGTTTAAAGATATTTTTGATGAACTGAACAGTAAATATCAACTAAAACAGCAACTTATACCATATTTCATCTCGTCCCATCCCGGCTGCACAGAAGAAGATATGGCGGAACTGGCAGCAATAAACAAAAGCTTAGATTTCAGGTTGGAACAGATTCAGGACTTTACGCCATCTCCGATGACGCTAGCAACTGAAATTTATTACACAGGTTATCACCCCTATACACTTCAACCGGTTTACACAGCCAAAACAAAAGATCAGAAATTAGGGCAACGTCAGTTTTTCTTCTGGTATGACCCTAAACAAAAGAGCTCTATCATAAGAAAATTAAAAGAAATCAACAGAACTGACATAATCAATAAACTCTACAAATAAGAGATCATTTAATGAGTATTGTTAAACATAGTTAAAGGCCGACTTTATTCTAAAAGTCATGCAGCGTTTTTTAATTTAATGCATCTTACATTTAAAAGTGAGCAATCACATAAGTGAAAACTGTGTATGTAATGCAAAAAAAACTCTTCTTTTTAGGTTTAGCAATAATTGGAATCCTGTTTATTTATACCGGATGTGATGATAATTCAAGGTCTTTAGGAAACTTTGGAATTGACATTGCTACAATTGTACCTGAAGAAGATAATTCTTATTCACTTAAACTTGATAATGGGCTGAAACTTTGGTCCGCTACCACAGATGTAATCATTACTCCATCAGATAATCAGCGAGTACTTCTTAATTACACTATATTAACGGATCAGAAAGATGGGTTCGATCATTATATTAAAGTAAATGATATTTGGAAAATACTTACAAAACAACCGATTGAATTAACTTCAGAAAATGAAATAAGCATTGGCAATGACCCTGTAAAGACAAATTCTATCTGGGTAGGCGGTGATTACCTGAACGTCTCTTTTATGTTCAATTATGGAGGGATTCAGCCCCATGCAATTAATTTAGTTGGCAATGTTTTATATGCTGAAACTGATCAGGATGTGATTGAGCTGGAATTCAGGCACAACTCGTTTGATAGCAAGTCGGACAAACTATACGAAGGTTTTGTATGCTTTGATCTGAGATCCTTACGTGCATTTGACAGTGACTCTGTAAAGCTATCAGTTAAAGTGAAAGAGTGGACAGATAAAACAAATAACAATACGACAGAAAAGATATATAATGTTGTTTACAGATATAACAGTCCTACAACACAAACAAGAACTGAAACACCTATACCTGTTACAACATCAAATGAATACTATTAATTAATAAAAACCACAAATAAATTAGTTCTATTTCTTATATGACTTTTTTGATTTTCCAAAAACCGGATGACCCCTGTGAAGAGTTCATCCGGTTATTTTTTTATTATTATTGAAATTACTATTTTTACACTTTCTTGTAATATTTCAACTAATTATAGAATTATAAATCAACTTTCATGAAAAGCCTGCAATTTATTATTATGTCATGTCTGATAACAATTATGTTATCGTGCAACAATTCATCTTCACAACAAACATTGTCACTTAATTATACTTCTCCTGCCGAAAAGTGGGAAGAAACAGTTCCCCTAGGCAATGGAAGAATTGGAATGATGCCGGATGGCGGAATTGAAAAAGAACTGATTGTAATCAATGATATAACTATGTGGTCGGGAAGTGAAGATCCGGATGCCTTTAACCCTGAAGCAATAAATTTCCTGCCTAAAATTCAAAAATTGCTTTTAGAAGGGAAAAACCTTGAGGCGCAACAAATTATGTATCAGCATTTTAGATGTGGCGGACAAGGATCTGCATCCGGCAAGGGCAAAGATGCACCTTATGGTTGTTTTCAGAAAGTTGGAGATCTGAATATTGAATATGTTTATGGTTCAGAATCAAATGAGAAAGATTCAGTAAAAAATTACTTGAGATCCCTTTCGTTGAATGATGCCATTGCTTATACACAATTTGAAATTGGTGATACTAAATACAAACGTGAGTATTTTTCTTCACATTCAGATGATTTACTAGTTGTTAGATTAACAGCAGATTCAAAGAACTCAATTTCCTTCGCGTTAAACCTATACCGTCCGGAAAGAGCAAAAGTTGCAGTTGAAGGGAACATGCTTATTATGGAAGGACAGCTTAATGACGGAAATAATGGGAATGATGGGTTAAGATACCTAACAAAAGCGGAAGTAATCAACAAAGGTGGAATTTTAGATACATCCGGATTATCACTGAAACTAACAAATGCTGATGAAGCAATTATTCTGATATCAACCTCGACAGATTTATTAGATAATGATTACAAGAAAACAGTAGATAAGCTCATTGCAGAAGCTAAAAACACACCATTTACGAAACTGAAACAAAGACACATAGACGCATATCAAGAGAAGTTCAACAGGGTTGAACTGGACTTGGGTGAACAAGACAATACTACTCCTACAGACCAGCGCTTAATTAATTTCCAGACAGATAATAATCCTGCTTTTGCTGCTTTGTACTTTCAGTATGGCAGATATCTTATGATAAGCGGAACAAATGAAAAAAGTTTACCACTCAATCTTCAGGGACTTTGGTCTAACCAGTTGCAGACACCCTGGAATGGAGATTATCACCTTAATATAAATCTCCAGATGAACTACTGGCCTGCAGAAGTATGTAACCTTCCTGAACTTCATAAACCACTGATTGATTTCACAAAATCACTAGTATCTTCCGGAGAAAAAACAGCAAAGACGTTTTATGGAGCTAATGGTTGGGTTGCCCACATGATGAGTAACCCGTGGTTTTTCACCGCACCCGGAGAGCATGCATCCTGGGGTGCAACAAATACTGGTGGTGCCTGGCTTTGCGAGCATCTCTGGGAACATTATGCCTTTAACAGAAATAATGAGTATCTGAAATCTATATATCCGGTATTAGAAGGTGCAGCAGATTTTTTTCTCAGTAGCATGATAAAAGAACCGAAAAATGGATGGCTGGTAACAGCACCTTCTTCATCGCCTGAAAATGCTTTTTATCTGCCCGGCAGTAGTGAGCCTGTATTTGTTTGTATGGGCCCCACAATGGATGTACAGATTATTAAGGAACTGTTTAGAAATACACTAAATGCTGCGGAAATACTTGGTATAAAAAATGAAAAAACTAATAAAATAAGAGAAACAATGGCCCTGTTGCCCCCAATGCAGATCAGTTCTGAAGGCTATTTACAAGAATGGCTTGAAGACTACAGAGAGCAAGATCCCCAACACAGACACGTTTCACATCTATATGGCTTATACCCCTCTAACCAGATTTCACCAGAATTGACACCAGAACTTGCAAAAGCAGCCGAGAATACGCTTAACCGTCGAGGAGATGCCGGAACAGGCTGGTCTAGAGCCTGGAAAATAAACTTCTGGGCAAGATTGCATGATGGCAACCGTGCTTATAAACTATTAAAGAGCCTGCTGGAACCGGCATTTGTCAGTGATATCAACATGAGCAGGGGTGGCGGTACTTATCCAAATCTGTTTTGTGCTCACCCACCATTTCAAATTGACGGGAATTTTGGAGGCACGTCAGGAATTGCTGAAATGCTTATCCAGAGTCATAATGATTACATTAACTTGCTGCCCGCACTTCCTGACAACTGGAGTAATGGTAGCTTCAAAGGTCTTCGGGTACGGGGTGGAGCAGTAATTGATGCTAAATGGAATAATGGAGAGCTAACGCATGTTATAATTAATTCGCAAGTGACAAACAATTACAAACTGGCTGTGCCCGCTTATGCAGAAACTGTTACTGCTAACGGTAAAAGCATCAATATTGAAGATGGTTATATCTCCTTAGATTTGAAAATGGGAGATAAGGTTGAAATTACATTCAACTAAATATAATCAAATTCTGTCATAAGGCAGTTTGGCTAATGCCTCTGAAATTCTTTCAACAGCCTCCTTCATAGGCTTTTCAACCATTCCTTTCATAAAAGGATTAAGATTTGATATTACCTTCATTGAAAACTCTGTATCTTTTTCAGTTATCTGGGAAAGATGCAGTTCCATCATAATTTCAAAAGGCAGCCTGACAGATTTGAATTTTACCAATTTATCCGGTTCACGATCTTCTACAACAAATGTCACTTTCCCGATTGAATCAACCGTGAAAGTGACACTATCTTTATCAAAAATAAAATCCTTAATCTTGTCCTCAGGGATCATCCCTTTAACTAATTCAAGATTACGAAGATCTGAGAGCACCCTGAATATATCTGAATCGGCATAAGGAATAATTTTAACATCACTAACAAATTCCGTCATAGCTTTATTTTTTTATCAGACTGTCCCCAGTTTTCGGGATCTTTGCGCCAATCCTGAAGTGTTTTAAGTTCTGATTCATCAATATAATCGACTGCCAAAGCCTCATCTAATATTGCATCATAATTGCAAAGTGTTGTAAGTTCTACCCTTGCCTCATGCATACTATCCATTGATTGCTTAAAGCCGTATGTAAAGATCGCAAGCATTCCTAATACATCTGAACCATTTTGTCTGATTGCATCAACTGCTTTCAGGCTACTGCCACCTGTAGACACTAGATCTTCGATAACAACTACTTTCTGTTTTGGTTTAAGATCACCCTCAATTAAATTCTCCAGACCATGATCTTTGGGAGAAGAGCGTATATAAACAAAGGGTAGTCCCAGAAGATCCGCAACTAATGCTCCCGGAGCGATGGCACCGGTTGCAACACCCGCAATAGCATCTGTTTGAGGATATTTTTCCATAATGATTCTGGCAAACTCAACTTTCAAAAAATTGCGAATGAGAGGATAGGACATTAGTTTACGGTTATCACAATAAATAGGAGACTTCCATCCGGATGCCCATGTAAACGGGTTAGTAGGTTGTAATTTGATTGCTTTAACCTTGAGTAATTTTTCTGCTGTTATTTTCTGTACTGTTTTCATTTTTTTATCTACTTGAACATGGATTGATTACAAAAATAATGCTTAAAAATGAATTTTGGGACAAAAGCAGAAAAATTGATTTAAAATACCTCTCCTATCGTTGCAATACTTATTTTAATGTCTTTACATTTTTGCAATGCAATTCCACAGGCTTCAGCTGTTGACCCTGTTGTAATTACATCGTCTACAAGTAAAATATGTTGATTTTCAAATAAGAGCTTGTCCTTAACATCAAAAATATTCTTCACATTTTCCCAGCGCTCTGTTTTGGTGAGTTTTGTTTGAGTGGGATTATGCAAAACCCTTATAAGGTTATCAGTTACAAGAGGTATTGATGTAACTTCTGACATTCCCTGAGCAATTATCTCGGCCTGATTATATCCTCGGCTTTTCTTCTTTTTTGGATGTAAAGGAACCGGAACAATCATACTTACCGGTTTTATAAAATCACTTTCTGCAAGATCTTCAGCAAACATACGTCCTAAGAGCACTCCAATCTCTTTCTTATGATAATATTTAAGATTATGTATCAATGGGGGCAAAACACCTCCTTCGGTGTAAACACAATAACACGCAATCCTTTCGAAGGGAATCCTTCCTGCCATCAGTATTTCTGCTTTATTATCTTTAATCTTGTAATTATTAGTCTTGGGCAGCTTATATAAGCAACTCAAGCAAGCTCCCATTTCCCCTTCCAGGAGCTCTTGTCCGCAAACCACACAGACTTCGGGAAGAAAAAGATGCAGGAAATTACTTAAGACACCTCTACTTTTGTTTTTACTCTTCATCAATTATTCCAAGATTAATCCTATTCATACAAGAAATAATATCTCTCATCTCGAATCCTCTTCCCAAGGCATATCTGATAAGTTTGTTTTTTTTCTCACTCTCAGTCTTGCCTTTAACCGATCTCCATTTTTTCTCAAGAACAGATTCGAGTAACTGATTTAGCTCTGAGTCAGTAAACTCATTCAACACTTTAAATATTTTTTCCTGAGGAATTTGCTTCTGTCTTAATGAAAGTTCAATTTTCTTTTTTCCCCATTTGTTAAACTTAAGCTTGTCCCCAATATAACTTCTGACATAACGTTCTTCACTGATAAAGTTTTCAGCTGTTAAACGATCCACAATATTTTCAATCTCATGAGAACTGAGTTTCAACTTGTATAACTTTTGAGAGATATCAAATCTACAATACTCTTTTTGTGAACACAAATGAGCCATACGTGCAAAAGCCTCTTCAGATATTGATTTATCCTGTTTTTCCATTATATCTGTATAAGTTGATGATTTATCTGTTTTTCACACCTTTAATCATTCTGAAGTTACCCGAAATATCTTTTCGCAACTCAACATCTTCAAAACCTTTATTCTCAAGCAATAGGATCAGCTCCTCACCTAAAGCTCTGTTTATCTCACAATACAACCTTCCTCTATCTTTAAGCATATTTAGTGCTAAATCGGCAATTACGTCATAGAAAACCAATGGATTTTCGTTCGTTACAAAAAGTGCTTTGTGAGGCTCAAACCGGAGTACATTTGCATCCATGCTTTTTTTTTCAGACTCCATTACATAAGGGGGATTACTTACTATTAAATCAAACTTGTTCCATTGAGAGATGAGTTGTTTGGCTTTTACAGATAATACATCCAGCTGAAGAAAATTAACTATAACATCATTTAATCTGGCATTTTCTATTGCAATATTTAAGGCATCTTTTGAAATATCACATGCATGTACTTCGGCACCCGGAAGTTTTTTAGCTAATGTGACTGCTATACAGCCGCTACCGGTGCCAATATCAAGTATATTATAGTTTTCATCAGTATTTTCAGACAGAATCCAATCTACCAGTTCCTCAGTTTCAGGTCTTGGTATAAGTACATCCGGGGTAACCTTAAAATTAAGTCCAAAAAATTCAGTTTTACCTATAACATACTGTATCGGCTCATTCTTTTTCAACCTGCTGACAATATCTTCAACTTTGCTTACTTCTGATAACGATAAATTATTAATTTTGTAATGATTAATTCTGATATAGTCAATATTTAAGGCTTCTTCCAGAATAATTCGGATGAGTGCAGACAACTCTGAATGCGAGTAAAGACCTTGTAACTCACGACGGATATTATTAATAAATTGTTGCATAGAATTAATGGTTGTAAATAACAAAGGTATAAAAAAATGGAGCTAAATCCGATATATATGCATAGATGCCATTTTTTGGCACGTAAGGGTGAGGGTTTTACAAAGCCTAATCCAATGGTGGGTGCAGTAATAATCCACAATGACAAAATAATTGGCGAAGGTTACCATAGACATTTTGGCGAAGCTCATGCAGAAGTTAATGCCATTAAATCCGTAAAGAATCAATCACTTTTAAAGGATTCCACTTTATATGTTTCACTTGAACCTTGTTCTCATCAAGGTAAAACACCTCCCTGTGCTGAATTGATTATTTCAAAAAAAATACCGCGTGTTGTAATTGCTGTCAGGGATCCAAATCCGAAAGTAGCCGGAAAAGGTGTAGAGTTGATGAAGAAAAATGGCATAGAAGTTTCAGAAGGTTTAATGGAAGAAGAGGCTCGAGAAATAAACCGCTTTTTCTTTATAAATCAATTATACTCGAGACCTTATGTAATCTTAAAATGGGCTCAAAGTAAAGATGGATTTATTGATCTCCATAGAAAACCAGAAGAAAACAAATCACCTGTCATCATATCCAATCAACTGACACACAGCATAGTTCACAAGTTCAGAACGTATGTTCAAGGCATACTTGTAGGCACAAATACTGCAATACTTGATAATCCAAGACTGACAGCGAGAAATTGGTATGGTGATAATCCCACTAGGATTGTTATTGACAAGGACAATAGGGTTCCGTTGAACAATTCACTATTTGACGGAACCGTTCCTACTATTGTATTCACTTCAGCGACACCTTCTGAGAGGGAAAAATCAGACAATCTGAAGTTCATAGAGATAGACTTTTCAAAAGATACTAACAAGCTTATTTTGAACCATCTTTATAACGAAAAAATATATTCAATTTTAGTTGAAGGGGGATCTAAACTATTGTCCTCATTTATAGATAAAAACTTTTGGGATGAAGCCTTTATTGAAGTTTCCGAAAAAAAATTACTTGAGGGTGTAAGGTCTCCTGTAATTAATGGTAATGTAATAACCACAAAAAGATATCTCAGCTCAATACAGTATCATTTAAAGAGCAAAATAACTCGAAATTTTCTTTAAATATTCATTTTAATATGGTTAAAGAGAAAAATCTTCCTACTTTTGCATAACTTAATGTGAAGTACAATATTATTGAAACAAATGATATCTAAATATCTCATCTGGACATCTGTCCTTATCATGAATTTGTTAATGTTCTCCTCTTGCCTGAATTCAACTGATGAAGGGGAATTGGATTATTCTCCTGATGCACAAATATATTCTTTCTCCATGGCATCCAGAGCTGATACTACAAATGTGTTAAGCACAACAGTATTTACAATTGATCAGGTTAATGGAAAAATTTTCAACAAGAAACCACTCCCCTATAAGTTTCATGTAGATAGTGTTGTACTTAATATCAGAGGAGCAAGTACATTTAGCCCTTTCACTAATGTTTCTATTGAACTATTGCCGGAATACACTATTTCGTGGTCTCAATCAGACTCAATTAATGTGTCGAGACTAAATAGAATAACAACAACAGCCCCAGATGGTAAGAATAAAAAAACATATCAGTTCCAGTTAAATATATATCAGCAGGATCCATATATTTTATCCTGGAAAAAAGTGTCAGAAAGCTATTTTCCTCAGGAAGTCAGCCAACAAAAAACTGTAGCATTTAATGATTTTTTCATTACTTACTATATTGCAAATGAAACTATTAATGCAAAAGCATCTCCGATAGGTGATGCAAAAAGCTGGACTTCTGCGACATTATCCGGTTTACCTCCTACAACTCAATTATCAACTATGACTGTTGCAGAGAATGATATATTTGTAATTGAAGAGGATAGCACATTATTTAAATCATCTGATGGGGTTTCTTGGACACAGGTTACAACAGAGTTTCCTATTGTGGCTATTTATGGAGTGTTTCCCTCAGCAACAAAAGGAGATATACTTGCAATTATCAATGACAATGGCATACTTAAATTAGCTGAGACTGACGACTTTACCAATTTACAAATAATGGAGTTAAGCTCAGGTGTAAATCTGTCTGATTTGCCGGTAAAAGACTTTACAGCTACTCAGATTGAGAGTACAACATCATTCGGAATCAGATATATTGCTATTGCTGGAGGTATTAGAGCAGATAACTCTTATAACAGTGATATTTGGATTTTACAAGAAAAAGACAGCAAAATATTTGAATTAAATTCAAAAAAACCAGGTACGATTTCACTTGATGGCAGTTCAATATTTTTCTATGACGAGAAACCATATCTTTTGTTGGCTTCCTCAGAAAACAACATTTTACTTTATTCAGGAAATAACGGCACTGAGTGGAAAACCACAGAAGAAAATCAGGCCCTGCCATCCGATTTTGATTATAGAAAAAATGCAACGGTGATTACCGAAAATGATAATATATGGATATTCGGCGGAGTATCTAAGGCTCAAGTCCAAATTACAGATGTTTGGAAAGGGAGGCTCAATAAATTTGATTTGAACTAGTAGAATAGTTCCATTTTATAATACTTTATGGTCTGTTTTTGCGTTTATGATGTATAATAGCAATTCAGATCTTGATATGAGTAATTGTGAAAAGACAATTTATTTCTTCATTTTATTATTTAATGGACTAATCTTGCCGTCTAAAGCGGTGGCTCAGGAATTTAAATATGAAATAGGCGGGACAATGGGAACCTCATTCTATATGGGTGATGTAAACAAAACAAGATTATATTTGCATCCGGGAATTTCGGGAGGAGCATTGTTTAGATACAATATCAACTTTAACTGGGCGATAAAAGCAAATCTGTTTGCAGGTCAAGTCTCTGGCGACAGTGAAGATACTGACAACATTTTACCTTTTGATCAAAACATGGTTTTCAGTAAAAGCTTCACAGAACTGGGAGCACAGGTTGAATTTAATTTTCTACCTTATAGTGATAAATATTCCTATATCGGTACAAAGTCTTATTCACCTTATGTTTTTTTAGGAACCGGCATTACATATTCATCCGGAGAAGGTAATTTATTGAACATTAACATGCCATTAGGCATTGGATTTAAATATAAAGTAAGAAACAGGATAAATGTAGGAGTAGAGTTCTCAATGAGGAAACTTTTTTCAGACAGTTTTGATTCGTTGGATAATCCATATAACATCAAAAGCAGTATGTTAAAGAATAAGGATTGGTACTCACTTACTATGATATTTCTGACTTGGGAATTTGGCTCTCGCACTGACCCTTGTCATGGAATGTAACAAAATAGCCGTTATAAAATGTCGTTATTAGACAATATAGATCATAACCGACTTCCTGCTCATATTGCCATCATAATGGATGGTAATGGAAGATGGGCCACTAACAAAGGTTTAGAAAGAGGAGAAGGGCATAAAGAAGGAGTCAGGGCAATAAGCCGTGTTGTTGAAGCTGCTTCCAAAGCATCAATAAAGTATCTAACGCTCTACGCTTTCTCTACCGAGAACTGGAATAGGCCTGTTGAGGAAGTTAACGGTCTTATGGACCTTATGGTTTATGCCATAAGTGAAGAAACTGAGGAACTTAAAAAAAATGGTGTTAAGATTACTTGTATAGGTGATATGACACGACTGCCTGAATATGCATATTCTGCACTCAAGGAGTGTATTCGTCAGACAGAGTCAGGAACACGTATTACACTAAATATAGCATTAAGCTATTCTTCAAAATGGGAGCTTACCGAAGCAACCAAAAGAATTACAGATGATGTTATAAGTGGAGTTTTAAACAAAAACGAAATAAGTGAAGAAACCATAAGTATGTACCTTACAACTCGTGGAATACCAGATCCCGATTTATTAATCCGTACAGGGGGTGAACAACGAATAAGCAATTTCCTGTTGTGGCAATGTGCTTATACGGAATTTTATTTTACAGAAGTTTACTGGCCTGATTTCAGCGAAAAAGACCTGTATGAAGCTATAATAGATTTTCAGAGTCGCGAGAGAAGATATGGCTTAATCGGTGAACAGATAGAATTTGACAGTGCGGAATCCAAATCTTAAAAAGAACAGTAAGAGAAAAGAAAATATCATAATGTTGAAGAGAATATTCAATTTACTTCTGCTATTAATAATACTATCACAGACAGTATTATTGGCTCAAACCAACGATACAATTCCCCAATCTGATTCGGGTGACCTGACTGTGAATTATACCACACCTCCTAAAACCTATTACATTGCTGATGTTATAGTAACAGGAGTAGAAGAAACCATGTATGCCGGACAGGAATTCGTACTTATAAATTTTGCAGGACTTTCTAAAGGGCAAAAAATACAAATCCCTGGCGCGGATATTACTAACGCTCTTAAAAGATTTTGGAGACAAGGTCTTTTCTCTGATGTAAAAATACTCCAGAATAAAATTGAAGGAGACAGTGTTTGGCTGGAAATAAAACTTACTGACCGACCAAGAGTGTCAGATATCCGTTATACAGGAATTAAAAAAAGTGAACAGGATGATATTGAAGAAAAAATCGGATTTGTAAAAGGCAATCAGATTACTCCTCCTCAAATCGACAGAGCAGAAATATTTATTAAAAACTATTATGACGAAAAAGGCTTTGGTGACGCTGAGGTTAGACTTATACAACATCCTGATACAACAGGTAGGAATCAAGTAGTACTTGAAATTGCAGTTGATAAAAAGGAGAAACTTAAGGTTAACAACATCAATATTGTTGGAAATGAAACCCTTTCTGATCGGACCTTAAAAAAGGCAATGAAAAAGACCAATGAGAAAGGCAAGCTTTGGAATATATTCCGTGCAAAGAAGTTCGTTGAAGATCTGTACGTTGAGGATAAAAAAAATCTTATTAGTAAATATCACGAGAAAGGATATCGCGATGCTGAAATTTTGAATGATACTGTTTACAAGTATGACGAGAAAACAGTCAATATAGATATTGAACTTCAGGAAGGACCACTTTATCATATTCGTTCCATAAACTGGGTTGGTAACACTCAGTATCCTTCAGCACAACTTGCGCATCTACTTAATATGACTCCGGGTGATGTTTATAATCAGAAGAAATTGGAAGAAAGACTTTTAGTTGATGAAGATGCAGTAATAAATCTTTATCAGAATAACGGTTATCTTTTCTCAAATATCGACCCTATAGAAATAAATATTGAAAACGACTCAATCGATCTTGAGTTACGTGTAATTGAGGGTCCAAAGGCCACCATTAAGCGTGTTATAATTCAAGGTAACGATCGTTTATACGAGGATGTTATTCGTCGAGAATTAAGAACAAAACCAGGTGCAGTATTTAGTAAAGATGATCTGTTGCGATCTGTTCGTGAAATTGCTCAAACAGGTCATTTCGACCCTGAAGCTCTTTCTGCTGATATTGGTAAAGGCATTAGTCCAAATCCAGAAGATGGAACTGTTGATATAACCTATCCTCTTACATCTAAAGGTAACGATCAGATTGAATTCTCCGCCGGCTGGGGAGTTACAGGGCTTGTGGGGAAACTTAGTCTGCGCCTAAACAACTTCTCTCTTAGAAACATGCTAAATCCATCAATGCACAGAGGTATAATACCTCAAGGTGATGGTCAGACACTAGTCTTAAGTGCACAAACTAACGGAAGATATTATCAATCTTATCAGTTCCAGTTTGTTGAGCCATGGTTTGGTGGTAAAAGACCTAATCACTTCTCTGTAAATGCATACTACTCAAGGTACACAGGATTAAACAATGACTATATGCGTCAAAGCATGAATAATTACCCAGCTTATGGTGGATACGGCTATCCAGGATATGGTGGTTATGGTGGATATCCTGGTTATGGTGGATATGGTGGATATGGATACGGTGGTTATGGCGGTTATGGTGGTTATGGATACGGATATCAGGATATGATGGAATACGCTTATGACGATAATCAGGTATTCAATATATTTGGTGCATCTATAGGATATGGTAAAAGACTTGAATGGCCGGATGACTATTTCCAGATAATGGCAACTCTTGGTTATCAAAGATATGGATTGAAAAACTGGACCATTAACAGATTCGATTTCTCAACCGGTGTTAGTAATAGTATAACACTTGGACTAACACTGTCACGTACTTCAATAGATAATCCAATCTATACCAGGACAGGTTCTGAATTCACTCTAAGCGTGAGTGCTACTCCTCCATTTTCATTGTTGGACGGCAAGGATTACAGCAAAATGGCAAATAATGACCCTGCTAAACATAAGTGGAATGAATATCATAAATGGAAATTGAAAATGCGCACTTACACTCCTCTGACGCCTTTAACGGTTACCAGAACACCTGTAATAGCAACCAGAGCTGAATTTGGGCTGCTTGGACACTACAACAAGGATAAACTTACATCATTTGAAACATTTGATGTGGGTGGTGATGGTATGACTGGTTATACAAGTAGCTTTGCAACTGAAACAGTTGCACTTAGAGGATACGAAAATAACTCAATTGCTATGCAGGCTAGGGCTTATACCCGCTTAGGACTAGAACTGCGCTATCCATTTATTCTTGAACCTAATTCAACAATTTATGGTGTTGCATTCCTTGAAGCCGGTAATGCTTGGATGAATCTGAAAGAGATAAATCCTTTCGACCTAAAACGCTCCGCAGGCGTAGGAGTAAGAATCTTCTTACCTATGATTGGATTAATGGGTATCGACTGGGCTTATGGTTTTGATACAGTTTATAATACCACAGGCTACAGAGACAGAGGAGGCAGCCAGTTTCACTTTATTATAGGACAAGAGTTCTAATACCCTTTAACATTAATTATATAGGGTCCTGTAAACGTTTATAAGTTTTTACTGTCATTATAAACATATTAAAATGATCAAGTATGAAAAAAACAGTTTTATTTATAGGTTTATTCATGGCGTTGGGTATCAGTAGTAGTTTTGCCCAGCAATATGCATTAATTGATATGGAATATATTCTAAACAGAATTCCATCTTACGAGAATGCAAACGATCAATTAGAAGCTCTATCAAAAGAGTGGCAGAGCGTTGTTGATAAAGAGGTTGAAGAGGTAAATGCTATGTATAAAAAATACCAGGCTGACCTTTCTTTTCTTTCAGGAACAGAGAAAACAAAACGTGAAAATGAAATCGTTGCAAAAGAAAATGCAATTCAGGAGCTCCGTAATCAATATTTTGGTCCAGAGGGAGAATTGTTTAAAAATCAGGAAAAACTAATCAAACCAATTCAGGATGATATTTACGAAGCAGTGAAAGATATATCAGCAGAAAATGGGTACGCTGTTGTAGTTGACAGGGCGTCCGCTACTTCTATAATTTTCGCTACACCTGAAATTGATATAAGTGACGAAGTACTTTCAAGGCTAGGCTATTAGAATATTATCATTATCTTTGTATCCAATTTTCTTTGAATTTAAAATTATAAATTATAAAACAGTAATCATGTTAAAGAAATTATTAATCTTTATTATTGCGCTTGCTCCTGCAGTTCTTGTGGCTCAAGATTTAAAAATTGCGTATATAAACACGCAGGAGGTCTTTTCTGCAATGCCTGAATTATCCGGTATCGAAAAACAACTTTCTGATAAGCAAGAACAAATCACCAAAAATGGTCAGGCTTTAGTTGAAGAATATAACAAAAAAGCTGAGGAATTTGAAACTACATCTGCAACTGCTTCGGAAACCCTAAAACAGGATCAACAGGCACAATTACAATCAATACTGCAAAGATACGAGCTCTTTCAGCAGAACAGTCAGCAGGAAATGCAGCAGTTACAGCAACAACTGCTAGGACCTGTAAACCAAAAAATTCAGGATGCTATTCAGGCCGTAGGTGTTGCAAACAGTTACACTTATATATTTGATGTTTCAAATATGCAATCTCCAATAGTTTATACTCATCCTTCGGCAGTTAACATTACTACAGAAGTAAAAACTCGTTTAGGTCTGTAATATAGAGATTATAAACATCATTAAATAAATAAGGTCTCAG
>DHCC01000088.1:0-16193 GCA_002398875.1 Bacteroidales bacterium UBA4912 | reverse complement strand
CTGAGACCTTATTTATTTAATGATTATATCTGTAAATACTACATCCCTTTGATAACAAGTATAGGGGTGTCTGAGTGGAATAACATTTTGCGTGCAATTCCGGGATTAAACATCCTTGCAAAGATATTTCGTCGAGAGCTTGACAAAGAAATCATATCTATTTTATTTTCTTCTATATATTTCTCTAGCGTAACTTCCAGGCTTACTGACTGATCAATGAGCATATAACTTGTTTTCAAATGGGGATACAATTCAGAAAGCTTTTTTTGTAGACCTGAAAGCTTTATCTCATTCCAAACATCTTCCTTCTTTGCAATGTGCGCTAAAACTATTTCAACATGATAAGGATTAAGCAACTTCATCATAATATCAAGTGCTTTAAACTCACGCTCTTGGAAATTTGTCAGGAAAACAACTCTTTTTATTTCAGATAAATTGCTAACCTTTGAATCCTCCGGTACTGCAAAAATAGGTGTTCTGCAACCATCCATGACCTCAGCCGTAACACTCCCAATCAGATCCAAGTCCTTTGCATTCTTACCTCTTGTACCCATTACAATGGCTGTAGGCTTTATTTTCTTCGAATAAGAAATAATTTCTTCTTCAGGAAGTCCTTCAACAAGTGTTGAAGTAAATGCTACTTTTGGGAAAACACCTTTGGAAATATTATATTCTACTTTCTTTACAAGACTGTTCATCTCCTTTTCTGTGTTGTTTTTCACATCTTGATACACATCCTTATCTGTCGCTTGCAAAGTAAAAGAATCGCCAAAAGGAATTGAAGCGGGATAAAAAGGTGTAAAAAAGGCATGTATTAATTTTACTTTGCAGTTTAAATCAAATGCAAGTCGAAAACCAAACTCACACGCCATAAGGGAATAATCGGAGAAATCTACCGGAATCAATATCTCTTTTATAGGTTGTTTATGTTCTTCATCAGCTTCCTCCACAACATCTGAAGTAAAATCCACCTTTTCTATTACTTGCAGTGCTCTGGGAAGATCGCTTTCGTTAATCCTAACCCTCACATTACCGGCAATAGTAGGTTCAATTAAATTGATACCATGAATAACACAAGGTATACCTTCAGATTCCAGTATTGATTTTAATACTTGTGCTTTTTCATACGTATGAATAGCGACTGTTACAAGCTTTTCGTCGTGTGATTTGCTATCGTTAATCTCTTTTTTCATACTAAAGTAGTTTTGAAACATCTAAGGTTGTAAACCTATAGATGCAAGGGTTAATGCAATGTTACAAAAAACCCAATATTGAATATGGTAACACTCAATTATTGGGTTCCTGATTATACTTATTCAGCCTGTTCTTCTTTATCAGTTTCATCCATGCTAGGTTCAGGATAATCTGTTAGTCCCAAAATATTTAAAGCTTTATCAAAAATTAAGGTATCGTCGAGAACGACAATACCACCGTCTGGACCGGGTTCAATGTGTATTCCTACACTCTTACCCTCTTTGTAATTGTATCCGCCAAAATAGTTTCTTACGGTTTCTGGTTTCATATCCAACTCCGTTGCTATTTGACGGATACTGCCGTCGGGGAGTTTATCTTTCAGCTCTCTTAAATCGTTAAATGAGATTGTTCTTGCCATGGTCAATTATTTTTATGTTGAAAAATACATTTGTATTGATATAATGCCCTAAACTTACTCAAAAAAAAAGATATTCCAAACTATTCAAAGGAATTATTTCAAAATTGTTTTATCACTTATATATAACATTACTCAATGTGGTAAAGTTGCTAAAACAGGACTAAAAATCATCAACAGAACGATATATATCAAAATAAAATATGAAAGGCTTCTACTACGCTTCTGACTGTAAAAAGGCCTCTCATCTGAGTGAATAAGCCTAGCTAAGGGGGGAGTGTATAATAGTGAATAAAACCAATAAAGTATTAGAGCTAGTATGGTCCCCACGAGAGCTCCTGCAATTATGTCCGATATGAAATGTACTCCCAGATATATTCGGGTGTAGCTATTCAAAGTTGCCCATAATAATGTACTCAATGTTACTAATCTGTTTTTAAATATCAGAGATAAAAAAACAGATAACCCAAAAGCATTAGTGGCATGACCAGAAATAAATCCAAATCTCCCCCCTCTGTAGCCATTTACAATATCGACCAAATCCTTAAAATCCGGATGATGTGTAGGTCTGAAACGCTCGAAAAGAGGTTTAAAAAGTGAAGAAGAAACCTGATCGCTCAAAACTAATACAAGAATAAAGAAAACAGATACAATAAGTGCACTTTTCCATGGCATTTTATAAAAAAATATAATAAGGATAAATAGAAATAGCGGTATCCAGACAAACCTTCCGCTTAATGTCCACATAATATTGTCAAGATACATGGAATCGCTTCCGTTAAGAGCAAAGAACAGGTTACGTTCGAGCGGTAACAATGACTCTACAAATTCTTTCATAGAATAAGAAAAAATAATGCTCATATTGAGCTGATGTGTGTTCTATATTATCTCGATATTATCTTCTGATGTCCATCCTACACTTCCGTTGGCTATTTCAATTTCACGCCAGTTGCCATCACTGCTTCTGACTTTAACTTTTGTTCCTTCATGTAACTCAAACAATTGATTGCTATTAACGTCAGGTGAGGCATTAACAGCCGCGGCTCCAACCATAACAATAGCCGAATCGCCACGCAGCCGTTCTTTCTTCTGACTAAACGAGAAAACATTTGCGATGATCATGAAAATGAATAATACTATACCGGCATAAAAGGCCACTTTCCTAGCCCATAGTATTCTCACAAACAGGTAAACAGCCACAGCAATTAACATTGCTACAAAAAACACAATAGCTAAAGTAGCCCACACATTTGAACTGTAAAGATTACGAACTGATTTAAACCAGTTTGTAATAAACAGGTCTCCTGAAGTGGCTATTCTATCAACTTTTCTGTTATTTGCAAAACGTAGATTATGTCTGATATCTCCATCACCGGGATCCAATAAAAGAGCTCTTTCATAATTCAGAATAGCTTTACCCAGCTGGTTGTCTTTAAAGTATGCATTACCAAGATTGTAAAATAACTGAGATGATATCTTGTTGTCTTTTATCCCTAGGCTTATAGCTTCTTCGTAAAGTTTTATGCTACTTTTGAAATCCTGATTTCTGTATGCAAGTGATGCATTTTTAGCCAAATCTGACTCTTCTTCAGTCTGACCTGCTTCCTGAGAAACTATTAATTGATCTTCTATTGATGATATATTTTCTTGTAATATCGAATCATTTGTATTCTGTCCGGCAACCTGAAAATTGAAGAAGATTGCAATCAGTAAAACAGGTATAATTTTGAGTAATTTCATATTATTTCCTTTTCTTGAGTCGGTTTTCCATTTCCTCTATTACAAAAATAGTATTTTTATAAACACTATCCATCTCGGCATTGCTTTCCGCAGGAGCATATCGAGCAAACTCGCATGTATCAAGTATTTGCATAAACCTGGCTATAAGTTCTTCGCTTATCCCGTTTTTTGAAAGTTCAGCCTCAATATTGTTCTTGGAAAGTTTTGCTACCGGAATAGACAGCTTATCACTGAAATATCCCCAAATAGCTTTGAGAACTTCATCATAGAAACTCTCTTTATTATGTTCCTTAAGATACTTCTCCGCGAGCTTTAATCTCTTTATTGCCATTTTATTTGCTTTCCTGTTGCGCATAAGAACAACATTAGCATTCTCCCTTGCCTGCTTTCTGTTGAATACATACAAAACGATAAGCAATACTAAAGGAATCAAATACCAAAGCCAGTATGAGAATGACCCTACAAAGAAATCGCTAATAGAGTGATAATTAGGTTCTCCTGTTTTTAGAAATCTTATATCTTGCTCAACCTTAACATCCTGTTGATTTACAAAATTACTTGACGAAATGCTTCCAGGCTCTCCTTTAGCAATCTGTAAGTCATACGCTGGAGTAGTCAGAGTTTTATAAGAATTTGTATTCGTGTCGAAATAACTAAACTCTATAGGGGGAATAGTATAGCTACCTTCGTATCGGGGTATAGCCATGTATTCAATAGTTCTTATGCCGGTCAAGCCATTACTTGTAACATTGAGCGCATTTGTAACAGTAGGATCGTAAACTTCAAAATTATTAGGAAATTCAACTTCAGGATTACTGATCAACTTCATATTCCCTGTACCTGAAATTTCCAGACGCAGCGAAATAGCCTCATTCGCTCTTAATTGTGTTGAATTGATATTCGGATTTATTGTAAATGTCCCTACTGCATTCGCATAACTTTCAGGACGATTAGCAGGCAGAGGTCTCACATTTATCGCAACAGGGTTTGTTACCAGGGCTTTATTTACATCAACCATCAACTCCTGTGAACCAAAGAATGTAGTAACATTTCTTCCTGAAGGCACAGAAAAGACCATTTCAATTGTTCCGCTTGGTATCGTAATCTGACCTGATCTTTGCGGAAAAAGAAGTGTTCTGCGAAGATCTGCAGTATAGTAATTTCTGCCATTGTAGCGCTCCATTTTTAACTGTTGGTTTGTAGGTATATCAATTTCTTCTACCATGAAACCTTCAAACTCCGGAAACTGGATTCTTCCAAAGTTAACTATATTAAGAGTTGTATATAAACGGAAAGTGACTGTAAATCCCTCTTGTTCATAAGGATTATTTTTAGAAACGATAGCTCTGATAAAAGCATCACTCTCTGAAACAGTAGCTGTACCTGAAGATGAAGCTCCGGGTGAACCTTTAGTAGCTGTTTTATCGGGAGGTAAAACCTCTACTTGTAATGAATTAGATTGATAGTTAGCGCCATCTACAGTTATTGAAGCTGGTGCAATTGTGAATGTCCCGGTTTTCTTGGGAACCAATATATATGTATAAGTAACAGATCTTTCCGAGGTGGTTTTGCCATTGATTGTACGCTGACTGAAACTGGTAGAGGTACTTGGTCCAAATAACACATCAAAATCAGGTAAGTCGGGTAAACGTAAATCTTTACCTTCTTGATTTAACATATAACTTAGCCTGAACTGCTCTCCTTCCACAACAGAAGCTGGAGCTGAAGCTTTAAAAGTAACCTGAGCTTCTGAAACAGTTACACTTCCTGAAAAAAGTGTAATCAAAAGAATGATTTGTAAATATATGTTTCGTTTAATAATACTCATAGCTATTTCCTGAATATATTACCAGTTTTTATTCCTACGCCTGTTATCCTCAGCCTTTTCTTCTCGTTCCTGAGCACGAATTTGCTGCACTTTTTCCTGAGTCTCCTTTTCATCTTGTTCTATAGCCTGCAATAACTGCCTTGCATTATCACGCGACATCTGTTCAGGTTCTTCTGGTTGCTCAGGCTTCTTTTCCTGATTCTGTGGGGGTTGCGGTTGATTTTGCTGATTCTGCTGTTGATCCTGTTCCTGATTCTGTTGCTCCTGATCATCTTCACCCTCGCTCTGCTGCTCTTGGTCCTGAATCATTTTCTGAACTACAGCCAGGTTATATCGCGCCTCATTATCAGCGGGATTCAGTCTTAATGCCATTTTATAGGCCTCCATAGACTCTTTAAGTTGTTTCTTCTGAAGCATCGCATTGCCTATATTATGCATACCTTCAGAAACCCTTAGAGGATCTTCCTGCTCAAGCGCATTAGATTGATTATACTGTTCAATTGCTTTATCCCACTCTTTTTGCCTGTATAAAGTGTTACCAAGATTATAATTTGCCTCTTTTGAATTAGGATTTCCTTCAACAGCTTTTTCAAAATATTCTGCTGCTTCAGAGAATTTTTGCTCCTTATACTCTTTATTCCCTTTACGAATATTTTTACGCACTTCCTTTTGTGCAAAAACCGTAACCGGAATTAGCATAAATAACATAATTACCAATATGTTTTTCGAATTAAATCGCATCATCTTTGTAATTAACCAAAATCCATTAATCAATTTTTTTTGCAGATCATAATTACTCAAAAATCCTTACATTCCTGAATATTGGGTTCTTCTTATCGTATATCAGTACCTCAATCATTAATATTACAAGCAAAACCCATGCAAAAACAGTGAATTTTTCATCATATTCTGAATATGACAGACTTGACGAAGTGGTTGTCTCCAATTCATCTAATTGCGCAACCAGCGCCTGCACTGCCCTGTTGGTATTATCTGCCCGAACATATAATCCTTGTCCGCTCTGGGCAATCTCCATACTCATCTGTTCATTCAATCTGGATACCACAACATTACCCTCATTATCAGTCATAAAATTACTGCCATATTCATTAGCAGGTAGTGGAGATCCATCCGGTGATCCGATACCAATAATATTAATCTGTATACCTGCTTTAGCAGCTTGAGCGGCAATCTCTGCGGCATTCCCTTCATGATCTTCACCATCAGTTATAATTACCATTGCCCGGCTTGCTTCCTGATCACTGGAAAAAGACCCCATGCCCAAATTGATTGCCTGTCCAATTGCAGTGCCCTGAATCGGAACCAGACTAGGATCTATTGTATTAAGAAATATCTTTGCTGATTGTGTATCAGATGTCAACGGCATCTGAATATATGCTTCTCCGGCGAATACTATAAGTCCCACCTTATCGTTAGCACGAACATCTATAAGTCTTGATAAAATTTGTTTGGCACGCTCCAGTCTGTTTGGTGACACATCCTCAGCCAGCATAGAATTAGACACATCAATAGCTATTACCAATTCAATACCCTCTTTTTCAACCGTCTCTACTTTTGTACCGAATTGAGGCCTTGCCAGCATTATTATTCCCACACATAGTGCAGCAAAGATCAACCAGAATTTTAGATAAGAGCGTTTAAGAGAGAGCTCCGGCATCATCTTCTTAAGCGTTGAAAGTGTACCCATTTTCTGTACATCCTTCCGCTTTCTGATGTTCAGGTAGATATATAATGCCAGTAAAATTGGCATTACTATAAACAACCATAAATATTCCGGATTTCCGAATCTAAACATATTTGTTTCTCTGTTTAAAAAATAATCGCTTCTATTAAGGAATAACTCTCAACCAAGTTCTGCGCAAAAGCAACTCAATCAATATCAGAGCCATTGCCACAAGAGCAAACGGAAGAAACATCTCTTGCCGTTGTGTCACATTTTGTACACTTATAAGATATTTCTCCATTTCATCAATCTCTTCGTAAACTTGTCGGAGTCCTTCCGTATCCTGAGCTCTGAAATATTGACCTCCTGTCATTGCGGCTATTTCAGTAAGTGTCTTCTCATCAATTTCAACAGGCAAGTTCTGCATCCTTACACCAAATGGGGTCTGTACTGGTGTAGGAGCCATGCCCGTTGTTCCTACACCAACAGTGTAAACTCTGATTCCGTATGAACGAGCCATATCTGCTGCTGTAAGTGGTGCAATCTGTCCCCTGTTATTTGTTCCATCAGTTAGAAGAATCACAACACGTGACTCCGATTCACTTTCCTTGAGACGGTTAACCGAAGTGGCCAGCCCAAGACCGATTGCCGTACCATCTTCTATTAGTCCGAACTCAATTTCATTAAGTAAGTTAAGCAATACCGAGTGATCTGTTGTGAGGGGACATTGAGTGAAACTCTCCCCTGCAAAAACAACCAATCCTATATTATCATTTTTACGATCTGTCACAAATTCCGCCGCAACTTTCTTGGCTGCCTGCAAACGGTCAGGTTGCAAATCCTGAGACAACATCGACCCGGAAACATCAAGTGCTAGTACAATATCAATTCCCTGCGATTCAGTTTCCTCCCAGCTATTAACTGATTGCGGACGTGCTATTACCACTATTATAAGTGCAATTGAAATTACCCTTAATAAAAATGGCAAGTGCCGCATATACACTTTCAAACTTGGCCTTAACCCCTTGAATGCATTTGTGGAAGCCAGTTTAAACGACGCCTGCATCTTCGACAGCCGCACTATATACCACACTATAAGCGGTATAAGCAGCAATAATAACCAGAGATATTCGGGATGCAGAAAAATCATTTTTGCGTATTTATTTTATCTTTATTATCTAACTCTTTTTCTAATTCCTCTTTATTAGGAACAGGATCAGGCTCTCTTGTCTGATTAACAAAAAAATAAGCATTAACCAAACTAAGATCATTCTCGTCTTGATAGGGCTTATATTTTGCAAATTTAACCAGGTCTGATGTCGATAGTATCTGTTTCAGATTATCATAAACAGAGTCTACATCTGATAGCTTCCTCACCTCGTTAAGAATCTCACCTGAAGTCATCTCCATGGCATTTATTCCTGCCCTCTCATAGATATAATGTCTAAGTATATCAGTAAGTTTACTGTAGTACTCTTTCTCACGACCATGTTGCCATATCTTCTCTGCTTTCAGTTTATCCAACTCTTTGACAGCTCTCAGATGTGCAGGTAGTACAACAGGAGGTTTAAATAAATACCCTTTTTTCTTTTTCTTTAAAATCAGATATATAACTAATCCAATCAGAGCTAGAATCAGAGCAATACCCAGAACTAACCACAAAATCCACAAATAGTCAGTCCATACGAAAGGAGCTTTGTGAACCGGCTTAATATCATGCAGCTGAAGTTGTTCAAAATCAATAGAATCAGTCTGACCGCTATTTATCTTTTCCAAGTATGCAAGTGTGGAATCTGAAAGTTCAGGTGAAGTAACTTTCAATCCAAATGAATTGGAAAAAACTGTATCAGTTCCATCGAAAATAGGAATATGAGGAACGTGATAAAGTGTAGAATCAAATGATGTGACGACATATTTAAAATTAAGTGTCATCACATTATTCTCTATTAATGTGTCAGGAGGAAGCATTGCAATCACCTCAACTCCCGGAACTATCTCACTCTCGTAAACTGGGAACGAGATTGTTTTATCTTTTGGTGTAATCACTTTGACATTGATTAATGCCTGTTCACCAATCATTATCTCGGTTGGCTGTATAGTCGCATGTGCCGAAGCTCTCTGAGCTGCTACAGGAGCAGTCGAAATCAATGAAAGTGCAATCAGCATCGCACCCTGCAATAATATATTATGTAGTTTCTTCTTAATCAATGTTTTCTTCTTTGATGGAATAGTTGAAGTAACAATTTAACATAGTCACTTTCGGTTGAAATCGATATATTGTCAACACCACTCTGTCTGAATGCTAAGTTTTTATTTTTCTGCAGGTCTTCCCACCACGAACGATAAGTATTCCTTACTTTCTTAGATGAAGTGTCAATCCATCTTTCATCACCTGTTTCAGGATCTCTCACTTTCATTAAGCCTACCGGCTGCAAACCGGAACTCAACTCATCATAAACCTGTATAGCTACTATATCATGCTTATTGTTTGCAATTTGCAAAGCCTTGTTATAATCATCCTGATCAATAAAATCCGAAATCAAAAACGCAGTACATCTTTTCTTGATGGCATTAGTCATGTATCTGATTACCATGTTAAGATCTGTACCATTGCTTTTAGGTTCGAAACCCAGAATCTCACGAATAATAAAAAGTATATGCTTCCTTCCTTTTTTTGGAGGTATAAATTTTTCCACCTTGTCAGTAAAAAATATTACACCTATCTTATCATTGTTCTGTATTGCCGAAAATGCCAGTGTGGCTGCTATCTCTGCAACCATATCACGTTTTAAAATTGACTTGGAACCAAAACCCAGACTCTCTGACACATCTATCATCAGCATCACGGTAAGCTCACGCTCCTCCTCAAAAATCTTGACAAAAGGTTTATTATAACGAGCGGTAACATTCCAGTCGATATCTCTAAGATCATCACCGTACTGATACTCCCTAACTTCGGAAAAAGCCATACCTCTCCCTTTAAATGCCGAGTGATACTCACCGGCGAAAATATTCCGGGAGAGACCACGCGCTTTAATCTCGATATGTCGTACCTTTTTAAGTAGTTCAGTTGTTTCCATCAATAGCCTTTATTCACTTAAAGATTAAGGTACTTCAACCTTATTAAGTATTTCGCTGATAATCTCTTCAGAAGTTAAATTATTTGCTTCTGCCTCGTATGTTAAACCTATACGATGACGAAGTACATCATGGCATACAGCACGAATATCTTCAGGGATAACATATCCTCTTCGTTTGATAAAAGCGAAAGCTCTGGCAGCCAATGCCAGATTGATAGAAGCACGCGGCGATGAGCCAAACTCTATCATCTCTTTCAAATCAGACATACCATACTGCTCCGGGAATCGGGTTGCAAATACAATATCAACTATATATTTACCGATCTTTTCGTCGATATAAACCTCGCGTACAACTTTACGGGCATCCTGTATTTCCTGTGTACTAACAACAGGCCCACCTGTTACGATAGGTTCAAAAATATTACGTTGAATAATCTGAGTCTCCTCTTCTTTTGTGGGATATGATATAACTACCTTTAGCATGAAACGGTCAACCTGTGCTTCAGGCAGAGGATATGTTCCTTCCTGCTCAATTGGGTTTTGAGTAGCCATTACCAGGAAAGGACTTGGCAGCTTGTATGTTTGTTCACCGATAGTAACATTACGTTCCTGCATGGCCTCAAGAAGTGCACTCTGCACTTTTGCTGGAGCACGATTTATCTCATCTGCCAGCACGAAATTAGCAAATACAGGACCATGTTTAACAATAAACTCCTCATTTCGCTGACTGTATATCATAGTTCCTATAACGTCAGCAGGCAACAGGTCGGGAGTAAACTGTACACGGCTGTATTTAGCATCAATTAGCTGAGCCAGTGTTTTAATAGCCAATGTTTTCGCCAATCCCGGCACACCTTCAAGCAGGATATGACCATCTGACAATAACCCTATCAACAGTGAATCAATAAGATGTTTTTGTCCTACGATAACTCTGTCCATCCCGGTTACCAATGTTTGCACAAAAGCACTTTTTTGTTCAATTCGTTCGTTTAACTCTTTAATATCAACTGTTTGGCTCATAAAAATTAATTGTTAAATGGATGTCTGTTTCACGAAATACAAATTTAGGAATGTTAAAGTGGTTTGATAAACATTTGTGGTTAAAAAAGTTTAAGTAAAGTGATATCAGCAACTCATATCGAATACTTCTTTAAAAGCCTTTTTCATTCTCTCAGAAACTTCATTCATATCTACTGCTTCACTAAGTTCTTTTTCGATTGATGTAACGCCTCTGTCAGTAAAACCACACGGGTTGATATAATCAAAATAAGAGAGGTCTGTATTTACATTAAGCGCCAGCCCGTGCATGGTAACGAATCTACTTGCTCTGACACCAATAGCACATATCTTACGAGCTTTCGAAGGTTCTTTTGCGTCAATCCATACACCCATCGCTTTATCATCTTTTTCTCCTTTTATGTCAAAATGCCTCAGAGTTTTTATCACAACATCTTCCAGCATTGAAATATAACTCTTTATACCTATTCCGAATACCTCCAGATCAATAATAGGATAAGCAACCAACTGACCGGGACCATGATAAGTTATATCACCGCCACGATCAATTGTATGTAAGTCGATATTTCTGCTCTCACAAACTGTCTTTGCTATAAGAAGATTTTGTCTGTTACCGCTTTTGCCGATTGTATAAACATGTTCATGTTCACAGAAAAGTAGGTATTGTCTAACTGTCTCATAAAAGATCTCGTCAATTTTGGATTTATTTTTCTTTTCTAATTTCTCCTTGATTACCGTATCAAAAAGTTTTTGCTGATAATCCCAAGCATCTTTATAACGTATTCTACCAAGATCTTTAAAATCAACCTTCTTCAACGAGCAATTTATTTCTTCCACCTGTTTATCATTATAGACATTATATACTTTTAGTTAATTCTTAATCTGACTTATTTGTAAGATTTATCAAATATGCCTTTCTGCATGATAGGATGAACGAACTAACGGACCACTTTCAACAAACTGAAAACCTTTTTCCAGTCCAATCTCTTTATATTTTTGAAATTGCAGCGGTTTAATGAACTCCTTTACTGTCAAATGCTTCTTGGTTGGCTGCAAATACTGACCAATTGTTAGAACCCTGCAACCAACACTTATCAAATCGTCCATTGTCTGGATTACCTCTTCTTCATATTCACCCAGACCAACCATAATACCCGATTTAGGCTTCGCTTTACCGCTTTTCGCAATTGTCTCAATCGTTCTTAAACTGGTGTCATATTTAGCCCTGCTGCGGATTTTAGGAGTGAGTCGTCTCACTGTCTCCATATTATGAGATACTATATTAGGTCCTGAATCAATCACCAGGTTAATGTGTTCCTCTATCCCGTTAAAATCAGGTATCAGTGTTTCAATTGTCAATTCAGGATTCAACTCTTTAACCCGCTTAACTGTTTTTGCCCAAAAATCAGCACCGCCATCAGGCAGGTCATCCCTGTCAACACTTGTTAGCACAACATGCTTTAACTCCATATTCCTGATACTCTCTGCCAGACGATCCGGCTCACCCCAATCAACTATTCCCTGCGGACTTCCAGTCTTCACTGAGCAAAATCTGCAGGCACGTGTACAGATATCTCCTAAAATCATGAATGTGGCAGTACCCCTGCCCCAGCATTCCGACATATTAGGGCATTTACCGCTAACACAAATTGTATGCAGCTTCTTCCTCGCAATTACATCTTTAACGTTAAGATACTCTTTTCCCTGAGGAAGCGATATTTTAAGCCAGTCAGGTTTCCTGGTCATTAATTCCGGTTTATTTTCCATAATAATTAAATATGTTTATGTTCGTTGAAAATAACAACGAGACATTAAGTGATTTTTAAAAGTAACTGCCAACAAAAATACGATTTTATTCCACTTTTCACTAATTCATATCAACTCATTGCATTTTTTTAAATGGTTACTATTCTATTTGTAACTTCAAAAACTTTATCTTTGCTATTTAAACTAATCACTAAACAAAAGAATTGGATTTCCAATTAATTCATACAGACTCAAAATCTAGCGCGAGAGCGGGATTGATTACAACAGATCACGGTGAAATAGAGACTCCTGTCTTTATGCCTGTTGGCACAGTTGGCAGTGTAAAGGCTGTGCATATCAACGAACTAAAGGATGACATTGGTGCTGAAATCATCCTTGGCAATACTTATCACCTTTATCTCAGACCGGGACTTGATATTATCCAAGGGGCCGGAGGACTACATAAATTCAATAGCTGGAATAAGCCGATGCTGACCGACAGTGGAGGTTTTCAGGTATTCTCACTTTCAGAAAACAGGAAACTCACTGAGGAGGGTGCTAAATTCAGATCTCATATAGACGGCTCAAAACATTTCTTTACTCCTGAGAAGGTGATTGATATTCAGCGTACAATAGGTGCTGATATTATTATGGCTTTCGACGAATGTACTCCCGGCGATGCGGATTATGCTTATGCAAAAGAATCTCTCGAACTCACGGAGCGATGGCTGGACAGGTGTATAAAACGTTTTGATGAAACAGAATGCCCTTATGGGCATAAACAATCTTTGTTTCCAATCGTTCAGGGTTGCGTTTACCCGGACCTGCGCAGACGTGCTGCAGAAAATATTGCCGCCTTAGGTGCCGACGGTAACGCTATCGGAGGATTGGCTGTTGGTGAACCTACAGAGAAAATGTATGAAATGGTTGAGCTCGTAAATGAGATACTGCCAAAAGATAAACCACGTTATCTGATGGGTGTTGGAAAACCAGAAAATATGCTTGAAGCAATTGAAAGGGGAGTGGATATGTTTGACTGCATAATGCCAACACGAAATGGTCGCAACGGTCAGATATTCACCAAACAGGGCATCATGAATATGCGTAATGAAAAATGGAAAGATGACTTCTCTCCCATTGAGGAGGATGGAGCCTCAATCGTAGACAGACTTTACAGTAAGGCATACCTTCGTCATCTTATCAACAGTAACGAGATTCTGGGATTGCAGATTGCATCGATACACAATCTGGCCTTTTATATCTGGTTAATGAAAGAAGCCCGAAAACATATTATTGAAGGAACTTTCTCCCTCTGGAAACCGGGTATGGTGGAAAACGTTACAAGACGGCTATAATAAACCGTGATTCTTTATACCTTTGGAGTGATTATTAATAATTGTATGAAGTTAAAAAACGATATTTTTAGTATAGGACGACTGGACTGGTACATTATAAAGAAGTTCCTGGGGACATTCGTTTTCATGATCATACTGATTATCTCTATTGCTGTAGTGTTTGATATAAATGAAAAAATCGATAAATTTATAACAAATAATGCCTCACTTGAGGGAGTTATTTTCGACTACTACCTTAATTTTATTCCATATTATACTAACCTGTTCAGCCCCCTGTTTGTATTTCTTGCCGTTATATATTTCACTTCCAAAATGGCAAACAACTCAGAGATAATCGCCATACTTTCAAACGGAATAAGTTTCAGGCGTATACTCAAGCCCTACATGATTTCTGCGTTTGTAATTGCCATATTTACTTTTGTATTCGGTGGTTTCATTATCCCACCTGCAAACGCAACGCGCATTGAATTTGAACAGAATTTTGTTGATCCGAGAAAGAAAAAAACAGGAGATCGTGATATACAGTTTAAAGTGGGACCCGGAACAATTGTCTATTTTGGCAACTTCGACCTGGCAAGTAATACAGGTTATAACTTCTCAATGGACCATTTTGATAGTTTAGAACTTGATTCAAGGCTCACTGCACAGTCAATTAAATATGATTCGGCATACCAATGGACAATCCGAGATTATCAGGTGCGTGATTTTGATGGACTTAATGAAACTATAACAACCGGAAATTCAATTGACACTACACTGCAAATCGTTCCAAACGATTTTATTATAGCAGCTACAGATCAGCAGATGATGACATCTCCCCAGCTACGAAGGTATATAAGCAGTCAGAAAGAACGTGGAATGGGCAATATTCAAGCTTTCCAGATTGAATATCACTCACGTATTGCAATGGTTTTCTCTGCCTTTATATTAACCATAATAGGCGCATCTCTTTCTGCACGAAAAGTTAAAGGTGGAATGGGTTTGAATATTGGCATAGGACTGGCACTTAGTATGGCTTATATTTTATTCATGACAGTGAGCTCAACTTTCGCTGTAAAGGGCAATATGAGTCCTTTCATCGCTGCATGGATTCCCAACATTATTTTTAGCGGGATTGCTTTTTTCCTTTACAAGAGAGCTCCTAATTAACAACTGCGCAGCGATTTCACTTAAGCAAAACAATATCACAAAAAAAACTAAATGTGAAACAATAAACTGATTGGTGAAAAAGTTAAACCTATTGGATAAAAAAAACGTCTGATTATTATGAAACGAAATATTTTAATACTGATTTTGCTGGTAGGCGCAACCATACTAAAAGCGCAGACAAATTATCCGATTGTAGTTATAGAAACTAACTACGGCTCAATGAGGGCAATATTATATGACGATACACCTGTGCATAGCGATCATTACTTGAAACTGATTAAGGATGGGTATTTCGACGGAACACTTTTCCATCGTGTGGTAAAAAACTTTGTTATTCAGGGAGGTGCACAAGACTCCCGAAATGCTCCGGCAGCTATTCAGATTGGGAGTGGCCGCTCAGATATGGATATTATGCCTGAGTTCCGTAAAAACAGAGTGCACAAAAAAGGTGCTCTTGCCGCTCCCAGAAAAGGAGATAACGAAAATCCCCAAAAGAAATCCGACGGATCACAGTTTTATATTGTACACGGACAAAAATATACAGAGGGACGTCTCGATACGATGGAAATGGTAGTGAATGTTCCTATAAAGAATAAGCTGATAAGAACTTATTATAGTCCACAAAAAAGTGCACTGGACAGCCTGAAAAACCTCGATGACAAACGTGCATTCAATAATCTCCTGGACTCGGTTCTGAATATAGTCGATTCACTTTATGCTATCGCTCCCGGAAAATTCCTATGGCCCGAAGGAGTTAAAGAGGCATATTCAACTTTAGGTGGTGTTCACCATCTTGACGGTGAATACACTGTTTTCGGTGAAGTGATTGAAGGATTGGATGTTATCGATAAAATAACAGCACTTCCGGTTGATGAAAGAAGCCGACCTACTAATGACGCCAAAATCATAAGGGTTTACGTGGAATAATTCATTCAAATGTTTCTCAACAAAGAAGATTCCCTCAATACGATATTAACTAAAAAAA
>DHCC01000020.1 GCA_002398875.1 Bacteroidales bacterium UBA4912 | reverse complement strand
TGCTGTTTTTGTTGAAAGTTTAACTTTTAAGGACTACAGAAAAATAAATGAATTATTTAAAAGTTAGGAATCATTTTTTAGGTAAAATAGCAGCACTTCGCATTAACAATAATTAATGGGAGGCTTTTATAGTATGTATGACAACTTATTTGATAGTGAGCGATTTCTGAAAACGAAAATAGGAGAAAAACTATTTTAGTTTCCCTCCTACTTGATTTAGTTAATTAATAAGTTTTATACAGATGGAACTGCTATAACTGGATTATTAGTAGCTTCATCTATTGCTTCGTTTGTATTAATTTCGTCTTCAGGTAATAACCACAAAAGAATTGGAGCTTCTGCAGGTAAGTCATAAGAAAATGGTGCAGGATAGTTGATTCCTTTGCGTAAAATTGGTTTCTTGAGTCTTTTTACATCAAATAGAGAGAAGCCTTCACCCCATAATTCAATTCTTCTTTGCTTCCATACTTCATCTTGAATTCCTTTAGCATCATTAACAGGGCAAATGTAAGAGGGATCTCTGTATGTTTTTATAAAGTTTTCCAAAACCTGCTTACCTGTGGAGGTATTTCCTCCCATAGCTAATGCTTCAGCTCGAATAAGTATCATTTCTTCTACTCGCATTAACGGTAAATCGCAAGCGTTCGTTGGATTGTTATATTGATCTTGATAAGGACCAAATTTCACATTAAGATAAGGAGCATTCCATCCAAACCAATCAATGATTCCGTATTCAACATTATTGTAAGTGGTTGTCCATGTCATATCTACCAGAGGTGTCTTGTAGTCAACTATTACATCTTCCCCATCTTCATCTTTTCCCCAAACAGGTTCAGTCCACCAACCTTTTCTTACATCTGAAGTGGGGATTGACTTCCATAATGCTTGATTGATATATCTACCCGCATAGCCCGGTGAATATCCATTACCAGTTAAAGAACAAATCATAGAGGGAAAATTGAGAATACCAGACTGTACAATATCATTAGTTTCAGATACATCACTTCCCCAGATCCAAGATGTCGCATTAATGTCATTAAATGAAGGTTTTGAAACTTGCTGTATAGTGTAGGGACTAAAACCAACCATAGCTTTTTCAGCATCTGCAGCTGCTTCGTTCCATTTCTCCATATTAAGATTAGCTCTTGCACGCAAACCATAAGCTACGTTTTGGTTGATCATCTCTTTACCGGTCCGACTGAAACCCTCTAATAAGTTTATAGCTTCATCCAGATCTTTCATGATCAAATCATATACTTGTTGTACTGTTGCTCTTGGATTATTTGCAGCTTGCTCGGGGGTTGTTTCTTCCGTTACGATGGGAACCGCAGGAGCGTTTTCATGTCCTTTATACGTAAACTGATATATTTGGACTAAGTGTAAATAGTCAAAAGCTCTTGAAGCTAATGCTTGACCTCTATATGCTTTTAACAGCGGATCTGACGTATCAGAAGGTATCGTAAATAAGATATCATTCGCTGTTTTCATATGACTGTAAAACAAATTCCATAAAAAGTATGTAATTTCACTTGGTGCAGTTCTGTCTGTATATCTCATAGAATTACGAAACCAGTTGTAACCTGAATTTTCAGATGGCATATCTTGCCCTGATGCATCAAACATTAGACCAGCAGCAGCATAACCAAAATCATAATGTCGAGTGCTACCATACCAATCGGAAATCGAAGCATACTTAATTAACCCAGAATACAGTCCATTAACTTCTGCTTGTAGTCTTTCAGGTGCAACCTTAGTGAGTTCTTCTTTTTGTTTTTCAGTAAAGACAGACCCTTCCGGCTCTAATTCTAAATCGGAACATCCAATGAAAAACATAAATGTAACACTGAGAAGAATATAAAATAAGTTATTTATTTTTTTCATAATTATTCTTTTTTTATTTATTAAAATTGAATACTTACACCACCGGAAACAGTTCTAATTGCAGAATAACGATATCCTCCAGATGAAGTATATGACCTACGTGGATCCATCCCTTTTCTTGCAGCCCATAAAGCCACATTGTCTGCTGTTAGGTAGATTCTCAAATTACTTAGTGATAAGTTTTGAGCAACATTCTTCGGTAACGTATAGCCCACAGTAATGTTTGTTAAATCCAAATAATTAGAGTTAGTTAAGAATCTATCAGACGTTGAGTTTGCATAAAGGTCTCCTGCTTTAAGTCTCGGAACATTTGTATTGGTGTTATCTGGAGTCCAAGCATTCAAAATATCCATGTGCCAGTTTGTTCCAGCACTATTAGTTGTACCTGAGTGCATTAGGGATTGATACCCATTATCAATCATTCTACCTCCTAATTGATAGGCAAATGATACTGAGAAGTCAAACCCATAAGCATTTAAGCTTGTTCCAAAACCACCATAAAATGTGGGTAATATGTTACCTGTAGCGTATTGAGTAGCTTGATTAAATTCAGTAGTCGTTTCCTGTCCTGTAACATTCCCTTCATCATCTTTTATGTCTTTATAATACAAAGCAACCCCATTTTCATTAACTCCAGCATAATTCCGGATGTACAAATTATACATTGATTCACCTTCTTTATATATACGAGTTCCTGAAATCAATTCTCCTTTAAGTTCCGGAGCGAGTTTCAATATTTTATTATTAAGATATGTGCCATTAGCATATACACTCCAGGTTAAATCTCTTGTTTTGATTAATTCTGATCTTAAATCAATTTCTACGCCTTGATTTGATACCGAGCCAATGTTCATAGGAATATTAGCGTATCCGTTTGAAGGAGGTACTGGCATATAGTATAGCATATCAGTTGTCTTCCGACTGAAATATTCAATGCTTCCACTTAATTTATTTTTAAATAAATTAAAATCAAAACCGGTATTAAAAGAATAAGAAGTTTCCCACGTAATATCTTTATTTCCTTTATAGGTCATTGTCGTAGCAAAATCTTTATTATTCTCTTTTACGGTGAATTGGTCTGTGTAAGGATAATAGTTACTTGTAACGCCGTCACTGTAGAGTAAAGCATCATTTCCTTGGATACCATAACTCATTTTAAATTTCAAAAAATCCACCCAATCTTGAGTATCCATGAAGTTCTCTCTGGTCATAACCCATGCAAAGCCTAAGCTACCAAAGTTACCCCATCTATTATCTGGATGGAAACGGGAAGAAGCGTCACGTCTGAATGATCCACTCATAATATATTTTTGATCATACTCATATTGAGCACGTCCCAACCATCCTTCAGTTCCATAATTATCAGTATATGATTCTGCAGCTGGGTTTAAAATGGCATTGTCAACTTCTACAATTGACGGATTAAATAGTTTTTCCTTACTAGCCATTATATATTTATACTTGTATCTGTAAGTCTCATGACCTAATAATATGTCAAAGCTGTGAACATCATCAAATATCTTATTGTAATTTAGCAATTGTTGATGATTCATAGAGGTAGTCCTAAAAGACCCATTATAAACAATACCACCAACTCTTGAATATTGTCCATAAAATGCATTATACAATCGGCTATATCTTGTGTTGTCGACATCAGCACCTAAATTATAGGTGAATCTAAGACCTTCAGTAATATCAACATCTACCCCCCATCTTCCTCCTAAAACATCGGCTAAGTACTGACGTTTATCTAATGCAATCATAGACGCAGGGTTTGATCCGCTCATAAAAGTACGCTGATAATTACCCCCAGTTCTATCCCCGAAGTCATATACTGTATAACCTCTTGAGTCTATTTTTATCGAACCATCAGCATTACGAACATACATAGGATAAATAGGAGCTAAGAAATCTGCTACATAAAATAAGTTTGCAGAAGAGGTTCCTTCTTGCGTTGCAGGAGAGGCCATGTCATAACTAGTATACGAAACATTGGCTCTAAATTTTAACCAATCTTTGGCCTGATAATCCGCATTTAAACGGGTTGAATAACGTTTGAATCCTGAATTTTCAACAATACCAGCGTCATCCAAATATCCACCAGACAAAAAATAATTTATTTTGTCTGTTCCGCCTGATACACTTACGTTGTACTCTTGCCTTAAATTTCCTTTATCAAATAATTCATTATACCAGTTGTCTGGCTTGTAATAGAATTCTCCATCACTATAACCTAAGGTTGCACTTGGATTTAATTTACCATCCAACCCAATCATACTTTGTCCTTGAGGTACTGTGTATATTTTATATCCAACTCCTCCGTTTTGATTTGTAGGTAAGTATTGATTAGCCAGTGTATTAGCTTCATTAGGCCCACGTACATTTCCTGCTGCATCTTTTGTGTTAATGAATTCGTTGTAAATAGCCTGATAAGCCTTTTCCAAATACATAGCAGGGTCTGTCATTACATCATAATTGGATAATCCTCTTGAGTTAGTTCCCCATTTTGCATCTACATTTACAATCGCTTGTTTACTTTTACCACTTTTAGTAGTGATTAAAATTACGCCATTAGCTCCACGAGCTCCATACAAAGCATTGGATGCTGCGTCTTTTAAAACTGTAGTACTTTCGATATCTGCTGTGTTTATAGAAGATATATCTCCATCAAAGGGTA
Source organism: Bacteroidales bacterium UBA4912 (assembly GCA_002398875.1). Lineage (GTDB taxonomy): Bacteria > Bacteroidota > Bacteroidia > Bacteroidales > Dysgonomonadaceae > Proteiniphilum. The sequence continues at coordinate 526 of DHCC01000020.1, read as the reverse complement.
CCCCATCAACTACGTATAAAGGAGAATTACCTGCTGCCATTGACCCCACACCCCTTATACGTACGGTTGACGTGGTTCCAGGTTGTCCGTTTGTTCTAGTAACTTGTACACCTGCAACTTGGCCTGATAACGCATTGGTAACGTTGGCAACTTGTCTTTTAGAAATTGCTTCGCTATCAATTACTGAGGCCGAACCAGTAAATGAAGATCTTTTTGCTGTACCATATGCAACGACCATTACTTCTTCAAGTAATTGAGTATCAGGAGCTAGTATGATTCTAACACTAGTGCTCACAGCTACTTCTTGTGTAACATAGCCAACATATGAAACAATCAGTATGCTGCCACTAGGTGCAGACAGGTTAAAACTGCCATCTACATCGGTTACTGTCCCTTGTGACGTGCCTTTAATCTGAATTGTAGCACCGATAACGGGTTCACCTGCTTCATCCACCACTGTCCCTCTCACTTGTGTTTGAGCCTGCGCAATCCCTATCCCTATAAAGAACAGGGCTAAAAACATAGT
>DHCC01000008.1:2416-8000 GCA_002398875.1 Bacteroidales bacterium UBA4912 | reverse complement strand
TCTGCAGTTAAATTATTGGGATCAACAGGATTTGGACTCACATATTCACCAATTAATGTCCATTTACCAGGAAATTTAGTATATCTTTCATTATTCGCATCATCAGTTCCCCAAATTCGGAAACGCTTGACACTTGCATTTCCATACTGATAAGTATTTGCTGTCCGAGGAAATATTTTGAATTTTGTAAGCTTTAAATCATGGTTCAAATCAAACGTTAAGAAGAAAGAATGCACAATTTCACCGGAAGATTTTATAAACTTATAACCATAAAAAGCATTAGTTGTAGTATTCCCATTAAAAAGAGATTGAGGAGACATAGTTGTAGCATTATGTGAATTACCATCATTCTGAATACCTGTGACTGGGTCAACTCCATACTGCTCATAGTTCCTATTTGCACCCTGAGCCATCCAATTAAAAACATCTAATGCTAAAATTTTCTCACGATCAATTAATCTTTCTTTGGGAATTGTAGTTTCTGAATATTCCATAACTGATAGAGTATCAATATCATCATAATTAAGATGGTATTTAGTTTTAACCCGTATGATACCACCGTATTTTGCATTTACTAATGGATAACTTGACTCGGAAACAAAAACTTCTTCAGAAAATCTGCCATTTTCCAGTTCATAACAAAAATAATTACCAATTGAACCAATTTTGTTTTCAAAAAATATTTCATCAAAATTGGATGAAAAAGTAACTAAAGAATTTGTTAGCGTTGAAAGAAAAACTGGTCCGTATATAAAAGCGCCTTCAGTATTTATTAACGATCTATTTCCAAACGCGTCAACATTCTGAGATTCTATAAGCAAATTACCTTGAATCTCATCAGAAGAAACATCGATAACAGTATAATAACACCCTAATTCCATATCATAGTTTTCTTCAGTATAATCCATCCTTACCGAATCTTTGATTCCACTTGTTACATTCCAGCTTATAATACAATGTGATCGATTTACATCTTCTGCTGGGTAAACATTTACTCTTAATCGATGAAATCCCGATTGCATTACCATTGAATCAACTTTAGCTGCATAAATAATTGGACCATCCTTTATGTACTCATTCAGTAAATCATTGGAATTATTGCAATTTGCCATGCAAAAAAGTACAAGTAATACAGTTATACCTTTTATGTAGTATTTCATAACTTAATATTTTTGTTTAATAATACGGATTGTTTTAATATTTCCTTATTACATCTCCATACATTTCAAGCTCATTTAGTGTATAGTATGGGATATTTTGATCATAAGTCTCCAACCATTCTATTCGCATATAACGAAAACTTGTAGTCGGGCGAGCATCAAGATTAACATTATCTTCATCAATCATGAATTCATTGTTTTCTAAAAAGTATTCAATTTCTTCAGGTGTTAGATTATTTCTATCCTCTGGCTCTCTTCCTACGTATTCACCTATTAATGTCCATGTATCAGGAAATTTTGAAGACCATTGTACATTTGAATCATCAGTTCCCCAAATACGAAAACGTTTTGGACTACTTCTGTTATAATGATATGTATAATGAGTTCGCTGAAACAGCTTAATTCTACTTAATCTTACATCTGCATTCAAGTTATAGGTTGAGTATGCAGTATGAATAAGCTCATTAGTTGTTGGATCACCATCAGCAAAATTTTTTATATATTTATACATATAAAATTGTTGCCCTCCTCTATTATTATCAAATATTGTTTCAGGACCATATGAAGCACCATGATAATTTCCATCATTTTGAATATCTGTAGTTTTATTAAGTCCATATTGATCATAATCTCTGCTTCCAGCATATAAGCTGTAATTAAAAGTACTTAACGCTTTAATATTCCTGTAGTCAACTCTTTCTTCCTTATATGGAGTTATGGATAAAATCAAAGTATCCGTTCTATTACCCCATTTGTCAGATATAACAAAACCAAATTGTTGCTGTCTTGAATCATAGGGACGCACATAAGCATAGGTATTAATCGATTCGCTAGAATATATTATCTTACTTGGATCCTCTTCAAGTGATGTTTCATATTTGTCAATGTTGTCTTCATTTAACACATGAATTGCTAATAAATTTCCTGCTGGATTTTGCCACTCAATTTTAACTCCTCCAAAAGCAGGGTTAACAATCATTGACTGAAAAGCAAGCTCTACAGAGGAGACTAAAGGAGCCTTTTTTACATATGTTATATCAGATACGTTTCCACTGTTATCAACACACACAATTTCTACTGTCACATCATTAGTTCCTGTAAAACCTTCAACTAAAATAAATGAGCTGTATCTTGAAACGCTAAATTCCTTTTTCTTTCCTAGTTTATTAATATAAGAAGCTTCTACTTTTGAAATATTTTCATTCCCTTTTGGTAGTGTAAAATGTATTTCCAGTGCTCCTGGTTTTGCAACAACATCATTAACAATGATTTTATCAGGTTTAGTTGAACCTGTTTTTACTTGCTCTACTCCCATGTATGAATCATTACATGAAGCAAACAATAGGGCTCCTGTAAATAAAACAAGGAAATAACTAATATATCTTTTCATTTTTATAATTTTAAAATTGATTAGTTTTTAAGTACATTTACCAACCTGGATTTTGAACTAGATTAGGATTTTGCAACAATGTGCTCGTTTTGATAGGCATCAAATAATCTCTCATTGTAAATCGTGGATTCGCTAATACTTTTACATTGAAGAAGTCTTTTCTATTATTAGCATTCATATTCCATCCTAATGTAGGGTAATTAAGTACATCTTCTGCAATTAACCACCTTCTTATATCATAATAAAAATGTCCTTCAAACGCCAATTCATTTAAGCGTTCCTGACGAATAATGTCTCGTAATCCATCTACACTAGAAGGTTTGTTTTTATATTCTTCAATGGCATACCTTTTCCAACTATTAACGACACCACTCATTCCAGATCTGTCCCTAATTTGATCTAAATAAAAATAAGCATTTTGCCCTTTTGAGTCAGTTTTATTTGGACCCCCGACCTCATTTAAACATTCAGCCAGCAACAAGTAAATATCAGCTAGTCGAATTATTGGAAAAGAATATCTTTCATCTCTTAAACTTATTCTTGTTTCTGTATAAGTAGTCTTTAAATGGCTCATTTTTTTTGCTAAATAACCTGAGGGGCAAAAGTTTCCATATCCACCAGTCCTTTTTATACCACAACCCATTCCAGATAAAAAATTTGGTACAGCTGATTCGGCTAATCTCTGTTCTCTACCTTCCCAAATTCCACCTTGAAAACCAACAGATGCATAAAAACGAATTGAACGATTGAAATGCAAGATAGCGGTTTCTTGTCCCTCTTTAATAAAATATTCTTGATGCTTTGCATCAGATAGTTGAGTTTTGTAACGATCTTTATACCAACCATTATTTATCCAATCAGCATCTTCAATAATTGGTATTCCATTGGAAGAGTAAAAACCCTCAACAAAATTTATAGTAGGTCCATGACGTTGGCCTATTCCAGTTGCACCAGCACCTGCATCATTTATCCATTCATTATCACTGAGCATAGTTGAGAATTTTTGAAGATTTAAAACACTCTCATTAGTGGCCCAAATTATCTCAGGATTCCATGATTCTGTTACAGCCTGCCTTAAGCTAATCATTGCTTTGGTAGTAGGGTTTATATTAGAAGAGTTCACATCTTGAATTGCATTACCTCCACCATCGGTTGATATATGTATTAATGCCCCATCTTCTTCCGCAGCTCGGCTAGCAACGTCGCAAGCCTCCAATGCCCTTTCCCAGCGTGCTTTACTATCTCCTGCAGGGAACAACTCAACTCCTCTTTTGTCTTTAAAACCCGAATAATAGTTATTGTTGTTAAAAATTGGACTGGCTGCTAACACTAAAGCTTTTGCTTTAATGCATAGTGAGATGGTTTTAGTAATTCTTCCATACTCGCTGGCTACATCTAATTGATTTAAAGATGGGAGATTTTCTAAAGCATCATCTAAAGTCTTAGCGATAAAATCCACCACTTTATCAACAGGTTCACGATAGAGATTGACCTCATCTCCTTTAGCAGAAATAGGGATTACTTTGTCTACTATTGGAATTGGTCCGTACAATCGTAAAAGATAAAAGTGCAGGTATGCTTTTATTGATTTCACCTCAGCAATCCATTGCTCTCTAAGCATTTCATCCAAATCTATTGGCCCTCCATCTTCTATTCTAATATTCTCCAAAAAAACATTACAATGTCTGATACCTTGCCACAAATTGCGAGGTGCCCCATTTGAACCGTCCCAAAAGTTCATATAGGGATTAGAAACGATATTACCCTTAAAAAAAGAAATCATTGGTGCGGGAGGTCCAGCAGGCATAGATTGCGATTTGTCTAAATCTGAATACATTATATCTCCTCCTCCAGTAAGCCCCAATGTGGTTAAGGGATCAGCAAAAGTTGGGAGGAATCGATAACATGTAAATAGATATTTTTCAGCATTATACTGGTCTTTAAAAGCATCTTTCAATTCTGGTTTATCATCTGGTAAAATGTCAAGAAAATCGTTGCACCCACAGATTGTGAATAGAAATACAAAAGTGAGAAAGTAGTGTAATATTTTCATTATATTCATTGTTACTGTTAAAAATTTAGTTGAACTCCCAAGTTAAAAACCCTTTGCAGAGGATAAGACAACCCGTTCCCCCCCATTTCAGGATCCCATAACTTGAAATCAGAGATTGTAAACAAGTTGGTTCCACTAGCATAGAATCTGGGGGTAACTCCTTTTAATGTAGGAGCCGTATAGCCCACCTCCACAGACTTCAAACGCAAGAATCTTGCAGTCCGCATCCAATAGTTACTATTTACAAAATTGTTATTGTTTCCATAGGCAGTTGATCCTGTATCAGGTGACAAACGAGGCCATTTTGCATAGAGATCTCTATTGGTCTCAGTCCATACACTTTCTGCAATGAAGTTCAGCATTGCTCTGTTTCCTTTTTTACCCCCTGTAAAAACCTCCACAAATGGTGCCATTGCACTGGCATTAAGGAAGAAAGAGTAACGAGCCTGTCCTTGGAAGAAGGCTGATATATCAAATGACTTATAACCAAATGAACCTCCAAAACCATATTGTATTTCAGGATTTATAGGATAACCCATTGGTACAATATCAAACTCATTAATAACTCCATCACCATTTATATCACGATACTTGATATCTCCAGCTTGATAAAGACCGCTTCCACTGCTAACTTGCTGTAATGGTGAGTTTTTTACTTCATTGTCATCAATAAACAGACGCTCTGCTACATATCCACGAGTTTGTCCGACTTTTTGCCCCACTACAGATCTCCATGGTGCAATACCCGAATAGTCCAACTCATCGTATTTTGTAATTTTTGCCTTCCCATAAGTAAAATTTCCCCTCAGAATGTACCAAATTGAATTGGCAAAAGCTTTACTGTAATCTAATGTCAAATCAACACCTTTACCAACAGCTTCGCCATAATTTGTTCTAATACCTGCTGCTAAACCCATTGTAGAAGGGATGTCAGGACGAAGTTGTACAATATTAGTCCGATTTTCATGATAAAACTCAGCA
>DHCC01000008.1:0-2146 GCA_002398875.1 Bacteroidales bacterium UBA4912 | reverse complement strand
TTTATAAGAAACCTCCCAGGTTATATTTGGATTGGCATATCGTGAAATATTAATTGTTGGACGACTATGTGTACTGTAAGGATCATTTCCGAAATATCCAGCATTAGGGCCATCCAAATTTACATTTGAAGTAAAAAAGAACCGATCTTTATCTGATACAATAACATCATTACCTACTAAGCCATAAGTTGCTCTAATTTTCAATTGTGGAATTGCATTTTTTAATCCATTCCAAAAGTTCTCATTTGAAATTTGCCAACCTGCTCCAATTGAGGGGAAGAATCCCCAACGATGTGATGGATCAAAGCGCTCAGAACCGTTCAGCCCAAAATTGAATTCAGCAAAATATGTTTGATCAAAACCATAAGTAAAGCGTCCTGCCAGTGAAATATTCCTTGAAGGTAATGAAGAATCTAAATTAACTGGACTTCCATCCATACTCTCTCTGAATGAACCTACTAGAAGTCCACCAATATCATGTAGTTTATTAAACTTTCGATTGTATAAAATCGCACCCTCTGCATATGAACTTGATCTTACAAATTTATCACCTGCAGAGTAATCAATATAATCTGAACCTCCTTCAGGGTTAAGAATAGTTAACTCATAAGGGAATTCAGTGTCGTAGGGATCATATGTCCCTTTAACATATTGATAATAATAGGGTTTGTAACTTCGTTGAATATTAAATCCAGAATAACGTGTGACACTCCCAATAAAACGAGCTCTTAAACCTTCAGTAATTATGCTTAAATTTTGGTGTAACTCTAATTGGGCAAGAAGAGTGTTATTTCTCACATCTTCATAACCTTTCATGATATCTGCATAGGGATTAAGATAGTCAGGTGAACCCACTCCATAATCATTCCCTGAATGGTTACCAAAAAGAATTCGATTCACATATTGAGTAGACCTGTCAGGTGCATAGAAAGCTGGAAAAAGCACTGGATTAGCAAGTAATGTTTTTCCATAAGTATTAGCTCCACCACTTCCAGACTCTCCAATTGGACCAGTATAATCTTCAAAATTTGCACTAACTCTCACTTTAGCCTCTAGCGCTTTCGTTAAATTTAGATTTACATTAGAACGGACTGAATACTTCTTTAAACTTATATTGGTGTTGAATGGATTTTTCTTATCAACCTGCAATATTCCATTGTCTTGGGAAAAAGAACCTGCTAAGTAATATGTTGCAGCATTTCCACCACCAGTAAGATTTATGTTTGCTCTGTGGTTCATTGAATGATTTTTTGTTAACATATCCTTCCAGTCAACTGCGGGATAAATATAAGGATTCCTATTTGGATCTTTGGTCATTTGTATTTTACTCTGCGAATAGGTTAATTCTCCGTGGCGAGTCATGCTAGCGATATTGGAATATTCCATAAAAGAGACAGGATCAGCAATATCCACTTTCGTGGTTGGTGTTGAGAGTGAAGACTCATATCGGACTTGTACTTTTACCTCACCCTTCTCTCCTTCTTTGGTTGTAACCAAAACTACACCATTAGCACCCCTTGCTCCATATAGAGCTGTTGCTGATGCATCTTTTAAAATAGAAAAACTGGAAATATCATCAGGATTAAGCCTTGACAGATCCTTGGATGTCATTTCAATATTATCTATAAGAATTAGTGGCGAAGTCAAACCACTGCCAAAAGAAGTAACACTACGTACAAAAAACTGTGCATCTTCCTCACCTGGGGCTCCGGTTGTTTGATACGATATCAAACCTGCCATTTTACCCGCAAGCGCTGTCGTTAAATTACTCGACGGGACTTTTAAATCTTTTGTATTGACTGTAGTTATAGATGAAACCACACTCTCTTTGCTCTGTTTGCCGAACGCAACAATAACCGCTTCCTCTAACATTTCTGTATGCTCTGAAAGTCTTACGTTAATAATTTTCACCTTCCCAACTTCTATTTTCTGTGTTACAAAACCGATAAATGAAAATATTAATGTATCACCTTCATTTACCAATAAATCGTAGACGCCATCAATATCTGTTGTAGTACCAAGGGTTGTACCTGATATCACAACATTTACTCCCGGTATGGGATCATCATTAAAAGCATCTGTAACCTTTCCAGAAATATTGAAACGGTTTGATTGTTGGGGTGTTAGTTCGGAAAGTATTTTTTCA
>DHCC01000025.1 GCA_002398875.1 Bacteroidales bacterium UBA4912 | reverse complement strand
AGTGCGGATTATTGATAGAGAATGCTAAAAATGACTCGTTCTAAATACGCGTTACAGGGTTTATAGGACAAAAATAATTAATGTATCAAAAAGGTTATCCCATGGTTTATTTTGAAGTGAACCCCGATAAGTTGGACAAAAAACTACCGTGGAGCACTACACCATGAGATAGCCTCTTTTGGATTGCTAATCGAATCTATTCAGGAAACTAAATGTCTGATTAATAACATCATTAAATTTTGATTGTGAGTATAAAAAATATCCATGAATACCTTCTCCATGAATAATCAAATCACAGGAGTTCCCTAAAGAAACTATCTTTTTTTGAAAATTTATGACACCCTCAATTGGCACCACATTATCTTTCATACCATGAAAAATAAGAATAGGAGGTAAATTTCCCTTGATGTTATGCAAGGGCGATAATTTTAACCACTCATCCCCTATCTTCTTATTTCCGTACCCTTTTATGGAAGTGTCAACTACTGGATAATAAAGGATCACATACCGTGGTTGTGTAGAAATTGCCAGGTTGTCGGATTTTTCATTGAGAGTATCAAATAACAGTGCGCCTAAAGCAAGATGACCGCCAGCTGATAAACCACTTAGGGTAATCTGTTCTGAGTCGATTCCTATCTCACTCGCATGTTCTTTCACATAGCGAATGGCAGTTTTTACATCTTTAACACAATCGGAGACTGTGTGGTTTTTGGAGAGATTTAAAAGCCTGTATTCAATGGAAATACCAATCCATCCCTCTTTAACGAACTCCTGCAGTATTGCATATACCATCGTAGGATTACCTCCAGCCCAACCTCCTCCATGTATCCCTATAATGCATGGTTTTAATAACTTATTGCTTTTCTCTACAGGTTCTAGAATATGCAGCTTCAATTCGTGATTATCTACTTTCTTGTAAGTGATTTTTCTAGTCGGGTGAATTGAAGCGTTCAACTCATCAACGTAGCGATGGTTATCCTGAGAATACGTTTTAAAATTCACAATTAATAATGTCAACAATATAATAAGCAAATTATATCTCATCTAGAAATAATCTTTATTTGTTATTCATACATGACTGAGTAGAATCCTTTCGCATAGTTAAGTTGGTTTACTTTTGTAGTTAATCAAGACCGAAAGAATACGTATCTCTTATAGTATTGATAATCTGGCAAAATTCAAACTTTAAAAGAGTTTTGAATTAGATCAAATAGTTCATTTGTCTCTAACTCTTCTATCATTTCCTTTGCCTCGTCATTACTTATCGTTCTTAATGGAAGACGACATGGGCCACAATCCATATTTGCAATCTTCATAAGATATTTTCCAGCAACAATACCTCCTCCATGTCTGCTTATGATGTTCATTAACCTTACAGACTTTGCCTGAAGTTGTCTTGCCAAATCTACATTATTGTTATTGAATGCATCTATCATTTCATAATACAACTCAGGGATCAAGTTGTAGGTTGTTCCAATACCGCCTTCAATACCGAGAGTTAATCCAAACAGTAATGTTTCATCAGATCCATGTAGAATATCAAATCGCATATTATCGAAGAGTATGCATTGCTGCATATCCATGAAATTGCTATTGGTATATTTAATCCCGACAAGATTGGGTATTTCATTTTTGGCCTCTCTTAGTAGATCAATCATATTGAAATTAATGCCTGTTCGTACTGGAATATGATAATAATAAAATGGAATGCCTGGAACTACATCTGCGATTATTTTTATATATGATACAAGATCTTTGACCGTTTTGGGTTGGAGAAACGTAGGTCCCATAACTGATAATGCATCCACTCCCATATCTTCAGCATACTTTGCCAAAACCTGTGAGTCCTTGTATGAGTTTGCACCGACATGAACAATAAGTTTAAACGTTTCCGAACGTTCTTTTGCCCATATATCCATAATTGATTTTCTTTCCTCCACACTTAGCAGCATTCCTTCTCCTGAAGAACCGAGAATAAAAGCTCCCTTTAGCTTCTTTTTCTTTAATTTATCCGCGTAAGCTGGTATTATATCCTTGTTAATTTCTCCATCTTGTTTAAAGGCTGTAAAAACAGGTGCAATTAAACCTCTTATTTTTGTAAATTGTATCATGAAATTATATTTTATGTGATTTGTTACCTTCTGATAATTTTTCTAATAAATGCTTTAAATACTTGTGATAGATTTCACGAGGTTGAATATTCCTTTCTTTGCATATAGATGCCGCCAACCCAACTACTTCTCCCATCATAGATATTGTTCTCATCACCCTTACTGTTCCCAACGCTATGTGAGTGACACTGATATTTCGGCCTGCCATAAATAGGTTAGTAATGTTCCGGGAGTAAAGGCAGCGATAAGGTACAGCATATGGCGATATCTGATGTTGCACAGCTCTTGACAAAAATGGTTCTTCATCAAAATTATCAAAGTAGATAGGATAATGTAAATCTATACTCCAGGTAGTGGTAAACGAAGCATCAGGATAATAGATTTGGTTGATGATATCTGTTTCGGTTAAGATCACATCCCCTAATAACCTTCTCGATTCCCTTTTACCTGCGATATATGCAATCCAGTTCAACGAATAATGTTTATATCTTTCACTCCTTTTGCTGTTGTTTTTAATAAACGACCAGTTACCGAAAATTACCCTCAGTGCGTAATCCCTGATGTTTTCTACATCCAGAGCCTGGTCTTTAAAGAAGCCAGTTTCCCAGTTCCAATCCCCTTTGATTTTATGTTTACATGTTTTTTCGTTAAATTGTACAGCCCAAGGGCAGTCTGGAAAAGAAGTCTCTTGTTCTTGTGCAGTAGCATACCACTGGCAAGAAGTACCCATAACCAAATTATCCGCTTCATCAGGAGCAGACGACTCATCTGTCATCTCTTTACTTTCTCTACCAACCCTGTAATCTGCTCCTGCCAGAAACCCCAGGTTAGCATCACCGGAACAATCAGCAAAGTAAGTGCCTTTAAAGATATATTCTTCGTCGTATCGACAATTTACTCCTCTGACAGCGGTAATACGATCACCATCTTTTGTTACGGCAACCACGTGAGTCTGCAAAAACAAGGAAATATTTTTTTCAGCTTTCAGAGTCTGCAACTTTAAAGCATCTTCATAGTTTGATGCAGGTCCACCATTGTGAATCTTTTTTTCCGGATACTTTTCTATGATTTCAAAGATTCTTTTGCTTCTTTCTGATGTCGGATCCTTCTTAGCTTCCCATAACGTCCAATGCCCTATGGGTCCAAATTCATCAACCAACCTCCCTAATTCAGAATAGGGCTCTTGGTAAATGAGTCCCGACAGTCCGACGCGCACTTCTGAACTATTATTGCCACCCAGTATCTCTCTGTCATGTATCAACGCAACTTTACAACCGTTTCTTGCAGCTGAAATAGCAGTTGAAATTCCTGCGATACCTCCTCCTACAACAACGAGATCGAAATTGCCATATTCTTTAATTGGAGACAAGTTGAATTTTTTGCGAAATAATCTCAAAGATGAGTAGTCGTTTGGAGGCACAAATGCGGGTTCATCTGTGATAAAAATAGCATCACATCTACCATTAAACCCTGTCAGATCATGAAGGGCGATTTCGATATTGCCGCCCTCCAATTGTATCTCACCTCCATCCTGCCAATGCCAAGCTGCATCCTCAGTACCAAAAGTTGTAGCTAACGCCTTTTGGTTTATAAGCACCTGAAATTTTCCCGGAAAGTAATTATTATTCCAACTAGCAACCCAGTTTCTGGTTCGGACCCAAACTTTATACATGCCCGAAGATTTGATGGTAATAATGGTTTTCGCATCTCTTACAGGTATTCCTAAACCATGAGCCATCAGATAGGACGAACCCATAGACACAATACTCTGTTGATCTACTACCCAACCACCAATATCCTCAAAATGCTCCGCTTCTATAAAAATACTCTCCATTTTTTATTTGATAAATCTGATTAATAGCATGTCACAGGAATCTTGTAGATTCATTTGGCATATTATTTATTAATTATAATCTACATTTGGTCATCATCAACCAAGATCCTCTGCTGCTGATGTAAAAAAACTATTTTTTCGAAACTTAAGTTATATCGTCAAAACGAAGTGAACAGCAATTCTATTTTTCAACAGGACAAAAAATGCTGTATTGTTATCATTCACTTCTTGATTCCGTTAATTTCTTCCCATGGAAATTCTAACCTAACAATATCAGGCAAATCACTAACTGATTTTACATAAGTAATAGTGTTAAAAAATGTTTTACCGTTCTTTTTAGTAAAAAAAACTTCAGCATAATATGCATCTCCTGGACGCTGATCCAAAGTGACATAAGTTTCCAGATGCAAGGTTTTAGGATCAATCTTATATAAATTAAGACTGTATGGATTTGTATAATCTCTTCCCAACAAATACATTGCCCCATCTTTTAGAAAAAGTCTCGGTCTACCAATTATACTTTGAACACAATTGTAATTTTCAGTTAAATTGACTTGCTTTACTAGTTTAAAATTATTGTCCGTGTGAAATATCCATTGTTGGCCATCATATCCTCGTGTTGTTACAATAAAACCATCACCATATTTAATGAAAGAACTTTCATTTATATCTATTTCTCCAAACTCAAAGCTTAAGTTGCGAACGAACTCCCAGGATTTTCCATTATCATTTGACTTGATTACATGAACTTCTCCATATTTCCACCCTTCTTTCCCTATTTTTCCCAGCAGTTCAGGAAAAGTCATCACCAACATATAAACTTGTGATCCAACAATTATGTCTTCAAAAACATATCCGTATTCAATCCCGTTTACCGGCCCCATCTTTTTCATCACCTCAAAGCTCTCGCCATTATCCTGTGATCGAGAATAATAAATCCCTATTCGGTGATTGTTTCTATAGTTAGGTGTAGGTACTATTTTCTGCATGTCAACGTAATTAACAATATCACCATTTGGGAACTTCACCCATTCTCCCATTTGAAAAATTAATCCATCAATATCGCCAATTATTTTTGTTTCAAGTTCCTTTTCCTTTATTACATCATACTTCATAATTTCTAGCTTAGCACCTGGGTCTCCACCGTGTGCCTCACCGCGCTTATATGAAATCAATACCGTGGAAGGGTTGATTTGCAATACGGATGGGAAAGCAAGATAAGACCATCGGTCCAAATCTTCTGATGCTTTCAGTACTTTTTCATATTTTGTTCTGTATTTCAACTGAATGCACTCTTTATCTTTTTCACTTAAATTCTCCATCGCTGTAAGCGTATTAGGAAGAATAATGAGGATAATCGACATTACTATATTGTTTATGATTATCTTAATCATCGTATGATGACTATGAACACAACACTTTTTTTTCATTTCCTTGAATATTTATTAATTTTTATTGACTATAATCCTAAGATAATTATATTTACTACTTTTTCTTTATTAATAAGTTGTAAAGGTACGACATAGCAATCTCATTAAAAAGAATTACTAATTCCGTGAAATAAGAAATTATATCGAACTTTAGTAAAACTGTTATTTAAACCCGGGATCTATTAAGAGATTTGGATTCTCATTAGTAGCCCTTAAAGGGATAGGATAAAAATAGCGATCTTTTGTAACATTTCCGCCATAGTTATAGGGCGTGAGAAAAGCATTCATAACGTCAAGTGCTCTATCAGTCCTTACCAAATCAAACCAGCGAATATTCTCTCCAATAAACTCCCAACGTCTTTCATTTTCTATCCACAAACGAAAATCATCCTGAGATTGAATTTCAGCTGAGGTTTTAGGTGCTAAACCAGCACGTAGACGAAAATTGTTCACTATGTTAAAAGATTCCCCATCCGCTACAAATCCAAGTTCATTTAGACATTCAGCGTAAAGCAACAAAACTTCGTCAAATCGGTAGTCAATATAATCGATATCCCAATCGTGTGCTGTTGAAACAGGTCCATCTTGATATTTTCTGCAGTAAGGTTCATTATCAATAAGATTTCCGTTTGTATGCCTCCATACTTGTTGTATGGATACGGGCAACCGTGAATCATTTGAGTCAAAGCTATTAACTAAATCTTCAGATATATGAAGACAGGCTGCATTACCCCCAAATATTATACCTAACTCTCCTGATTTGGCTATGTCTCTGGGTGCATTGCGTGAAGGAAAAGGATTTCCCTGATTCCCAACTCCCGATAAACAGGCAAATGATGCCACGGACTGTTTGCCTGACTCATTTGCGTGTAAAAAGATGTCTGCAAAGTTTGGAAAAAATTCATATTGATTTGAATCTATAACCCTCTTTAACCAGTCTTTAGCTTCGTCCCATTTATTGTTTTTAAGTGGATATCCACTCTCAAATACGAGTACTTTTCCCATATAAGCAATTGCCACGTATTTATTAAAACGACCTGAAATAGTAGAAGTAGGTAATAAGTCAGAAGCTTTTGTCAAATCTTCTTTTATAAAGTTATAAACCTCTTGCATGGTTGACCTTTCCACAGTATAACTTTCAGATAAAGTTAATGTTTTATCGACGATTGGAACTCCTGCATACGTGCGAACAAGATCAAAATATACCATTGCTCTTATTAAGCGAGCTTCACCTTCAACTTGATCGTGATTCATTTCAAAATCTACTTTCTCTAAATTTTCTAAAACAGTATTACATCTGTTTACTGCATTATAACTTGCTGCCCACATATTGGTTAATAAGGGAAGAGCACTTGTTTCTTCAAATCGTGATGTCTGTCCATCATCATAATCTTGCAATTGGAATGTGTTGTCAGATCGTGATTCTGTTAACCTGAAATAGATGTTATCCCGCAGTTTATATTGCCTAAGTATGTAATAACAACCTGCAATTGCTTGATTAAATTGATCTGCGTCGCTAAAAAATGTTCCAGAACTTTTTTCTGATATTGGATATTGATCCAGGGAATCACAACCAATAAAAAAAGTTGTAAACAAGGCGGTTATTAGAAGTATTGTAATCGTTATTTTCTTCATGATTTCTATATTTTAAAAAGTACACGAAATACCTATTGTATAATTCTGAGAGATAGGATAAGTAGTTGCCGAGTCATTGTTAGGTACTATAGCGGAGTTGGATTGATTTGCTGTAGTTGGGGCATGATTGTAATGATCATACATATATACATTATCAACGCTTAATTTAAAATTCAAAGAACTAATAATACTCTGGTTTTTCAAAAAACTCTGTGGTACTGTGTAACCCAGTGAAATGTTACGTAATGCAAAATAAGTTTGATCAAATAACCAGAATGAAGATGGGGTGGTCATGTTCGCAGAAACAACAGCACGTGGAACTTTGCCGTTACCTGGATCCTCTTCTGATTTCCAACGATCTAACCAAAACTTCCAAACATTACCTCTGGATTGTCCATCTTGACGACCGAAGCTTCGAAGAATTTTACCTCCAACCTGGCCATCGACAGAGAAACTCAAATCAAAATCCTTATATGTAAAAGTGTTTGTCATACCGTATGTAAAGTCGGGATATGCATTGCCTTGAATATACTTATCATCATTATCTATGACGCCATCCTTGTTATGGTCAATGTATTTTGTATCTCCTATATTTTGAGTTTTATAATGTGGATTGGAATTAAAATCTTCCTGATTCATAAAAACGCCATCAGTGCCAAACATATAGTAGCTTCCAATCGGTTGACCTATTTCAGTAATGGTAACCATATATCCATCTGCATACCCATAAATAGGTGCATTATCATCACCTAATTTTAATACTTTGTTTAAATAATTGGAAATATTGGCATTCGTTGTCCAAGAGAAATTCTTCCTGTAAATGTTTGTTGTCGTAAGTTCAAATTCGAAGCCTTGGTTCTCTACTTCACCCAGATTCTTCATTGCGCTGCTGAAACCCGTAACTTGAGGTATATTCAAGTTAAGAAGAAGATCCTTTGTTCTCGCATTGAAGTAATCAAAATTAAACTGAATTCTATTCTTTAGAAATCCCATTTCGAGACCTACATCCAGAGTATGGGTTTTCTCCCATCCTAATTGTGAATTCTCATACCCTCCAATAGAATAACCAGGAACTACATCATTACCCCAAACATAGTTGTTGGAAGCGAGCGTGGCGTAGGGAGCATAATTCCCAATATTGTTATTTCCGGCAACTCCGTAACTCCCTTTTAATTTTAAATTACTCAACCATGTTAAATCTTTCATGAACTCCTCTTCAGATATTCGCCATCCTAATGAAACTGCTGGAAAATAGCCCCATTTGCTATCTTTACCAAAACGGGATGAACCATCTCTTCGCAGAGAAACATAACCTAAATAGCGATTTTTATAAGCGACATTCATTCGAGTAAAAAATGACATCATTGTCCATTTATTCATACTGCTACTGGCTCCAGTCATATCGGTTCCGGCGTTCAAAGTTATTACCTGGTCGTCAGCAAAACCCGATCTGGCAGCATAAATTGAATAGTATGAATTCTCTTGATATGAAAATCCTCCGATAGCTCCAAATTCAATATCTTTAAATAATTTCTCGTAACTGAACACATGTTCTGTCAGATAGTTGGTATTTTCTGCTGACTCAGCAAATCCTGAAGAACCTCTGCCTCGAGTTAGATTAGCCTTTATGTATTGTTGTGTAGTCCGATTATTAAAATAGGCACCAAAGGATGAACGTAATTTAAATTCAGGAGTAAATTTAACATCTGCATAGACGTTAGCTCTTATTTTTCTGGTTTTGTGAAATCGTTTTTCATCCCGTAATTGAGCTAAAGGGTTGATGATAAAAGAACCAACAAATGGATGATATCCTCCGTTTTCGGTATTTTGTTCAAGCCCTACAACAGGAGGCGTTAATTGAATACGACTAACTCCTGCAGCATTGGAGGAGGTTTGTGGGTCATTTTGTTCTTCTTGTGATGCATTTAAATTCACTCCTATGCTTAAAAAGTCTTTTACTGCGCCTTCAACATTGGAGGTAAATGAGAGCCGGTTAAAATCGGTATATAAAACCACTCCCGGTTGATCTAACCAGTTGGACGAAATATAGTATTTAACATCATCCGTTGCTCCGGAAACCGATAACTGATATTTTTGCATAAGAGCATTCCTTGTAGTTATGTCATACCAATCGTGATCGGGCAAAGAAGCTGGATCTGTCAGCCATAATGGATCAATTTGATAGGCAGCTGCCCTTTTGGAATTGTCATCATTGCGGTTACCTCCATTTAATTCATAGGTATTATTTCGCTCCTCTATGGCAAATTCAATCCATTCATCTCTATTCAATACGTTTATCTTACTCCATGGACGTTGTACAATCAAATCTGTATTTAACTGGACAACCGGCTTTCCTTTTGCACCTCTTTTAGTTGTAATTAATATAACTCCTTGTGAACCACGTGAACCATAAATCGCAGTCGATGCCGCATCTTTTAAAACTTCTATTGATTCAATATCACCTGTAGTCACACTACGTAGATTATCAACGGGAAAACCATCAATTACATATAATGGATTGTTTGAAAAATTAATAGATGAAATTCCACGAACTTTAATATCCATTCCTCTGCCTGGCATACCATCCATTTGCATAACACGTACTCCGGCAACTTTTCCAATTAACGCTTCATCAGCTGAACCTGTTCCGCGACTGATTAAGTCCTCTCCTTTAATTGTTGAAATTGCATTTGTAACGTTAGATCTCTTTTGTGACCCGTAACCAATTGCAACAACTTCGTCCAAATAAGTGACATCTTCTTTTAGAATCACATTTATAACATTTTGCGTAATTGGGACCTCAATGGATTGATACCCGATGTACGAAAAAACCAATATTTCCCCTGGTTGTGCGTTTATGATGTAATTTCCTTGAACATCACTTACAGTTCCAATCGTTTTTCCCTTTACAACAATATTTACGCCAATTAATGGCTCTGCGTTCTCGTCAGTTGTTAAACCCTTAATTGTATTATTTTGCGAAAATAAAATTAACGGTAATAGACAACTAAAAACAATAAAAAACATTCTTTTAATCATCGTTCAAATTTTTAGGATTAATTGTAAATTAAGTATGCACATATAATGATATTAGTAATTTATAACCAGTAACGATCTGTTTGAGGTATTAGAGACTATATCGCTGTTTCTATTTTATTGAATTATTATATTTTGTAATTTGCATGTGGTGGATTAGGGAATCAATTGTCATACTTATCCTCCATTGTTTCTTTTTATTATTAGTAAGTTGTCAATGAAACTTAAAAGTATCCCGAGTGTAATACCTCCTACGAGTGAGAAAGTGGTAACCCACAACGATGAAATACCAAACAATTCAAAGAAGGCAATAAGAATTGCAATTGCTAAAGAAAACACTCCGGCTAAAACAGAAGATCTGTCAGTAGCATAAGGCACAAACAAGGCCATAAAGAACAAGACAAACAGAGGAGCAACTACCAGATTAACCACTTTTTGAATTATATCGAATAGGTTCCCCGTAATATACGGTAGAAAAAATGTGGATAGAGCTACCAAAATACCGAGTATAAATGAGATTTTTTTGATTAATTTTAAATCATTTTTATCATCAGATGGCGCTTGTCTTCCTTTTTTCTTTCTTTTCTTAAGGATATCTTCCAAAATTACTGTAGAACTTGAGTTCAAACCAGAAGATAAACTTGACATAGCAGCAGCTAATAAGGCTGCTGTAATTAATCCCGTCAATCCTGGTGGAAGCCCAACCCTTATGTATAATGGAAATAGCGAATCCGCATGATCGTATATGGTTCCAACATTTTCTATTATTTCAGGATTATAAAAGAAAAAAGCCATTACACATATCCCTGCTATAGCCAGCAGTATTTTAATAAGTCCACCACCCCAAAGCGATATATTGTATGAGGATGAGGCATCTTTTGAACTTTTTGTGGATAAATACCTTTGTATTGCCATTTGATCAGAACCTGCTGTACACACCTGTATGACTAATATCAATATAATAATATTTCCCACTGTCATCCTTTTAGTAGGGTGAATCCCCCAATCAAAGGATCCCCAGTGAGCATATACTGAAGGATTAAAAAGAGATTGATCTGGACTTAGCTGGCTTATTACAAAAACAATTGTCATAATAAGTCCAAAAAACATGATAAAGGATTGAGCAACATCGGTTCTGACTACAGCCTTAATTCCACCCATGGTAGTATAAATAACCGTCAATATTGACAAGGCAATGCTTATATAGGGAACGAGTGAACGGTCAATATTTAATATGGGGACCATTGCAATATCAACAGTTGCATATATAATAGTTGTCATCCACAAAAAACGCAAGCACAGGAAGAAAAATACGGCAAGTTTTCTTGTATTAGTTCCCAGTTGAATTTCTAAAATTTCATATGCACTTTTTACGTTCATTTGCATAAACTTGGGAATTAAGAATTTTCCAACAATCCAGTTTGCAAGAGGCAATGCGAGGATACCCGCTAAAAAAACTGGCCCATACTTAATCATTTCACCCGGATATGACAGATAGCTTAATGTACTGAAGAGGGTGGCAAACAATGAAATGCCGATCATAAAAGGGTTCATTGTTTTGCCTCCAAGAATATAATCTTCAGCGGTTTTGTTATTTCGTGAAGATAAATATCCAATTAATAACATAAGTAAAAGATATGCTATTACAATAATCCAGTCTATGATTGAAAAATTCATATTTGTTATTTATTTTTATGGTCTGATGTTTTTAATAAAGCATAGGATATGGCGGACAAAACATCCTTTTTGTTCCTGTCAAATTCTGCTCCATTCTTACATGAATATAATTTCAGAAATTCCTTTTTAATGAAGTTGAAATCTTCCTGATCCGCAAAATTCCCCAAGGCAACATAAGCCTCGTATTGATTAATGGATTCATTCCCTTTTGCCAGAATTTTCAATTTTTGTTTGATCAGATCCGTATAACGACTTTTTCGTTCTTTTTCGGGGCATGTACTTAGTGCTCCACTTAACAGATAAGTCGAAAAAGGATATTCTGCAAGTTGATTTATTGCTTTCTCAGCAACATTTCGCCATGGCTTACCCTCCATTTTACCTAAAAATTTCAACCCGTATGCCATTATTCTTCTGTAATCTGAATTATCGGATTGAAGTGTTTTGAATAATGCTGAATAGTCTATACATGAGACTGGAGAATCTGGATAAATGGAGGACCAGTTCAGGTAAGCATTACAGATGTTGTTTTTTGCAGAATCATAAAGTGCCGGCCGAGGGATGTTTTTCAAGGATACCGACAACTTTGCAAGACTTTCAATTGCATGTATGATATCAGGGCTATTTGGGTTTGTATAGACTTGAAAGATTTTCTCAATATATCTGTTTTTTTTATCGGTATTCTTTTCGTTCTTTACCCTGCATCTCCAACATCCGATTCTTTTTTGAGGAATATTTTCATAATTGCACTCCAATTCTTCCAATATCACGTCTATGTCTTCATTAAATCCTAAATCTATCAAAAACTCGATCGCATGAATCTTATTCCAAAAAATGGTATCATTAACCGTTTCGTATAGATAATTTAGTGCAATCTCTTCTACACACAATTGATTTCCATTAATTGCATATGAATTAGTTAGTATAAAGGATAATAATAAAAGGGATAAAAATCGATTCACAGGTTTAACTCTTTTTGGGAGATTTCAGGGGTTTAACTAATCTACAAAACTTGTCTTCTCTCTTTAATATACATATGATAAGGCAATAGATGCCTTTTAATTACATTTTCATACCGGTCACTATCTCGACTCTCAATTGCCTTAATGATATCAAAATGAGTGGCCTTTAGATTATTACTATTCATCTTTTGATTAAAAATTGCAAACTCTGAACTATCATAAAGTCTGAAACGCATCGATATAATGATCTGCATTAAATCGATCAACGTCTGATTGTTCACAATTTTATAAATAACAGTGTGAAATTTAATCTCATCTTCTGTCGATAACCGAACATCCTTGTTTTCAATCATATGCAACGGAAGCACCTCATAGAGATCCCTGATGTCTTGCTCCTGTAAATTTTCAAACAAAGAGGGTATTATACCGATCTCTAAAATATATCTTAAGTCAAGCAGATCCAGATATCTCTCTTTGCTCAATAGCTTTGGATCAATAATCCGACTAAAGTTTTTTTTCATATCGGGTTCTTGTAAAAAAATCCCCTTCCTTTTTCGGCTGTTGATTATTCCAAATGAGTGCAACCTGCTGAGGGCTTCTCTAACAACATTTCTACTTACATTCAATTGCTCTGACAGTTGACTTTCATCAAACATGAATTCATCACCCGGCTTTAAATGACTCTCTTTTATATAATTGAGTATTGCCTCTTCTGTCAGGTCAACCAGAGTGGTAGTCCCTTTTTTGATTTCGAGTTTTCCTGTTATATTTTCCATTATATAGTATAAATATTATATGTCCTACATAATAACATTTGCAAATGTATTAATAATTCAATTCATTGATATCTAAATTGTGTTAATAAAGTAAAAAAGTATCGATTTTAGTAAAAATATGACGTTTTTTATTCTTCCTCCAATGAATGGACAATATCAGAAATTTGAATAAAAACCTATGGAAATGTTTATGACGCCACAACAGTTTACAGAGATAACAATTATCTAAGAGAATGTAAATTAATAATCCAGAATACAGGGATAGAACAGAAAACGAACTAATACATCGAAGTATTGGAAATTTGATTCAGATGAGAA
>DHCC01000004.1:44472-52497 GCA_002398875.1 Bacteroidales bacterium UBA4912 | reverse complement strand
AACCCTATCAGACCGAAATACACAATAAGTAAAAATTGGCGATTTAGGTTGAGACTTTTAATAAATGTCTTTTGTGTTGAATAATCAACTATATTTATTATATGAACAGTCTAGATTTAAGATATATACACATTGATGAATTTATTATAGTACTAATTATACATGTCTAATTGTATTCAACTAGTCTCTATATTGAATAATTAATGTAAAATATAATTTTAACGAATCCTGATTAAAAAAAGAGGTATTAGTGATTTAAAATTAGTCAAAGAGGTAAACTACTTTGTCATTATACATAAAAATATTAAAGGCTCATCGCCAATATTTATTAAATTAAAATTTAATCCCTTTGGTGCATAAAAAGTGTTATCTTCCTTTATAATAGTCTCTTGGTCATTAATGTTTATTCTTGTTTTTCCCTGTAAAACATAGATCGCAGCTTGTTTGGGTAAATTCCTTTGATTTGAGAAAGAGTCATTTTTGAGTATTTTATTAATTGTTACTTGAAATCCATCTGCGAAATCTTTATTTAACAAAGTCTTTTCATTAAAATTCAATTTGCTATGATTTTCATTTGGTATATAACAATCATCGAAAGAGTAATTGTTATTTCTTACTAAATATGGCTTTTCCAGGTCTGTAAGCCATTCTCTTTTAATAACAAGATATTTAATTGTATCATTGTTAATTCTTTGAATATTGTGAGAAGATCCGCTGGGAGTATAAATAAAATCTCCTTCATTTAAAATCTTTTCTACGCCATTTATATGAAACCTAACCGACCCTTTTATAATATAAAATGCTTCGTCTTCATTATGTTGGTGAGGTGCGTGCGTTTGAGTACCTTCAAAAACACAGGACATTTTTACTGTCAGTGTATCTGCCATTCCTTTTGGGATATAATAATGAAACCAACCGTTACGATTTTTGGTAGTTTTACTCTCAGAAAACCTGTCAACTAACTCATCTATGTCTGTTGAAGAGTCAAATTCTTTATCCTGAGCATATGAATTTAATGATAAAAAGAGTAATATTAAATAGACAAAATAATGATATTTCATATTATTTGTTTTTTAAACAAAGACTGAATAATTACTCATTCAGTCTTTGTTAGTAGTTTAGTTTAATTTCTATACAGTTAATTCCCAACCTGGTTCATATTTTCTCGACCATAATTCCTGAGCTACTGGATCATTCAAGATATGTCCGTTTAATGGATCGGTAGTCAAACTTCTTCCTACCCTCCAAGCAATATTGCCTAACTGAACAAGAGAAGTACTTTTATGCAGTTCCGCAATATCAGCATTTGGAGTTCGGTTATTTTTTACAGAGTTAAGGAAATCTTCAATATGCACTCTATCAAGATTTACACTAGGGCTAGATGTATCCCTACCATCAATAATTTCTTTAGAATCGACTTCTTTTATAAGGTTGTTTTTTTGGTCGTAAATACGATAACCGTTATGACCAGTCTCTAAAGAACCTTCAGTACCATAGAATATAACTCCTCTATCACGTCCTTCTGAGTTTTTTGAATTACAACTACGTCCTTCCCAAGTAACAAGACATTTATTGCCAAATTGAAGGTTTATTAATTGAGTATCAGGGGTCTCCCAATCGTCATTGAAGGCAAAACGTCCTCCTTCTGAACTTACTTTAGTTGGAAAGTCTACACCCAAGCCCCATCTAATAACGTCAATTTCATGTGTTCCATTATTTAGAGCTTCACCTGTACCCCAGTTCCAGAACCAATGCCAGTTATAATGTACTAAATTATCTCTATAAGCTTCACGAGGTGCTGGTCCTTGCCATAATTCAAAATCTAAATTTAAAGGTACTGCCACCTTTTTTCCAAAACCTATCGATTTCCTATTATTAGTATACCATCCTTTAGCGAAATACACATCACCAATTACACCATAGTGCAACTCCTTAATTCCTTGCATTAATAATGACCATGAACGACGTTGAGCTCCAACCTGAACTATTCTTTTGTATTTTCGTGCAGCTTCAATCATCAATTCACCTTCTCTTGGGCTATGACTACATGGCTTTTCAACATAAACATGCTTACCAGCCTGACATGCCATAATAGTTGCAGGAGCATGCCAATGATCAGGTGCTGTAACAAGTAAGCCATCTAAGTCTTTATTTTCAAGTACCCTCCTTATATCTTTTTCTGCAATTGGATCTCCCCCTACATCTTTAACAGCTTTAATGCCTTTATTCAAAGCATTATCTTCAACATCACATACAAACATCATATTAACATTATCTAATCGCTGAAAATTTCTAGCCATACCGGCACCTCTGCCATTAGTACCCATTACAGCCATATTAATTCGTTCATTTGCACCGATTATATTTGCATAACTTTTTGCACTAAACCCTTTGGCCCCTATACTTAATGCTAAACCAGAAACTCCTGCCTGCTTTATGAACTGTCTTCTTGTTGTTTTTTTCATATATTCAATGTTTAAACTATGAACTTTAGTTAAAACTTGTAAGTTAACTAACAAATCACGATTAAAGTTCATAAATGCCTTTAGTCTAAAATTTTAATTTTAATATTTTTAAATGAAACGATATCACCATGATCCTGAAGAAGTATATGACCCTCGTCAACAAGTCCAAATATAGGATCACTTTCTTTATATTTACTTAAGTTGTAAGTGTCCAAATACTCCTTGTTGTAACGATCATAAGACAAAACTTCTTCTCCATTTAAATAATGTTTTACTTTAGAACCAAGTACAACAATACGAGCTTCGTTCCATTCACCTACAGGACTGTCTTTCTTCTCCTTTGTAGGTGGAAACATATCATATAATCCTGCCTGAAGTCTATTGCCATCTCGTCCCAGTTTAGCATCAGGGTGATTTTCGTCATCAAGAATTTGAAATTCCGGCCCTAACCAACCTCCTTTTGTGTATCTTCTAAATAAATATTTAATACCACTGTTAGCACCTTTTGTAATTTTAAATTCCACTTTTAAGTCAAAATCTGAGTACTGATCACGAGTGATTATATCTCCACCTCTTTTATCGTCTACCTTTTTTACAGTCAGTACACCATTCTTTATTTCCCAACCCATTACAGGAGGATTATTTTTGCCGACAGATGTCCATCCATCAAGATTCTCGCCATTAAATAGCAATTGCCACCCATCTGCTATTTCATAGTCAGTTAGACTGTTATCTTGAGATGTGACATATGAACAAGTTGTAAACAAAGCAAATATTATTAGTATATTTTTCCTCATAATTTCAATAACAATTAAATGATTTACATTTGAGTATAACCACTGTTTTGAATTATCATGCCCGGGTTTGATTGCATTACAGTCATTGGTATAGGATAAGTCAGCATCTTGTCATCCCAGGTAAATTCTGGATATCCATCTAATCTCTGTGACTCAATCATAACATCTTTAGCTCTGCCGGTTCTAACCAAATCAAACCAGCGATGGTTTTCATAAGCCAGTTCTACCCGTCTTTCTCTTTCAATAGCAAGTAAAAACTCCTCGTTTGTAGAAAAACTATCAAGAGTATAATCAGCCAACAGATTTTCAGGTTTTTCGATATCAGGATCACCAGGTGTATTACGAGCTCTTTCCCTAATTTTATTAAGATAACTTAAAGCTATTGTTTTTGAACCATTTGTCCTTACCAGTGCTTCAGAATAAAGTAAATAGATATCAGCAAGCCTTAATTCAATCCAATTATTACCATTATCATTTCCACTAACTGAAACGTCATAATATTTGCATACATATGGTTCAGGAACCCAATTGCCTGATGATTGACTTATGTAGCCTTCCCGCATAGA
This sequence comes from Bacteroidales bacterium UBA4912, assembly GCA_002398875.1. Taxonomy (GTDB): domain Bacteria; phylum Bacteroidota; class Bacteroidia; order Bacteroidales; family Dysgonomonadaceae; genus Proteiniphilum. Next base: position 48,669 of record DHCC01000004.1, on the reverse strand, counting down.
AACATATTTCCTTGGGTCTCCTTCTTCATATGCTGCGATCATAGTGCCTGTAGGCATATTTTGTCCTCCCTTATTTCCAACAAGTACTACTTCTTGCTCAGAAAATCTAGGTGCAAAAATATTATTCCAGGGACTTCCAGTCGCACCTCCGGGGGATCCTTTTTTATATTGGACTTCGAACAACGATTCATTTGTGTTTTTATTAGTTACATCAAAAAGATCCTTGTAACTGGGCTCAAGGGAATATAAAGGCTTATTAATTAGCTTCTCAAATTGTTTTATAGCTAAATTATAATACTCATTCCCTTTGTTTAATGGATAACCGGCCATCGTCATATATACTTTTCCTAACATTCCGGTTGCTCCGCCTTTCGTGACTCTTCCTACATCAGTTGATGAATAACTCTCAGGTAGATACTGCTCAGCATATAATAAATCATTAATAATGAGTTCATAAATTTCTTCCAATGATGCTCGCCCAAGTTCATAAGCTTCCTCTGGAGAAATCTCTGTCTCAACTTTTATAACTCCTAATAAATTGTTATTTGTATCATAGCCTCCAAATACTCTATTCAGCCAAAAATATGAAAGGGCTCTAATAAATTTTGCTTCAGCTATATATTGAGTTCTATAATTCTCGTTAGTAAATTCTGCTTCTTCAGACCTTCCTATAACTATATTCGCTCGGAGAATAGTATTATAAGAATTTTCCCATATATCTTCCATAAAACCATTGTCCTCTAAAAGTGGAGATGAAAATTCGTCAATTCCCTTTTCATCTGCTGGATTTCCTGCTAACCAAGAATATCCTGTATTATCAGAGCGAATTTCTCCTAATCTGATTGCAGTATTGTTAAAATGACCTCTCAATCCTCTATAAGTTGACAAGACTGCTTGGTTCATGTCTGTTTCAGTTTTATAAAATCCCTCAGTACTCAAGTTTGAAGGGGGATCTAATTCGATAAACTCGTTACTGCACGAGGTTATAAATATAAATCCTATAAGTAGTAAAACTATATTTTTCATATTGTTTAATCTTTATCTTTTTTAAAATGTTATATTTACGCCTAAAATAAATGACCTTGCAGAAGGGTAACCTGTATAATCACCACCTTTTGTTAACCCCTGACCTTCACTGCTGGCTTCAGGATCAAATCCCGGATTATTGGTAAATGTATATAGATTCTGGCCTGTTAAATATAAACGCAGACCTTGTACTTTAAACCTTTTTATCAAATCACTGCTAAAATCATAGGACAAAGAGACATTCCTAATTCGTAAATATGAACCGTCTGTTAACCAGTATGTAGATGGTGATCTTGACCAACCGCTAGGCGTTCTTGTCGCACGAAAAATTTCTCCATTTCCAGGCTCCTCTGGCGATCTCCAGCGGTCAAGTACGTCTACCATAGCATTTCTATCACCGTGATAAACTGCAATCATCCTTTTATAAATACTATAAACTTCAGCACCATATGAAAAGTTGAGTAATGCACTTAGAGTGAAATTTTTGTAAGAAAAACTATTATTTAAACCACCGGTAAATAATGGGTGATTATCACCAAGTATTTCCATATCATTCCCATCTAGACTACCATCTCCGTTAACATCTTTATATCGACCATCACCAACTTTATCTTGTGAGCGATGAGGATATTTGTCAAGGTCTTCCTGAGACATAAATACACCCTCATATACATATCCATAGTAGCTAGCAATTGGATATCCTATTTTTGTTATAAATGCGTTGCTGGCATTAGGAGCACTAGCGAAAATAGGTCTTTCATCAGGTCCCAATTCGAGCACTTCATTTTTATTGAACGAAATGTTAAAATTAGTAGTCCATCTAAATTCGTCTACAAGATTTCTTGTAGTTAATGAATATTCCATTCCTTTATTAAGAACTTTTCCAACATTTCGCATTTGTGAAGTATATCCTGTAATCGTTGGCACTGGAACGTTTAGAAGTAAATCTAAAGATTTACTGTGGTAAAAGTCTGTTGCTAACACTATACGACTGTTAAAGAGTGATAAGTCAAATCCGAGATTAACTTGCTGAGTTTTCTCCCAACCCAAATTATTATTTGGCATTGTGCTCGGGTCAACTGTATACTGTAAATCATCGCCAGTAGGATAGTAATTAGTATTCAATAATCCAATCGCAGAGTAATTCCCGATTCGATTATTACCTGCAATACCGTAGCTAGCCCTTAATTTTAAATCATCGATTGAATCAATATTCTTCATAAAATCTTCTTCCGAAATCCTCCAACCTGCAGAGAATGAGGGAAACACACCCCACTTGTTATCTTTCCCAAATCTTGATGAACCATCCGCTCTTACTGCAGTACTAAACAAATATTTATTATTATACGCATAATTTACACGTGCTAAGTATGATATCATTGAATGTTCTGATTCAGTGCCGGTTAAATTATACATTGTACCTGCATTGAGTGTTTTTACAACATCATTTGGAAATCCTCTTGACTCTCCATAAAGTCTTTCATATTGATTTTTTTGTGCAGTATAGCCGGCCAAAACAGTAAAATCGTGCTTTTCAGCAAAAATATTACTATAAGTTAATGTATTTTCTAAAACCCAATCTTTAGTTGTTGTCTTCTCGTTTATTCCTTCTGCCACTCTTGGGGCTCTTGATGCGTCCATATCTACATAAGATGGCAGATAATAATTTCTACCATAATTATTAATTCCACCATTGAGACTTATTCTATATTTTAGATTTTTTAATATTTCCCACTCTGCATATAAAATTGCAAGCCATCCACTACGGTTTCTTTCATCAGTTATTTCCTCTGCAAGTCCGATAGGACTGGCAACGTCTCCAACGATTATGTCATAATTACGAACCATAGATCCATATGAACCATCCTCATTTCTGACAGGAAATATTGGTGGCAATTGTAGAGCAATTTGAACTGGGGAGTACTTACCTTCTACTAATTGATTAGTCCTTGAATAATATGAGTTTATGTTGAATCCAACTTTGATTTTTTCATTAATCTGGCTGTCTATATTTGAATTCAAGTTTATTCTGTCGTAATCTGAATTAATAATTATTCCATCCTGTGAGGCGTAACTAGCACTAAAAAAGTAACTAGTCCTTTCGCTACTACCAGAAAACGATAATTCATAATTTTGCATTGGTGAGGTTCTAAACAATTCTCTTTGCCAATCAGTGTCAGGCATTGAGGCTACGGAAGCCGGATCCATGAAATTATATAAGTAATTACCGGTCCCATCAGGTATCATATATTGATTGCTTGCACTTGGATATAATTCTCTGCGACTATTCGGGTCATTAATAGTGTGAGGTGATTTGTCAGGGTCTCGAGCAATAACACCTGCATCAAGCCAAGCTTGATTTCTTCCATCGATAAAGTATTCTACGAACTGATCTCTGTTCAATAAATCAAAATACTTTTCCGGCTGTTGAAAACCAGTGTAAATATTAACATCAATTGAAGGCTTACCGACACCTTTCTTTGTAGTGATAATAACTACGCCATTAGCACCTCTTGAACCATAAATCGCGGTAGATGATGCATCTTTTAAAACTTCGATACTTTGAATATTAGACGGACTTATCATTCTAAATGCACTTTCTTGCATTGGATATCCATCTACTACATATAAAGGGTCGTTAGATTGAGTAATCGAACTAGTTCCTCTGACCCTGATAGCCAATCCTTCTGCTCCGGGTCTTCCCGAAACTTGTTGTATTTGCAGTCCTGCTACCTGGCCAGCTAAAGCTTCTGCTGCTGACATTACTGGTCTGTTTTCTATGACTTCAGCATTTACACTTGAAACTGCTCCAGTCAAATCTCTTTTTTTCATTGTTCCATATCCTACAACAACAAGTTCTTCTAAAGCTTGCATATCCTCAATAAGTACAATTCTAAAATTCGTTTGATCTGATACTCTTATATCCTGATTTAAATACCCGATATATGAAATATGTATCGAGGCATTATTTTCAACTTGCAGGTTAAAATTACCATCTATATCTGTTATAGTTCCATTTGTCGTTCCAGTTTCAATAATATTGGCGCCAATAATTGGTTCACCTCTTTCATCAACCACTCTTCCGGTTAATTGTCTTTTCTGTTGCTGGACTGTTATTGATGAAACCTCATTGTCATCTGTACTTTCTTTTTCATTAGTCGATAAAAGTAT
>DHCC01000004.1:43954-44173 GCA_002398875.1 Bacteroidales bacterium UBA4912 | reverse complement strand
GTCTGTTTCTCAATTTCGTTTAATACTTCTTTGAGAGTTGCTTTTCGTTTATTGATTGTAACCCGAGCATTTTGAGTATAACTCATTTCCGCCATTGAGCAAAAAACACAGGTAAATAAGAGAATTAAGGTCGTTCGCATAATCAATAAAAAATGTTTAATGGGTACTTTTTCGGTTAAATGATTACCCGTTGAATTGTTTTTATTCATACATTTGTAA
>DHCC01000004.1:42208-43564 GCA_002398875.1 Bacteroidales bacterium UBA4912 | reverse complement strand
TAATCTGAATTTCAACATCGAAATATTTTTCAAGCCGAATCAATATTTCTTCTAATCCTTTATTATTGAAAGCTATGAGTCCACTTTTCCATAGATATTTGTCAATATCTACTATCTCTGATACTAATAATTGATTGTTTACCAAGACACTTTTTTCATTGGGTTTTAATGAAACAAGCTTCATATCTTCTTTATAAATTTCTACTCCTCCCTCAAAAAGGCTCGTTTCAAAGCTATCAAATTGTGAGTAAGCTTCTACATTAAAGCTGGTTCCTGTGACATGAATGTCCCCTTTCATGGTTTTTACTATAAATGGTTTATTCTCTTCTTTACTAACCTCAAAAAATGCTTCTCCATCTAAATATACAGTTCTGTTTTCATTAGAAAATTCTGTTGGATATCTGAATGTGGTATTAGAATTCAACCATAAATTGGTGTTGTCTGAGAGAATCAAATTAATCCTCTGACCTGCAGGTACAAGGATCGTATTATATTGCTCAGTTCTATCTCCGGTGTTAAATAAATATATTCCCCCGATAATTAAAGCAATAAATACTGCCGCAACACCAGATATCCATGTTAATGGAATTTCAGTACTTTTTCTCCTTTTGTTACTTAATTTCTTTGAACCGGAAAGTATTTGTATATCATATTCTTTACGACTCTGCATTAAAATATCAAAATTGGCTTCAGATCTCTCCAGCCAATTTTTGATTTTTTTTTCTTCTTCATAAGAAGTAGAGCCTTCGAAAAATTTATATAATAAATTCTGGTTCATGCTATCAGTATTTTGCCTTCTAAATTGATAACAATTAAAGAGCAGAATACCCTAACACAAAATATAAGATTTTAATTAAAATAAAAAAATAAGACAAGTAATGAAGCAAAATCCTTTAATGACAGACGTAATTGATGTAATGCTTTAGAAATATGGAATTCAACTGCTTTCTGGCTTAGATTAGTTTCAACAGCGATCTCTTTATATGTTAGTCCCAGATCTCTACTAAAAGAAAAAATTTGCTGAGTCTTTTTAGGTAGTCTTTTTAAAGTGTTGTCGATAATGTCCTGGAGTTCTTGTGAGTATATGAAATCCGGGTCACATGCTTCAAGAGTACTGATCTTTGTCTGAAGTAGCCATTCTGAATGGACTCTAAGTTCATTTGTTACTCTTTGTCGTATTTGCGTGTGTTTTAGGTGATTCAGACATTTGTTTTTGATAATAGTGAGTATAAAGGCTTGGGGTATGGTATCCGGAAGTAATTCATTTCTTCTTTCCCAATAAATAGTAAATGCTTCAGATACAAAATCCTCGGCTGTCTGTTCTTCCTTCACATAACCAATTGCAAAACGAATAAA
>DHCC01000004.1:29172-42020 GCA_002398875.1 Bacteroidales bacterium UBA4912 | reverse complement strand
TTTGTATGTCATTTGAAGAATTCATAGGATTAAATTATCTGACAATAATAATCATAAGTTTCTATTTAATTTAATAAATTGACATAAAAGTCTCCATGTATTAAATTTACTCAACCAATGTTGACACTAATAAATTGTGAAAAGTGAAACTTATCCACTCAAATCTTCACAAAAATACGCAATTTATACATAATATTTAAAATAAGGAAGAGAATCATAAAATTAGAAAAAGTCAGGATGGCACTGTAGTAATCACCCACATATTGTTCCAAACCCCATAATAAAGAATCTGCCACGCTTCTGAAATTGATAACATTTCCTAAGGTATAGGCAATGATGGAGTTCATTCCATATATTTTAAGCCAGATAAAGCCTTTATTCCATCCTTTGCAGTCGATAATATAGTAGAATAATGCCATAAGCAGAAAACACCATCCACCAGACCATAATGTCATGCTAGGAGACCAAATTTTCTTGATGATGGGTGTCTGGAAACTCAATAGCCAACCAGCAAACAATAATATCAACGCGATAATTAAAAGCTGCTTGCTGTTTTTGAGTTTACTCGTTCCATTTTTCATAATCTTTCCGGCAAATACACCAAGCATGGTTGTTACACCGAAAACCAAGCTCGTCAGAACCCAGGTGTATCGATACCAATCAGAGAAGTGCCATGATCCATCCTCAGCATAATAAACTCCGTCTCTCACTCTTCCCAAAACAGCGCGGTCAACTTTTTCTGCAAAGTTTCCTTCCGGTGTGAAATCACCAAGGAATGTCAGCAAAGCCCAGTAAATAACAAGTAGCAAAAGTGTTATGGCAATTTGCTGTCTCTTAGAAAGATGCAGAATCATGAATGCTGCTATTGCGTAACCAACGGCAATTGCCTGCAATGTGTTGGTATATATACGTATCTCACGTAGATCAAGGCTCAGTAGATTTCCCTGAACTACTATTCCTAATATAAAGAGTATTATGAAGCGTCTGATTATTTTTTTGTATATAGCCGATTTGTCACGATTGTGTTTGTATTTCTCAAAAGAAAAGGGCATAGCGGCTCCTACCATGAAAAGAAATAGTGGCATTACAAGATCCCAGGGAGTAAATCCTTCCCAACTCGCGTGCTCGAACTGTTTCAGTAAGAACGTGAAAAGCGGTACATCACTCCAATGTTTTGCAAATGCCACAAACACCGGTTGAAAAAAAACCAGCATAAACAGGTCAAAACCTCTGAGTATGTCGAGTGAAGCGAGTCTTTCTTGTTTCATAGATTTATTGTTAACTGAGTACATATAATTTTTATTGTAATTGATATTTAGCAAAAGTATGGATTTTCAAAAATAGGTAAAAATGTCAATAAAGCTTACAGTTTGAAGTACAATTGAAGAGTTTATTTATTGTACTAAGTGTTTTATTTTGTATTTTTGATAAAAAATAAATATTAATGAAATGAGTGTAAATATATGAAAAACACTATTTGTTTTTTTTAACTAAAATCCGTAAACAATAGTTGCGAGTTGTTACTTAAAATCAACCAATACATCCGGACTTCTTTACCTGTTTATCTATTAATAATTCAATATATTAATTAGCAATATGTTTAAAACCGTTGAAGTAAATACCAATGAAAAGCTCCATTCAACCGCGTTTTGGTCAGTTATAGGGATTACTGCATTTATATTAATACAGAAGAATTATGAATTTCACTTTTATTATATGGAACAGTTTCAATTGTTTTTATATAATAAGACATTTCTTTCGGATTTATTTTTCTCATTTGGAGGATTATCAGAAATAATCAGCAGATGGCTTCTCCAATTTTATATTTATCCTTGGGCCGGAGCATTAATAACTACATCCTTATTATTAAGTGTTGCAGTCTTAATGAACCAAATTGCAATAAAGATCAGTAAAAATAGATCACTCATATTATTACCTATTTTATCTGCCATTTTTTTATTTTTCCTTCATCTTAATCATAATTACTACATAACAGGAACAATTTCATTTATATTCTTATTAACAGCATTTCTTATATATTTTAATATAGATAATTATAAAGTAAAAAAAATAATTGTAGCAACGTTATTAACGGTTTTATTATTTTGGTTGGCTGGCTCAGTAGCCTTTTTGTTCGCTATTGCAATAATTATATTGCAATTACTTATAGATAGAAAGCATATATTATACTCTTTTTTACCCTTAGCTTTAATATTTATTCTAGCATATATTGGCGTCAATTCGGGATGGATAGGTGACTATAGTCTGGTTTTTTCACCTTTGCAATATTACCACCATAAAATGACTCCGTCACCATTAATTTATTACTCTTGGTGTTTATTTTTACTATTAATCTTTCTCACATTTGTGGTGAATGATATAAAAATATCACGAAAACTACATTATTTTGTTTTCATCTGTCAGATAGTAATCGTTTCTGCAGTTATATATTTTTTATTGCCTAAATATGGACAACTTTTGTCGGTACAATACAAGCAGCTGGATTACTACACAAGGATGGGCAGATTCGATGAAATCATAGAGGAAAGCAAGAAACCAATAAACAACTTATTACATGCATATTATCTGAATATCGCTTTAATGGAGACTGATCAGTTAGGAAAACAGTTTTTACAGTTCGATCAGAAAGGTATTAATGGCTTAATTCCAATAATGAATAAGGAGTTGGCCTCTTTAATTACATTAAATGAATTAAACTTCACACTTGGGGACATTGCAGCTTCGCAAAATTTTGCATTCGAGAGTAATATTACCATTTCGAAAACAGGAAGTCCTAGATTATATAAGCGTCTGGTACAAACTAACCTGATTAGCGGAGATTATCCTGTTGCCGAAAAATATATTAATTTATTAGAACAAACACATTATTACAAAGAGTGGGCTACAAATCAGCGTCGTTTTTTATATAACGATATGGCAGTTGAAAATGATGAACTTTTAGGTAGTAAAAGAAGAGGGTTGCCAGCAGAAAACTATCTTCTTGGAGCTACAGACCTAATTTATCGGATGCAACACTTAGTGAATGCTGACCCGGACAACACAGCAGCAAAAGAGTATTTGGCTTCTGTTTTTTTATTCGGAAAACAAATGCCTCTTTTTATAGAACTTATTGATAAGTATTATAATACTGAAGAGGCATTGTTGAATTTACCTGAAAGATTTCAAGAAGCCATTATTATAATCAACGAGAATAACCCAACAGAATGGGATAGATATAAAATAAACCCACTAGTTGTTAGTAAGTACGAAGATTTCAAACAGCTGTTTCTGGAGAACAGAAACAATGCTAATATTTCAAATATAATGTACCATAAATATGGAAATACATATTGGTTTTATTTCATGTTTTACAATTAAAAAAGTAGTATGAGAAGTATTATTTATTTAACCATAAGTCTTGTTTATCTTTTTTTGTCAGCCTGTTCTAAACCTATAGAGATTGCAAAAACAGATAACGAACTTCCTCGCATATTTCCTGACTATATTGGAGTTACAATACCCTCAAACATTGCTCCTTTAAATTTTAAATTAAAAGAGGTAACAGACAAAAACCAAGCTGCTATTTTTGAAACCAACGGTGTTAAATTTGAAGTACGTGCAAAGAATGGACAATTTCAAATACCAGAATCGAGATGGAAAGAGTTACTAAAAGCTTCTGCAGACAGTGGATTTTCCGTAACTGTATGTATTCGAAAAGAATCAGGTTGGACTGCTTATACTCCTTTTCGGATAAAAGTTGCTAAGGAAACTGTAGATCCCTATTTGGCATACCGACTTATAGAACCCGGCTATGAAATATGGAATGAGATGGGTATCTACCAAAGGAATCTGGAAAACTTTACTCAGAGTGCTATACTTGAAAACAAATCAGTGGACGGGGACTGCATGAATTGTCACTCTTTCGGGATGCAGGATCCTGACAAGATGATTATGCATATACGTGGTGCTAATGCTGCCACAATGGTGATTAATGATGGAAAAGTGGAAAAGCTAAATACTAAAACAGCTGAAACAGTATCAGCGCTTGTTTACCCTTCTTGGCACCCATCAGGCAGATTTATTGCGTTTTCGGTTAATAACACAAGGCAAGATTTTCATTCTGTTGATAAAAATAGAATTGAGGTATACGATGTTGCTTCCGATGTTGTAATATATGATATTGTGAATCATGAGATATTCACTACTTCAGCTCTGTTTTCAAGTGACAGTTTTGAAACTTTCCCCAGCTTTTCTCCGGATGGAAAAACCCTTTATTTCTCTACTGCCAAAGCTCTTGATATGCCTAATGAATATCAAGAAGTCAAATATAGTGTTTGCAGTTTAGGCTTTGATCCTGAAACTATAGAATTCGGTACAGAAGTTGATACCATTTTTAATGCCAGATTGGAAGATAAAAGTGTTTCATTTCCAAGAGTTTCTCCAAATGGAAAATACATCCTATATGCTAAAGGTGATTACGGAAATTTTCTTGTTTGGCATAAAGAGGCTGATCTATATATTTTCAACATTGAGACAGGAGTACATTATCCCCTGACATTAGCTAACAGCAATGAATCAGAAAGCTACCACTCGTGGAGTAGCAACAGCCGATGGATTGTATATGGAAGTCGTCGTATGGACGGACTATACACTCGTCCATACATTGCCTATATTAACGATGAAGGTAAAGCTGAAAAAGCATTCGTAGTACCACAAAAAGATGTGGAGTTTTATGACAACCAGATGAAATCATATAATGTACCTGAATTTATAAAAGATAAAGTAAAAGTTACCGGGAATAAAATTGGATATGTAGCTAAAAAAGAGATAAGTACCGGTATCAAATTTAAAAAACAATGAAATACATCAATAATTATTGGGAAGATTTAGAGATTCAATTAAATGCATCTATATTTAAGGCTGAAGATTGTGTATCAGAGATCCATGCCACTCTTGAGATTACAGATCCAAATCTTGTTGTTGAAGATCAATTCTTAAACGTGCAGAAAGCTTTACAACGCATAGAACTCAACAATATTTTCGATGGAGCCAATCTGATCTGGAAACGTTTTTTTGTGAGTGATGCTGCTAACCAATACTCGTACATCAATGACGATTCACATACAATAAATTCCATAGTACAACAACCTCCACTTAACGGTACAAAAGTAGCGCTTTGGCTCTATTATATTAGAGGAAACAATAATATTAGAAAGGAAAATAATAATTTAATAGTGCAGCGTAATGGTGGAAATAAATACATATATACTACGCAGCTACATATACCTCTAAAAAATGAATATACCGAAACAGAACACATATTTAATACTTATATCGAAACGCTTAAAAAGCATAATTCTTCACTTAAAGAAAACTGTATAAGAACATGGATATATGTGCAAGGAATTGATAATCATTATAAAGATATGGTAAAGGCACGAATTGCAAGCTTCGAATACGAAGGACTAAATAAAGAATCACATTATATTGCAAGCACAGCTATAGAAGGAAGGTATTCAAAGACCAACTCTTTAGTATTGATGGACGCTTATGCAATTGAAGGAATCAAAGGAAAACAAATAAAACATCTTTACGCGCCTACTCATCTTAACAGGACACATGATTATGGTGTTACATTTGAAAGAGGCACAACTGTTGATTTTGCAGACAGACGTCATGTATTTATTTCGGGTACTGCAAGTATCAATAACAAAGGCGAAATTGTACATCCAACTAATGTTAAGATGCAACTTGCCAGAACTCTGGAGAATGTCAATATGCTGCTGTCTGAAGCAGAATGCGGTATGAATGATGTAGTTCAAATGATAGTATATCTTCGAGATATTGCTGATTATTCATTAGTTAAAAGTTTCTTTTACAAAAATTATTCAAACATACCCAAAGTTATTGTCCTTGCTCCTGTTTGTCGTCCCGGCTGGTTGATTGAAGTTGAGTGTATTGCTATAAAAAAGATAGAAAATAAAAAATTACCTCATTTTTAGGTACATAAGATTAGCACTTTGTTTAAAACATTATAAACCAAAGAAAGATGTTTACAAAAGTCTGGTTGTGAAATAGATTTCCCTAAATGAAATTTGTAACAGAGCAGAGAGAAGAAAATTCGATTTAATTTCCAGAAGGGTTAATTATAAGCAGTTTTAAAAATAGCAAGTCACTTATATATTAATAAATTTGCTATTTTTGTAACTAGGGTGTTATCAGTATTAAGTCAAAAGTTTACATGAGAAAAATATCGTTACCCACACTTTTCTTTTTTATTACTACAGTTATACTTGCTGTAGTTCTGCTTTTTAGTAAAAGTAATAGGGAAAGTGAACCTGTGTACAGCAGCACCACAGTGATGAACAGGATAACTCATATTCAGGAGCTGGCACTTGTTAAGCATAACTACACAGGAGTGATTAGTTTTAAGGATTACATGAAATTCCTGAACATAAATATTCCGCTTACAGATAAGTATTTTATTTTAAAATATAACGGTTATTTAAAAGCCGGTGTAGATTTTTCTCATGTAAAAGTTGATTTGCAAAATGATTCTACAATACATGTCTCCATACCTAAACCAAAGATTCTGGATACTGTAATTGATGAGAAATCGGTTGAGGTTTTCAATGAGAGTGAAAATGCATTCAATCCAATAAAGATATCGGATTATAATGAAGCACTTACCAGAGAAAAAAATGTTATGATTAATGATGCAATTAATCAGGGAATACTTACAGATGCAACTGATCAGGCAAAGATAGTTTTAGAAACAATGCTTGAAGAAATGGGATTTTCTCAAATATACATAACTGAAGAATTTACAATACCTCAAGTGCATTGATATGAAGTTTACATTTCGATTATATTTCTACTGGGTATCCATATTCCTTATATTTTATATCGGTATACTTGCAGTAATTTATATGTTTTGGGGGCTGAGTATGAATTTTTGGCAGATTCTGCTGGTATTTGTAATTGTGGGAATGATACCTCCTGCAATTATTACAGCTTATTTTTCGAAGCGACTCAATTATATGGAGTCTGATGATATTAATCCTCCTGAATTTTCAGGGCAAAAAAAAGCGGTCTTTAAATTTAAAGGCCGCACAAAATGTCCGTTCGATGAAGTTTTACAACGTGTCGACAGACAATGGATTATTTCTTACTCAGATAGGAAAAATTGTGTTGTAAAGTTTAGAACTGATTCCAGGATGACGTCATGGGGTTTTGGTGGTTATATTAAAATGGAGCAGGGTGAAAATGTAACAGTTATAGTTTATCCAATTTTTCCTGAGTCTAAAAGGGAAAAAATTATGGTTAATCAGATACTGCGTATCATGAGAACTGTTATTGAGCCATGAAATATATCATGACTCTGGAGTGTAACCTTCGCAATATTGAATAACTACCTCATTTACAAATTTCAAGAAATCTTTGTGCTGATCTTTGCTGATCATCTTAGGATAACTAAGAATGAGTAGCTCCTGTTCCTGACCATCTATTCTATACGGTAAATGTACAAATCTAAATGGGGTGAGGGTGTAACCTGAACGTTCATAAAACTGCAATCTTCTAACCGACAGTTCGTCATCGAGTGGATCAATTTCAAGTATGATTGTATGTTCTGAATCGCATAGATACCTTAACAACTGCGAACCGTAGCCGTGACCTCTGATTTCAGGGTTGACTGCCAGATGCTCCAGATAACGATATGTATCCCATTCCCAGAAAAACATCAATCCTATCAATTGCTGTCCTTCCCATATTGACAAAGGAAAAAAACGTTCATCGGCACACGCACGCAAATGGTCATTTATCTTTCTGCGTTCAGCAACCGGGAAGCTCTTTTCATACAAATCCCATACTCTGTTCCACCTTTCTTTATCGTCAGCCTCTATCCGTAAATACTCCATCAGTTTGTTTAAATAGGTTTAACAACAAAGTTAGTATAATCCAATTAAAGATAAAACTGTTTTATTCGCAGTTTGATAGCTAAATATCACAAGTTCCATCAATAGAACAGGATTTGCCTTTTAATACTTCAGGCTTTGATACTTCTTTATTGCGCTCTTTCCATGCTTTATAGGCTTTATTCAAGACATCCAGAAACAGTTGAACAGGTTCTGAACCAACGATAGCTTGTCTTCTGTCCATCAGAAAAGTGGGAACAGTATCAAAACCAAGGTTGCCCGCTTCTTGCATATCCTGTTTGATTTCATATTTATACTCATCACTATTGAGCATAGTAATAATCTCTTCTTCCTCAAATCCGGCTTCCTTTCCTATTGAAACAAGAAGATCTCTGTTGCTGTAATCTTTACCTTCTTCAAAATAGGCTTTTGACAGTTTTCCTAAAACAAATGTATCCATACCTTTATTTGCAGCCATTTTAATTAACCGATGGGCATCACGTGTGTTTGCTGCCACTGCATTGGGAAGATTAAAAACAACGCCTGCTTCTTCAGAAAGTATCCGCAAGGAGTCGTACATACTTTTGATACCTTCTTCAGGATATCCAACCTGTTGTGTCAGGTATTCACTTACCGGTATTCCTTTTCCGTTATCAGGCAGATCAGGATTAAGTTGAAACGCTTTCCATTCAAGCTCTACCTCATCAGCATGATCAAACTGCTGAAGTGCTTTCTCATAGTGTATTTTACCTATATAACAGTATGGACACATAATATCAGTCCACACTTCTACTTTCATTTTTTGAGTTGACATAATTTTTATTTTTTTTTGATGAAAAAGAGACTGCCCATTATCTGGACAGCCTCTTATAAATACTTCATTTATAGAACATATTTACTCATTATGACTTAAAATCATATTTATTAATTAAGGATCTTTTCCTCTTTATTCATAAGTATCTGTTGTTTTTCTTTATCGAAGTCAACAATTACTGTATCGCCTTCTTTCATGCCGTAAGTGATAATTTTCTCTGCCAATTCGTCTTCTATATATTTTTGAATAGCACGTTTAAGTGGTCTTGCTCCAAACTGAACATCGTATCCTTTATTGGCAATAAACTCTTTCGCAGGCTCTGTCAGATTTATCTTGAAACCAAGATCTCCGATTCTCTTGTATAGTCCTTCCAGCTCAAGGTCAATAATTTTGTAAATTGATTCTTTGCTCAATTGGTCAAACATTACAATGTCGTCTACCCTGTTAAGAAACTCAGGAGCAAAAGCCTTGTTTAGTGCTTTCTGAATAACACTGCGTGAATATTCCACATCACTTACATCACTGTTGGTTTTGAATCCTACACCACGTCCGAAGTCTTTCAACTGACGTGTACCGATATTTGATGTCATGATAAGGATTGTATTTCTGAAATCAATCTTACGACCAAGACTATCAGTTACATGACCCTCATCCATTATCTGAAGCAGAATATTAAATACATCAGGGTGAGCTTTTTCCACCTCATCAAGCAGTACTACAGAGTAGGGGCGGCGACGTACCTTTTCGGTGAGTTGTCCGCCTTCTTCATATCCAACATATCCCGGAGGAGCTCCTACGAGTCTGGAGACATTAAATTTCTCCATGTATTCACTCATATCAATACGGATAAGATTTTCTGGTGAATCAAACAGGAACTGTGCCAGTTTCTTTGCAAGATGCGTTTTACCAACACCTGTAGGTCCAAGAAACATAAATGTTCCGATTGGTTTATTTGGATCCTTCAGTCCAACACGGTTTCGCTGTATTGCCCTGACAACCTTATCAACAGCTTCATCCTGACCAATTACCTTACTTCTTAAAAGATCCTTCATTTGCAATAATCTCTGACCTTCAGCTTGAGCAATACGCTGAACAGGTACATTTGAAATCATTGCAACTACTTCTGCAATTTTATCTTCGTCAACGATTTCAGGTTTTTCCTTAATCTCTTTTTGCCAACGTTCTTCTTCTGCCTCAAGAGCAAGAAGTAGTTGACGTTGTTTATCGCGGAAGCTTGCAGCCAGTTCATATTTTTGAGCTTTAACAGCATCAGTCTTTTGTTGTTCAACTTCTTTAAGTTCATCTTCAAGACGCACAATAGTTTCCGGAATAACTATATTAGAAATATGAACCCTGGCACCTGCCTCATCTAATGCATCAATTGCTTTATCAGGAAATGTACGATCAGAAACATACCGTTCGGTAAGTTTTACACACGCTTTGAGAGCCTCATCGGTATACCTTACGTTGTGATGCTCTTCGTATCTTTCCTTAATATTGCGAAGTATCTGAAGAGTTTCTTCAGGTGTCGTAGGATCTACTATTACTTTTTGGAAACGGCGTTCAAGTGCACCATCCTTTTCGATATTCTTTCTGTATTCATCTAAGGTAGTTGCACCTATACACTGTATTTCACCCCTTGCCAGAGCAGGTTTTAACATATTTGCAGCATCAAGAGAGCCAGCAGCACCTCCTGCCCCCACAATTGTGTGTATCTCATCGATAAACAGAATGATGTTCGGGTTTTTTGAGAGTTCGTTGAGGATAGCTTTGATTCGCTCTTCAAACTGACCGCGGTATTTTGTACCTGCAACAATAGAAGCCATATCAAGTGCAATTACTCGTTTGTCAAACAATGCACGTGACACCTTCTTTTGAGTAATACGAAGTGCAAGTCCATCTACAATAGCAGATTTACCAACACCGGGGTCACCTATTAGTACTGGGTTGTTTTTCTTGCGTCTGCTCAGTATCTGTGCGATACGCTCAATTTCTTTTTCACGACCTACAACAGGATCCAAACGGTTTTCAAGTGCAGCACGTGTTATATCTGTACCAAAGTTGTCAAGGACAGGTGTGTCAGATGCGTTGTTTTTTGTCTGTGATGTACCTTGCCCTCCACCCGGATTAAATGATTTTTCGTTCATATCGTCATCATCGTCATCCGTAAAATTAGCTCCTGAAACTGGTGAATCGGTATTGTCCAAACCCTCCTCAGTTCTATTCTCCAGAATGCTCTTGATATATAAAAACGCGCTTGAGTAGTCAAGCTGAAACTGTTTTAGAATATCGTATATCAAAGTGTTCTTTTCTTTCAACAGTGCTAGCAATATGTGTTCAGTATCTGTTTCTGTACTTTTTGTCAGACGTGCTTCCAGAATACTCATTTTTAATGCTTTCTCTGTATTTTTATTTATTACAAGTTCGCTGGTCCCGTCATAAGGTTCCTGTATTGAACGAACATGTGAGTCTATGTAATCTTTTAAGACGTGAAGGTCAATATCGAAGTCCTGAAGTACCTGAATTGCTACGCCATCTCCATCACGAAGTATACCAAGCATGAGGTGTTCAGGCCCGATGTAGTTGTTTTGGAGACGTCCGGCTTCTTCACGACTATATGCCATAATGTCTCTTACTCGCTGTGAAAAGTTATTATCCATTGTTTTAATCCCTTCTTAATGCTGTTTCGATTACAAATATATACTTTTATTTCTAATCGAATAATTTTAAAATATCTCTTTTGTTCTTTTCCTGTCTCAGCATAAGTGCAAAAACGATGCCAAACAGCATTTTGTCCTTTTTGTGATACCAATCAGTATATTAGACACTTTGGAGGCTTTTTTGTTTAAGGATAGTATTGATTTTCACTAAATTTATGTTCAGTATAATTAAGAACGGTTTATTTAGATAAGATTAATTATAGTTTCTTGCGTTTTAAAACAATCCAAACTATCATTGGGGCTCCAAACATTGCAGACACTGCATTAATAGGAAGAGTTCTGTTAGCTATTGGTATCTGAGAAACGATATCGCATATTAACATCAGAATGCTTCCGAGAAGTATGGTTGCTGGCAGTATAGTTTTATGATTTACTGTCCCAAAAAAGGCACGGGCAAAATGAGGTATCACAACTCCTACAAAAGCAATCGGACCGGTAAAAGCAGTTACAGTTCCTGTGATAACAGCTGATATTGAGATAATCAAAATGCGTGTCTTTTTTATATTAAGTCCTGCACTAAGAGCATAATTCTCGCCCAAAAGAAGACTATTTAGAGCTTTTTGTAAAAGGGCGGCTAAAATAATACCTGCAGAAACCAATATTAGTAAAATAGGCATCCTGTCCCAAGATACATCTCCAAGACTTCCGAAAGTCCATGTCACAAACACCTTTAGAGAGTCGGGATCGGCAAAACTCTGCAATATTGTTACCATTGCACTGGCAACATAGCCAAAAATCATTCCCAATACCAGTATAGTAATTGAATCTTTAATCCTTGCAGAAACTCCCAGTATCAGTATTAAAACCAATGCTGCTCCTGACACAGCTGCAATAACCTGTGCCATACTGCCCATTGAAGATATAAAAGGATATATGGCTGAACCGCTTAACATTGTCATAAAAGCAACACCAAGACCTGCGCCTGCACTAACACCAAGAACATCAGGTCCGGCAAGAGGATTGCGGAAAAGAGTTTGCATCAATAGCCCCGAAACAGAAAGAGCAGAACCCGCGATAATTGCAGTTATGGCTTTTGGAAGTCGGTAATTTCTGATAATTTCATCCACTATAAGGTTTCCGGAACCTCCAAAAATAGATGCCCAAGCTTCTTTAACCGATATTGGTGCATTTCCTGTGAAAATATCACAGATGAAAGCCAATACTAACAGGGTTATCAATAGTGCAAATATTGTTGATTTCTTCTTCAATTTTATTTTTATATCTTATTAGTAGTCACTTTAATGGCTTTATATATGTGAAGGTGTAGTCAGGAAGCAGATCAGGATATGCAGCTTTCACTAGATCCGACAAAAACAGGTCAGGGTGAGCTATAGCACTTTCAAAGAAGTCGTTCCCGCCAGAGTCTGTTGTTCGGTTGTGATTATTGAATACCTGATT
>DHCC01000004.1:25558-28814 GCA_002398875.1 Bacteroidales bacterium UBA4912 | reverse complement strand
GCAGCGTTGAAACTCTTTCCACCGGGCACATACCATGTCCCCTGAAAAATATCACCTGTCATAACAGTACGTTTATGGTCTATACCATTAGCTATATGTTGAATGTTAAGGTAACGTTTTTCAATATCATTAAATATTGAGTCCGCAAGTGAATTCTTATCATAAAATGCAGCAATCATTTTAATCCATTCAGCACGTGCAAGCGGACTTTTTTCCATCCATTCCAAGGAGTAAATAACAGGGAATCCGACCTGAATAAGTCTTACACTGTAATTATCCATTTGTGCATAAGCTGAGTTTATTACAGCCTGAGGATTCAGTGAAATTGTTTTTTCTATGTTAGGATTAAACGGGTCACCCAAATCAATTATTTGATTATTCTCAAGTTTATCCAAAATTTCCGGATTGTAAATTCTGAAGCCGTCGGTCACACCTGTAACTGTTTCTAATTCCCCAATTAAGGATAAAAATTCAAAATATGAAAACGTGTTAACTGCAATAGAAGTAATGGGAGAAAGTATTTTTACACCTTCAACCGGAATTTCAATTGAATCTGTTTTTAATAAGTAAAATACTTTGTAAGGTTTTTCGTTATCCGTCCATGGATTATTAATAGTAACCTTGGTATATTCTTTATAATAATCTATATTGAATCCTTGCGCATAACGGATCTCTTCTGAAAAAAGATAAGTCCCCTTATCCCCGGATGTTTTGCTCTGATTCTTACCTGAATGGCATCCATTGAATATAAAAACAGGGCATACAAATAAAATAAATAAACAGAGGTGGTTACTCACTTTCAAAATCATTTTTCTTTTTCTTCTTTTTGGTCTTAATTGGGTTATACCTGGGAATTTTTACTTGCTTTGCTTTGAATCGAGTAGTAACTCTTGGTTCAGCTTTAGACCCCTGAACATATTCATGCCGGTACATATTAAAGAAGAGTATAAAGAGAGAAAGCAACAATGGTCCGAATATCACTCCCCAAAATCCAAAAATAGGAATACCAATAAGTACACCGAAAACAGTAATTAAAGGATGTATATCTGCAAGTTTCTTTTGAAGCAGGAATCGTGCAACATTATCTACTCCACCAATAATAAATAAACCATATATCAGCAGACCAATACCATTCACTAAGTCACCGCCAATTAATAGGCCTATACCTAAAGGGACCCAGATAATCATAGTCCCAACAAGCGGAAGAATGGTTGCAAAGGCTGTGAGAATTGCATAAAGAAGAGCACTGTTTACTCCAAAAAAAAGATAACCCATGTAAGCGAAGAATCCCTGCAAAATAGCCATTAAAGGTATTCCAATTGCATTTGCCTGAATAATAAGACGCGTCTCATCAATTAGTATTTCTTTATTTTCATCTTTGAAGGGTAGAATCTCTGTAATAGCTCGTTCTAAATCTTCGTTACTATAAAGCATATAGTACAATACAAATAAAATGACCACAACATTTATAATGAAAGAATAAACACTGTTGCCAAGTATTTGAAGAATATTTGTTCCGGCACGAGGTAGTATCGACAAGTTTTCAGGAGTAAAAAGGTTGAACCCCAGTCTTGTTTCCAATGAATTTATAAAGTCATTAATCTGACCGAGAATAGCTTCAGGATTTATTGTAATGCCTGAAAAGGTGTCAATGACCAGGAAAGCTATTCCGGTAAGTGGTATCAAAATAAATATCAGGACCTCAAGCACTATTAGTAGTGCACTCAACCCTTTTTTTATGTTTAATTTCTGAGTCAGATATCTGTGTTGTCCAATTACAATTATATATAGTGTAGCTGCACCCAGAAAACCACTCATGTAAGGGCGTGTATATTTGAAAATTATTAATCCTAACAATAGTATAAATCCTATTAGGATATATCTGTATTTTGAGTTATTTTTTTCTGACAGTTCTAACATATAAAATAGAAGTATTCATTATATCTCTAAATATGAAAAATCTTCAGGTTTAGCAAATCCTCCTTCAATTAGTGCAGCTTTCGCATTTTCATAGTCTGATAATTTTACTTGCATTTCTATATCTCCTAAAGTATAAGCAAGCCTGTTGGAGACAAGATTTTTAAAATATACTTCAATGCCCCGCATCTCCATAAAAGATTGTACCATAGTTACATCAGCCGGTAAAGCAAATGTTTTAACAGTGACAAATTTTTCTTCCATAGTTGTTGTATTTATAAAATATCACACATAAATTTCTTTAACTAAAATTTCAGAGAATCAGCCATAAGAAATTAATACGTAAAAATACTCTTTTTTTCAGAGAAAACAGCTAAATATAAACATTTCATTCAGTTTTTATGTTTATATGGCTGTTCAAAATTAAAAGAGTTTATGTGGCAGAATTATACTGAAATTTTGGCAGTTTAATCATTAAATCCATTTACGAATATATTTTGGCACAGAATTAGCAGTTAGGGTAGTATCGATTAGATAACTTATATTAATAATATTAACAACAAATTTTAGTAGTATGAACATTAAACCATTAGCAGACAGAGTGCTGGTTAAGCCGGCAGCTGCAGAAGAAAAAACAGTTAGCGGAATTATAATCCCTGATACAGCAAAGGAAAAACCTCTTAAAGGTGAGGTTATAGCTGTTGGTAAAGGCACAAAAGATGAAGAGATGGTAGTGAAAGAAGGTGACAAAGTGCTTTATGGTAAATATGCAGGCACTGAAATCGAAATTGAAGGAGAACAGCATCTGATCATGCGTCAGTCTGACATTCTTGCAATTCTTTCATAAACAGTCAAAACAAGTTTAATCAACAGTTGAAAACTACTGTCACATATTAAAATGATGTAAATTCAACTGTCAAAATCAACTTAACAAAAAACATAAAAACAATAATTTAAATAATATGGCTAAAGAGATTAAATTTAATATTGAAGCCCGTGACCTTCTTAAAAAAGGCGTGGATGAACTGGCAGATGCAGTTAAAATCACATTAGGACCAAAAGGTCGCAATGTTATTATCGATAAAAAATATGGAGCACCTCAAATCACTAAAGACGGTGTAACTGTTGCTAAAGAGATTGAATTAGAAGATTCATTCAAAAATATGGGAGCACAGTTAGTAAAAGAAGTTGCTTCAAAGACCAATGACGATGCGGGTGATGGAACTACAACTGCCACTGTATTAGCACAATCTATTATTAGTGTGGGTCTAAAAAACGTAACCGCCGGTGCAAATCCAATGGATCTGAAGCGTGGTATCGATAAAGCAGTGACTAAAAT
>DHCC01000004.1:18261-25311 GCA_002398875.1 Bacteroidales bacterium UBA4912 | reverse complement strand
TCAGCTAATGGCGACGAGAGTATAGGTAGGCTTATTGCTGAAGCAATGCAGAAAGTAAGCAAAGAAGGAGTGATCACTGTTGAAGAGTCCAAAGGTACAGATACTTATGTTGATGTAGTAGAAGGAATGCAATTCGATCGTGGTTATATCTCACCTTACTTTGTGACAGATACAGAATCAATGAAGGTTGATTTCGAAAATCCGTTAATTCTTATCCACGATAAGAAAATCTCAGCTATTAAAGATCTTCTTCCAATCTTGGAAAAAAGTATTCAAACAGGTAAGCCTCTATTAATAATTGCAGAAGATATAGATTCAGAAGCACTGACAACATTAGTTGTAAACCGTCTACGTGGATCACTTAAGATTGCTGCAGTTAAGGCACCCGGATTTGGTGATCGCAGAAAAGAGATGCTTGAGGACATCGCAATACTTACAGGTGGTACAGTAATTTCTGAAGAAAAAGGACTTACTCTTGAGAATGCCGATCTTGATATGCTTGGGTCAGCTGAAAAGGTAACAATCGACAAGGACAACACAACAATAGTTAATGGTCTTGGCGAAAAAGATGCAATCCAGAGCCGTATTGGTCAGATCCGCGCTCAGATTGAGAAAACAACTTCAGACTATGATCGTGAAAAATTACAGGAACGTTTGGCTAAATTAGCCGGTGGTGTTGCAGTTCTTTACGTTGGAGCTAACTCTGAAGTAGAGATGAAAGAGAAAAAAGACCGTGTTCAGGATGCTTTGTCTGCCACACGTGCAGCAGTAGAAGAAGGAACTGTTCCTGGTGGTGGTGTTGCATATCTTCGTGCAATTGAGTCGCTTGAAGATCTGAAGGGTGATAATGATGACGAGACAACCGGTATCGAAATTGTAATACGTGCAGTAGAAGAACCACTTCGTCAGATTGTAGCCAATGCAGGAAAAGAAGGAGCTGTTGTAGTTCAGAAAGTTCGCGAAGGTAAAGGCGATTATGGATACAACGCTGCTAATGACAAATATGAAGATCTGTATGAAACAGGTGTAATCGATCCAACTAAAGTTACTCGTGTTGCTCTTGAAAATGCAGCTTCAATTGCAGGAATGTTCCTGACAACAGAATGTGTAATCACTGATAAGAAAGAAGAAAATCCTGTTCCTCAAATGCCTGCAGGCGGTGGAATGGGCGGAATGATGTAATTTATAGATAATATAAATGATTAATTAAAGCGTATGATTGCGAATGATAATTCGTAAGTTATACGCTTTTTTATTTTATAAAAATATGGTTACAAAGGTATAAAACGTTCAATTTGATTATAATGGTTTCTTTTTAATGATTATTTGATAAATATTTAATAATCAATGCAATCGAGTGAATAAGCATTAGCGATTATTTCGTAACATTTTCTTAACTACTTTCTTAAATTTTATACTTATTTTTGTACTCAATTTAATTCATTCTAACAATTCTGTTAAATTTAAAATTCAATTTATGATTAAAAAGTTGAGATTTTTAGCGGTAGCTTTTTTAATAACAATTGCTACTGTGATGCAAGCTCAGGTAACAACTTCCAGTATGAGTGGACGTGTTACAGATGTAGATGGCACTGTGATTGGGGCAACTGTTGTTGCAACCCATGTGCCATCAGGTACTACCTACGGTACTGTTACAAATATTGAAGGACGCTACAACCTAAACGGTATGCGTGTTGGCGGTCCTTATACAGTTGAAATAACCTATATAGGTTATGGAGATAATGTAGCAGAGGGTATTACACTCAGCCTTGGTGAAAACTACTCTCATAATGTTGTGATGCAAGAGGAAACAGTTGCTTTGGGAGAAGTAGTCGTAACTGCTTTACGAACAAAATTTTCGTCTGAAAAAACGGGTGCATCAACAAACATTAATAATGAACAGATGTCAAGAATGCCCAGCGTAAACAGAAGTATTACTGACATTACAAGATTATCTCCTTATGCTTCAGGTATGAGTATTGCGGCCGGTGACGGTCGCTCAACCAACTTTACTATTGATGGTGCTAATTTCAATAATAACTTTGGTCTTTCATCCTCATTACCCGGTGGAGGAAATCCTATTTCACTTGATGCTATTGAAGAAATGCAGGTGGTGGTAGCTCCTTTTGATGTTCGCCAGACTAACTTTATTGGTGGGGGTGTAAATGCTATTACAAAATCAGGTACAAATAAGTTCAAAGGTACTGCTTACACATATCTGTATAATCAAGATTTACGTGGTAATAAGATTGGCGACGTGGATTTTGGTGACAGAGCAGAAGAGTCAAAGAATGTATATGGATTTACTCTGGGAGGACCAATTGTTAAAAACAAATTGTTCTTCTTTGTGAATGCCGAATTGGAAAATCGTCCCGGACAAGTTGTAACATGGCGACCTTCTCAAAACGGTCAAGCAAATCCGGAACAACAGCTTTCCAGAACTAGCATTGCTGATATGGATCGTGTTAAGCAACATCTTATCGATAAATATGGATATAATCCCGGATCCTATACTGACTTCCCGGGTGACGAAAGTAATCGTAAGATATTGGCACGCATCGACTGGAATATCAATAACAAACACAGGTTAAGTTTAAGATATAATCATACAAAAAATCAGGCGTGGAATCCTACCAATGGTAATTCAACTGATGCAGGATACAGAAATCGTAATATGAATCGTATTTCTCAATACGGTATGGCATTTTCTAATAACATATACTCAATGGATAATATTGTTAATACAATATCCGGTGAGTTAAACAGCAGATTCAGCGACAGACTTTCAAATCAGTTGTTGGTGACTTCATCTGAAATTAAAGATATGCGTGGTTCAAACTCAGATAAATTTCCACACGTTGATATTCTTGCCGGTCGCGATGCCAACGGTGTTCCAATTATTGAACCATATATCTCTTTAGGATACGAGTTGTTTACATGGAATAATGGTGTTAACAATAATACTATGACCATTACAGACAACCTTACTTATTATTTGGATAATCATAAGATAACTGCCGGATTGAGCTACGAGTATCAGATGGCAAATAACGCATATATGCGTAACGGAACAGGTTACTACAGATATGCAAGTGTTGATGATTTTATTAACCAGGCAGCTCCTATCGACTTCGCTCTGACTTATGGTTATGATGGTGAGCAGGATCCTGCTGCCGAAGTGGCTTTTCATCAGATTGGCGCATATCTTCAGGACGAGTATAGTGTAACAGAGAATGCAAAAGTAACATTAGGTCTTCGTGCTGATTATTTACGTTATGCAGATAACCTAATTAGAAATAATGCAATTTATAATCTTGATTTTGCAGGACGCAGAATTGATACCGGTACATGGCCTGAAGCCAAAGTTCAGCTTTCTCCACGTGTAGGTTTCACTTGGGATGTAAGAGGAGATAAGACATTAAATCTTCGTGGTGGTCTGGGAGTATTTACAGGACGTCTTCCTTTGGTGTTCTTCACAAATATGCCGACAAACTCTGGAATGGTACAGGGTAGTGCTGCTTTTGTTACTAAATATAACTCACAGTTAAATGCAATTACATCGCAGGATCCTAAACTGGCTCAACTAGCCGGTCCAATAATGACAGATGTTAATGAAATGATAAGCAGACTGGGTTTGCCTAATACAATCAGTCCTGATCAGGGTGCTCTTCCAAGAGACATTAATGGTGTGGATCCAAACTTCAAAATGCCTCAGGTGTGGAAATATTCACTTGCAGCAGATTATCAATTACCAACATCTTTCCCGATGGCTGTTACAGTTGAAGGTATATTCACCAAGACTATTAATGGTGTAATGCTGAAGAATTATAATCTAAAACAACCAGATGCTTCATGGCAGCGTTTCAGTGGTCCCGACAACAGATATATTTATCCAGCTTCAAAAAGTATTTCGAATACTAGCACTAATACAGCTGCGTATGTTCTTTCCAATACTAACGAAGGTTGGGGTGCAATTGGTAATGTTACAGTTACTGCCGAACCAGTTAGAAATTTGAATTTAATGGCAGCCTATACAATCACAGAATCACGTGAAATTACAGGTATGCCGGGTAGTAACGCTGCTTCTGCTTACGGTGGGTTAATATCAATAAACGGTCCTCACTTACCAAGCTTGGAGCGTTCACAGTATGTAGGATTTCATAAAGTTATAGGTTCAGCTTCATACACACTTCCTTATGCAAATGATCATCTTGCTACACATTTGAATATTTTCTATTTGGGTTCACCGTCAGGAAATTATAGCTTTATTTATGATAACGACATGAATGGTGATGGTTGGGGTGCAGATCTGATTTATATACCTGAACAAAAAGGTGATATAAAATTTGTATCACAAGCTGATGAAGATGCTTTCTTCGCTTTCATGGATCAGGACAGCTATCTTAAGAATCACAAAGGCGGATATGCAGGAGCAAATTCAGTTATGGCTCCCTGGTTACATCGTTTTGATTTGAGGTTTGCTCAGGATTTCAAAATTCGTGCAGGTGAAACAACAAACACACTTCAGGTAAGCCTTGATGTTCTTAACTTTGGCAACCTTTTAAATAGTAAATGGGGAGTTCCTAAAAATGATATGAGTGTTTCTAATAACGGAGCAATTCTAAGTTATGAAGGAAATGTTCCGGGAACAAATACACCTACTTTTTCTTTCGCTACGGATAAAGATGGAGAGTATATAAAGGAAACATTTACTACTGATTATTGGTACGGACATACCTGGAGATTACAGATTGGTCTGAGATATATTTTCAACTAGTGGTTTTTGAAAAGTAAAAACTGACTAATCCTAAATAACCGTTACAGGTTTTTACAAAACTATTTATTTATATCCATAAGTCTGAAGGTTAAACTTCAAACTTGTGGATATTTTTTTGTCATAATTATACTCCTTTTATCATATACAAACTGCAGATTAAATTCTAAATAACACCTAACAAAGTTCTAACCAAGTTCTAATTTATATAAGCTATATTAGGAGTTGGTTAGGAGTTTATACGAACTTTGTCAGAATTAAGTAGGTAAAAAGTAGAAGCATAAATCAGGTCAAAAGTCCAGAAATAAGTTTACACTATATTTAAATTTAAAGGAGGACAAAGAGGACAAAAATCAGAACAATTGGTTGAAATATCCCGCCACGGCAAATAATATTTGCCCGATTTCTGTAAAAAGGATATCTTTGAGAAAAATATTAAAATAGCATGAAGACTTTGTTTGTACCATTACAGAATGTTTCACAGTATGAAACCGTACTTGATAAAATGAAAATTCTCCTGGAAGCGGGGGCAGTAGCAGAAATAGATCAGGTAAACTGGGAAGATGAGTTTTCTGAAAAAATGCCTGTATCAGTTCGCGTGGCACACAACAACGAGAGTATTTACTTATACTATACTGTAATAGGAGAAGAATTGAGAGCCGTTAATACAGAAGATTTCGGTTCTGTGTGGGAAGACAGTTGTGTTGAGTTTTTTATGCAGCGTGAGGGTGAAACCGGTTACAGAAATTTCGAATGTAATGTGCTGGGAGCATTGTTGTCACGTGTACATGAATCGAGAGATAAAGGTGTATCACAAACTGAGTTGATGAGCTCTATTTACAGACATAGTACTATCAATCATAGGTATCAGAGCGGGAGACAGGTGAGCGATTGGTCGATGTATCTTGAGATCCCCAAAAAAGCATTGGGTTTTAAAGATAATGAATCACTGTCAGGGCAAAGGATAAGAGCAAATTTCTATAAATGCGGGGATAAAACACCCAAACCTCATTATTTGAGTTGGAATCCAATTGATTTGCCGGAGCCTAACTTTCATGTACCACAGTTTTTCGGACTACTTGAGCTTGAGTGAAATTTCAAAAATGCAGACTAAGCTGACAAATAACTACACTCCGAATAAAATAAATTTCGGACAAAATATTTATATATCCCAGTAAGGAATAAACAAATACAATAAGAATGAGTGATATAAACAAGTTAAAAGAGATTGTCTCTCAATTTATCGGTGATATTGAGAATGTTACAGTTGAGCCACTCGGTAAAGGTCATATCAACGATTCATTTAAGGTAGTGGATGGTTATAACGAATATGTATTGCAGCGTATTAATCACTATGTTTTTAAGAATGTAGATCAGCTGCAGGATAATATTTACAGAGTAACGGACCATATTCGCCGAAAGCTAAAAGAACAGGGTGTGAACGATGTAGATCGCAGAGTTCTGACATTAGTCCCTACTTCAGACGATGCACTTTATTATCGTGACGGTGATGGCAACTACTGGCGCATGACAATATATATTAAGGATAGTAAAAGTTATGAGGAGATAAACACAGATCTGGCATATCGTGCGGGAATGGCATTTGGTGAATTTCAGAAGTCTTTGGAAGATCTTCCTGGAGCGCCGCTTTATGAGACTATTCCAAACTTTCATAATATGGAGACGCGTATCGAAGCATTCAGGGAATCTGTGAAAGCTAACAGGGCAGGGCGCATTGATGAGGTGGCAGACTTGGTTAATGAGATTGAAAAACGTGCCGAAGAAATGTGTAAAGCTGAAAAACTAAATCGTGAAGGGAAACTTCCTAAACGTATTAATCACTGCGATACAAAAGTAAACAATGTTCTTTTTGATGAACATGATCAGGTGCTTTGTGTAGTGGATCTTGATACTGTGATGCCCGGTTATGTGCTTTCGGATTTCGGAGATTTTATCCGTACAGGTGCCAATACGGGTGCTGAGGATGACAAAAATCTTGATAATGTTTCTATTGATCTTGATATATTTGAAGCTTACGCAAAAGGTTATCTGAAGCATGCAGCTTCATTTCTGACAGATGTAGAGATTGAAAATCTGGCTTTTGGAGCCAAACTTCTCACCTATATGCAGACAGTGCGCTTTTTTACCGATTATATTGATGGTGATGTCTATTATAAAACTGCATATCCTGAACATAATTTGGTGCGTACAAAAGCTCAGTTTAAGCTGTTGCAGAGTCTAGAGGAAAACTATGATGAGATGCAACAGATTGTACA
>DHCC01000004.1:0-18049 GCA_002398875.1 Bacteroidales bacterium UBA4912 | reverse complement strand
AGGACAAAATAAATAAAATCATATAAAACAAGCTGTGTAAAGAAAATTTTACTATCTTTGCACCGCTTTATTTTAAGGAGAAAAAGTGGCAAAATTTAGTTTGTACAATATTTCCCTAAAAAACCTTTCCTTAGGTAATCATACTTATGAGTATGAGCTGGATAAGAAGTATTTCGACGCAATAGACGGCGAAGAGGTCCGGAAGGGTGATGTTAAGGTAAAGGTGAATGTAAGAAGAACTTCGTCCACCTTCGAGTTTGTTTTTGATTTAAAAGGTGTCGTTAAAGTACCTTGTACAAGGTGTCTGGACGATATGAATCTTGATATTGATACTAACAATCGGCTTATAGTTAAGTTTGGTGAGGAGTATTCAGAGGAGAGTGACGAGATAGTTATTATCCCTGAAAATGAAGGAGAGATAAATATAGCCTGGTTCCTGTATGAATTTATTGCTTTGGCGATACCTATAAAGCATGTACATCCATTAGGCGAGTGTAACAGGGTTGTATCATCAAAATATAAGAAGCATAGAGCTGTAAGTTTAGACGATGATGATTCTGATGACGATGATACAGACTTGGGGAATGATGATATGGACTCTGGCGAAGATGAGGACATGCAGTCCGGTGATCCTCGTTGGGATCCTCTCAGAAATTTAAATATAGATGATAACTAAGTATAGAATAATTGAAAATTTGATATAAAATGGCACATCCAAAACGAAGACAGTCTTCATCAAGACAAGGAAAAAGAAGATCACATGATCATGCTAAAACACCAACAATGGCACTTTGCTCTAATTGCGGTGCATGGCATGTTTATCATACCGTATGTGGTGAATGCGGTTATTACAGAGGTAAACTGGCAATTGAGAAAGATGTGATGGCATAAATTGCGATCTCTGGAATTTTACTAAACAAATGACCCTGAAATGACCCGTTCGTTTTTTCAGGGTTTTTTATCATTAATAACTGATTGAAATGTTTAAACAACTGAATGCAGTAATCACAGGTATTTCTGCAAGCGTACCAGAATATATACTTACTAATGAGGAGTTGTCCACTATGGTAGATACTACAGATGAGTGGATTACTACCAGGGTTGGTATTAAAGAGAGACGTATTTTAAAAGGAGAAGAGCAGGGAATTTCAGTTCTAGGAACAAAAGCAGTAGAAGATCTTCTTAAAAAAACAAGTACAAAGCCCGAAGATATTGATGTTGTTATATTTGCCACTTCCACACCGGATCATATATTTCCGTCAACAGCATCAATCGTTGCAGAAAACTGCGGTATAAAAAATGCTTTCTGCTTTGATATGGAAGTAGCCTGCTCTGGATTTATATATGGCTTGGAGATTTGCAACGGTCTGATTAAGACAGGCAAATATAAAAAGATTATTCTACTGGCAGGTGATAAGATGTCATCAATCACTAATTACAACGATCGTACTACCTGTCCACTTTTTGGAGATGCTGCAGGAGCCGTTTTAATTGAACCTACAGAAGAGAATATTGGTATTATTGATTCAGAGCTGCATTCCGACGGGGTAGGTTACAAGCCGTTGCAGATGAAAGCAGGAGGAAGTAAATATCCTGCAACCGAAGACACTTTGAGAAACTCAGAACATACAGTTTATCAGGACGGAAAGGTTGTATATAAATATGCAGTATCGAAGATGGCTGAAGTTTCAGAATCAATAATGAAGCGTAACAATCTTGAAGCTGAGGATATCGACTGGCTGGTGCCTCATCAGGCAAATTTGCGAATAATTGATGCTACTGTAGAGCGTACAGGTTTATCACGTGATAAAGTGATGGTAAATATTGAGAGATACGGTAATACCAGTGCAGGAACAATACCTCTTTGTCTGTGGGAATGGGAACCAAAACTCAGAAAGGGTGATAATTTAATACTTACTGCTTTTGGAGCCGGTTTTTCATGGGGAAGTGTTTATCTGAAATGGGGTTATGATGGAAGCGATGTAATGCTTTCTGATTAGTATAACCGTAAATAATAATAAATGCAACAACAAAGTAAACATAAGTCGGGTTTTGTGAATATTGTTGGAAATCCCAATGTGGGAAAATCAACATTAATGAACAAATTGGTGGGAGAGAAGATTTCCATTATCACTAATAAGTCACAAACAACGCGCCATAGGATTATCGGGATTGTAAATATTCCGGAGTATCAGATTGTGTACTCAGATACGCCCGGTGTTTTACAGCCAAACTATAAACTGCAGGAGCAGATGCTCAATTTTTCGTTATCGGCATTGGATGATGCCGATGTTTTGCTTTATGTTACCGATGTTGTTGAGAAAATTGATAAGAACGATAAATTTTTAAGTAAAGTACAGCAGCTTGATTTGCCCGTACTGCTTCTAATAAATAAGATTGATCAGACCAATCAGGAATCACTGGAGAAATTTGTAGAGATTTGGCATGAGTTGTTGCCCAAGTCAGAGATTTATCCCATTTCCGCACTTAATAACTTTAGTATAGATATTGTACAAAAGCGGATTCTGGATCTTCTGCCGGAATCACCTCCTTATTTTGATAAAGATGCATTGACTGATAAGCCTGCACGTTTTTTTGTGACCGAGATAATTCGCGAAAAGGCATTGTTGATATATCAGAAAGAAATTCCATATTCAATGGAAGTAGTAGTAGAGGAGTTTAAAGAAGAAAAAGATATAATCAGAATAAGGGCAATAATTCTGATGGAGAGAGATACTCAAAAAGGAATTATCATAGGTCACAAAGGTGAAGCAATTAAGAGGTTAGGTACTTTAGCCCGTAAGGATATTGAACTCTTTTTTGAGAAAAAGATTTACCTTCAATTATATGTGAAAGTCGAAAAAGACTGGCGAGACAGGGATAATACACTAAAGCAATTTGGTTATAAGCTTGATTGATATCACCTTGTACGCAATTATTGATTTATTATCAAACAAAACAAAATTATGAAAAATTTAGTAGCAATTGTTGGTCGCCCCAATGTAGGTAAGTCCACACTTTTTAACCGGTTGACTCAGAGTCGTCAAGCAATTGTGACTGATATTGAAGGTACAACACGCGACCGCTTGTATGGTAAAGTAAACTGGAACGGAAAGGAATTCTCCCTAGTTGATACCGGTGGATGGGTTGTTAACTCTGACGATATAATGGAAGATGAAATCAATAAACAGGTGCTTGTTGCCGTAGAGGAAGCAGATGTAATTCTTTTTGTTGTAGATGTCATGAATGGTTTGACTGACCTTGATACCAGTGTTGCACAGTTACTTAGAAAATCTGGCAAATCTGTTGTAGTTGTAGCGAATAAGTCTGATAATTTTGTAATCGGTCACCAATCTGCAGAGTTTTATTCACTCGGACTAGGTGACCCTTATGCAGTCTCAAGTATAAATGGAGCAGGTACAGGTGATCTGTTAGATCATTTGGTAACTCTGTTCACAAAAGAAAGTGAAGAGGAAATTCTTGAAGAGATTCCAAAGATTGCCATTGTGGGCAGGCCTAATGCCGGAAAATCATCTATTGTAAACTCACTTCTAGATGAGGAAAGAAGTATCGTGACAGATATTGCAGGTACTACCCGAGATTCCATATATCACAGATACAACAGGTTTGGAATGGACTTTTATCTTATTGATACTGCAGGTATACGAAAAAAAGGTAAAGTAAGTGAGGATTTGGAATACTTTTCTGTAATTCGATCCATCAGAGTGATTGAGAATGCGGATGTATGTATCCTCATGATTGACGCCACAAGAGGGATAGAAAGTCAGGACATGAATATCTTCACGTTGATACAAAAGAACAGGAAAGGCCTTGTTGTATTTGTTAATAAATGGGACTTGGTAGAAGACAAGGATAATATAACGGTGAAGACATTTGAGAATGCTATTCGTCAAAAATTAGCTCCATTTACTGATTTTCCAATAGTATTTGGTTCTGCAATAACAAAACAGAGAATTCTGAAGGTAATGGATCTGGCGAAAGAGGTTTACAATAATAAAAAGCGAAGAGTTCCTACACGTAAATTAAATGATGTGATGCTTCCGATTATTGAAAATACTC
This sequence comes from Bacteroidales bacterium UBA4912, assembly GCA_002398875.1. Taxonomy (GTDB): domain Bacteria; phylum Bacteroidota; class Bacteroidia; order Bacteroidales; family Dysgonomonadaceae; genus Proteiniphilum. The sequence goes on along the minus strand of DHCC01000004.1, from coordinate 13,969 downwards.
CGCCACCCTCCAATAAAGGTAAATTTGTTAAAGTTAAGTATATTACACAATTGCATAATACAAGTGTTCCATCGTTTGTATTCTTCTGTAATTTACCGCAGTGGGTAAAGGAACCTTACCGAAGGTTTGTTGAAAACAGGATGCGGGAGAATTGGAATTTCAGCGGTACGCCAATCAATATCTTCTTTAGGGAAAAATAAATGGTGTAAACCGATGAATTAACAAAAATATTGCGTTAATTTGTATTACTTTGATATAAAGACAGAAGTAAAATCTGCTATTGTATCATAAAAAAAAATAATTTGAAATGCATATTTCCGGCTTTCAAGCCGAGTAAAACTAAGGAACAGGGATGAATACTACAAACAATCTAGAGAACGAAAAACTATCGGTTAACGAAGTAGAATCTGATAAAAAAATACAGTCTGAAATAACAGAACAGGAAATTTCTAAAACTGTGACCAAGTCAGATATTGAACCTGAACCTGAGTTGAAAAAGGAGCAAATACAAGAGTCTGTAAAAGAGCTGGAACAAGAAACTGTAAAGGTACAAGAACCCGAACAGAAAGAAGAGACAGACATTAAGTCTGAACCTGAAAAAGAACCTGAAGCAGAATCTGTGATTTTTCAAGAAAAAGAAATTGATTACGATTTGGAAGATGCACACGAAGAGGATGAGTCGGATGATGATGTTGACGATATAGGCGATATTACCGATACTGAAGAATCAAATTCTGTACTGCTTTCTATAGAAGATATAATTAAGCTTCTGCGAAATTTATTAGAAAAAGGTACTCTGAAACGTAAAAATGTAGAGGAGTATAAGAATCAATTTTATCGCTCACTAAGAAACGAGATAGAAACACAAAAGCATGCTTTTCTTTCTGATGGCGGTGAAGAAATTGATTTTGTAGCTGCAGAGCCTGAGATATATACTGAGGGTAAAGACCTTTTGCAAAAAATTAAAGAAAAGCGAGCTGAGCTTGTAGCAAAAGAGGATGCTCAAAAAGAGAAGAACGTTGCAAGGAAGCTATCTATCATAAATCAGATTAAAATACTAACTGAGACACAGGGACATGAGGACTTTAATAAGACTTATCAAGAGTTTAAGTCGCTTCAGCAGGAATGGAACGAAATAAAATTGATTCCTCAGTCGAAAGTTAATGAGTTATGGAAGTCTTATCAGCGATATGTAGAGAAATTCTATGATTTGGTTCGTATAAATAATGAATTCAGAGAATATGATTTCAAGAAGAATCTTGAACTGAAAACAGAGCTTTGTGAATCTGCTGAACGATTAGATGAGGAAACGGATGTGATTTCAGCTTTCCATCAGCTTCAAAATCTTCATCAACAGTGGAGAGAAACAGGACCCGTTTCAAGAAAAGATCGGGAAGAGATTTGGAACCGTTTTAAGTCTGCATCAACTACAATCAATAAAAAATATCAGTCACATTTTGAAGAATTAAGAGAGAAAGAAGATGAAAATCTTGAGCTTAAGACTGCAATTTGTGAGAAACTGGAAGCGATAGATTATACTAAAATAAAAACTATCAAAGATTGGAACAGATATGTGAAGGAGGTTCTTGAATTTCAGACACAATGGCGTAAGATTGGTTATGTGCCCAGAAAATGGAATACAAAAATATACAAACGGTATCGTGCTGCATGTGATCTGTTCTTTAAAAATAAAAATGACTTCTATAAATCTCTTCGCGGAGAGATGGAGGAAAATCTTAAGAAAAAGATTGAGCTTTGTGAACGTGCAGAAGCAATGAAAGATAGTACTGATTGGAAAAAAACCACCCAGGATATGATTGATATCCAAAAAGAGTGGAAAACAATTGGTATTGTTCCAAGAAAGTATGTGGACGTTATCTGGAAAAGATTTATAGGTGCATGCGATTATTTCTTTGAACAGAAGAAATTGAACACTTCTTCACGTTACGAAGAGGAGGCAAGAAATCTGGAAGCAAAAAGGGCAGTCGTACAGACTATCAAAGATATTGACAAGACACTGGAAGCAGACAAGGCCCTGGCTAAACTTCGTGAGCTTATGGATCAGTGGTACTCTCTTGGTCATGTACCATATAAACTAAAAGATGTGACATATCGTGAATTCTATGATGCCACAGAAGAACAGTTCGATAGATTAAATATTGACAAAGCAGACCGTAAACTTGAAAGCTTTAAAACCAATATTTCTGATATTGCAAAATCCGGTAATGCCAAGAATCAGTTGTTTTATGAACGGGAGAAACTTATGCGTCAGTACGATCGTATGAAGAATGAATTACAGACTTATGAAAACAACATAGGATTCTTATCAGTTTCTTCCAAAAAAGGGAACCATCTCTTGGATGATATGAATCAGAAAGTAGAGAAGATTAAATCAGAGCTTAAGCTAATAATACGGAAAATAGAAGCAGTAGATAAAGAGTTATAAAATAATATTTATACACACAAGAAAAGCGAATGGGTAACTAGTTCGCTTTTTTTTCAATTGTTATTATAATTTATTTGTTGTTACATTTTATTTCTTAATACAAAAAAAATAGAATGAAAAAACAATTTGTTAATTTTTTAAAGGGATTTGTAATAGTTTCAATTTGTTTATACCCTGTAAAAATATTTGCACAAGGATTTAAGGTTGAAAAAAGCCAAGTTCAATTAGCTGATCCATTCATAATGTTACATGATAATTTGTATTATGCTTATGGTACAAATGCTGCAGATGGTATACAGGTATATACTTCAACAGATTTATTAGAGTGGACTAAAGCACAGAATCTGGCGTTACACAAAGATGATACTTATGGCGAAAAGTGGTTTTGGGCCCCTGAAGTATATTTTGTAAAAGGTAAATTTTATATGTATTACTCCGCTGAAGAACATATTTGCGCAGCAATATCAGACTCACCATTAGGACCGTTTGTACAGGAAGACAAAAAACCTATGATAGAAGGAGAAAAAACTATTGATAATTCACTATTTATTGATGAGGATGGAACGCCATATTTGTTTTTCGATAGATTCAATGATGGATTAAATATTTGGGTAGCTCAACTGGAAGAGGATTTAATTTCAATAAAGACTGAGACATTACATAAATGCCTTAAAGTTTCGCAAGAATGGGAGAAAGTATGGCCAAGGGTAAATGAGGGAGCTTTTGTCATTAAACATAACGGTCTTTACTACATGACATATTCAGCTAACAGTTATGAAAGTCAGTTTTACGGAGTTGGTTGTGCTATAGCTACAGATATTATGGATGAATGGACTAAATACTCTCATAATCCTTTGTTACAGAAGCCTATAGGTCTGGTTGGAGTTGGACACAGTTCAATGTTCAAAGATAAAGAAGGAGAGTGGAGAATAGTTTTTCATGCACATCAAAGTGAATCAGCAATACATCCAAGAAATATGTTTATTAGTAAAGTTGGTTTTAAAAACGTAAATGGAGTAGATGAACTATATATCGATCAAAAGTATATTATCCCATTATTAGTAAAACCATAGAAAGTTTAAGTTGCCGTAGTTCAAAATACCTCCTTAATTGGAAGAATAATCATGTTTTAATATCTTTGAAATAATTCTTAAAAACTATTTATAATATTGACTAATAACTATAACCTAAAATAATTTTTTATGAGAACATTTCTTACTTTCTTTTTCACACTTTTTCTCACGTTTAGTCTTTCTGCCCAATGGAAGCCTGCGGGTGATAAAATTAAAACAAGATGGGCATCTGAAATAGATGTGAATAACGTTTTGACAGAGTATCCAAGGCCTATCATGGAGCGTGCGGAATGGCAGAATTTAAATGGATTATGGAATTATGCAATTCTGCCTGTTGGTCAACAACCTTCAAATTATGACGGGGAAATACTGGTTCCTTTTGCTGTTGAATCAAGCCTCTCAGGTGTTCAAAAACGAGTAGGTGCTGATAATGAACTGTGGTATCAGCGAGAATTTACCATTCCTTCAAAATGGAGAAACAATAAGATTCTCCTTCATTTTGGAGCTGTAGACTGGAGAGCAGATGTTTGGGTTAATGACGTAAAAGTAGGTCGTCATCAAGGTGGATACACACCATTCTCTTTTGACATAACACCTGCATTGGTGAATAGCACAAACACAATAAAAGTGAAAGTATGGGATCCTACAGATCAGGGATTTCAGCCAAGAGGAAAACAGGTAAATAGGCCTGAAGGAATATGGTATACACCTGTCACAGGTATATGGCAAACAGTATGGCTGGAACCGGTTCCTGAAACCTTCATTAAAGATCTTAGAATAACACCTAATATTGATAATAACACTCTACTGGTTGAAGCGATCACAAATGTTTACTCATCAGCAAACAGAGTAGAGGTTGAAGTAAAAGATGGTAATAATGTAGTAGCTAAAGGAAAATCAATAAATAATCAGCCGGTTGAGATATCCATGCCTCAAAATGTAAAATTATGGTCTCCCGATAGTCCATATCTTTATGATCTTGAAGTTGTGATTTATGAAGGTAGCAGACAATTGGATAAAGTAGACAGTTATGCTGCAATGAGAAAGTATTCGATGAAACGCGACGATAAAGGTATAGTTAGATTGCAGCTTAATAATAAGGACCTTTTTCATTTTGGACCACTTGATCAGGGATGGTGGCCTGATGGATTATATACAGCACCAACAGATGAGGCATTGGAGTATGATATTATTAAAACAAAAGATTTAGGTTTTAATATGATACGTAAACATGTGAAAGTAGAACCTGCACGCTGGTATACTCATTGTGACCGACTTGGAATTATTGTTTGGCAGGATATGCCAAATGGTGATCGTGGGCCAGAATGGCAAATGCGAAACTATTTCACAGGAAATGAAAGAGTTAGATCGGCTGAATCGGAAGCTAATTACCGTCAGGAATTGAAAGAGCTTATTGATTATCTATATTCTTATCCATCTGTGGGAGTGTGGGTGCCATTTAATGAAGCATGGGGACAATTTAAGACTAAAGAGATTGCAGAATGGACAAAAGTTTACGATCCATCTCGTTTAGTGAACCCTGCAAGTGGAGGAAATCACTACACAGTTGGAGATATGCTGGATTTGCACAATTATCCTAATCCGAAAATGTTTCTGTATGATGCTCAGCGAGCAACAGTCTTAGGTGAATATGGCGGAATAGGTTGGGCAAATAAAGAACATTTATGGGAACCTGATAGAAACTGGGGATATGTTCAGTTTAATAGCTCAAAAGAGGTTACAGATGAATATATAAAGTATGCCGAAGAGTTAAAACAATTAATTCGACAGGGTTTTTCCGCAGCAGTTTATACACAAACTACAGATGTTGAGGTTGAAGTAAACGGACTTCTAACTTACGATCGAAAACTTGTAAAGGTTGACGAGGAGAGAGTCAGAAAAGTAAATCAGGAAATTTGTAATATTTTAAACAATTAATTTAATGTTAAATTAATCTAGATGATTATAATATTAAAATTTGCCATCTTATTACTTTTGTTTAGTGGTTGCAAAACTCAGGAAACTGCAATTGTAGAACAAAAAAAACCAGACTTGGATAACTTGTATAGGAATCCAATAATTAATCGGAGTTTACCTGATCCTACAATTATTAAAGCTGAAGACGATAATTTTTATCTCTATGCTACAGAAGACACCAGGAATACGCCGATATACAAGTCGGCTAACCTGGTTGACTGGCAATTCGTTGGAACCGCTTTTACGAATGAATCCAGACCCAGATTTGAGCCGGGAGGCGGACTCTGGGCCCCAGACATAAATTATATTAACGGCAAGTATGTGTTGTATTATTCTATGTCGGTTTGGGGTGGTGAATGGACTTGCGGTATTGGAGTTGCCACCTCAGACAAACCGGAAGGACCATTTACTGATCATGGTAAATTGTTCCGCAGCAATGAAATAGATGTTCAAAACTCTATTGATCAGTTTTACATAGAAGATAATGGTAAGAAGTATCTTTTCTGGGGAAGTTTCAGAGGAATATATTATATAGAGCTATCTGACGATGGGCTTTCTTTAAAACCCGGTTCTAAGAAGCAACAGGTTGCAGGTACAGCTTATGAAGGAGTATATATACATTTGAGAAATGGTTATTACTATATGTTTGCTTCAATTGGATCTTGCTGTGAAGGGCTCAACAGTACATATACAACTGTTGTTGGTCGTTCTGATAATCTTTTTGGTCCTTATGTTGACAAACAGGGTAATCCTATGATGGATAATAATCATGAAATAATTATTCATAAGAATAGTGGATTCGTAGGTACAGGTCACAATTCAGAAATTGTTCAGGACAAAAATGGGGATGACTGGATCTTTTATCATGCGGTATCAGTAAGTAATCCTAAAGGGCGAGTTCTTAATATGGATCGTGTCAGGTGGAGTGGTGACTGGCCGTATATTGAAGGTGATTCCCCTTCTTTTGAAGCAGAAAAACCTAAGTTTTAGCTGCTCTGTTTAGAATAATTCATTACATTTGCGATAGAGAAGTGATTATAAATAAGTAAGATAAAAATAAATTATAATATAAAAATTAACATGATGAAATTTAATCAAATCGTTTTACTGCTTGCGATTATAGCGGTAGTAGGATGTACAAACAAACAGCAAGAAGCGCAAACCGAGGAAACGACATTGTCCGGACTTTACAAAAGTGATTTTGAAACTTTAGTGGAAGGTGATTCAACAGACCTTTATGTACTGACAAATGCTAACGGTGTTGAGGTGACAATCACGAATTATGGCGGACGAATTGTTTCTGTCATGGTGCCTGATCGTGAAGGTAATTTGAAAGATGTTGTTTTAGGTTTTGATAATATTAGTGATTATATGTCTAATGACAATAATCTTGGTGCAACTATTGGTCGTTACGGTAACAGAATTGCCAACGGGAAAATAACTGTTGATGGAGTCGAATATCAGTTACCGCAAAACAATTTCGGCCACACACTTCACGGAGGACCAGAAGGATATCACAAGAGGTTGTTTAATGCAAAACAGTCTGATAATCAAACCCTAGTACTTACTTATTTGTCTAAGGACGGAGAAGCAGGGTTTCCGGGAAATCTGGAGGTGAAGGTAACAATGATTCTTACAGATGATAATGCAATTGATATTCAATATGAAGCTGAAACAGATAAAGAGACAGTTGTTAATCTAACAAACCACTCATATTTTAATTTATCAGGTGATGCAAATAACACTATATTAGACGAAATTCTTACTATAAATGCAGATCAGTTTACACCGGTAGACGAATCTTTTATGACTACAGGAGAAATTTTACCGGTAGAAGGAACACCAATGGATTTTAGAAATCCTACCCTAATAGGTGAACGAATTGATAATTATGAATTTGAACAATTGAAATTCGGTGACGGTTATGATCACAACTGGGTATTGAATACAGCAGGGGATATTAGTAAGGTCGCTGCTACTGTTTATTCACCTCAAACAGGTATACTTCTTGAAGTATATACAACAGAACCTGGTTTACAAGTCTATTCAGGTAACTTTCTTGACGGTTCTTTCATTGGCAAAAATGGTGCAGTATACAACAAACGAAATGCAATCTGCCTGGAAACTCAGAAATATCCCGATTCTCCAAATAAAACAGACTGGCCTTCTCCATTTCTAAAACCCGGAGAAAAATATACAAGCCGTTGTATATACAAATTTTCTGTTAAAGAATAATTATTCCCAATTCAGATATATAGGAGTGTCATAAAACCTATTCACAAACCTATTCACAAACATTATGAAAATAAGAACATTACTTGTTGTTTTGATATCTTTAACGTTATCGACTCAATTCCTGTGGTCAAAGTCAAATGAGGAAAAAAGGGAGTTCTACCAGCTTACGGTATATCATTACAATACACCTTCACAGGAAACAATATTGGATAATTATTTTCAGAATGCACTGATTCCGGCATTGCACGACATGGATATTCAATCTGTTGGGGTTTTTAAGGCAATTTCAAACGATACCTCCACTAATAAAACTTTATATGTTTTATTTCCAATAAAATCCTTAAACATGGTTGATTATATAAACGGCAAACTGCTCAATGATGAAAAATTTAAATCAGCCGGTAATGAATACCTGAATGTGAAATATGACACTCCTGCATATAAACGAATAGAAACAATCTTACTTAAGTCGTTTTCCTTATCTCCGGTAATGAAATTACCAAAGTTGGATTCTCCTAAAAATCAACGTGTGTATGAGTTGCGTAGTTATGAAAGTGCCAGTGAAAGCATATTCCGTAATAAAGTTCAGATGTTTAATGAAGGTGGAGAAATTGACATCTTTGCAAAACTAAATTTTAATGCCGTATTTTATGGAGAAGTTATTGCCGGTTCACAAATGCCGAACCTCATGTATATGACTACATTTGAGAATATGGGAGAACGAGATGCACATTGGGATACTTTCAGGAATGACGCTGACTGGAAAAAACTTTCATCGCTATCGGAATACAAAAATAATGTTTCACGCAGTGTGATTACACTTATACGACCAACGGATTATTCTGATTATTGATATAAAGTAGACAAATAATGTAAAACTATTACTAAAAGAATAGATTAAATTGTGTTTAGATGTTTGAATTGAGCGATAAAAAAGGAATAGTATTAATTATAACATTGTCTTTAGTTATATTGTTAAACTCATGCGGATTAAAGCAGGAACAAAATATTGAATCAGGTGATGAATATATAGATACAAGTATTTATAAATATGGAATCTGTGTTGATTCTCTGGATGTTAACAATTTTACAATAGAAAGAGGCGACTTACTGGCTCCAATTTTATCTAATTTGGGATTTACCGGGTCAGAAATAGAGGATATTTGTCAAATAATGGAACCCTTATATCCACCATCTAAACTTCAGATTGGTAACACATATTCAACAATAACAGCTCAAGACAGTACACAAGCTATTCAATACTTGGTATTTGAAAAGAATAGAACTGATTTCGTAGTAATAGATCTTTGCCGAGAGGAAATATCAGCGTATGAATCTTCAAAACCAGTAACACTTCGAAGAGAATATGTTGAAGGCACAATTACATCATCCCTGTGGAATACACTTGTAGATGCTGGTGCACCCGTTTTACTTGCATTAAAACTATCTGATATATTTGCCTGGCAAGTTGACTTCTTTGATGTAAAACAGGGAGATTCATTCAGATTAATGTATGATGTTGCATATATTGATGATACTACTTTTGTAGATATAGCATCAATTGAAGGGGCTGCTTTTACTCATCAGGGTAAGAAGTTCAGAGCAGTACCGTTTCAGCAAGATTCTATAATAGAGTATTTTGATGAAGATGGTAATAGTCTACGTAAAGCATTTTTAAAGTCCCCTCTAGATTTTTACAGGATATCTTCTAGATTTTCTAACGCCAGGTTTCATCCGATTTTGAAGAGATACCGTGCTCATCACGGAGTAGATTATTCTGCGCCAACAGGAACGCCAGTAAAGTCAATTGGCGATGGAGTAGTTGTTGAAAAATCTTATCAAGCAAATGGTGCCGGCAATTATTTAAAGGTTAAACATAACGCTGTATATACAACAACATATATGCATTTGAGTAAGTTTGCAAAGGGTGTTGAGAAGGGAGCCAGAGTAGCTCAGGGTGAAGTAATAGGTTATGTCGGTTCTACCGGTCTGTCAACAGGTCCACATCTTGATTTCAGGGTACACAAAAATAATCAGCCTATTAATCCTCTTACAATGGAAGCACCACCATCATTGCCTGTAAGACCAGAATTGAGGGATAGCTTTATGATGGTTTATAACAAGGTCTTTTCGGAACTGGATAGTTTGCAGTATGTAGATAAACTTTATGTGTCAGATACTGACTCAGTAAGTTTAAGCCAAGGGGTTTGATTTGTAATATTTGCACCAATATTTTAAACCGCAAACATCACATTTAGGTTTCCTGGCTACGCATGTATATCTACCATGAAGTATAAGCCAATGGTGTGCTTTAGACTGCAATTTCTCAGGAATATACTTAATAAGTTCTTTCTCTGTTTGAAGAGGACTTTTTGAATTATTTGTCAAACCAATTCTGTTAGCTACACGAAATACGTGTGTATCCACGGGCATTGCCGGCTTGTCAAAAGCAACAGCTAATATAACATTTGCTGTTTTTCTTCCTACACCTGGAATTGATAACAGTGAATCGATGTCTGAAGGAACCTTTCCATTAAAATCATTTACAATTTTTTTTGCCATTCCAACAAGGCTCTTTGACTTGTTGTTTGGGTAAGTACATGATTTTATATATTCATAGATTACTTCAGGTGATGTCTCGGCCATTGTTTCCACTGTAGGAAAGTCATTAAAGAGCGGCGGTGTTATCATATTCACTCTCTTATCCGTACATTGTGCCGATAAAATTACTGCTATCAACAACTGATAATTATTTTCATAATGCAGCTCCGTCTCTGCCGATTCTACATTTTCTTCAAACCAGTCCAGTACTTTTTTATATCGCTCCTTTTTTGTCATTCATTTCTAATACTAATACAGTTATATTAGATAATCAGATCTATGTTATACGAAATTATTCATTAATAATACCTTATTTCATCCGAAAGCGGTATAAATCGGGCACTAAGATCCGGGTCAGCCATGTCAGGATCAAGCGGATACATGGGGCGATTTATTCTTTTGTATGGCAGTCTCATTAAATCCTGGTCTACACCTCCTGGAGTTAATGCCATCAACCAGTCAGCTCTTAAATCATACAATTCAGGAGTTAGATAACCAATTTTAACTACAAGTATATCTGTTTCTTTTGGATTTAGACCCAGATCAGTGAAATTACTCACGTAGTGATAAGCATTTCTTTTTTCAGTAACGATAGTATAAATATTTCCTGTTTTAACGACTACCTCTGTATTGCTATTACTTTCTTTAATAGCAGTAATTTCTCCTTTTATTCTGATAGGTGGTGCAAAACGATTATCCACTTCTGCTCCTGCCATTTCATCAATTTGACCACCTACGCCAATCTCCAGAGCTTTTTTTATGAGTTCAGGTCCAGGTATTGAAGCATAGATAAGTTTTTTACTGTCAATATCTTTGAATTCTGGTCGTTTAAAGATCTCATGTAAAGTCCATGTAACATCACCTGCACCCCCTGCAGTTGGATTGTCGCCCATGTCGCTAATAATAAATGGTTGTACATTGCTTTTGAAAGCTTTGTCAAGTGCATCATCCAGGTAAGTTGTTGGTGCAACAAATTCAAATTTATCCCTTACTTTCCAAAAATATTGTGCTAATGTTTCAGCAGCTTTACCCACTGCTTCTTTATCATCACCATAAGCTACTACTACCCCGTGATTTCGAGGTTCATCCGCCCATGGATATGACATCCAGATCGATGCATCGATAACTTTGTTGCCATCAATTTGATTAGGTATTTGTTCATATAAGCCTTTACCGGGCTCAATACGTGTACTGGTTTTTTCACCGGGGAGTAAAATAGGAACCGGAATAAATGCTTTATAAGCAGGTTTACCTTTTCCTGATTCCAGTCTGTTAAGTAAATTTGTAACAGCTCTTTTTTTAGTTTCAATAGCATCTTCATGAGGAGCAAGGCGGTAACAGGTAATGAGATCAGTGTTTTGTGCTAATCTTGGTGATACACTTCCATGCAGATCCATAGTTGTTGAAATTAAAACATCAGTCCCAACCAGTTCTCTGATTCTAACTAAAAAATCACCTTCCGGGTCATCAATTCCTTGAACACTCATAGCTCCATGGATATCAAAAAACAATCCGTCTAAAGGAAGATTTGCTTCGAGCATTTTTAATGTTTTAGATACCAGTGATTCGTAGGCTTCTTGAGTAACGATTCCACCCGGCATAGCATGTCCACGTAAAGTTGGTAACCATATAGCTCTGTCAATTATTCCTGAATCTGCATCCATAAAGGGATAATAGCTAAATACATCTATACCCTCACGAGCTCTGAAAGCTTCTTCATTAGTCACTGCCGGTGAAAAAGTACTGGATTCAATAGCTATTCCTGCAATAGCAATTCTGGGAAGTTCTTTATTACCCTGGCTATTACATCCTGTCAGAATAAGTAGGCATCCAATAGAAATAACAAGAAATATCTTTTTCATTGTAATACGTCTTTTATTGATTATTAATTACATGAATAGTGTGCATAGCAACCAGACAAGCAGTTTCTGTCCGAAGTCGTGTATTACCTAAACTTATAGGTTCAAAACCATTGTTAATTGCATCTTCTACCTCATTTTCACTAAAATCACCTTCAGGTCCAATAAGTATAAGTGCATCTTCACCCTTATTATATAATTTAGCTAATGGACTCTTAGGCTTTTCGTGACAGTGAGCAATAAATTTTTTTGATTTATATGGCTTTGTAATGAATTCATTAAAAATCATTTGATTATCAATTTCAGGAAGCAAGGCTTGCTGAGACTGTTTTAGAGCTGCTACAGCAATTTTTTGCAGTCTTTCAGTTTTTACATCCTTCCTTTCAGAATAGTATGATTTCAGAGGAGTGAATCTGTCAATACCTATTTCAGTTGCTTTTTCAATAAACCATTCATTTCTATCCATTTGTTTAGTAGGAGAAAAAGCAATATGTAGTTTAAAATTCCTGACAGCAGGGATTTCATAACGTTCAAGGACACTAACAGTACAGTTTTTAGAATCAGCATGTACCAAAATACAATTATAAAAATAACCTTTTCCGTCAGTAACTGTCAGGTTGTCGCCGGCTTTCATGCGCAGGACTTTTACGCAATGCTGCGATTCAAACTCCGGAAGCTGGAGATTATCATTAATATCAGGACTATAAAAAAGATTGAAAGACATTATTTTATTAAATCAGGATCTATTTTCTCTACGGTTTATCTCATCTCGCAAACGAGTTGCTAATTCATAGTTTTCTTCATTAACAGCATCCCTCAGACGGTGTTTTAGTGCATCAAGACGCAGGCTTGATAATTCCTCTTCATTATTTATTTCAATGTCATCACCAGATGAGTCATCCTGTGCCGAAGTGGCTTGTTCATCAAAAATGATTGCCATATTCTGCATTATCTCCTCTGTTGTATATATGGGTGAATTGGTGCGTATTGCCAGTGCAACAGCATCAGAGGTTCGAGAGTCTATTTTATATTCTTTGTCTTTGTGTTCGAGTAACAATTCTGAAAAGAATGCACCTTCCTCAAATTTATAAATAACAACTTCTTTTAATTTGATGTTAAGTTCCTTAAATATTGAACACATTAAGTCATGTGATAATGGTCTGGGTGGCGTTATACCCTCCATTACAATAGCGATTGACTGAGCTTCGGGTGTTCCGATAACAATTGGAAGACGGCGTATACCATTTTCTTCAGAAAATATAAGTGCATAAGCGCCGGCTTGAACCTGACTGAACGAAATCCCCATTATGGATAGTTTTACTCTTCCTTTCTCCATTTATTCGGTTCTTTTGATTAAAACAACACCAAATATACTAATTTTTTATAAGTAATAATTTCCAGTATCAGTTTTTTAAAAATTTGGAGGTTTTTGATGCATAATAACTAAAAAAGTTGTATCTTTGCAATCGCAAAACAAAATGGTGGTTGTAGCTCAGTTGGTTAGAGCGTCGGATTGTGGTTCCGAAGGTCGCGGGTTCGAGCCCCGTTTTCCACCCTGGTCTCTTAAAAAGAGATTTTTCATTCTCATAAGATTAGTTTTAGGTAATCACGTATTTCGCATACGTGATTTTTTTTTGCCTGCCCGAAAATGTCACCATATAGGTTGGGATTCTCAATAAAAAAAATGTTATCTTTGTATTTATGCCTATTCCATTAAAGTTAACTTATTATAGGAATTTGAAATTAAAACTTAATAACAATCTATTATATACATTTTA
>DHCC01000041.1:100411-101538 GCA_002398875.1 Bacteroidales bacterium UBA4912 | reverse complement strand
TGGAGTACTCATCTGATACTCCATCACCTCGATTGCCCTGGCAATCTTGTGATCTGCAGGGTCAAGATTATACAAATCTGCATACACCTGAAAACAGGTTTGCCAATCACCAAATAGCACGAAGTCATCTGTCTCGCCGTAGGAATATTTCCAATTGCTGCGGTCGTCTGATTTAGCACCCTTCCATTCATTTTTTTCAGCCCAGGCAGTAGAAAAGTCAAGATACCTTTCCTCTTTCGTCACCTCATAAGCAGCCATGTTACCCGTATGGTAAGCTGCTCTATGCCAGAAAGCATTTCTGTGTTCCGGGTTGTTTCCTTGCCATGCATCATTCACCTTACGCAGGATATCTAATGCTTCGCCTTTCGAAGTGATAGCTGCTTCATTCTTGTTTTTATTAAGAGATGAATTTGCACCACATCCGATATTCAGCAAAGAAAATCCTGCAAGTAAAATGATTAGAAAATTGTTCTTCATTTATTCTAAATTATTTATTCTAAATTTCTGTGTTATAAATATCAATCTGTGTATTTTAGAGCATTACACCTATAAAGGAGCTTAAATAGTAAAGATAATATTTTTATATACATATTTTGTTTTTTGCAATTAATTATTGGATTGATTACCAACCTTCATTGTTGTATATATCAGTTAATGCTTCCTAAATGCTCTTTTATTTCCATCTGAGACAAACAGCGATTGTAGACTAACAGTTTATTAATTACTCCGTTTAAGCCCCTTGTAGTTAAATCTGAGAGCTGTAGATCATTTATAAAAACCGACTGGTCGAGTGTTCCATTTATATATGTTCTGAGTATTCCCTGATCATAAGTAAAAACCAAATGCATTTGTTCCAGTTTTTGTAGGGGATACCAAACTCCATTAGTAGACCTTTCCACTTTTTTCCAGGTGTCCGAATTGCCAAGTATATTATGACTTCTGTATATCTTATCTCCAATTTGCAGATAGGGTTTAGGCATATCTTTATATGGGATTAAATAAGTAAGTCCTGCAAACTTTACTAATTCACCCCCATAGTTCTCCTTATCAAGAGTAACGCTTAGAGCAATTGTAAATGAGTTGTAGTCAGGAATTCTAAAAGTCCTTTTTTCAACTGCAGTAAGTTT
>DHCC01000041.1:57982-100233 GCA_002398875.1 Bacteroidales bacterium UBA4912 | reverse complement strand
CCTATATTCTCATTTATTAGCAACCCTCTTTTCAGATCAATTGCCTCCTCTGGAAGATTCATATTTGTCCTAATAGCAGTTGGAAATCCTTGTGGTCGCTGAGAACTTACGATCCAGTCATAATAATCACCCTGCATCCATACAAGCGAGTTCTCAGAATCTTTATCGGCAATTGAATATGGGCGGACATTGTTTTTTTGTGAATCGAAGGTTAGTTGCTCTTCAGAAGTCAACACCCCATTGTCATCTATTGTGTATTTTTTCAATTCATAAACTAATCCATGTATACCTTTCACCGGTACTGATCCGTAAACTGTCTGGGAATCATACTTATCTATTACCAATCCTCCGCTATAACATTTCTCTATATCCGGAGACTGATGAAAATGTCCACCTGCATTAGCGATAAACGTTTTCTGCCAATTGTCACCCGTCCATCTAATATGATAATAATCATGCGTCGATTTATCTTTACTGATTCTGACAGTTGTCATTACAGGTATTTTATCTTTGTCAAGTGTCAGATCCCATATCCAATTGCGAAGTGGAGTGTCATCAACTACTGTATAAGGAAATTTATCCCTGTATGCAGGAGTAATATCTACTTCATGTAAATCTGTCCCATTAATAGTCGAAAGCTTATCCCCTTTGATGTCATTTAGTGTTTTTTGATTGATATCTATATAATTAAGATAAATCCAGTTCTCACTCTGATTATCGGGATGTGTAGTAGTATATGCCAGATAAATCTTGTCTCTTCCATTTGAAGCATATTTGGCGTATGGTCGCACACCACCGGCACCATTTTGAGACTGCATTATCTGATAGGGTCCCCATTCAAAATGTACCTCATCATCAATGTCGGGCATACTAAGCTTTGCAATTGTAGGATGCCATGCTGTTCCACGCCAGCAAAGATAAATATAATCCGGATCATCCGATAATATAAATGGGGAAGGGTAAGTAGTGTTATTAGATGTTTCCAGACGAAATTCTTTTCCCAGTGTGGAGATATCCCCAGGGCTTTTGGATACACGATAATAAAAGCATGACTCATCTGTATGACGTGAATAGAAAACCATTATTCGTTCATCCGGCAACACCAGAAAAGTGGGATTGTTATGGTCATCCGGCTGAAAATAAGAGCGTATCATAACCTCGCTAGTCCTGTTATTCAGATGGTCTATTTGTGTAGCTTTTATATAACCGTTAACATCAATATAACCTATGTATGTACTGTTAATCGTTCCGCTTTCATTCTCGTGATGAATAGATCTAGGATCTGCAAACCAGCACCAGGCCCCTTTTTCTGTAATGGTGTTTACTTTAATATTATGTGCCGACAGGCAAATTACAGACTGGAGAATACAGGCAGTAATAAATAGTATGGCTTTTTTCATAGATAAATTAAAACTTAAAACACAAATCAAGCCATAAAGCATTCATCTTTATGGCTTGATTAATATTATTAATATCTATTCTCAGCAATGTTTTACCAAAGCAGAACATAGATTATCGTTACCATTGCACATATTGCCAAAGAGCCTAATGCAAAAGCCTTATCAGTTTTAAAAAGATCTAAATTAATAGGCACAGACTGTTTGTCTTTGTATGGATCATTTGAATTGGAGAACAAGAAAACCGATACTGAGAGAATCAGTGAGCCAAAGAAGAAGAAGGCTTCAAAACCAATATTTTCAAGATAAATAACAGTCTCATTAGTGCTACCGCTTACAAGCAATATTTTGTGTATAGCTGCACTTAGAATAAAGAAAATTGCTGCTGCAAGTGAAATTCTAGCCCATTTAAGCATTTTCTTCCTGTCTTTTTCAGCAGGTAATTCAGTCTTCTCTTTGCTATTGTCAACAAAAGTAATAGCAACAAATATTATAAAGAGAATGATGAAAATATATCCCATTCTAAACTGGAAAGGCATATCAGGTAAAGCTACTTTAAACAATACTCCCATAGGTATGGTAAGAATTGATGTCCATATTGCAGCTTTGGAAGAAGCGCGTTTCCATAAAAGACCCAAACCAAATACAACTATAATACCCGGGTAAATAAATCCGGAATATTCCTGGATATACTGGAATGCCTGATCAAGACCTCCAAGTAGCGGTTCTACAGCAATAAGAGCAAGGATTAAAGCCAGCAAAGCAGTAACTCGTCCTATTTTCACTAACTGTTTATCAGTTGCATTTTTCTTTATATGCTGTTTATAAATATCCATTGTGAATATAGTGGATGTAGAGTTAAGCATTGATGCCAAAGATGATATTACAGCTGCAGCGAGTGCAGCAAACGAAATACCTTTGATACCTGCAGGTGCAAAATTTCTGATTAACCATGGATAAGCGTCATCGGAAACATTGATGGCTCCCGACATGTCGAAGTAGCCTTGCTGTATACCAGGAATATCTTGTGGGAAATTGTACATTACATAAGCTGTAACTCCAGGAATTACTACGATAAAAGGAATCAATATTTTCAAGAAAGCTGCAAAAATAAGCCCTTTCTGTGCCTCTTTAGTACTTTTTGCCGCAAATCCTTTCTGTATGATATACTGATTAAAACCCCAGTAACCAATATTTGTCAACCAAACACCTCCCACTATGGCAGCGAGACCGGGAAGGTCCTTGAATGCTGCAGGCGATTTTGATTTATCCACAATCATGTTAAAGTGGGTGTCATCGGGTATGCTTTTGACCTTGTCGAAAATGATAGCCAAACCGTCTAAAGCTCCTTTGCCTTCTCCAGATACCGCTTCAAGTGCAAAGTATGCTGTGACAAGTCCACCTCCTACCAAGAAGAACACCTGCAGAACATCTGTCCATGCTACAGAAGCAAGACCGCCGTAAATTGAATATATACCTGCAATAATGAATAGAGCCAAAACAATCTGCATCCTGTATCCTTCAAAGCCCAGAATCTGCTCAATAGCTATCGCTCCAAGCCATGCTACAGATGTCAGATTAACGAAAACATAGAGGAATAACCAGAAGATTGAAAAGGAAACTCCTACTCCCTCATTATAGCGCTCACGCAGAAACTGAGGAATTGTATAAATTTTTTGTTTTAACATTATTGGCAACAAGAACTTGGCAACAATAATAAGTGTTACCGCTGCCATAATTTCATAAGCAGCTATTGATATGCCAATACTGTAACCTGATCCAGACATCCCTATAAACTGCTCTGCTGAAATGTTCGCAGCTATAAGGGATGCACCCACAGCCCACCATGTGAGCTTGTTTCCTGCTAGGAAATAATCATTTGCGGTTTTCTCCTCTCCTTTCTTTGTTCTCGAAAGGAAGAGGCCCAAACTCACAAGAAGAAGCATGTAAATTCCAACTATGATATAGTCAATAGTCAGAAACCCCGAGTCACTCATTGTTTTTTAATTATGTTTTTATTATGTTAAATTAAGATCGCTTTCCAATTTATTTTGCCTGTGTAAGACAAACAAAAAAACCAACTTTATATTCTAAAGTTTGGTCTATATTTTAGGACTTCTTGATATAAAAATATTCAATTATTCTTTTGTAAAGTTATTAGATTTGCCAAAGGTAAATAAAAATATCTAAACAAGCCAAATATTATTTTATTTTCATGGCGTTTTGCAAAACACTTAACTTATGAAAAGCAGTTCCCTGTATTTAGGAAGAGTCCACATTTGATTATCAACAATCAGTTCCAATTTGTCAACGTGATATCTGATAACATTGAAATAGACATTTACACTATCGTGGTAAGCAATGGCTTTTTCGCGTGCGTCCTCTAGCTTGTTTGCCGATTTACGGGCTTCAACCATATCATCTACATTAGTTTTAATTGCAGAGATATGGTCGGCTATTTCTTCAATTAATGCTGCATCTTCTTTAGATAATTTATCAGCTTTTTCTTTCTCGAAAACAGCCCTCATCTTATATAGGTTGTCAAGTAGCATTGACTGATATTCAGTAGCTACAGGAATAATATGATTCATGCACAGATCACCCAAAACACGTGCTTCAATCTGGATTTTCTTCGTGTATGTTTCCCATTTGACCTCGTTGCGTGCATGGAGTTCTTTATTATTTAGTACTCCAATACTTTCAAACATATCAATCGTTTGTTCAGATGTATATGCATCATAAATTAGAGGAACACTTGTTTCACAGTTAAGACCCCTTTTTTCAGCCTCTTCTTTCCATTCTTCACTGTATCCGTTACCTTCAAAACGGATGGGTTTGGATTCTTTTATATAACTACGGAGAGTATCAAAGATAGCTTCCTCCTTTTTCATACCATTTTTCATTTTGTGATCAATCTCTTTCCTGAAATCGATTAACTGCGCAGCAACAACAGAATTAAGAGCTGTCATTGCAGATGAACAATTAGCAGATGATCCTACTGCCCTGAATTCAAAACGGTTGCCTGTGAAAGCAAAGGGTGATGTGCGATTTCTATCGGTATTGTCTATTAAAACCTCAGGTATATGTGCTATACCCAGTTTCATTTTTTTTAATTCGTCAACTGTTATATCATCATCATCTGAGCTTTTTTCAATTTTATCGAGTACAGCTGAAATCTGTTTGCCAAGAAAAACTGATATAATAGCAGGTGGTGCTTCGTTTGCTCCAAGCCGGTGTGCATTGTTGGCCGACATAATCGAAGCTTTTAGTAAAGCGTTATGTTTGTAAACAGCTAACAGGGTGTTAACAAGAAATGTTACGAACAAAAGATTCTCGTTTGCCGTTTTACCCGGAGTAAATAGCCCAATACCGGTATCTGTACAGAGTGACCAGTTGTTGTGCTTTCCTGATCCGTTAACACCTGCAAAAGGTTTTTCGTGTAACAGTAATTTAAAATTATGTTTTGTAGCAATCTTATTCATAAGTGACATCACAAGCAGATTTTGGTCAACTGCCAGGTTTGTTTCACCATATATCGGGGCAAATTCAAACTGGTTGGGAGCCACTTCATTATGACGGGTTTTCAGAGGAATGCCATATTTATAGGACTCAAACTCAACTTCTTGCATGAAAGAAGCCACGCGTGGAGGTATTGCACCAAAGTAGTGGTCTTCAAGCTGCTGATTCTTTGCACTTTCGTGCCCCATTAGAGTGCGATCTGTCAGACTTAAATCCGGTCTTGCAGCATATAAAGCCTGGTCAACAAGAAAAAACTCCTGTTCCCAACCTAAAAAAGAGTAGACCTTCTTTACATCAGAATGGAAAAGTTTACATACTTCAACAGAAGCTTTGTCAACTGCCGAAAGGGCTTTGAGCAGAGGTGTTTTGTAGTCAAGTGCCTCTCCTGTGTATGATATAAATACTGTAGGAATACACAAAGTATCGTCAATTATAAATGCAGGTGATGATGGATCCCATGCAGTATAACCTCTTGCCTCAAAAGTGTTTCTGATACCTCCGCTAGGAAAACTTGAAGCATCCGGTTCCTGTTGCGCTAATAGTTTGCCTGAAAATCGTTCAATAATTCCACCACCGGGTCCGTTTACATAATCTATGAAAGAATCATGTTTTTCAGCAGTACCTTCTGTTAAAGGTTGAAACCAGTGTGTGTAATGAGTAGCACCCATTTCTATTGCCCACATCTTCATTCCTGCAGCAACATGGTCAGCAATTTCACGATGGAGAGTTACACCTTGGTCTATAGCTTCAAGAACAGTTTTCATTGTCTCTTTGGAGAGATATTTCGACATTTGTGTCCTGTTGAACACATATTTACCAAAATATTCTGAGGGTAATTGTCCCGGAGTTACTACTTCAACGGGTACTCTTTTAGATGCTTCTACTACAGCTTTGAAACGAATTGTTGACATAGCTTTATTCTTATTTTATGCAAAAATAATCATTTTGAATTGGATGCACTCAATTTAAAAGCTAAAAGAATATTTCTCTTTTAAATTAATGAAAATAATACAACGATTCTTTCAATAAATAGGATGTTATAAGTTTCAAGAATATGTGTGTATGCTCTGTTGTGCCGAGGGTAGATAGTTTACACCGTACCAGCAGATTTGAAGTAATACAAAAGCAATGATCAGAATTATCATTGATGTCCTGTTGGATGACCTCTTTTTGAGTCGGTAATGTATATATACAAGATATCCAAGCCAGGTTGCTGCAGCCCATGTTTCTTTAGGATCCCAGCTCCAGTAATGACCCCATGCCTCTTTTGCCCATATTGCACCCATTAGCATACCTAATGTAATACAAGCAAATCCTGCGTAAACAATATTATCCGTCATATTCATAATTCTGTTGGTATTGCTAATCTGTTTTTCCTTCACCAGATAGTAAACTGCAATTAGCGTTCCTGCACCTAATAGTGCGTATGAAAACATGTAAATTATAACATGTGGAGCAAACCATGGACTTTGAAGTGCAGGCATAAGCACTTTGTTGTGTATATCCGGGTTTGCAATATTTACGATTATAAATACTAAGGAAAGGAGAGTTGTGGAGGGTAATATCCATTTATAATCCCACCTGAGATATGTTAGTAATCCGGCTAAAGAGAGGAAGAATGAGTACCAAAGTCGGGTTTCACCCATTGTGCGCAATGGAGGGCGCTCCAGAGAAGCCCAGAGTCCGGCAATAAATATGGAAAATAAAAGAAGTCCTGCAATTCTAAATAATATTGGTATGGTTTTTTTTCTACTTGTATATGCAATAATATCACTGATAACCCACAAAAAAACTGATCCTAACGAAAAATATATAAACGAATCCCAGGTCATGCTTTAATTTTATCTGATTTTATTTCTTCTAATTCCTCTTCCTCAATGCTTTTTCTTACAGGTCCGGCTACAAAAAGGAATATTGCGCCTGTCAATAACATAAATATACCGGAATATACAATCTTTAGCCATGGGTCATAAACCAATTCAAATACTGAAGTGTCAGAATACTTGCCTTTCGAGTCATCATAACTGTATTGATAAATCATCCAGTTATTAACCGATAAAGGCTTATTTACTTCGATTACAGCATTTTCTGTATGACCTTCTTCAGTATAAAGAGTTACAGAAGAACTGTATTTTTTTACCTCTTGTGGTGGCATGGCAAGACTTCTTTTTTCATCTATTTGTAAAACTTTATACGGAAAAAGATAACTTCCGTTGCTTATCCAGCCTTCTACAGGCTGATTCACACCTTCAGGTGTAGCCGTCACTTTGATTGCTGTTGTAGCTCCTTCCATTAGCATAGGAACAACATTTGAATGTGTGCTGTCTCTGAAAATAGCTGCATTAGGCAGATAGTCTGTCACTTCAATGGATATGCCGGCAAGTTGGGTTTTACTTCCAACGCCTTCATACATATACGTTTCGGGTTTAGATTCAGGCAATATTCTGCCTGTCTGACTGTCTATTACAACAAGCTTAGGCTCATATTCTTCAATTACAAATGAGTCCAGCTGAATTGCTAAAGGCATCTCAATAATTTCACCCTTGTTTGTGGTGCCACGCCATTCAGCATTACCTTCACTAACTGTCATTGTTATTCTCATCAGATCTGCACTCCCCAATATCCCGCCAAGTAATGCGATGAACAGTCCCAGGTGATTCAGGTAAAAGCCTATATCTCTCCAAGCCTGTTTATGGGTTGTACGCTTGAGTATAGTAAAACCTAAGATTGTCAGTAAATAAAAACAGATAAGTATAAAAGGCCATGAAGTTGTCAACTGGTACCATCCCAGTGTAGAAAAGAAGTCTATTGGTAGTTGACCCTCTTCTGCAGTATGAGAAGATTGAGGTGTGAATCCCAGGATAACACAAAGGATAAGCAGTATAACAATAGCCGGCAGTGTGGAGTATACACCTGACAGCCACCTGACTGTTTTATTGTTTTTGAAGATAAAATGTATTAAAAGAAGTGCTGTTATAAAAAGAGCTCCAATTAATACATTTACTGGATAAGCAAAAAGGAAAGGATTTATTTTACCTGTTGTCAGTTGCAGCAATATCCCGGCAAATACTACTCCTGCAGCAACAATAAAACCTTCTGGGTATCCCCATGGACGATCCCATATTTTGCGGGAAGAACTACTCATTCATTAAATTTATGTAGATTTCTAATCTGTAAAATATTTCTCCTGAAATTTACTTCAGACTTACAAGTCTATTGTTGTTTTTAGCTGTCTTCAACCATTTGGGAACTACAGTTTCCTGGAAATATTGCTTATTTGATCTTTCTATTTCCATATCTAGTCCGATATATTTTTGCGCTTTTGCTTTTGTTGAGATGTCTGGCAGCGGTACATCACCTGTATAACCAAGCTCTGCCAGTACTTTTGAAATCTCAAAACGAGCTTTATGTGCACGGTCGAGACTCAATGAAAGTATTCTTTGGAATTCAACAGGTGAATGGAATGAGCCTCCATGTGAAGCTACAGCGTAATCCCAGCGCCATTGTGACTGACGAATCAGTTGCAGGGCATCTTTCATTTGAGCTTCTGTTGCCCCCTTTTCCCAAGCAAATTGTGCTTCGAGATGAGCAGTGGAAAGTTCTTTTTCAACAAGATTACGAATCTGATTAGCACTGCGCTGACGTTCGTAAACTGAGTTTCTCAAGTCCTCTTCTGTCTCTCGGTGACACACCTGGCAGGTATTATTCATGCTGGCAAGGGGACTTCTGACATGGTGACTGCTGTACTTTATACCTCCTTCTGAAGTGTAGGGCATGTGACAATCGGCGCAGGAGACACCTCTTTGAGCATGGATTCCGGTTTTAAAGATTTCGTAATCGGGATGCTGTGCTTTAATAATGGGTGCTTTGCTTAAAGCGTGTGTGTAGTCTGCAAACTGTATGCTGTCATAATACTGCTCTGCTCCTTCCATTGTCATTCCGTTATGCCAGGGGAAGATCAGATATTTGCCTTCGGGTGTGAAGTAGTACTCAACATGACATTGTGCACAGGCAAGAGAACGCATATCCTGATGTGTGGATTCCTGAATATTCAATCCCATAGATTCGTAACCTTCAATAAGAGCAGGGCGACTGATTTGTAGGTCCATAGTCTCAGCATTATGGCAGTCGGCACAACCAATAGGATTCACGATTTCATGCCCCCAGTGTGCCCACGTTTTGTTGTAAAATTCGGCAACACCAACTGAGTCCATCATTCGGGGTACATCAGGACTCTTGCAGGTCCAGCAGGTAGCCGGTTGAGGTCCTTCCTCATCTGTCATCGGTGCACCGGTGCGTAATGTGTGTATTATATCTTCTACTGCATTCATGTGCCCTCTTGGTGTTCCGTAATCTTTAGAGAAAGCGTAGCCTGCCCATAGAATAACCATTTCGGGGCGTTGTTCAAGAACATCAACTATACTGCTGCCGTTAAACTCACTTTGAAAAGTGGTGTCAGCTGTCTGTGTCCAAGACTCATATTGACGTGGAAAGTCAGTTGCGAAAACTTCACTTCTCGATTCGATGCCGGTGATGTCAACCATTCTGTTGTACATCATACTGGTGATTTCTGCTCTTCGCTGTGTGATGGATGCTGCTAGCATACCAAGCAGGAATACTACTCCTATTGTAACAAAAAATAGTAACCAGCCAACCCAGGGCTTCATCTTGTTTTTGTCTTGTTTGCTGCTCATAGTATATTTGTTTACAGTTAGTTACTTATGTTTTCTTATTAATTATCGGACGTAAGATTCTGCAGCCACTGAGGTATGTTATTCTCTGGCATCGGAACCCTTGCATGAGGCGTTGAGGAAAGAGATCTGCTGCGTGTGTGAGGTACATTTCTGTGGCAGTCCCAGCATACGCTTCCGCCTGTTTCCTGCATCTCTCTCCAGCTGTGACGACCTGTTTCAACAAACTCAGTATTCAACTGTGTATGGCATCTTATACAGTTGTTCATGATTGCCTGCGAATTTATCGGTAACGCCCGCATGGCCTGATCTTCTGTGCGTTTTGTAAATACAACCGCATGCCTGTATCCGTTAAGACCCTTAACGAAGTATTTATTAACAAAGTTATCCTGTGGAATGTGGCAATCATTGCATGTAGCATCTTTGCCGTGTGAGCTGTGCATCCATGTGGCATAGTAAGGTGACATTACATGACAGTTTACGCATGTAGCCGGATCATCAGAAAGGTATGTGTACGCACGGGAAGTAATGAATGTGTAAATAAATATCCCCACAAATGCGCCGGTTATTATAATTGCCGGAAATTTCCAGCTGCCACGTGGTCTGATTAGATTCCAAAAGTCTCTCAGTTTGCTCATAGTTGCTAACTTTAAAGATTTTCACATCAATAACAAAGAAAAGAATAAAAATGTGGAAAAAGTGTAATAATTATGACAATAATGAAAAATATGCTATTTTAGTTTTCTAAACTACTGTCTGTAAAATAGTATTTAAATACTTTAATTTATGAACCCAGACTACCTTTATTCAATGAATTCACAAATGATATTTCAATGCCCATTGTGCAGTTCTGTCCCTGATAATCAGCGTGATGAGTTTATTAACGATCTGCAGTTCTCTGTCAGAGAATATGAAAAAGATGATGTTATTGTAACCCAGGGCTCTTTAAGTGAAACTCTTTTTATTTTAATAAAGGGTGAAGTATCGACAGAGATGTCTGACGAAAAAGGTGATTTTATGCAGATTGAATATATAAAAGCACCAAACCCCATAGCCACAGGTTTTATTTTTGCCGCTGATAACAGATCTCCGGTATCTGCTACTTGTCAAAGTTCATGTAAAGTGATAGCTATACCCAAAGACAATGTTTACCTTTTAATGCGTAAATACGAATCGTTCATGCACACATTCCTATCTTATATTTCCAATAAGGTGTTTTTCTTATCAGAAAAATTACGTCTGGTATCCCTGCGAACGATACGTGCAAAACTTGCTTATTACCTCTTGAAAGAATCGGAAGGACAAAAGGTATTTCAATTGAAAACATCGAGAGAAGATATGGCCAGACTGTTCAGTGTATCTCGCCCTGCACTCGTTAAAGTTATGATGGAGATGGCAGAAGAAGGTGTCATAGATGTTGAACGAAGAAACATTCGTATAAACGACAGGGCAGCACTTCAAAATTTATTTTGAATATAAAACGAATAAACATCATTATATTTACAGCTCAAAATCAATTAAATCTACCTTCTATTATTTTTATCATATATTCACGATTAAATACTAAGTGGAATATCATAAGTAGGTTGAGTACGCTTAAACAGATATTCACCGTTGCGCACTGATGCTAATACCCCAACTCTCTTGCGTATAGCCTCAAACTCATCAGATTCGTTAAGAACAATAAAATTGGCCGATTTTCCAACTTCCAGCCCATAATCATCTATCATCATTGTTTTTGCACCATTATATGTGATCAGATCAAATGATTTCTCAATTTCATTGTAAGATGCAAGATGAGTTAAGTGAATTCCATTATCTAACACATTCATCATGTTGCCATTACCGAGAGGATACCATGGGTCGTTAATAGAATCCTGAGCAAAACAGATATTAATACCCTCTTGAAGAAGTTCCTTAACCCTGTTTAATCCGCGTCGTTTTGGATAATTGTCCATACGTCCTTGCAGGTACGCGTTCTCGGTGGGAGGAGTGATAAAGTTGATTTTACTCTTCTTAAACAGCCCAATCATACGGTTAGCATACGCGTTGTCGGCACTTCCAAAAGAACAGGCGTGGCTGGCAGTTGTCTTTTCACCTATTCCCTCTGTCATAACCAAAGCATTTAGCAGTTCAAGAAACCGTGACATCACATCATCAGTTTCGTCGCAGTGCACATCAATCATCTTGTTGTATTTCATAGCAAGCTCCACTGTGCTGTGAACAGATTTTTCTCCAATTTCTCTTGCCCACTCAAAGTGCGGAATACCACCAACACAATCGGCACCCAATTTAAGTCCTTCCTCTACCAGCTCATAACCATTTTTATAAGCATACATACCCTCCTGAGGAAAAGAAACAATCTGAATTGTTACTTTATCTTTCAGTTCCTCACGAAGCTCAAGCATGGCTTTTAACCCGGTCAGATCGGGATCGGTTACATCAATGTGTGTTCGGATATACTGAATTCCGTGCGATACCTCCTCACGAATTCCCTCAAGTGCACGATTTTTAGCATCACCAATACCTTGTGTTTTTTTTATGTGGTGCCAACGTTCAATCCCTTCAAATAGTGTTCCCGATTTAACATTACCGCCATCATTACGTCCTGTATATACATAATCAAGATGCAAGTGAGGATCCACGTAGGGAGGCATAATAAGTTTACCTTCAAGATCGATTTCATTATCACATTTTGGTAAGTTAGTTCCAACCTGTGTGATTTTACCATTCTCAACTATAAATTCAGTCGCAGAATCATTCCGATAAATCTTCGTGTTAAAAAATTTCTTTTTCATACTGTTCTGTTTAAAGAGGTTTAAAGTTCGGGTAATCATATCTTGTAAAGAATTTAAAGATACAGACTATAAATCAATAAGCATAATAAAAATCACTTAAATATTATGAAGGAGGCCGAACTTAAAACAGATCAACAAGGGCATATCAAAAGACATAAACAACAAAAAGAAAATTGATCAGATAATTAGTAAAATGGAGGGTGCCCATCTTAAAAAAAGTATTTACATTTGTTTAAAACTTAAATGCTTTTAAAACATGAAAAAGTACTTCTCACCGAGGTTATTATTATTACTGATACTTTTTCTCCCTTCAACTTTTTCTCTTAAAGGGCAAATTGGGGTTGATTCTTCAAAAAGTTATTTAATCACTAAAAATGACGGTAAACCTTTCTTCTGGCTTGCTGATACAGGCTGGGAGCTTTTTCACAGACTTACGCGGGAAGAGGTAATTCATTATCTGGATAAAAGGGAGGAACAGCAGTTCAATGTAATAATGGCGGTAGCTCTTGCCGAGCTTAACGGTTTGCGGCAACCAAATATGTATGGTGATATGCCCTTTAAAGATCTGGAAACACTTGAATGGGCAGTAACTCCGGGGAATAGTCCTGATAATGACGATGAGTATGATTACTGGGACCATCTGGATTTCGTTATTAAAGAAGCTGCAAATCGTAATATTTATATAGGGTTACTACCTACCTGGGGTGATAAAGTTGCTTATAATTGGGGAGATGGTCCCATGGTCTTTAACAATAATCCTGAAGGTGCATATAATTACACAAAGAAGCTGGCAGAAAGATATAAGAATCAGTGGAATATTATATGGATTCTGGGAGGTGACAGGGCTGCAACTTACGAGCGTGGCGGGAAAAAGCATGATGATCGTCCTGTTTGGCGTGCTATGGCAAAAGCAATTGAGGATTCTTACGGAAAGGATGTGTTTATTGCATACCACCCGGGATGGCCTGAGACATCTGCTTATTTCCCTGATGAGGAGTGGCTAGATATGCATGCTCTGCAAAGTGGTCACGGCAGCAGAACCGTAAAACCGTGGGAAACTATTGCCATAGATCTGGCAAGGGAACCAAAGCGTCCTGTAATTGATTTAGAGCCTTGTTATGAAGATCATCCTGTGAATGTCTGGGACGGAAAATGGACAAGAGAGGAACGAGGATATTTTAACGATTACGATGTCAGAGCTCGCATTTATCGAGGAGTATTTGCCGGAGGTGCAGGTGCAACTTATGGTCATCATCAAATATGGCAGTTTCTTGATACAACCAGAAACGCTCCTGTTTGGGTTGGTGATACTATCATTGGATGGAAGAATGCACTTAATGCCAAGGCTGCGGGTCATTTATATCACATTAAGAACCTGATGCTGTCACAAAAAGATTTTAATAGGATAGAGGATAACAGTTTAGTTGTTTCTGAAAGGGGAACTGATTACAGAGACCAGATTATTGCTACCAGAAACCATGCAGCAACCTATGCCATGGTGTATTTGCCACAACCGCTGCCGATTAAGATTGATTTAGATAAACTTGGTAATACTCCTAAAAATGTATCCTGGTTTAACCCTGTGACAGGTTTGTATGATAAAATTAAAGGTAAATTTACTTCGGGAACTCATACTTTTACTCCACCTGACACTAAACAGCGTGACTGGGTGTTGGTAATTGAAAGGGAATAAAAAATTATTAAGATGATTAAAGAGTTATCAGAACTTATAAAACTTGCAAAAGAAAAGACAGTTCGAAATATTGCTGTTGCAGCTGCAGAAGATGAGGATGTATTAATTGCAGTGAAAAGCGCAGTTGAAGAGAAAATTGTTACTCCTATTCTTATTGGTGATGCGAGTAAAATATTACGAATTGCACGTAATGTGAATTTCAAATTGGGTAATACTGAAGTTATTGATTGCAATAATAATGTTGATTCTGCAAGGATAGCTGTAGAAATGGTAAAAACAGGCAGAGCTGATATACTTATGAAAGGACGTGTCAAAACAAGCGACCTATTGAGAGCTGTGCTTGATAAGCAGATTGGATTATCAGCAGGGCGACTTATTAGCCATATTGCATTTTTTCAGTCGCCATATTACCATAAAATATTCTGTGTGACAGATGTTGCAATGAATATTGCTCCTACACTTGAAGATAAAGTGCAGATTATTAATAATGCTGTTGCTGCTTGCCATCAGATAGGTGTTAAAACACCAAAGGTGGCTGTAGTAGCTGCTGTTGAGACAGTAAACCCCAAAATGGAAGCAACACTTCACGCTGCAGCATTAAAAGAGATGTGCCTTGAAGGAAAAATAAAAGGATGCATAATTGATGGTCCGTTGGCTGTTGATATTGCTTTCAGCAAGGAGGCAGCAATTCATAAAGGTGTTGATAGTAAAGTCGCAGGTGATTGTGATATCGTTATTGTTCCTGATATTGAAGCAGGAAATATGTTCTATAAAGCACTGAATTTTTTAGGTGGTGCAAATTCTGCTGCTATAATTGTGGGTGCATCTGCTCCAATTGTTTTAACTTCGCGTTCAGATAACGATAAAAGCAAATTGCTCTCAATAGCTTTGGCAACATTAATGCAGAATTAGTTAAAGATAATCTTATACAACAAAAATATGGCAACAAATACTCGTATATTAGTCATTAACCCCGGTTCCACATCAACAAAAATTGCTATTTATCAGCAGGAGAAGGTTATCTTTCTAAAAACAATTAAACATGCTCCGGAAGATTTGCGGAAGTACAAACGGATTACAGATCAGTACGAATTCAGAAAGGATGTTATTTATAAAGAGCTGCAAAGTGCTGATGTACCTGTAGAGACAATAGATGCAGTAATTGGTCGTGGCGGAATGGTTAAGCCCATAGCATCTGGTGTGTACCGTGTCAATGATGCTATGCGAAATGACCTTCTGGAATGCAAAAGAGGCGAGCATGCAAGTAATCTTGGTGCCCTTATAGCAGCTGATATTGCAAAGATGATTCCTTCTGCAGAAGCATTCATCGCGGATCCTGTTGTAGTTGACGAGTTGCAACCACTTGCCAGATATTCAGGACACCCCATCTTTGAGAGAAAGTCCGTGTTTCATGCTCTTAACCAGAAGGCTATAGCCCGCTCACATGCTAAATCTATAATGAAAAAATACGAGGAGCTGAATTTGATTGTTGTTCATTTAGGTGGAGGAATAACAGTGGGCGCTCATTATAAAGGGAAGGTTATAGATGTAAATCAGGGACTTGACGGTGACGGGCCATTTTCACCTGAACGCTCGGGTTCATTGCCGGTAGGGCAGTTGCTTAAAGTTGCCTTCAGTGGTATCTACAGTTATGATAAAATGGCAGAGATGATTGTCGGCAAAGGCGGAATGATGGCTTATCTGGGTACAAATGATGCTTACGTAGCAGAACGAGAAGCAAAAGATGGTGATAAAAAATATCAGGAGGTTTTGGCAGCAATGGCTTATCAGGTAGCTAAGGAAATTGGTGGAATGGCAACAGTTTTAAAGGGTGAGGTTGACGGTATTCTGATTACAGGCGGAATAGCAAATAGTAAATGGTTTTGTAATATGATAATTGAAAGGGTTTACAGGATTGCACCCGTATATGTTTATCCAGGGCAGGATGAGATGGGAGCTTTAGCTGAAAATGCTCTTTTGGCGTTAAATGGTGAGATTGAGATTAAAGAGTACATTTAAATCAGGGATGATATATATTTTTAATCCTGAGCATGATCTTGCACTTGCTAATTTCAGCTCCAATTATACGCCACCTTCGAGTATATTAAAAATGGCTCAGGATCTTGCTGTTTTACCTGTCTGGTATTCTGACCGCGATATGCTTGTTGCCGAAGGTGTAGCAAATCAGAAGTATTTTGAAACCATTCAAAAGTTATTTCCGATTTATACTCAACTGATTTCATACAATGATATTTCTTTACGACCGGATGAGGAGATAATCCCCTGGGGCTGGAATCCAGCATTATGCAAAAAACTGAAGTCTTATGAAGTTACTGATAGTCAATTACCAACTATCGAAAAGTTGCAAATACTACGAGATTATTCAAGCCGGAAAAATGCAGTTCAATTACTTAAAGAGTTGAAGTTTGAAAATAGTGATTACTGTGGGAATAGCTTTTATTTTCAAGAATTAGGTGATTTGCTTACATACTTACAATCTACACCTGGAAATAAAGTTCTTAAAATGCCTGTCTCCGGTAGTGGTAAAGGTTTGATTTGGATATTTGGTGAAATCACTGATAAACAAACTGATTGGTGCAAACGTGTTATCAAAGGGCAGGGGGGAGTTGTTGCAGAACCGGTACTTGATAAAGTTGTGGATTTTGCAATGGAGTTTTATCTGGAATATGGAATCGTCAATTTCACGGGTTACTCTTTGTTCTGCTCTGCACCTTCGGGTGCATATCAGGGGAATCAATTGATTTCTGATGAAAAGATCGAGAAAAAGTTAGCAGAATATGTTTCTATAGAATTGTTGAAACAACTGAAAGAATCATTAATGATAAAACTTGCTGAATTGTTTCCTGATTACAAAGGATACGCAGGTGTTGACATGATGATTTGCAATTCAGTTAAAGGATTTCAGATTCAGCCTTCTGTTGAGATAAACATGAGAATGAATATGGGTGTTGTATCACGATTGTTTCATAATCAGTTTATGAGTCCCGAAAGTGAGGGAAAGTTTGTGGTAGATTATTTTAAGAAACCAGGTAGTGTTGTTAATTTCCATGAGAAACTGCAACAGGAGTTACCACTAAAAGTTGAAAACGGAAAGATTATTTCCGGTTACCTTTCGCTTACTCCTGTTACAGTTGACACTCACTACAATGTATATGTTGTAGTGAAATAAACAGTGTCTATTTATGCTCAAGCTTCCTTACTAATTCTGTAGTGGCACTATCTGAATAGGTGCCGTAAGCATTTACCAATAACCCTTTGATATTGTTTACAGGTGATGAAATTGCATATAATATGCTTTCGTTATCAAGATCAGACATTTCCTGAAAACGATATACCTCATCAATCTCAAACTCATCAGGTCGTAATCGTATCATGCTTTCTTTACACACTATACTGTCACTTTCAATGTTGAAGTTTTCGGTATAGCCTTTTTTAGCCAAATCATTAATCGCTTCAGATAAAGTTGTATAAGTTGTCATTTTTTCATTTCTTCTGCAAAGTATTTGTAAAATAGAGGTATTGTTCTGATACCATTATAAAATTGCTCAAGTGGGAAATTTTCATTTGGTGAATGGATTGCATCCGATCCCAAACCAAAACCCATTAGCACAGACTTGATACCCAAAACTTCTTCAAAAGTGGCAATGATGGGTATACTTCCTCCAGAGCGTACAGGTACAGGATCTTTTCCATATACATCTTTGAACGCTTTTTCTGCTGCTTTGTATGCAGGAAGGTCAATAGGACAAACATAAGAAGGTCCCCCATGCAGGTATTCAACCTTCACCTTAACAGACTTAGGCGCGATGGATTCAAAATAATCCACAAACATTTTTGCTATCTTGTTGTGATCTTGATTGGGCACCAATCTGGTGCTGATCTTGGCATAAGCTTTGGATGGGAGTACAGTTTTTGCTCCTTCGCCTGTATAACCGCCCCAGATGCCGCATACATCAAAAGTAGGTCTTATTCCTGTTCTCTCGTTAGTTGTATAACCTTTCTCTCCGAAGACCTCTTTCACCTCAAGTGATTTCTTGTAATCTTTAAGTGAAAAAGGTGCTTTTGCCATTTTTTTGCGCTCTTTCTCAGACACTTCAACTACGTCATCATAAAATCCGGGGATTAATATCCTGCCGTCATCATCCATAGTCTGTGCTATCATTTTGGCTAACACATTGATGGGATTGGCTACAGCACCACCGAATAATCCTGAATGTAGATCTACGTTAGGCCCTGTTACCTCAACCTGCCAATAGGCTAAACCCCTTAGTCCTGTTGTAATAGATGGCACATCCGGTGCAATCATCGATGTGTCAGATACTAAGATTATATCAGCCTGCAGCATCTTTTTATGCTTCTTGCAGAACTTTGGCAGATTGGGAGAACCTATCTCCTCTTCTCCTTCAATCAGAAATTTCACATTGCATTCAAGCTTTCCTGATTTTACCAGATATTCAAATGCTTTAGCATGCATGAACGACTGCCCTTTATCATCATCAGCACCGCGAGCCCATATCTTCCCGTCTTTAACTAACGGCTCAAAAGGATCTGTTTTCCACTTTTCTATCGGGTCAACTGGCATCACATCCGTATGAGCATAAACCATCACGGTAGGTGCCTTTGGATCAATGATCTTTTCGCCGTAAGTTACAGGATTACCTTCGGTCTCCATAACTTCGGCCCTGTCTGCCCCGGCAGCCAGTAGTATCTCTTTCCATTTTTCTGCAGCACGATACATATCTTCTTTGTGCTCCGGCAGTGAAGAGATTGAAGGAATGCGTATAAGTTCGAAAAGTTCGTCCAGAAAACGCTTTTCATTGGTCTTTACATACTTATTGATTTCGTTCATGTTTTATTGTTTACCTGTTGTGTATATTAATCTATTAATTCTGATTATTTTAATTTGCTCTTTATCATTTTTTTTTAAATTGATGATTAAAACTTCTTAGCCTACTGTACTCCCTTTACATTCATTTTCAGACTATAAACAGATGTTCGTGCAGTAACAAAAAGGGTGTCTCTCTCTTTTCCTCCAAAGCATACATTTGAAGGACTTTCAGGAAATTCAATCTCCTGAATCAGTTTACCCTCAGGAGAATAAATCCACAATTTTCCCATAGTCAGATAAATGTTTCCCTTATCAT
The DNA here is from genome assembly GCA_002398875.1 of Bacteroidales bacterium UBA4912. Taxonomy (GTDB): domain Bacteria; phylum Bacteroidota; class Bacteroidia; order Bacteroidales; family Dysgonomonadaceae; genus Proteiniphilum. The sequence goes on along the minus strand of DHCC01000041.1, from coordinate 80,970 downwards.
CAATTGTCATACCGTCAGAGCCTTCCGGTGCAAAAAAGGTCTTATTGCTTAGCATTCCGTCGGCATCAATATCATATTTCCAGATCTTGCGGTCATTAATATCTGCAATATACAAATATTTACCGTCAGGAGTGCCTATAAGCCCGTTTGGCTGTATGTAATCATCTACAACACGGCTTACTGAACCATCAGTAGAGAGATAATATACTCCTCTTGAATCCTGTTTTTCAGTATGCCCCTCTTTCCAGTAGTTTCTGTGATAATATGGGTCGGTAAAATACATACCTCCGTCAGGAGCTACCCACACATCGTTTGGACCGTTAAGATGCTTACCTTCGTAATCTTCAAAAAGTACCTCCATGCTTTTTTCTTTATTAAATGCAACCAGCCTGTTGTGCAAATCGGCACATGCAATCAGCTGATTGTCATTATTAAAGTACATTCCGTTAGACCTTTCTGTACCTTCAAGCCATAAACTTATATCCTCATTTTCATCCCACACATAAATTCGATCATTAGGCTGATCAGTGAAATAAACCTTGCCATCAGGGGCAACAGCAGGTCCTTCAGTAAAAGAATAACCGGTACCCAATTTTTCGATTACTGCGTCTTCTGCAATCAAATTTATTTGTTGTCCGTGTATTGAAAAAGTCATTGTTAATAAAATAGTTGATAAAAGTGTCTTCATATCTTCGGTCTGTTATATCCTTGTCTGTATGGTCTTGCAAGCAATTTAGCTGCTTCTGTATTATTTGAAATGCTCCCTTTCTGATTATCCCATACCAGCTTTTCACCGGTTTCATAAGCAATCATACTGAGCTGCACTGCTGCTGTAGATTTGAAGCCATCTTCGATGGTGCAGCTAATAAGATTTTTATTCTTTGTTCTCACAGCATTTACAAATTCTGCAACATGATTATCCTGCATGTCAGGTGTAGGTATTTCAATAACTTCCTGTTCTTCTTCACGATTGTTGGGTTTCACTACCAGTCGGTTATCAGAAGCAAACAGAGTACCGTTTTCTCCATAAAAGAAAACTCCGTTATTAAACTGAGGATCTATATCGCCTGTTCCCCAAAGCCTGTGTTGCCAAATTATCGGAATGCCATTAAACTGCATTGTTGCTGTCAGTGTGTCCGGTGTAGTGATCTTACCTTTCAATTTATAAATTCCACCGGTGGCGTGTATTGTTTTAGGCATATCAAAATCCATTATTGTGCGGATGATATCAATATTGTGAATTCCCCAATCAACAAGATGTCCGTTCCCATACTCTTTTTCGAGTCGCCATGTATTATGACCGATAGCCGGACTGTAAGGCAGTTTAGGAGCCGGTCCGCACCATTTATCCCAGTCGAGTGATGCAGGTGGATCCTGAAGGGTAGTGTCTCCTGTTGACGGATTGTAATGTATTTGAGCTCCTATTTGGTGGATCTCTCCAATTTTTCCACCCCTTATTAGCTCTTTAGCCATTTTAAAAGCCCGGTTTTGTCTTCGTTGAAAACCAATCTGAACAATATTCCCTGCTTTTTTAGCCGCTTCCACCATTGCTTTTCCTTCGTCAACATCATAAGCAAGCGGTTTTTCACAATAGATAGGCAGCCCTTTTTCACATGCAGCAATAAATTGAAGTGCGTGCCAGTGAGGAGGCGTTCCAATCATCACTCCGTCCAGATCCGTTAAGTTTAGCAACTGCTTGTAATCTTTAAACCCTTGTGGACTATTCCCTTGAAGCGAGGTGAGTTCCGTAATACTACTGCTAAGGTGTTCGCTGTCTATATCCGCCACTGCAGAAATCACCACATCTCCTGCCTTAAGTGCTGCTTTCGCGATTACCATACCGTACCACCCACTACCTACAAGACCAAATCTTAATACCCTTTTTTGGGAAGTGCGAGGTGCGGCAAGTCCGTAAGTGTTTAATCCGGAAGCCATTGCGACAGTGGCAAGTGATGAGTTTTTAATGAATTTCCTTCTGTTCATATTTTAATTGATTTAGTTAAGTTAATTTTGAGGCGGTTCTGCAGAGAACTACTTAAATAGATAAACATGCTGTATGGTTAAATTGTTTAAAGTAAAATTAGACTGTATCGTCCTGATTTTACTCTTACTTGACTCTTATCTCGTCCTTAACTCGGTCTTATGTTCTCCTTTTAAATAAGGATTTTATAAGAGTAATGTTATACCGATCTAATATTATTCTTTATGGTATTTACGAGCAATCTAAGATTCGTATTCAACTTTATAAATGGTAAAGGTTTTATATGTTCAGGTGCCAAATCGGCAATTTTAACAATCCTTTTTGTTGAGAACCTGAAAGAGTACCATTTCCTGTGCAGTTCGCTGTGAAAGGTTCTCTTTTTAAATAGATCATAGCCAAAATTGCCTCCACTGAAAACATCTTCTAAAATGATATCCACATATTTATTATTAATATCTGTCTCGAATGGAAAGTATTCTGGTTTTGCCCCTAAGTACTTAACAGTAAATGATGCAAATGATTTCATAGCGTAGGTTAAATCAAAAGAATCAACCAATTCGTTGAAGCTTTTACTGTTTATATCAGCGGAATAAGTTTTCATAAACAGAGTCCAGTCGCACAGTTGCCTCATTCCAATACCTAAATGAATGAAATGATGGAAAAGGTGATAGAAAATATAAAATGCATTTAGTTCAACAGGAAGTATTTTAACCCTTAATCCATCCAGATCGATCTTTTCGAACATATTCTTTTGAATGATATCCTTAATTTTTTCATCAATCAGTCTGTCATATTTTTTTATTCCGAAGAAACAGATATTCTTGTGATTCTCTATATGTATGTCGTGGTATTCAAATCCTTGGTGATGAATGTTTTCATCCTCCAGTTTAAATCCATTGGATACTGCCCATCTATTAGCTTTCAGGTAGTCGTCCTTACGGTATAAATAAAGATCAATGTCTCCCGGACTGCGATGTGAAGGATTAGGGTATAGTGAACCGTTTCCCTGACCCTTAAGTAGTATAAACTGGCAGTTGATTTTACTGTATTCAGCAGAAATACTTTTAAGTTCATCTATAAACTTCTGATTCCTTTTTTCAATTATTTCCGTTTGAAGAAAAAGCTTGTAGACTGTTTTTTTGTCAGGCCAGACTGATTTCGGCAGTGTTAAGATGCCATCATAAATGAGTGCACTTACCGATTGTGATTCTGCAAAAACTATAATTTCTTTCCAGACCGATTCATTTACATCGTTAAAGAGATTCTCATCAGCCTTTCTGTTCCATATAGCAGAACGAATTAGTTCAAGAAAAAGGGGATTGGCAGGGTTATTCATATAGATTTTTATAATCTCTTAATTCTTCGGTATATTCCAAGATAAATCCTACGCAGTAGCGGTGATGAGAACCAACAGGATTTTGCAAACTTCCATATTATACTGGTTTTTTTTATCACTTTGTTACCCCTGTAAATGCAGGTTACTTCAGCAAAAATTGAGCTTGCATTGCAAGTTTCGCGAACTGTTAAATTTCCGTCACCACGTAAGGTAATCTTTAGCGGTTCAGCTTTCTCAATCCTGTGAACAACATACCCGTTATCCGCAGTCTTAGCCAAAACAATATTTCCCACGCTGATTGAGTTTTCATTAAGCGGGCTTAATTCGATCTCATCTTTTGTAGGTTTAATAAATGGAAGCATACTGTTTCCTTTAGACGGTATCCTCACGCTGTTCCCGGCGGTTATCTCTTCCATGATATGAGAGAAGAAAATTTCGTTTGGAATAATCAGCTGTCCCATTTAAAAACAATTAGTGATCCTCAAAGATATAATTATTCCCTGTTTTTTATTTCTTTTTCTTCAATTATCAATTTAACAATATTAAATTTGCAGATATTAAGAAAATATAATCACGTAACAGAATGAAAGATTTATTATTAATTGTCTTATCCTCATTAATATTAGGATTTATGGCATGTAACACAGATAAAGCAAACAGTAATGATATGCAAGGAGCAGGAGTAGGTTTTATATCAGATTCAAATGCTGAAAAAGTAATAACAGAACTGAAAGATTTATTTGGAGAAGAGAACGCTTTCAGAATTGAAAGAGGAGTGAAACAAGTTGCCGCGCTTTGGCGAGAGTCAGACGGAACAGCGGATGATTTTGCTGATTTTTGCAAAACCTCTTTTGTGGGCGATGCTGCAGATTTGACTACTCTCTTTAATACACTTGAAAAGAATTTTGAAGTGATATATGGTTATTACCACAAAATGGATGTAGAACTGAAAATGCCTATTCAGCTGGTTGGTCCCGATATTACACCAGTTGACATGATGTTTGGCAGTTACGATGCATCAGCACACATAAATGATGATATGTATGCAAATAAAATTGCATTTCTGACTGCACTCAACTTCCCCTTTTATTCACTTGATGAGAAAACTGAGCTTGGAGAAAACTGGAGTCGCAAAGAGTGGGCTTATGCGCGTATGGGTGACTGGTTTACAACAAGAGTACCTGCAACAATTCAGCAGGAAATATCGAAAACACTTACTGAGGCTGATGCTTATATCTCAGATTATAATATCAGTATGGATATGCTGCGGAATGAAGCGGGAGAACAATTGTTCCCCGACGGAATGAAACTGATTTCTCACTGGGGATTGCGTGATGAGCTTAAATCAAATTATGCTGATCATGAGAAGGGTCTGGAAAAACAACGTATGATTTATCAGGTGATGAAGCGTATTGTTGATCAGACTATTCCATTGAATGTGATTAATAATGATGCGTTTACTTGGAATCCATATTCAAACGAAATAAGAGATAATGAAGTTGTTGATTCCCCTGCTGAGGATTTGAGGAGATATGAGGTATTCCTGAAGAACTTTCATGTAATGAGAAAACTGGATCCATATTCATCTCATTATCCGACGCAACTCGACCGTGCATTTAACGGCACAATGGAGATAACGCAAAAGGATGTTGAAGAGCTGTTTAAAGGGTTGATTTCATCACCTCAGGTGAAAGAAGTTGCAGCATTTATTGAATCCAGACTTGGTCGAAAGTTAGAGCCCTTTGATATTTGGTATAACGGATTTAGTGCAGGTGAAGCTCTTTCTGAAGATAAACTGACAGACTTTACTTCAGCCAAATATCCAAATGCTGAGGCACTTGAGAAAGATCTGCCGAATATATTAGTTAAGCTTGGGTGGACACCTGAAAAGGCAAATGAGATATCTTCACTTGTAACAGTTGATGCTTCACGCGGTGCAGGCCATGCCTGGGGTGCAGCTATGCGGAATGATGTTTCGAGACTGCGCACCAGGATAGGTGATAACGGTATGGATTACAAGGGTTATAATATTGCAGTCCATGAGTTTGGTCATAATGTAGAGCAGACTATAACCATGAATGATGTAGATTATTATGTGCTAAACGGTGTACCTAATACTTCATTTACAGAAGCAGTTGCATTCCTCTTCCAAAAGCGTGACCTGGAATTGCTTGGCTTACAAAATCCCAATCCTGACGATGAGTATTATCTGGCACTTGACAATTTTTGGTCAAGTTATGAGATTATGGGCGTATCACTAGTCGATATCCAGGTGTGGGAGTGGCTTTATGCTAATCCTGATGCTACACCGGCACAGTTGAAAGAGGCAGTGATATCTATTGCCAAAGGTGTATGGAATGAGTACTATGCAGACATTATCGGCGGAGAAGATGAGATACTGCTTGGCATCTATTCTCACATGATTGACTATCCGCTTTATCTGCCCAACTACCCAATGGGGCATCTGATCGACTTCCAGATTGAGCAACAGGTTAAAGGAAAGAATATTGCCGAAGAGGTTGATCGTATATATACTCAGGGTAGAATAATACCTCAGCTATGGATGAGAAATGCTGTTGGATCATCTATTTCTATTGAGCCATTACTTAATGCGACAGATGAGGCATTGCTTAAATTAAATAGGTAATATAAGTTGTGTGTAATTTAATATAACAACTTTATATTAACCAGAAAGAGTAAGCTTTAATTTATGGAAATCAGACTGTTGAACAGATCATAAGCTGCCTGCAGAAAACTGTATCTGCTTTGCTTTATCTTTTGTTGTTCGTTTAGCAGTTCTGATTGCTTTATATACCCCTTTTCATATTGCAACTGCACTGCTTTTGAGTTCTGATGGCTCAGTTCCCAGTTTTCCCTACTCAGTTTGTAGTTCTCCTGTCTCACTTGTAGGAGTGAAAGTTCGTTCAGTCGATCCTTCTCAAGTTTATTACGAATGTCACGAAGGTTTTCAGCCTCCATTCGCTGTTGCAAACGTAGTCGTGACACCTCTTTTGAGGTGTTGAGCGATTTGGTAATGGGCATCATCAGCGAAAGACCTATATAACTGTTCCCTCTCCAGAATCTGTTGTTGAAAAGAGATAGCTCATTATTGTAGTAGTTGGTTCCGTAATACCCGTTAAGCGAAAGGGTAGGTGCATATTTCAATCGTGCCGACTTCACTTTGAGTGCTGCAAGATCAGTCACCTCTTGTTGGCGCATTATCTCTAAGACGTTAACAGAATTATTAGTCAAAACTTCCTTTTCCATCTTTTGCAGCAGTGCCGGGATATCTTCACTTAAAGTAAGAGTCTCAACGTTTTCAGTTGTCACATCCATACCAATCAGGTAAAGTAATTCTGCTTTCGTGTCCCCTGTTATCTTTTCAGCTTCGATGTATGCAGCTATCGATTCATTATAAGCTCTGTGTGCATCATTCTTTTCAGATAGTCCAATCTTCTCTTTCATAAAAAGCTGATTGGCATTATTCATGAGCTCCTCGTAATAAGCAAGATCCTCTTTCAGTAGTTTCATCTGCTCCTTAGCAATAACGCAGTCTGCATACGCAAGAGCCACCCTTTCCCTTAAATCTGCTTCGGATATTTCAGTATCATATTCCTGAATTCTCAACTGATGTTGTTGCTGTGCGACACTGTTTACTTTTTCAGGATTAAACAGGTCATATTTCAGATTAATGCCCGCTGATGAGTTCCACTTTGTATTGAATTTAAGGTACATCAATTCACCTTCAGCTGCAGAAGAGTCGAAAACATTTGCTGGTACAGGTGTTGCCGGAATAATAAGGTTCCTCCTTAAATCACCTGACAGATATATGTCGGGGATGTACTGCAACCTGCTCTCTTCTACCTGTATAGAAGATTCTTCAAGCTTCATTTTATTGACACTCATTACAGGAGAATGCTCCATTGCATAATTTATTGCCCTGTCCAGTGTAACAGGTTCCTGCGCAACTGCAATTGCAGAGAAAAGTATAATTTGTATGTATGTGACTACTGTTTTACACATTTAGTTTTATTATTTAAATATTACCTGAATACTGATGATGGCTCTACTTTTCTTAGCTTACGGATAGAAAAATAGGAGCTGCCCACGGAGATAATCAGAGTTGTAAGAAACAGGAAACTTAACAGGGCAGGGGTTAGACTAATTATTAGTCCCCCTTTAGCCATACCGATCTTTGAAATTATTAATAATACGAGAGAGACAAAATAGCCTATTATGGCATAAATAACTGACTGTGTGATTACCAGACGGGTTATGTATCCGCCTGAAGCCCCGATTGCTTTCAGCGTACCGTAATCCTTTATACGATCATAAGTTACTGAATACATAGTTAGTCCGATAATAAAGAATCCGCTGATAATTCCGAACAGTACCAACGTAGCGAAACTCATTCCCATATTGTTGGCAGTCATCACGTTTACTATTGTAGCTGTTCTTATATCTTCAGCAGGCCACGCTTTCAGGTCGGGTGCGATTTGGTTGATTTTTGAGGTCACCGACTCTATTTTAGTAGCATCAGGAACAGTAACAATAATCCCGCTTACCTGTGTAGGTGACATTCCCGAATAGTAACGAGCCTTGTCGGCAGTCGTATATATCAGGGGAGAAGTAAAACCCTTTGCATCTTTTGTAATTACTCCTGTAGTTGCTGACTTGCCATTTATTTCAAAGCGTGTTCCCAGCTCCACATCGTATCGCAATGTTTTATTATCATATATATCGGTAGACACAACCTGTGGTACAGCAAGGCTCTCAACGGATCCTAAATGTACCAGATCAGGATAAGGGCCTGCTGCCAGTTTGGGGTAATCACTACCAATTATCATTGCAGGAGCATCTTTACCATTAGGGAATCTTACAGAAACATTGGTTAGCACAAGTCCGTGCGTATCACTCACCCCATCAATGCTTCTAATCTGGTTTACCCACCTGATATCGAAAGTGGATAACTGATTAACGTTCTCAGTCTGCTTTTTGACCACAAATACCTGAGCGTACTGTGGATTTGAATTACCAACAATCCCTCCTATGATATCTGCAAGATAAAAGAACATTCCCAGTTCAATGCCAATCAGATAAATGCTGATGACAATTGCAGTGAGTATGCCCATGCTCTTGGACTTTTCAAAGCGAACAAACTTAAAGGCAGTAGATAACATATTCGGTTAGTTTATTTGTACCCTGCATTCCACTTTAGATTCGATAAAAAGTGTTTTGTTTATCTCATCCAGGGAAACTTCTATTTCACGTACACGTCGATCTTCAAGATCAGTTCCGCTGTCTGAGAAAAGAGATTTCTTTTTCAGGTCGGGTGATATTCTGCTGATTTTACCTGTTGCAGATACTTCAGAATCACCATGCAGGTTGATTTGGCAAGCTTGACCCATTTCAAGTTTGTCAGCAAACAGCTCATCTATTTCTACCATTACTACCAGCGGTTTGTCGGGAGAAAGCCTGCCGTATTGCTGGTGCATACTTACTGCTTCACCTTCGAGTGGTGATATATCCAGAAGTGTCCCATCTATCGGCGAACGGAATTGTGTCTTCTCCAAATCATTTACTCTTAAAGCACGCTGATTTCTTAGCTCACTGAGCTGTGACTGTTGAAGCCGATAGTCATTTTCCAGCTTTTTAAGCAGTTCTGCTTTCTGGTCGAATTCACTTTGCATAGTTCTTACATTTTCACCGGTAGTAGCACCTACACCAAGTAATTCTTTAGTATCTTCCAGTTTACGCTTATGATCAGCATGAGCAATTCGCTCCTGATCCAGTATTATCTTAGCTGATTCAACAGCTATCTCCTGAGTTTGAATGCGTAGATCAGCCTCCTTTATCGACAGCTCTTCATCACCATTGTAAAGAGTAAGAATAAGATCTCCACGACTTATATCATTTCCCGGATTAACATTTATCTTTTTAACTATGCCCGATGCAGGGGCAGCCAGTTCAACAATCCCTCCCTGAGGTAACACTTTGCCAATTCCTACGATATATGATGGTGCAATTGTAGTATCTTCAGGTTCATCTTTTTCCTGTTTACTTATACAGGAGAATAACATAAGTATGGATAAAAAAAGTACTGTTTTTTTGTTCATCTGTATTTGATTTCTTAGTCTTTAAAATTAAACTCAATTCTGATATACTTATAAATATTAAAAATCTTCTTCTTTATTACAATCATCCTCAATCTTGGAATTCATCCTCAATCTTGGAATTTATTCTCAATCTTAGAAATCATCCTCAATGGCAGTTTCGCTTATTCTGCCTTCCGACACGTAAATAGTTCTGTCGGCATACTTTTTTAGTCTTACGTCATGAGTTACAACAATAACTGCCCGATTATCCATAGAGAGCTGACTCAGCATCTCCATAACCATTTTGGCACTTTTATGGTCCAGTGAAGCAGTAGGCTCATCACAAAGAATCAGTTGAGGGTCAGTAATCAACGAGCGTGCAATCGCTATTCTCTGTTGCTGGCCACCGCTAAGGTTTTTTGGAAGATTATGTATCCTGTCTTCCATTCCAAACTGTCTGATTAGTTTCATTGCTCTACTTTTTGCCTCTTTTCGTTTCACACCCTGAAGCAAAAGTGGCTGCATTACATTTTCAAGGGCATTTAGCGGTGCAAGCAGATTGAAACCCTGAAAAACAAAACCAATATGTTGTAAGCGCAGGTTGGCTAACTCTTTTTCAGATAGGTCGTTAACACAGGTATCCCCCACCCATACTTTCCCCATTGTTGGGTAGATTACAGACCCAAGAAGTGATAAAAGGGTAGTTTTGCCTGATCCGGAAGGACCAACAAGAAGAGTTATCTCACCCGTCCTGAACTCGGTTGTTGTAGGTTGCAGAGCAACGATAGTAGATTCTCCGGTTTTATACTCCTTGCCGGCACCTGAAAGTCGTGCAGCTATATCCATAAAATTGATTTGAGACAACAAAAGAAAACATAAATTTGCACTTAGGCAAACTTATTGTTCACTAAAAGATTGTGTCCTTCTGAGTATTTTCTCCATCTTCTTTCCCTTTGCAAGCTCATCCACCAGTTTGTCAAGATAACGGGTTTGCCGTGTGACAGGATTCTCAATTTTTTCAATCCTGTAGCCGCATATCATACCTGTAATCAATTGAGCATTTGGGTTAAGTTCTGCATTCTCAAAGAATTCTTTTAATGTAGCCTTATTTTCAATCAGTTCATGTAGTTTATTTTCATTATATCCGGTAAGCCATTCTATTACCTGCAGAAGCTCCTCTTTGGTTCTTCCTTTTATCTCAACCTTAGTTAGATAATGATGATAGACAGATGCAAATGTGATTTTTGCAATCTTTTCGTTGTGTTCGGGGGTAGTTTGCATAATATTGTTTTAATGAAAATAGAATATTTTAGGTAAAAGATACAAGTTGGATTAGGTGAAAATACAAATTGAATTGATTTACTCCATTTTTCTTATACGAACTTCAATATCTGTATTTTGCAATTTCGTTTTTAGAAGATTAACGTAAGTGTCACCGAAGTGATATGGATAAAGGACTTTTGGTGAAAACATTCCGGCTGCATTAACAGCTTGCTCTACAGTCATTGTGTAGGGTTGGTTTACTGGCAAGAAAGCAACATCAATATTTTTCAAATCCCACAATTCAGGAATATCTTCAGTGTCCCCTGCGATATAAATTCGTAAACCGTCGATAGTTAAAATATATCCGTTATCACGATGTAGTGGATGGAATTTTTCTCTTCCTTCTGTAGTATTGTATGCCGGAAAAGCTTCAAGATGAATATCTTCTTTCAACTGCAACTTATCACCGTTTTTCATCACATCACCTTTTGAGATAATGTCACGACTCGATTGATTAAGTATTAATCTTGTATTTTCTTTTGTTAGATTGTCTATTGCTTTAGTATCAAGATGATCACCATGCTCATGTGTTATCAGGATAAAATCAGCCTTTGGGAAAGTGGAGTAGTCGGCAAACATCATTACTGGGTCAACTTGTATATGCATACCTTCGTAGGTGAGCATTAGCGAGCCATGTTTAATGAAAGTAATTACAACATCTTTGTTTGATGAGGTTTTAAAGGTGTCGGTTTCAAAATTGGAAGCAACTATCAGATTAGTAAGCATAATTCCAATAGAAAGAAATATATATTTAAGTTTCATACGTTTGAATTTAAAAGTTGGTATAAAAGAAATAATTAATTAAAAAACAAACAGATCGGAATCTTGTTCAGTTACTGATTTTCAATTAATACCTGAATTAAGTTTTAATTGTCTTTTATTATATTTCATTGTTTATGTTTATTATTTGCATATATTTGCTAACGCAATGGCGGTTACAGTAATGACCGTTACGTTAAATGTCAGTTATATGAAATTTTATGACAGGAACAAGGAGATTGAAATCTTGCAGAATATTGAATCTCGTTCTGCAACATCGGCGCAGATGACCACTGTTGTGGGTAGACGCAGGGTGGGTAAAACTACTCTATTGAAAGTTGCTTTCAAACAGACACCTGTGCTTTATTTTTTTATTGCAAAGAAAAACGAAGCTCTTTTGTGTAATGAGTTTACACTTGAAGTGCAGGAGAAATTGGGATTTTCAATGGGAAATTTTCAACGATTCGCAGATTTGTTTCAGACGATTATGCAATTGTCCGAGAAAATTAATTTCACTTTAGTAATTGATGAATTTCAAGAGTTTGAAAATATAAACAGGTCGGTTTTCAGTGATATGCAAAATATCTGGGATTCTTTTAAGGATAAGAGCAAATTGAACTTGATTTTGTGTGGTTCAATCTATTCTATGATGAAGCGTATTTTTGAGAACTCCAAGGAGCCTCTGTTTGGTAGGGCTACTTCGAAAATTATGTTGAAACCTTTTGATATAAAAACTATTAAAGAGATTCTCAGTGATTATAATACAGATTATTCTAATGAGGATTTATTGGCTTTTTATATGGTTACAGGCGGTGTTGCTAAATATATTGAATTGCTTGTAATTTGCGAGGCATTCACTAAATCTGCAATATTAGATGAAATGTTTAAGGATAATTCATTTTTTCTTAATGAGGGACGTGATGTTTTAATTGAAGAGTTTGGAAAAGATTATGGTAATTATTTTTCAATTCTTTCATTGATTGCTTCTTCTAAGAACGACCGCAGCTCTATAGAGAGTATCCTAAATATTTCTGTTGGTGGTTATCTGGATCGTTTAGAGAATGATTTTAATATTATAAAACGCATACGTCCTTTTATGGCAAAGGAAGGCAGTAGAAATAACAGGTATAGAATTGAGGACAATTTTCTTAATTTCTGGTTTCGTTTTAATTATAAGTACCGTAGTGCAATTGAGATTTCAAATTATGATTATGTCAGAGATATTGTTGAACGTGATTACGAAGGGTTTTCAGGTATAGTTTTAGAAAAGTACTTTCGTCAGAAACTGATTGAAGCAAAGCAATACTCAGATATTCAGGGTTATTGGGATAATAAAGGTGAAAATGAGATTGACATTGTAGCCGTTAATGAAATGGATATGCGTCTGGAGTTTTATGAGGTGAAACGAAATCCAAAAAAAATTAATATTGAGTTATTGAAAAAGAAATCTATAAATATTACATCAAAATTTCCTCGTTATATTATTGAATATAGAGGATTATCCTTGGAAGATATGTAAACTTTAAACTACATTACCTCTCAAAATCTCCCTCTTTCCAGGAGGACCTGGTAATCTTTCCATCTTAAAACCGGCAGTTTGGAGCATTCTTCTAACAACTCCTTTTGCACAATAAGTAGTGAAAACAGCATTTATATCACAAAGAGAATATATTTTACTGAATATCTCTTGTATCCACATATCAGGTTGTTTTTCTGGAGCAAATGCATCAAAATAGATAAGGTTGAATAGTCGGTTTGATTTGAATTCTTCGGGTTTACTAAAATCATACTTCTGTTTTAAAAGAGTGAAGGAGGGAGTAATTTCAACAGCCTTTTTCCAAGGTGATGAGTGAAGTTTCAGGAAAGCGTCATCGGGGACTCTGGATGATAGCTCATGCTCAGGCTTTTTCACTAACTCACTGTAATTGAGTTTCTGTGCTTCTTCAATAGTAATAGGGTAGAGTTCCACGCTATGGTAAAACACTTTAATAGATCGCTTTTTAGCTTCGAGCAAAGTCAGAAAAGCATTTAATCCTGTACCAAATCCAATCTCAAGAATATTTATCTCTGTTTGAGGATGTTGTTGATGATCACTTCCCGATTGATTTAAATAATGTCTAAATCCCGCTTCGATAAAAACATGATTAGATTCTTGAATTGCGCCGTTAGTTGAATGGTAATGTTCATTCAGTTCAGGCACAAAGAGTGTGTGTGAACCATCATCAGTTGTAATTATATTATGCTGCATTTTATACTTATTAAGTAAATTATACGATTTTATTAACGCAATGGCCATTACAGTAACGGCTATTGCGTTAGATTATTCAGTTGTAACATGGCTCCCATAAACAAATTTATGAAATCTTTGTTTACTATTTCAATCAAAGCATGAAATTTATTACATTTGTCTACAAATTAACAAGATGCAAAAATATCTTCCTTTCCTATTAGTAATCTTACTATTCATTTCCTGCAATTCATCTTCCAAAACGAAGGGTAGCGATGAGAAGGATTTATTGACGGTTACGATTGAACCACAGCGCTACTTCTTAGAACAGATTGCAGGTGATACATACAAAATAAATACTCTTGTTCCTCCAGGAACAAGTCCCGAGACTTATGAACCGGCTCCTTCAGTGATGCTGAATATGGCAAAGAGTAAGATTTATTTCAAAGTGGGTGATCTTGGCTTCGAAAGAGCGTGGAGCACTCGTTTAGCAGAAAATAACCCTGACGTTCTGATTGTTGACTGTTCAGAAGGAATTGATCTGATGATTGGTCATCAGCACATTCAAAGTGATAGTCACGATAACCAAAATCACGAGACTCAAAGTGGTGAAAATAATACAAATGAATCAATGGACCCGCATGTGTGGTCATCTCCAAAAGCTGTGAAGATTTTCTCTAAGAATATGCTCGATGCTTTGATATCTGCATATCCGAAGAATGAGGAAATGTTTCGAATCAATTTTGATAGATTTATGGCTAAGGTGGATAGTACAGACTCGCTGATTAGCAATGTTCTGAAGGATATGCCGGGTAGAGCATTCATGATATATCATCCCGCTTTAAGCTATTTTGCAAATGATTACAACTTGCATCAGCACAGTATAGAGTTTGAAGGAAAAAACCCATCGCCTGCTCAGATCAGAGAGTTGGTTGATGTTGCAAGAAAAGAGAACATCAACACCCTTTTTATGCAGAAAGGTTTTGATAAAAAGAACGCAGAAGTTATTGCTTCTGAAGTAGGAACCGAAGTGTTTGATATTGATCCGTTAAACTATAACTGGGACGAAGAGCTAATCCGTATTGCGAAAATTTTATCAAGGGAAGAATAACTGATGAATAAACTCATTGAAATTGAAAATCTGACAGTAGGCTACGAAAATAAGCCAAATGTATTAAGGGATGTTTCACTAACAATCTATAAAGATGATTTTTTAGGAATCATAGGACCAAATGGGGGAGGAAAGACAACATTGTTGAAAACTATCCTGGGGCTCATTAGACAGCAGAGTGGTACTATTAGTTTTTATGATAATGGTAAAAAAGTACCCTCACTGAATATCGGCTATCTTCCTCAAATAAATCAGATTGATAAAAAATTCCCAATCACCGTCTCAGAGGTTATTCTGTCAGGACTTACCCCAAGAAAACAGCTAATCAGGAGATATAATTCCAGGGATAAGCAGAAAGTGATGCAAGTAGCTGAACGTATGGGGATAACAGAGATTCTGCCCCGTGCAATTGGAGAGCTGTCCGGAGGTCAGATGCAAAGAGTATTGTTCGGGAGGGCTATTATCGACAATCCAAAGTTTATAATACTAGATGAACCAAGTACTTACGTTGATAAACTATTCGAGACCAATTTCTATAAACTTTTGGGTGATATAAACAAAGATATAGCTATCATGCTGGTTTCACATGATGTAGGCACAATAATCTCAATGGTGAAAAATATCGCATGTGTCAATCAGGGACTTCACTATCATTCAGGTAGTGATATTTCTCAGGAATGGCTAACAAATGCATATCAATCATGTCCTATCGAGATATTAGGACACGGTTCTCTTCCTCACAGAGTGCTAATGGAACATGATCATTTGCATGAACAATAACACAAACAGTAACAAGAGTTTGCTTCTAACCATATTTATTAAATAATGGGTGATTTAATCTGGATTATTCTGGCAGTTATATTGTTACTAATAGGTGCGATAGGTACAATTGCTCCTGTTCTTCCCGGTCTGCCTTTGTGCTGGGGCTCTTTATTAGCACTAAAGTTTATACCTTCCACACAGGATGAAATTTCATGGGCAACTATTGTAATTCTAGGTGTAGTGACAATTGTTATTACAATACTTGATAACGTACTACCAATATGGGGTACAAAGAAAAGAGGAGGAAACAAAAAAGTTGTATGGGGAGCTACAATCGGACTTCTGTTTGGATTTTTTATTGGTCCTTGGGGAATAATATTCGGACCCTTCGTAGGTGCTTTGATAGGATCATTGATTTCAGGTAATAAATTAAAACCGGCCACTCAGCAAGCTTCAGGAGCTTTTGCTGGTTATTTGGCCGGTCTTTTATTAAAACTCGTTACGGTAGGATTTATAATCTTTTTCTTCGTCCGAGCACTGATCTAAATTAAATGATAATCTGCTCAAATATATTATTACTAATAATTTAGTCTGAACGATAATCAAGAGTCTTGTCTAAGACATTTTTTTAAGAGTGTTTTATAATATATTCAGCAATCTGAACAGCATTTAATGCTGCACCTTTACGAATCTGGTCGGAAACAGTCCAGAATGACAGTCCATTATCATTTGTCAGATCTTTACGTATACGGCCTACATACACAGGATCAGTACCCTCTAGTCCAAGTGGCATAGGATACTCTTTTTCAGAAGGGTTGTCAATCAATTCAACACCCTGTGCATTTCTAAAAGCTTCCCGTGCTTCCTCAATAGAAATAGGGCGTTCTGTTTCAATCCAGATAGCCTCTGAGTGTGCACGCATAACCGGTACCCGAACACAAGTTGCACTTACCTCAATATCTGAGTGCATAATCTTACGTGTCTCGTGATACATCTTCATCTCCTCTTTGGTGTAACCGTTGTCAGTAAAAACATCTACCTGAGGAATAAGGTTATATGCAAGCTGATATGCAAATTTCGAAACAGTAGGCTTTTCACCATTAACAAGTTGACTATGTTGTTCCTCAAGCTCCTGCATGGCAGCAGCACCTGCTCCCGAAGCGGCCTGATATGTTGCCACATGCACTTTCTTTATATGAGTAATATCTTCAATCGCCTTTAAAGCAATAACCAACTGAGATGTTGTGCAATTAGGATTTGCAACGATACCTTTTGGGCGGTTTAAAGCATCTTCTCCATTAATTTCAGGAACAACCAGAGGTACTTCATCATCCATCCTGAACGCACTGGAGTTATCAATCATTATAGTTCCATGCTTTGTAATCGTATCAGCAAATTCGATTGATGTACCACCTCCCGCAGAAACAAATGCAATATCAATACCCTTGAAATCGTCGTTGTGCTGCAGCTCTTTAACTACAATCTGTTTGCCTTTAAAACTATATGATGTACCGGCACTTCTTGAAGAGCCGAAAAGATGTAATTCATCTAATGGGAAGTTTCTCTGTTCAAGAACTTTAAGAAGTTCCTGACCTACAGCTCCGCTAGTTCCAACAATTGCAATGTTCATAATGCTTGATTTTTTATCTTTAGTTTGAACAAGTTGAAAGTTTTATCTATCAACTATTTATTTAACTCCTGAGAAGAATGATAACCTGATTATCTACTTCGATCAATTGACAAAGATAGAAAAAAGTGAATTAAATTTTATCTTATTGCTATTTTCTTTGTTAATTTCCCGATTTTTAAGATGTAATAACCTTTTGGGAGTGAAAGGATGTATTCATTTGTACCTGCATTCACCCTACGATTATAAACTTTCACACCCATGATATTATATATCTCCAGAATGTCCTCTTTTGGAAGATTCTCAATGACCAGACGGTTTTCAGCAAGTTTGATTATTACACTGTCCTGCATAGTGTAAGTTGGCTGAAAAGTTGAAGTTTCCCCTATATTTGCTGTTTCATGTAAAATAGAAGAAATATTGTTTTCTTTTGATTCAGCAGAAAAACATATTCTTCCAGAGAATATTAAAGTTAATAAAACTACACAGAAAAGCTTCATAGTACTATGTTGCATCAAAAAAAGTTGCATCTATAAGAATTTAGAGCAGTACATCAATATAAAATCTAAAGTTCAAATATTTTTCCTTCTGATGCAAGTTCTGTTTCAGGAAAAATCAATATTGCCTCTTTCAGAAGCACACCCAATTCGTAATATCGGGAAGAGTAATGACCAATTACAAGCTTTTTTACTTCAGCCAGTTTAGCAATCTGTGCTGCCTGACCAGCAGTGGAATGATATGTTTCTTCGGCCCTTTTGCTTTCACTTTCAGCAAATGTAGCTTCATGATATAAAAGGTCTGCTTTTTTTATATAATGTACAATCTCAGGTGCATAAGCAGTGTCTGAGCAATAAGCATATTTTTTTGAAGGAGTACCCGGGATGGTAAGCAGTTCATTTTTAATCACTTCTCCATCAGGAGTAATGTAATCTTCACCTCTCTTTATGCCATGAATTAAATTAAAGGGAATATTATGATAATCAATCATATCTCTTATTATATGACTGGCTGATTTTTTCTCTTCAAATAAAAAGCCGTTAGTGTCAATACGATGTTTAAGAGGAAAAGAGGATATTTTTATTGATTGATTTTCGAAAAGAATTTCTTCTGATTCAGGATTAAGCGGAATCACATTAATTTTAAAAGTTATATGTTTGCCCATGTAAGTGAGAAAAGGATTTATCAAAAAATCTATCTCTTTGTGAGCATAAATATTCAGGTCTGAAGTTCTCCCAAGCAAGCTAAGAGTTGAAAGCAATCCCGGTAAACCGAAAATATGGTCACCATGTAAGTGCGAAATAAATACAGAATGGAGCTTACTCATACGTGCCTTAAATTTACGCATCTGAAGTTGCGTCCCCTCTCCGCAATCAATCATAAAGAGCTTGTTGTTCAGTTCTATCAATTGAGATGGAGGATTGTGAAGCGTGGTAGGCATGGCAGACCCGCTACCGAGTATGGTAATCCTGAAATTTGTCATGTCATCTTATACCGATAAGTTTATGTGTTTGCAAACTCAGAGCCCATATTGGATTATCTTTTATCAATGAAATACAGTAATCCACATTTTCCTGAATGATTTTGAGATCATCAAATATTGGACTCAACAGATATCTCTCTGTTTTTGGCAATATCGATATATCAGGAAGCGGATCACCTTTCTGAATAGGAAAACGGAGTTCATCCACTTCAGGAATCAGTTCCTTTACCAATTCGAAGTTTTGTTTAGGACTGCAGGTAATATAATCAATACCTTCAGGGATTCTCTTTGTGCCATTGGTTTCTATAGCCTGCAAATAACCCTTTTCTTTGAAAAATCCCACAATTTTGTCTGTAAGTTGCAATGCAGGCTCTCCACCTGTCCAGATTATCCATCTGCAATTATATTTAGCTATCTCATCAATAATCTCTTCCAGAGTCATCTTAACACCCTTCTCAAATTCGGTATCACAGAAACTGCATGCAAGGTTACACTTTGCCAGTCTGATAAAAATCGAAGCCTGTCCTGTTCTTCCACCTTCACCCTGAAGAGAGTAAAATATCTCGTTAACGTTAAGGCTCATAAATTGCTGAAGTTTTGGGCGTTTCGCTCACTTCCACGGCATATAACTCCGGAAGGTGAGGTTTGAAAGCATCAAAAAGCATCTTTGCAATATTCTCTGCCGATGAATTTTGCGGCGCCATAATATCATTCAGATTTCTGTGATCGAGATTACTGTCGATATACTCTTTCACGAATTTCAGTTCATTATAATCACGAACAAATCCCTGAGGATTTAGTCTATCCGATTTAAGATGAACTGTAACTATATAATTATGCCCATGTAAGCGGCTGCATGGATGTTCTTCCGACAACCCGAAAAGTGAGTGACCTGCCGAAAACGAAAATTCTTTACTTATTTTATACATTTTGATACACTGTTTAATTTTACATCAGGATTACTGCTCTATTCCAATTAATTATTTTAATCAGATCTAGGATCACAATCAGTTTAGCAATTGTTCTCATTTTAATTTGCAATATCCAACTCCAACCATGTCTTCAGAGGATAATGATCAGAGTGTTTAATTCTGTCTACCTTAGATTGATATGCCTTAATATTTTCGCTGTGCATAATGTAGTCTATTCTAAACAGGAACAGGTATTCATTATAAGTGATACCCGGTCCAAAAGCTGTTGAAACATAAGCATCCTTCAATCCCTTCTTCATTTGGTTATAAGCATAAGAAATAGGAGTGTCATTGAAATCCCCGCAAATTATCGTACCCTGCGTACCCTGGGTTTCAATATAACTTTTCACCTGTTCTACCTGCTTTGCCCTCATCCGATATGCACTGCCCAGGCGATTGCGAATATTGCTTGTCACAGTTTCAAGCTTCACCGAATCTGTGTTTTGCAGGAAATTACTGTATAATTTCCTGTCTTCAGCCATTATACTGTTAGACTCTAAATGCACATTAGCCACAGTATATTTCTTACCATTTATATTAATGGTGTAAACGGCTGCACCGTTGTAAGATGACTCAAAAACCACTTCGTGAGTCGCTTCAATCGGATATTTCGAGAAACATGCGAGACCGAAGATATGATATTTTCCTGATGATTCCAAGCTTGTTACAGATCGGTATGGGTACTGGTTAAGTTTACGGTTTACATCCTGTTGCGAGAAAATAGACTGCCCTGTCTTGCTCACAAGGTACTCCTGTAAACACACTATATCAGCATCTGTATCTGCAATATAATCTAAAATAGGCTGCTCTTTTGAATCTTTATTTCTCTCTTCAGTAAAGCCTTGCACATTATATGAAAGCACCTTAATAGCATTTTTTGGAGGTTTAGGGGAATTCACGTGAAGAGGGAAAAATGTTGTAATTGGTTTATAGCACAACAGTATGGCTATCATACTTACTGCAGCATACTTCCAGTTTAACAACACCAACCACAAGATCAAGTATGCTATGTTTAGCAATAGTATAAAACCGAATCCTAGGCCTATGTATGAAAAGAAGTTTGTTTTAAGTGTAGAAACATTCCATGCCAAAAAGGAACAGAAAAGAAGTATAATAGCCAATAAATTGGTAGCAAATATTACCAATTTAACTACATCTCTAAAACTCCTTTTTTTATTTCTTACTGGCATCGAAAAGCTTCTTTTTTTCTTCAGATGATAATCCGCTATATCCCGATTTCTTCAGTTTATCAAGTATAGCATCAATCTCATCATTTTCAGAATTCCTTCGGTAATTATAATCCCAATCAGACTCTTTAGCTTTGTTATGGTGAGTCACTTTCATTTTGGTTCTCTTCTTGCGGGGCTTAAATAGTCCGGCAACCCAGTCAAGCAGACTGCCCATCCAAGCAGTTATATCCTTACCGTTCTTATATTGACTGGCGAAATAATATCCCAGCAGCGCCCCTCCTATATGAGCAACATGCCCCCCCGGGTTGGTAGGACTTCCGAGAGATAAGAAGTCGAGTACAAATGCAAAAATAGCAATATATACGATTTTAATCTGTCCCAGCAACAATAAATTCAGTCTCAGGTCTGGCTTGTAAAATGCAGCACCCATAACAATAGCCATCACGGCAGCTGAAGCACCAATCATCCATCCTCTGCCCATATCAAGATAATATGGAATAGTGTTGAAAGCGATAATATACAGCAATGCACCTGCAAGTCCACCAAGCACATACAAACTACCCAGTGTCCTGCCGGTGAAATATTGCATAAATATTTTCCCAAACCAGTAGAGCCACAACATATTAAAGAGTATATGCATAAAGCCTTCATGTACAAACATGTAGGTTATGGGAGTCCATAATCTTTTTACTAGTAATTGTAAGTTTGATGGTACACCCAGGAAAGTTATCAGATCGAGGCTGTGAATATTAAACAGGATGAAGATAACATCAATCACCTTTAAAATAACAAAGACCAAGACATTGATAAAAATAAGCTTAGTCAAAACATTGCCTGTTCTGTATTTCAGTTTTAGGTTGTCAATAAAATCTGCCATGCGTTCTATCCTTTTTTCTCCAGTACAAAATCATAAAAATGCCGAATAGCATACCACCCAGGTGAGCAAAATGAGCAACATTATCGCCTGTGCGGTTGAATACACCAAAAAGCAGCTCAAGCAAACCATAACCAATTACAAACCATTTTGCCTTTATAGGGAAAGGAAAGGGGATGATAAATAGTTGAGCATTGGGGAATAACATACCAAATGCAAGCAGTATACCAAACACTGCGCCAGAGGCGCCCACTGTAACCGAGTTAACTGCGTAAAACATATCTGCCGGCACAACTGAACTTATTCTCAGGTACAACACTAAAATCTGCACCAGTCCGGCACCAATCCCTGTAACCATATAATAAGTAAGAAAACGTTTTGGTCCCCACACCTGTTCCAGTGTACGCCCAAACATAAACACCGCGAACATGTTAAAGAACACATGCGAAAAAGAGTAGGGGTCGTGAAGGAACATATAGGTTACCAACTGATATATTCTGAAATTATCAGAAAAAGGAAAATGCAGTCCAAATTGCTGCGTCAGGTCGATATCTGCTCTCCTGAGTAAAACAAATTGAGCCAGCCATACTATAACATTAATTATAAGTAGGTTTTTTGTTACTATTGGCAAATCACCGGCAAAACTATTTCTTCTATAATCGTTCATGATTGTAATCTACTGTTGACGCGCAAAATTACGTATTATTTCCTTGCTTATGAGGTTTTTTACCACATAAATAGTGAATTTTCAGAAAAATCAAATACTTTTCACCTTTTTTCTTGATTGTTTTCGATTTATAATCTATATTTGACGCCAAAATAGGCTTCAGCCTTGACTTAAAGAGTGTTTAATTTTTTTATTTACGTTTTCTTATGAATAAATCAGAACTAATTAACGCTATCGCCGAGAAATCCGGTCTTAGCAAAGTAGACTCCAAAAAAGCATTAGACGCTACATTGGAAGCAATCTCCGAAGAAGTGAAAAACGGTGGTAAAGTAGTATTGGTAGGCTTTGGAACATTCTCTGTTTCAGAAAGAAGTGCAAGAAAAGGAATCAATCCTCGCACTAAACAACCAATCAACATACCGGCAAAGAAAACAGCTAAGTTCAAAGCAGGTTCAGAACTATCAAGTCTCTAAGGAAATTGAAATGAAATAAAAAAGGAACAAACTTTTTAGTATTGTTCCTTTTTTATTTTCAGAAATAATGTACCTTTGCGGTCAGTTTATGACTCCGTAGCTCAGCTGGTAG
>DHCC01000041.1:51230-57811 GCA_002398875.1 Bacteroidales bacterium UBA4912 | reverse complement strand
CTCTTAATCAATGGGTCGAGGGTTCGAGTCCCTCCGGGGTCACATTTTTTTATCTTTTCCTCATCATTTGCATCAGTCCTCCTCCATTTTTTACATTTGTGTAACCCATTTGCCTAAGCAACTGCTGTGCATAAGCCGAGCGGGCTCCCGAAGCACAATAAAGTGTGATATCACGATCTTTGCTGCCAAGCTCATCTATTCTTGTTTCTAATTCATCTAACGAAATGTTGATGGCGTTCGGATATGCTCCGCCTGAAAATTCCATAGGTGTGCGCACGTCAACCACTAAAGGTGTATTGGAATTTGTATTTATATAGGAGTTTTTTTTCTCATCTATAACAATATCTTCATTGTTCTTATCTACCGTTTTCTTTTCCACTTTTGGTAAATTTACCCGAAAGTTTTGGAACCCGGTTGCATAGGCTTGGCGTTGTAATGAAATGAACCCTCCTGAAATATTATATACATTATCCACGCCTGAATTCTTTAACATGCGCAGCGCTTGGTGACCTTTCTTGCCTGTTTCGTCGTAGACTAAAATATTGGAATCCTTAGGGATCGCTTTAAGTTCCTCATGAAGCATTTCAAGTGGCACATTGTAGGCACCGACGATATTTCCTTTTTCAAACGAAAACATGTCACGCACATCAATTACAATCGGTTTCTGAACTTTTACCCATTCATCCAACTCGCCAACTGTTATTGAGGGACTGAATCCGCTTTTCTGATTTTCAGCAGTATAAGCAGCCATGTTAATGACATCATTAGCCGTTCCAAGTGGAGGAGAATAAGCAAAATCAATGTCTGCAAGGTCATGTATAGTGAGATTCCCTGCAATTGCAGATGCTATTACGTCGAGACGACGGTCGGCTCCCTTGTATCCTGCAGTTTGTCCCCCCAGCACAGCACCAGTTTCACTGTTGTAAACCAGCATAACCGATACATTTTCTGCTCCCGGATAATAAGAAGTATGGTGCTCTTTGTGTACAACTATTGCATTTGCCGGAATGCCTTCAGCAAGTGCTTGTTTAAGAGACAGACCCGTGATCCCCGCAACAGCTTCAAATACACGAAGTATTGATGTTCCCATCGCGCCATTGTAGGTATGCTTGCCTCCCATAATATTCTCGGCAGCAATCCTTCCCTGACGATTGGCAGGTCCTGCTAGCGGAATTCTAACCCTTTTGCCGGATACCCGGTTTTCTACCTCCACCATATCTCCTGCAGCATAAATATGTTCATCTGAAGTTTGCAAGTATTCATTTACCAGTAAACCACCCGATTCGCCAATTTCAAGACCGGAATCAGTTGCAAGTTGTAAAGTTGGACGAACTCCAATCGACATAAGAACCATATCAGAATTTATAATAGTACCATCGTTTAATTTTACCGATTTTGGTTTAATCCCTGTCACACTCTTTCCCGTATGAATATTTACTCCATACGAAAGCATTTCCTGCTCAATATATCCTGCGGTTTCGGCATCCATCACAGACATCACGTGAGGCATCATTTCAACCAGATGCACATTCAACCCCCTTTTAACTAACGCTTCAACCATCTCAAGACCAATAAAACCACCGCCAATTACGACTGCATTCTTGGGGGATTTTTCTTCAATATGTCGCTGTATATTGTCCATATCGTTCAGCGTCCATAAAGTATAAACATGGTCCAGATCAGCACCCTCAATCCTGGGCTTAATCGGACGTCCTCCCTGCGCCAGCAGCAGTTTGTCATATTTGTGATTCCTGATCTCTCCGGTTCTGACGTTCAAAGATGTAACAGTTTTGTTTTGTCTGTCAATGTTGGTTATACGTGTGTTCACATGTACATCCACTTGATATTGTTCATTGAAGCTTTCAGGGCTTTGGAGAATCAATTTCGAACGACTTTTTATGTCACCACCTATATAATAGGGGAGGCCACAATTGGCAAAAGAAATGTCGGGTCCTGCTTCAAACATCGTGATACTTGCGTCGGACGAGAGCCGGCGAACCTTTGCTGCAGCTGTTGCTCCGGCAGCTACACCGCCTACAATAATAATTTTTTCCATATATATATTTATAGTTTTGCTTGTATTGTTACATTTAAATCTTTTGCAAAAATACAAAGAAATATGTACATATATTCATTTGTTATATAAAGTGAATTGATGGGTTATTGATGAATATTATTAGTTTGATTTTTTTTTATTTCAACAGGTTAAGTCCATCTTTCGCAGACTGGTCTGCCGGAGAGATAATCAATACAATATTGAAAAGCCGTTTCGCTTCATTTTTCTTGCCGAGAAAATATTTGGTCCACCCGCACATCAGAGTTGAATAGTAATCGAACGGATACATTTGTTGTACTTTATCAAAATAGATTTCCGCCTGTGTAAAATCTTTTCTGTAATAGAAAATATTACCAAGTGCATAATTCACTTTTGAATTCATCATGTCGAGAGTAAGTATTTGCTTGTATACTTTTTCCAGCTCTTCACTGTTTTTCTCTGCCTCAAGAGGATAACAGAGGCCTATTAGGGCTTCTACAGCCATTGGCTCCAACTCTGTCGCCTATCTGTAAAACTTCTTACTTGTTTCATAATCTTTGGATAGGTAATAGAGCCATCCCAAACGCAAAAACTTATGATAATCGTAACCGTTAACACTATTCAGTTCACCAATTGCCTTCTCATAGTCACCGGACGATTCGTAACGATAGCTTTCGGCAAATATTTGAGAAGGATTTACTTGGGCTGATAAATTAAAGCTGAAAAGCAGCAGAAAAGAGATTATTCCTGTTTTTTTATTTAAAAGTTCCATAGCAATGCGATGTTTATTAGGTGGTTGTTGTATTTATAAGTGGTGTAATTGCTTTTCGAAAAGGCATAACCCTCTTTTTGTTGCCACTGATAGCCTGCACTTAACATTGTATTTTTCAGATACCAAGATAGAGTTAGGCCTGCCAGCCCCTTAATGGAGTCATAGGTGTCATACACAACAAAAGAACGTTCGGAGATATAATTCAGATGGTTACCTAAGCTGACATTTGCATCGAGCCAAACGGGATCAAAGAGTTTTACCCCAAAATGCTGAGAGAAAATATACTGCTCTTTTGTCCATCCATCGGGAGAATAAACAATAGCAGCAGCACTGATGCCATAGAAATTGAGGTTTCCCAGTGGGTAGTAAGTAAGCGAACCTTTTGCCTGGAATTGATTTATTCCGCCGAAGTTAGAGTAAGCAAGGGCTATTTCCGGAATAGTATAGACAAATTTTTTGTTGAAAAATGTCAGCACCGAGAAGGCTGTGTTTCTTTTGACGTTAGTATTGATGTTGTATAAATTGTTTCCGTTTCCTAACCTTCCATTTGACTGTCCGTTTGGTACATTTGCACTGACGTATGTCGGTTCGGCGCTTTCAATGTTGTAATATCCTCCGGCAAATCCCCATGTAATATCGCCAGGTGAGAAGAACTCGAGTGCCGCAACCAGCTGATGCTGCGATAGATCACCCTCCATGATAAATGCTGAGGCAGCAGAGCGCTTAAAGCGGGTATTGTAGAACTGGTACCCTAATTTAAGCTTAGCCCGGTCAGTCAGTCTGAACCCTATCCCTAAACTAGAGAATATCATGTTCTGGTATTGGTTAAGAGAATCAAACCCTCCTGCAGTAATTGATTCAGGCTTGTTTTCGTTCATCAGATATCCACCCGAAAGTAGAATGTGGTCCATCTTGGAGGGTGCATATCCTACAATTGCTTGTGTATGAGGGGGCATCGTACGGGCAAGTATAGCAGCATTTTCATTCTGTCCGCTTAGCAGGTAGGAGTAATAAAGAGCGGCTTTCAAATCCTGATCATCTGGAGTTTCGGAAAGCGTTTTTTTGTAAAACGCAGCTGCTTGTACATAGTCCTTCATTGAGTAGTATGCGATAGCTGTACGGTAGTTGAGATAATAGAATCTTATGCCCTCTTTTAGGGCCTCTTTGCTTGTCTCCAGAAGTGCTCTAAAATCACCGTCCAGGTACTGTCGATATGTCAGACTGTCGATATATTTTATACGCATACTATCAATCTTTTCCTGGGGAGTCCTCTCTTTCTCTTCGGGGCGCAGATAATCCTGAGCGGTCAGGTTTGATATCGCCAGAGTTGTCAGTAGTAATATTAATCCCATTCGATGCATAATGATTTTTTTTGTGATGTGATCTGGATGCGATTCCTTGTAATAGTTATCGAAGCCTCTTTTCTGTGATGATCAAAATGGAGGAACGATGCTTTAGTCGCGATGTGGTAAACCATTTTTTCCGGATAATGGATATTGTCTGTGTCAGAAAGTGCTGATTGGTATCGGATACGAGTGAACAGGATAAATGGAGAGAACAAATCCTGAATCCACTTAGTGCCGACAGGATGCTCTTTGGTTAGCGGTATCCAATCCTCTACCAAAATATCTTTAGTTGTGGAAAGCAACAGTTTGAAACAGCTTCGGTAGAAAAAGTAGAGTGGTGACGATTTCTTTCCCTCGAAATCAGTAAAGTAGAACATAGTGCCGTCGTTATCAAAGTATACTCTCGATCTGGTTTCTTTACAAATGATGTAAGATTTATTATAAGCATCTGTCTCAACTCGCCATTGCCAGTTTTCGTTATCCTGACTCACGCGGAGCAATCTGCCTGGTTTTGCAATCAGTGCATCACTGACTAAAGGTGCAGGGGGTACATTGCATACTATACTCCCTTCTTTTGGTACCTCCCCTGTACGAAGCAATGGTTTGTTGTCACGTAGCTCGAGAAAATAGCCAAAAGGATAGGTGTGAGTCATAGCACCTATTTCGGGAGACAATTGCACCTGAAAATGAAGGTGAGGTACAGGTGATCGTCCCGAATTTCCACAGGAAGCCAATACTGTCCCTTTCTTTACATAATCACCTACACGTACTCTGAAACTGTCTTTTTTCAGGTGGCTCATCTGAGTATAAAGACCATTCAGGTGATTCATCACAATGCTGTTCCCCCAATTCTTTTCAGTGTTCACCTGGTCTATTTCGTTCTCATCAGTGATATTACTGATCTGGTAGATATATCCATCAGCCGGGGCTATTACAGGCTTGTTATAGCAATAAAACTCCTCCTTCTGAGTACATCCTCCGAAACAATTCCTGCCCTCTTCGTCAGTAATCTCAAAGTCGAGAGCCTTACTCCATTCGCCGAGATGTGTTATGGTACCGTCATATCCTTGACTGACAGTCCATCTATCCAAAAAAGGGAGTTGAAACTTGAAAAGCATCCCCTGACCGAAACGTTGCATGTAATTGACATTTTTATAGACAGTTTTTTCGGGATCATAATACTGAATTAAGGGGAAGATGAAAAAGTTATTACTGCTGCGTTGTTTTAGGATATAAAGTAGCAGAATTGACAGTAGACTGAAGGATAGGGTGTAGGAAGAGATACCGATATCTGCAATAAGATTCTCAATGCTGGTGAAAAATAGGAATAGAACAGGTGTTAGTCCAATTACAATCAGATAGCTGTGTATGTTTGGAATGATGAAAAAACTACCGATTGCCATACCCCAGAAGATATAGTTAACTCCTGCCAGATCCTGGGTCAGTTCACGGATATCTACTCCCAAAAGTTTGCTGGTCACAAATGCGAACATAAATCCCAAGAATGCTACTGTTGATTTGATTCTCGAATGAAAAAGCAGAGCGATCAACAGTATCGCTCCCACCAGAATGCTGTCAGTAAAGAATATGGATGCCATCGTTTTCAGATAATAATAGAGCATTTGTGGCAGACGCATATTATCGAGTATATGTACAAAATTGTACCAGGGTATTTGCATTTGTTCGGCCAGTAGCACTGTAAATCGCTCGAATGGTAGAATAGGTGTAATCCGTGTGAATGTGCCAAACGAAAGATCTACCAGAGTAAGTGTCAGTACAAACGGAAGTGTGAGTACGGGAATCTGATGTTTGGCAAACATAGTCTCAAACCAGATGAATAGCATAAAGCCAAGGGCTATCGCTAAAATAAACAGAACCACAAAGGGCGTATTAACATGGAATTTGTATACCATACTAATACCTATAAAAACAGCGTTGAATCCATACAGACCGTTATCAATTTTTGCTTTGGAAAAACCTAACAGATGTGCAAGTATGTTTGTTATAACAACGGCAACAAGCCCTCCCACACCAATTCTGAAATCGAGCAAGCTCAGAACCAGCAGTAAGAAGCCGTAGAGGTTGTTCTGTGAAAAAAAGATCTGTGCATAACTATGAATTATGCCGTTAAGGTGTAATCTGCCTATAGAACGAATCTGTAACTTCATACAGTTGTTACTATTTTTGCTATCCCTTGATCTAGAGTTTAAATTTTTTCAGATGATCAGGAAGGGACTCCTGTTCAACTATAGTATTCACAGTTTCTTGTCTTCGGATCAGATGAACTTTTCCGGTTGTGTCTATCATTACCACGTTGGGACGTAGTGTGATGAACTGCATCCATTGAGTCATGTTGTATGCCCCCACCTCATGAACCACAATCCTGTCACCTTTCTTTAGAAGTGGCAGACTCACAGTTTCACGGATA
>DHCC01000041.1:48697-51058 GCA_002398875.1 Bacteroidales bacterium UBA4912 | reverse complement strand
GGATAAGGAGCGGCAGGTCTTCCGGCTTGAATCCTGAATTCATAATTGTATTCACGATAGCTTCTGCATATTCATCGAAGGAAGGTATCACGTCGGAACCTAATAAGTAAGAACCCTTCAGGGTGTTGGTAGAACAGAATCCGCCACCCATATCCAGATATTTAACCTTTACACCGATTTTGTTTGACATGACATGAGCCAAGTCGCACAACTTTTGTGCAGCCACGGCATAAGCTCCCGGTGTTAGCATATAGGTACCGATATGACAGTGTAGTCCCTCCAAGATGAGGTTTTCTTGGCTAGCAATCTTCATGATGGCGTTCCAGGCCTCACCAGATTCATAATTGAAACCAAACCTGTCCCATTGTGGGTATACTCCTGTGTCCATGTTTATCCGGATGGCCACACGAGCTCTGTTTCCTGTCCCTTCGAGTGTCTCAATAAGTGTAAACAGCTCGTCGAAGTGGTCGATATGGATTAGTGAACCATTATCGACTGCTATCTTTAAATCTTCTGCCGACTTATCGGGTCCGTTAAAGATGATCAGGTTACCCGGTACACCGTTCCTGAGTGCTTTTTGGTATTCAAAACCTGAAACAACCTCTGCCCAGCTTCCCTCCTGATGGAATACGTTGCATACTGCATCCAGATAGTTGGTCTTGTAGCTCCATGCAAACTGAACTTTCGGATAACGCATATTAAAAGATTTCAGCGCACGGCGATAGGTCTGTCGGATTATTTTTTCACTTATAACATAATGGGGATCCGTATTGGTTAATCAGATCGCTTACAGCCACACCGTCAATCTGCTTTACGGGGTTATAACCCGTTCTGCTACCAAATTTATTCAGTAAACCTGTATTCAGCTTCTGAATAACAGGACGTTCGTAATTAGGTTTCATCTTTATTCCATTTATTCCTGTTACAGGTTATTCTTCTTTGTGTTTTACGGCGATATCCCTTTATAGGAAATCGTAATCGGTATCTCGTAAACTTTTATTTCTCACCTGTAGTTGATATTTTTTCGAATTCAGAGATATCCACAATCATGTCGTAAGAGTAGCGTATAAACATTTTTCCGCTCTTATACCTGGTAAATGGTTTCACCTCTTCTCCCAGTGCCATTTTAACCAACGCTTCGGCATGATTCTGACCGCATCCGTTGTCCAAATAAACCCAAGCCGGGAATCGTGGATTCATCTCGATAAGATAATACTCCTCTTTTTTTGTCTTGATAAACTCTAGCTCACAACCACCCCGCCAGTGGCTCTTTTCAACGATATCGCGGGAGATCTCCAGCAGCTTCTCATCCTCAAGCGAGATCCCTGACCAGGCTTTGCCCTTATCGGTAATATAAAGTTTTCGCATCGGCACGGCCCCTATGCAGGTGCCTTTCCCGTCACCCAGAGCGGTTACGTTTACCTCTGTGCCGGTTATAAACTCTTGGACAATAACTGGGTATCCCCATTTAGCGACGATTTTGTAAAAATAAGAAGTGGCCTGTTAAAAGGATGAAGCGATGTAGGCATCATAATAGCGGCCTTTGATCACCATAGGATAGTCGATTTCCTCTTCCAGCTTTTTCAATTCCTGAATCTGTGATACCATACGGCTGGCAGGAACCTTTATACCCTGTTTTTCGCCAAATTTGTTCAGTTCTGATTTCTGCCGTTCCTCAAACGATTCCATTGATGGGAGAAAGGTGGCAATACCCAGTTCCTCTTTCATCCATTGTGCTATTTTGATGAAATTGTGCAATTCTGCATCAAAATTAGGGATGATCACATCAAGTTTTTCGTAGTTCTGAATATAAGACAGCCGGTCCTTAAGCATGGACGTACCGGCAGTGGGTAGTGGAAGTTGATAAACCTTATCCACAAGTTCATGCATATATATTCCAGGCTCCAGTGTCTTGTAGGATAAACCGACGATACGTACATCGAAGTCGAGACTTTCCTTTAGTGCCCTGATAACCGGAATTCCAGGTCCGGGACTGTCGATGTTATTTAATCCAGTAACTCCAACAGTAATGCTATTCTTCTTCATATTCTGTTAGCTGATAACTCTTCAACATTGTCAAAAAGTCATGTAAATCTAACTCGGCACTGTTTCTGTCAAGTTCAAATTCCTCCTGCATTGCCTGCAGTATGGACTCGTTGTTAATACCTTCTTTCAATTTCCGTAGTACAAAAAGACCAGTCTCGTTTACACTGAAGCTGTCTCCGGTAATCGGATTGAAAATAAAACCATTCTCACTGATTGCTATGTTTTTTCGAATATTCACGGCTATCTGTTTTAAGATGTTCAATCACTTTCTGGTTTTCGTTTGAGTACACTTATAAGCGATATAAAAATATATAA
>DHCC01000041.1:0-48489 GCA_002398875.1 Bacteroidales bacterium UBA4912 | reverse complement strand
ATGTTTATTTTATTTGCTCTCTCCTGTCACATATACCATTGTTGTTGGCATCCACGAAGTTTACTGCACTGCTTTTACCGTTGCGAAGACCATTTCCTTTACCCGGGCCGCGTCCTTGTCCGGTTGTTCCGTTTTCATAGTTATCGCATTTACCGTTGTTGTCAGCATCAACAAAGAATCTGCCGCCTCTGCCGCGACCGTTTCTCATGCCGAAGCCCATACCTCTACCTCTGCCGCTGCCGTCGAGGAGGCGTTGCTTCCCGTTGGCATTTGGATTACGTGGTGTGCCGTTCTCGAAATTGTCGCAAATACCGTTGTTGTCTTTGTCCACAAAAGCGGGACCGGTCTGTGTGGTGGTAACTGTCTCTTTTTTATCCTGCTCCTGTGCAGAGATAAGACTTACAGAGAGCACCACTGCTAATACTGAAATAAAAATTTTTGTTTTCATCTTTCTTTATTTTAATTGGTTTGTTATATTATTCGTTATTTTTGTTTTTCTTGTTTTATTCATTCACCTCATTATATCCGCAATGATTATTCACCACACTTTCAGCTAATCATTTCCCATATCTGTTTACTTGCCTTACTCCCTTTCTCCCCGATAATTGTAGCGGTGCCTTTTTTCCTGACCACTTCCGATGCTGTCGTTCCATTGATATCCTCTGCCAGGGGTTATATTACCGTCACGAAAGAGCGGAAGAAAAGCCTGCTGCAGTTGTTCGCACTGTGTGGAGTCGCATACTGTTTTCAGTTGAAGATAAAACACGTTCGTAATTTTTTTCAACTCGGCATGGTGATTACCCACCTGTTCCGAAAGGTTGTTCAGCCTTAATGTGTCTGGTGTTTGTTTGTTCAATTCTGCGAATATTTCGTTTTTCAGAGAATCCATCCCGTAAATCAAATCGTTAGCCCTATATTGAAAGGTGCGATGAGCATCCCTAAAAACATTCATCTGTGCATCATTAAAGCCGAGTGTCTGCCTGAAGTATCTGCCCGTGAGCGGAGTTTGCCGGGTCTCGTCGAGTATAATGGCAATATTGTCACTGCTGTTCTCTCGGTTCCGGATTAGTATGGTTCCGATGATTGTCAGATTCAACATTACTAGCAGTGCTATAACCCACCAGAGTATTTTAACCGTCTTATTCATTTTCATCAAGATTATAAAAACTTAAATTTTCAATATGTCTGTCGTTTATATTCAATATTCTATCAGGTGTATAGCTCTCCACATAACTGTTCCCAATCGAAATTCCCAAAAAAGATACTGCAACAATACTTGCTGCAAGAGCAAAGGTCTGCCAGATAGGAGTTCGTCTTCTCTCCAACTTTTCCAACCTTTCGATTTTGGCCATGACTCTGGTGGAGAGGTACGGATTGAGAGTTGTCTCCTTCTCACGGCGGATAAAATCGTCTATATAGTTTTTTGTTTTCATTGCTTCTTATTGGCTTTATTTAATTATAACTAAATCAATTGTAATGAAACTTCTGTGAGTTAAAAAGGTCAGAATGTTAGTTTTTATTCAATCATTTACTAGTTAGACAATCATTCTGCTATTTTCCTACGGTGTACCTAATTTTTTATGTAGATTCTTTTTGGCCCTTTGTAACAGCTGTTCTACTGCTCCCTCTGAACGGTTCATCACCTCTGCAATCTTTTTTTGGGACAGTTCCTCGTAATTGCTCAGGATAAATGCCATCCGCTGTTTTTCCGGGAGGGTGTCTATCGCCATCCGTATACGTTTATCGCGTTCCGCTTGCTCCAGTTCTTCCAGTGGGGTTTTCTCTTCAGTGCGGTAAGAGAAGATCGCCTCAAGGGATTGGAGCATCCGGTTTTTTTTGTTTTTGCGAAGAGAATTCAGGCTCATGTTGACGGTGATTCTGTAGAGCCAGGTGGAAAATTCCGAGTCGTAATTAAAAGAGGGAAGCGACTGGTATACCTTTATAAATATATCCTGTGTAACTTCTTCCGCATCCTCTTTAATATGGACAAAGCCCATTACGGTGCGAAATACCTGTAGCTGGTATTTATCCATCAGGGTCTCAAAAGCAGCATGACTGCCTGATATAATTTCCTTAATGAGTTGTTCGTCCGACATTAGCACATCATTACTTTAATGTATAAGACAACAAAAAGAATTTTTTCCTACGGCTAAGGTATTAATAAAATTGTTTTGACGAAGATTTTATTTCACCCGCATCCCGTATATGTTCCGCTTATATCCGGCTTATATCCGGCTTATATTATCTCTTATATTTAATAAGGAGAATATAGCCCGGATATAAACAGAATATATACCTTTTAATACTGATTTTACATTGAGTCACTGACGTCTCAATTTATAATAAATATGTTTATATTTGTATATATGAAAAAGCGACTCGTCATAACATTACTATTCTTATCACTTTTGATTGTTGTTTTTGGTCAGGAAGTTCATCAGGACTCAATCCATGATCAAAACCAGCAACGAAAAAAGGTGGGTGTGGTTTTGAGTGGAGGTGGAGCAAAAGGTTTTGCTCATGTGGGGGTATTAAAAGTACTTGAAGAAATTGGTATACCGATAGATTATATTGCGGGCACCAGTATGGGAGCTGTTGTAGGAGGTCTCTATGCACTGGGTTACACAACAGATATGATCGACTCGCTGATTCAGGTACAGGACTGGAATCATTTGATGAGTGACAATACCTATAGAGAAAATATACCTGCTTCGAGACGAAATAACCAAAGCAGGTATGTGGTGTCGCTACCCTACCAAATACCTTTTGGCGATGAATCCGGAGGTGTTTCTCTTCCTGCAGGAGTATATACAGGTCAGAATATTAATAATCTTTTTCTGAATTCAACTATCGGATATCATAATAACATCAGTTTTGATGATCTGCCTATACCTTTTGGCTGCATTTCTGCGGATGTGCGCACCGGTGAGGAGATTGCCATGCGTGAAGGTAATCTTGCCGAAGCAATACGTGCAAGTATGGCAATACCAGGAATGTTTACTCCGGTGGAGAAAGACAGTATGTTGCTTATTGATGGCGGTGTGATTAATAACTACCCGGTGGATCTGGTTCGTGAGATGGGCGCTGATATTGTTATAGGTGTTATTTTTCCTCTTGATGAAAAGGAGATTGAAAAGAAAAGAGGCAGCATATCAGAAATCACACAACAGATATGGAACTTCATTGGTCAGAATAAGCGTAGCAGCAATATTCAGGATACCGATATTTTGATCACCCCTGATGTTTATCCTTACGGAATGCTTGATTTCCAGAGACCTGCAATTGACAGTATTGTTGCAAGGGGCATAACAGCTACATTGGACAACAGAGACAAACTTATTGATCTTAAAGAATCTCTTTACATTTCTGAGAACAAGGGGGTATCTGCAATCATGAGCAACCCCTACATTGACCTTGATACTCTGATAATCAATAATATTTTTGTGGAGGGTATTACACAAAGAGAGAGGAGTTATTTAAACAGGTGGATAGATATTGATGAAAAAAAGATCAGCAGGTCTGAACTTGATGAGATGATTTCGAAAATATATGGCAGTGGTATGTTTACCAGTGTTAATTACAGACTTGAAGGAGCCAATCCCTTCGACTTGATTTTGGACGTGGAGGTGAAGAAATCCAACCATTTGAACCTAGGTATACACTTTGACAGTAATGATATGGCGGCAATTCTTGCCAATACCACGATAAGGCTCAACAGTTCGCTTAATTCAATGTTTGATATTACAACAAGGCTAAGCCGCGATCCATATCTTATTATCGATTACTCTATTAACAGGGGTATATTTTTCAAAGGTGGAATTAATTACAAAATCAGTAAAAACGATCTTAGTTTCTATGACAGAGGTGAGTTGTCTTATAACCTGGGGCTTACAAGAAACTCCCTAAATCTGGTGTTTTCTGAATTTTACTTTGGAAATATTATGTTACACTTGGGCGCTCAAATGGAACATTTTCATTTCTTCAAGGCGATGGGAAGTATTTTCGATCCGCCTCAGTCAGAGTTGAATAATCAGCTCTATTTTAATTATTTGCTAAATGGGATATATGATAACCTTAACACTGTTTATTTTCCCACATCCGGTCAGTATTTTTCATTTCAGTACTCATTGCACACTGATAATTTTGTAAGTCTGGAGGATGAAGCCCCTTTGAGTGTGGTCAGCATGAATTTCTTCAAGCCCTTTGCAATTAGTGGGGATGTGTATCTGACACCTCGTGTGACAGCCCGATATGCCTTGAATGACAGTGTGCCACGTATGTACCGTAATCTGGCAGGCGGAATAACAGATGGTCATTATATGCCCCAGCAGATATCATTGCAGGGATCAACCGGTATGGAATTTATGGAAAATATGGTGTTTACTACTGATCTTACACTTCATTACAATTTTACTACCAACAATTATCTTTATACAAATCTCAATTTCACAGCACACAACAATCATCTGCACACGCTGTTTGAAGGAGAATCATTCTTTGGAATTAATCTTGGTTACTCCTATAAGACAGTAGCCGGGCCATTGAGGCTTGAATTGGGATATTCTGGATTATCCCAAAGATTACACCCCTACGTTAGCTTTGGCTATTACTTCTAATTGTTTCACTCACTATTATATTGCATAATTATGTGATGTAAATCACATAATTATGTAGTGAGTCTCACGTGCCAAACAGTGATCAATAAAAGAAATATTTCCTTAATTTGCTTGTAATTAATTAACAAAATAATATCAGGCTTTATGGAGAATTCAAAAGAAGATCAACTGTCTGTAGCTATCATTTCCGGCGATATGGATAAAATCATGGCAGTGATGATAATTTCACTTGCAGCTGCTGCCATGGATACCAAGGTAAAACTATTCTTTTCGTTCTGGGCTATCGGAGCCTTGCGTGATCCAAAGAAGAAAGCAAAAGGGAAGAATTTTATTTCAAAAATGTTTGGAATGATGTTGCCAAAAGGGAGAAACAAGCTGAAGCTCTCAAAATTTAACATGATGGGAATGGGTCCTGCAATGATGAAAGGACTTATGAAACAGCAGGGAGTGATGTCTCTCGACGAGATGTTTAAACAGGCAGGAGAACTGGGTGTGGAAATAACAGTTTGCGAAATGACTATGAACCTAATGGGATTTAAGAAAGAGGAGATTATTGATTATCCTCATCTGCGTTATGCAGGAGCAGGTACATTTGTTGCCGATGCGGGTGAAAGTTCGATGCAATGGATGGTATAAAAATATTTACATACAAATTACAATAAACTAAACTTTACAACTATGACAACAGAAGAATTGAAGAAAATTACCGTATCAAAATCAGTTGACGCCCGCGGAACAGCTTGCCCCGGTCCCCTATTGGAAGCAAAAAAAGCTATCGGAACAATTGAATCGGGTGATGTAATGGAAATTCTTTCGGCAGATGAAGGTACAAAGTCGGATATCCCTAAATGGTGCGGAAAACAGGGCCATGAGTATCTTGGCGCTTTGGAAGAAAACGGTTATTTTAAAGTGTATATGAAGAAAAAATGACAGGCAACTTAAAAAAGAGTGCAAAAATTCTCGTCTTTTCGACTGAGAAGATTTCAGATCCGGCTATTGATATGGCCGGACTACTGAAATTGCATTATCCGCCTACAGTGTACACAATTACAATCCCATGCTCAAGTGGTATTAAGCCGAGCTGGATTCTTCATGCCTTTGAAAAGGGTTTCGACGGTGTTTTTATTGCTGCTGACGGGAGCGACTGTGTATACGGGGAGACTTGTACCGAGAAAACGGGGAATCTGGTATCGGCCGCACATGAACAGATGAAAGCAAAAGATATTGAACCTGCACGTCTGCGTATGGCAGCAATTTGTTCTGTGTGCAGCGAAGCATTTGTAAAGCAGATTCGCAGTTTTAATGAATACTTGATAAAAACATTACACGCACAAGAGTTATGAGTAGTGAGAATAAAACAATAAAATTTGATGCCCTCATTGTGGGAGCCGGTATTGCAGGAGGTGAAGCTGCACTTAACCTGGCAAACTCCGGATATAAAGTATTGTTAGTCGAGAAAGAGCGTTCCATCGGGGGGAAAATGATTTTACTGAGTAAGGTTTTCCCTACACTCGACTGCTCAGCATGTATCACCACACCCAAAGTATCTGAAATAGCACGCCATAAAAATATCACAATCTTCACTGAGAGTGAGGTTACTGATATCTCTAAAACAGCAGATAATGATTTTATTGCTCATATCACTAAAAAACCACGTTATGTTCATGTCGAAGATTGTACGGCATGTCAGTTGTGTGAAAAGGCATGCCCTGTCAGTGTCCGGGATCAGTATCAGTACGGTCTTATCGGGCGCAAAGCAGCTTTTATACCGTTCAGTATTGCCAACCCCAAAGCGGCTGCAATAGATATTGAAAACTGCACATTGTGCGGAGCGTGTGAAAAGGTGTGTCCAACAAGTTGTATAGATTTTACAATGGAAACCGAATACTTTGAGTTGCATGCCAAAACGGTAATAATGGCAAGCGGGTTCTCACTTTTCGACCCTTTAGAAATACCACGTTACGGGTATGAACGCTATAAAAACGTGATCACATCCATGCAGATGGAACGCGAGATAGCGCCAACTCGGCCATACAATACTATTTTACGCCCTGGAGACGGAAAAGTTCCGGATAAAATTGCTTATGTTTTATGCGTCGGTTCGCGCGACCAGACAGTAGGAAATCCTATCTGTTCGCAGATCTGTTGCATGTATTCCATAAAACAGGCACAGTTGCTTATGGGTGCATTACCGATGGCGGATGTAACAATCTACTATATTAATATACGTTCTTTTGGTAAAGGGTTTGAAGAGTTTTACCAACAGGCAAAAGGTATGGGTGTGAACTTTGTGAAAGGTAAAGTAGGCAAAATTTCAGAACTGGAAAATGGGAATCTTATTCTGCGTTATGAAGATATAAGTGAAGGAGTTGTTAAAGAGGCAGAACACGATATGGTTGTTCTCTCAGTAGGTGCCAAATCCAACCCGTCTGTTGCGAATATATTTCAGGAAGGGAGACTTAAGTTTGATCCCTACAACTTTATCGCTCAGAGTGATTTGATGGGCAGTCCTTCCAAAACGAGTATTGAGGGAGTTTTTGTTGCCGGAACAGCTACAGGACCAATGGATATACCAGATTCAATACTTTCTGCCGGTTCAGCTTCATCCGATGCTATCAGTTATTTAATTCAACACGAAACGGTATGAAACGATTAGGAGTATATATTTGTCACTGCGGCGGAAATATATCTGATTATGTGGATGTAGAAGAAGTGCGAAAGGCGGTGGAGCATGAAGAGGGGGTTGTGTTAGCTAAAACCACAATGTTTGCCTGTTCCGATTCCAATCAGAACGATATGGTCAGTGATATCAAGAAGCATAAACTGGATGGTGTGGTTGTTGCGTCTTGTTCGCCTAAGCTTCATCTCGTTACCTTTAGAAATGTTACCGAGAGAGGAGACCTTAATAAATACACATACGTTCATGCAAATATACGTGAACAGGCATCATGGGCTCATTCTGATGATAAACAGGGAGCAACGGGAAAAGCTATTCATCTTGTGAAGGCTGCAATTGCTAAATCGCGTTATGCCGAACCACTCTATCCCAATCAGATTGAGGCTGAGAAGACAATTGCTGTTATAGGTGCGGGAATTGCAGGTCTGAAGGCTGCAGCATCCATTTCCGATAAAAATATAAATGTAATACTGATTGAAAAAGAAAACAGGGTAGGTGGGCATGCGGCAGAACTAGGTGATTTGTTTATGTCTGATGAGAAAGGGTACGATCTTGTTAATCGTGTATATAATGATATTGTACAACGTGAGAATGTAACAATTCTAACAGGTTCGGAAGTGATTTCATCGAAGGGGAGTATCGGTGATTTCACCTTGAAAATCCGTAAAAGACCACAAAATGCAGGAGATCCTGTTGAAACGATGGAGATTAAGGTAGGTTCGATGGTAGTGGCAACAGGTTTCGAATCCTATATCCCAAAAGAGGGTGAATTTGATTATGTTGTAAATGAGAATGTAATCGCATTGCCGGAGTTTAAGTTGTTAGTCGATAAATCCACAGGTGATAGACTAATATATAAAGGTAAAACAATTAAGAATATCGTTTATATATATTGTGTGGGAAGCAGACAGAATGAAGGAGGGAACACATATTGCTCCCGTTTTTGCTGCACTTCGGTGATACACACCTCAATTGAGGCTAAGAAGAAATTCAAAAATATATATAATATTCATCTAAACAGAGGTATACGTACTTATGGCAAACAAGAATTGCTTTATGCCGAATCACTGAAAATGGGTGATATTTATCTGCAGTTTGACCAAACCACTCCTCCTGAAATAACTTCCAACGGAAAAAACAGCATTGTAACCGTGACTGATATCCTTTCGGAAGGGAAAAAAATGTCGGTTGAAGCAGATCTTATCGTACTTGTCACCGGTATGGTTCCCCGCTCAGATCAATCTGTCGGAACAATGCTTAAGATTCCCAAAGGCAGAGATAAATTCTATAACGAGGTACATATAAAATTGCGTCCTGTTGAAACTGTAATTGACGGGATAACCATTGCAGGAGCATGCCAGGGTCCTAAAAATATTTCTGAATCGGTGAATTCAGCACTGTCAGCTGCAACAAAATCATTTTCGTATGTCAGTAAGGGAACGCTTGAAACTGAACCGATTATTGCTGTTATTAATGAGGATAGCTGTTCGTGGTGTGGTAAATGTCTGGAAGCTTGTCCTTTTGACGCAATAGAAAAGAGAAATGTAAACAGCAGAGAGATTGCGGTGGTGAATAGTTCAGTTTGCAAAGGATGCGGAATGTGTGCACCGGTTTGTCCACCGGATGCCATCAATCTTATAGGCTACAGGAATGAAGAGATAATCAGTATGATAGATGTATTGGCATAAGATTAATATATGGAAACGAAAACAGGAAAAACAGCCAAATATTTACGGGACAAACAGGGTGTTCCCGAGCATGTAAAAGATGAACTGAAAGAGTTTAACCGTATTAAAAGAGCTATTACAGAAGCTTTGAAAACTGAGGATCTCACAATAGCTCAATTATCAGAACAGCTGAACATGTCCAAACCGGATGTCACTTATTATGTGATGTCTCTCGTTAAATACGGAGTTTTAGCAGTTGGAGAGATAGACGATATGGATGAATATTACACGTATAAACTTGTAAAGTAATGGCAACAAAGATAAATCCGTCTTTTACGGATGAACTAAAGAAATATGGAGCGGTCAATATGAATGCATGTTACAATTGCGGTACATGCACTGCAGTTTGCTCATTATCCACTACAGACGAGTCGTTTCCACGGGAGATGGTGCGATTTAGTGCACTGGGACTCGAGGAGGATTTAAAAACATCGCTCAAACCATGGGAGTGTTATTATTGTGGTGAGTGCACAGCCAGTTGCCCTCAACAGGCAAACCCTGGCGAACTGATGATGTCTCTACGCCGGTGGCTGACTGCAAAGTATGACTGGACGGGATTATCAGGGCTGCTCTACAAATCCTTACCATTCATGATTCTTGCGATGATACTAGTATTTGCCGCCGTTCTCTACTTTGCAAGTTCTATTAGCTATGATCTGGAGCAAATGCTTCATGCAGGTCATAATTTTGAGATGATAGCAATTGGAACAATATTTCTGATAATCTTTATTCCTAACTTATTGCGCATGTGGTATTTTACA
This sequence comes from Bacteroidales bacterium UBA4912, assembly GCA_002398875.1. Taxonomy (GTDB): domain Bacteria; phylum Bacteroidota; class Bacteroidia; order Bacteroidales; family Dysgonomonadaceae; genus Proteiniphilum. The sequence goes on along the minus strand of DHCC01000041.1, from coordinate 38,708 downwards.
ATAGTAAAGACTAAAACAAAAGTCGGCATAAAATATTATTTCACAACTTTAAGTGAGCTTTTCGTGAATATGTTCACCCAGAAGAGGTTGAGAGATTGTGACGAAGCAGACAACTTTAGATGGGTGGAACATCTTGTACTCGTTCTATCTTATCTCTCACTGTTATTTACCACTGTATTTCTCAACTGGTTTACAACTGAGAACATATTTGTCGTAGTCTTTGGCTATTTGATAAGTTTCATAATATTTGTTGTCACCGCTCATTTTGTAAGCGACAGGTTAAAGAAAAACAAGTCATTAAATAAATTCTCACAGCCGTCGGACTGGTTTTTTGTTATCTGGCTGTTTTTGATGGGAGTAACAGCTTTTATGGTACGGCTGTTTATTGATCTTGATATGCTTGTATCAAACAAATGGTTGTATATTACACATCTAACTGTCTTAGCTCAATGGGCACTTATCATTGTACCCTTTGGTAAATGGACACATTTTTTGTACAGATCTTTTGGAATCTATTTTTCAAAATTGAAAACACTAAGTTCCTGATTGTAAATATTGGACTATGATATATTACCATCACTTGTGTCTATCCGTTCTGACTTATTAACTGCAGGGAATGCTTGTTAAGTATCTTCACTTTTTTGCTTTCCATACCAATTATACCATCTGTTACAAACTCTGAGAGGATACGGTTGATGCTTTCTCTGCTGGCATCTACCAGGTTACCTATGTCAGATTGAGAAATTGGCAATGTAAATTCGTCTGCTTCAAAAATATGATCTGAAAATTCGAGCAGCATATCGGCAAGGTTTCCGCGTGTTTGCTTTTGTGTGCGATTAGCACATCTCCGATAAGCTTCCAGTTCGTTCTTACAAAGTTCTAAAATGATATATGAAGAAAACTCTTTATTTTCCTCAATAAGCCTGTTGAAAAGTGCAAGGTCGATAAAGCAAACTTCAGAATCGAGCACTGCAGTCACTGAATACTGGTTTATTTTGTTGCCGATTGTTGTAGGTAAAGCCATGTATGATGGGGCTTTTATTAATCTTACAATCTGTTCGTGATAAGGACCTGTGATGTGAATCTTTGCAACTCCTCTGCGAAGGAAGATAATATTTGTAGAAAACATTCCCTGTTTGATAATTGAATCGCCCTTACTAAATTCAACTACAACATGATTATTTTCCAGTTTTTCTATCTGGCAATCTTTCAGTGTGCGTGACGACTTCAATATACAGGCGCAATCGATACATTCGTTTTTCATAAAATCGATTTTAATATAAACAAATATATACAAAATAAATATGCTACAAGACTTTGTCGCATTTCCTTATCATATTATCAATGTAGGTTAAGTGAATTTATCTGAATCTATTTAAAACCTTATAAAGGTTTTCGGGTTAAACATAATTATAAGATTAAAGATCTAATCATAAAAAATATGTACATTTGAATCTTAAACCGAGTTGACAAGAATAACCATTCTTTACTTTTTATAAAAGTGGACCAGATGAAAGATGTCACTAATAGTACTGGAAATTACAAGGTTACAATTATAGTGCCTGTATATAACGAAGAAGAGAGTATTTACACCTTAGAAGAAAAATTGCTGCATTTCCTACATCATTCTATACTCTCAGCTTGTGTATTGTTTGTTAACGACGGTTCAAAAGACAGCAGTCTGCAAAAAATAATCGAAATATGTGCTCGTAACAAACATTTCTTCTATCTCAGCCTCGAAAGTAATAAAGGACTTAGTGCTGCGTTGAAGGCAGGGATCGATTCATGTTGTTCTGAATATGTGGGTTATATTGATGCTGATTTGCAGACGGATCCGGAGGATTTTAATCTTTTGTTTAAGGATATTGCTGATTATGAAATGGTAACCGGAATAAGAGTAAATCGCAAAGATTCTTTTTTCAAGAAACTTCAATCGAAAATTGCTAATAGTTATCGGCGGATGATGACGCACGACGATGTTTCAGATACAGGTTGTCCTTTGAAGGTTATGCATACCAAATCAGCTAAGCAGATACCGTTTTTTAATGGCATGCACCGATTTCTGCCGGCGTTAATCCTGTTGCAGCAAGGGAAAGTTAAGCAGGTTCCTGTTCGCCATTATTCGCGCATGGCAGGAACATCGAAATATCATCTTTGGAACAGACTGTCAGGACCGTTTATAGACTGTTTTGCATATCGTTGGATGAAAAAGAGGTATATCAATTACAGCATTGACAAACACAATCTGGATTAAATATGCAGGAAAGTAATTTCTGGATTTATGCTGTCGGCTTCTTAGCCCAGATATTTTTCTCGGCTCGTATCCTTTATCAGTGGCTCGTGTCTGAGAAGGCAGGAAAAGTGCTTTCACCTCCTGCTTTCTGGATTTTTAGTGTTTTTGGTTCGTACCTGCTTTTTATATATGGAGTTCTGCGTAATGATTTTGCCATAATCCTCGGGCAGTTTATCTCTTATTTTATTTACCTCTGGAATCTGAATATGCAGGGCAAGTGGAAAAAAATTCCTTTAATCTTTAAAATTGTTCTGATAATTACACCATTGGTGGCAACAGGACTTATGCTAAGGAATCTGACCGGATTCACTGAGACATTCTTTAATAATAAAGATGTACCCTTATGGCTGTTGATTTTCGGTTCAGCGGGACAAGTAATATTTGCGCTTCGCTTTATTTACCAGTTTCTTTACTCAGCCATTCATCATGAATCTGCATTACCCGTCGGTTTTTGGATCATAAGTTTGTTGGGCTCTTCCATTATCATCAGTTATGCTATTTTTAGAAGAGATCCTGTATTGATTTTGGGACAGTCGTTTGGATTCGTGGCATATATCAGAAATTTAATGATTGCTTATAAAAGCAGAGAAATTACTGTTTATGAAGAATAAATATATTTATCTGATCTGGTTTATTGCACTATTGCCTGCAATGATATTACGCGACTATACACCTAACAATGAGTTGCGTTATCTTAGTATTGTGGATGAGGCGTTACAAAATGGCAATGTTTTCACATTTACTAATCAAGGTGAGATATATGCTGATAAACCTCCTCTCCATTTCTGGTTGATGATGGTAGGGAAGTTGATACTGGGAGAACATCATATCTGGTATTACTCGCTTTTATCTTTTATACCTGCGCTTATTATTTTGATTACAATGTCAAAATGGATACGCCGGGAAGAGGAGACGGTCAATGTTGTAGCAGATAATAGAATAATGATAGACAATAACAGCAGAAATTTCATAACTGCCCAGTTGATGTTGATGACAACCGGTTTGTTTGCAGGAGCAGCTTTGATAGTACGTATGGATATGCTGATGAATATGTTTATTGTTTTATCTCTCTATTCTTTTTATCAGATGTACAGTGGTGTAAACATGACACGAAACAGCTGGCTTTTCCCAATTTTTGTATTTCTGGCACTATTTTCAAAAGGACCTCTGGGACTATTAATACCATTTGTGTCCACCATAATGTTCTTAATTTATAAAAAGAAATTATCGGATTATAAAAAGTATTGGGGATGGAAAAGCTTCCTTATTATTTTGTTGGGATCTGTCGTCTGGTTTACAGGTGTCTATATTGAAGGGGGAAATGATTATCTCAATAATTTACTGTTCCATCAGACTGTGGGTCGCGGTATCGATTCGTTTCATCATAAGGAGCCAGTTTATTACTATCTGATTTCTATCTGGTATACATTGGCTCCATGGTCGTTGTTAGTTTTAGGCCTTTTTGCAGCAAGCATTGTAAAGAAAAGAATAAACAGCACATTGGAACAATTCTTTGCTGTTATTATACTGTCAACTTTTGTTATGCTCTCTTTAATCAGCTCTAAATTAGCGATATATCCACTTCCGATTGTGCCTTTTCTCATTTTTTTGACTGTTTTGCAATTCAATAAGTTTGATATGCAAAACGTATGGATTAAACTTACAATTGCCTTACCGGCTGTTATATTTATTTTGGCATTACCCGGAATTGTTTACGTAAGCAGTATGGAAGGTATGCAATATCTGGCCGATCGGTTTATTTATGCAGGTGCCGTGGTGTTGACGCTGACCGGTATTCTGGTTATTTATTTTATTTATCTGAAAAGAGATTCAGTCCGTTCAATTAACTCGCTAGCACTTGGTTTTCTGCTTTCTGTATTCTTAATTGGCTGGTCAATGCCAAAGTTGAACAATCAGCTTGGATGGGGGAATATGTGTGAAAAAGCTAAGGAATTGTCGGAAGAGTATAAAATAAACGACTATTGGGTGTATAAAATCAGTAGATCCGAAAATATGGATGTTTACCTTGGAAAAGATATCATTAAGGCAGAAAAAGAGGATTTACTGAACGAAAACAACGAAAACAAGCTTTTGATGTTGCGTACTAAGGATATTAAAAACGATCCTGATATACATTCTTTAGTGTTGAACAAGGTTCAGTATCAGTTCGGTGAAAACGTTATAGTGATTTTAAACTAAAAATAATGAAAATATTGGTAACAGGAGCTGCCGGATTTATTGGTTTTCATATTGTACATGCACTTATCAATGCTGGTTATACGGTTGTTGGAATTGATAATATTAGTTCATATTACGATGTGCAACTTAAATATGCACGACTTAAGAAGATGGGCATTGAAGAAAATGAAATTAATCCGGGAGAGTATGTACAAAGTAGAATATTTAGTTCGTTTCGGTTCATTAAAATGGATTTGAATGATAGAGAAATACTTTACAGATTATTCGAAGCAGAGAGTTTTACTTATGTTGTGAATCTTGCAGCACAGGCCGGAGTGAGATATTCATTTCAAAATCCGTTTGCATATATTGATTCTAATATTTCAGGATTTATGAATATTCTTGAAGCTTGTCGCCACAATCCGGTAAAACATTTGGTATACGCCAGTTCAAGCAGTGTTTATGGAAGTAGTTTGTCGACACCTTTTAAGGAGTCCGATTGCACTGATTCTCCTGTTAGCTTATATGCCGCAACTAAAAAAGCCAACGAGCTAATGGCATACTCATACTCCAAACTATATAATATATATTCTACCGGCATTCGCTTTTTTACTGTTTACGGGCCCTGGGGTCGCCCTGATATGGCTCCTTCTCTATTTATGTCAGCAATAACAAAAGGAGAAACGATCAAGCTCTTTAATAATGGGAATATGACACGCGACTTCACTTTTATTGATGACATAGTCAAGGGCGTTTTGAAAATAATACCTTCACAATCTTTAAATGAGACGCCTCATACGATATACAATATGGGATGTTCAACTCCGGTAAAACTAACAGATTTCATTTCAGTCATTGAACACGAAACAGGATTGAAAGCAAAAGTAAAAATGATGGAGATGCAACCCGGTGATGTCATTTCCACTTATGCAGATACAACTCGTTTGCAAAGAGATTTTCATTACCAACCCTCTACTTCTTTAGAAACAGGAATCCATAGCTTTTATAGTTGGTTTGCTGACTACTATAAAATTCCACATCATGTTTCATAGTTTATTTAGAAACATTTTTATTTAGTAAGCTTCTTATTTATACACACGACTAATTTTAATAAAGATCAATACGGATCAGAGAATTGTATAAAAAGTATAATTTACTCTGATTTAAACTATTGTTTTATTAAAGTGTGCTAAAATCGCAATCAGCTATTAAACAAATGATTAAAACAATTGTTTAATTCGTGTAGTTGGTCTAGATTTGCAAAGTCAAAATTCAGAACAAAATATTTAATTACAATGGATAAGGTTACAACAGAACAAAAAATTATCAGAGCAGCTGACAATCTTTTTACTCAGAAAGGATATGCTGCAACAAAAACAAGAGAAATTGCAGATGAGGCAGGAGTCAACCTGGCACTTCTTAACTATTACTTTGGCAGTAAAGAGAATCTTTACAAAAAAGTAGTACAGGAGAAGTTCAGAATGCTGCTGGGTGCAATTGGTCCGGTTTTGTCGGATGAAAAAGTTTCCCTTGAACACAAAATCACATCAATCACGAACAATTACACCAAATTGCTTCTTGAGAATGAAGAGCTCCCGATTTTTATACTAAATGAGTTAACGGTTAACAAGGAAATATTCAAAGACATTACAGAAAATGCACGAGTGGTTGCTCAGCCTGTTATCGATAAACAGCTAAAGGAGAGAAATATTGAAATGTCTGCCGCTGACTTAATAGTCAATACTTTAGGTCTGACAATGTTCCCATTCGTAGCAAAGCCGTTGATTGTATCTTCTGGATTGGTAAAAGAAGAAGAATTTGTCGATTACGTGTCAGAACGGAGTGAGAAGATTTTAGAATGGATAATAAAAACTACTAAATAATAATTTAGAATTATGCGACTTAAAATAATGCTGTTTTTAATAGTTTTAATTTCTATGAACTCGTTTTTTGTATCAGCTCAGATTATTACGATTGACGAGGTACAGGAGAAGGCTGAAGCTAACTATCCGGCTATCGCCAGGTATGATATCATTGAGAAAACAAAAGAGTTTAACATTGCAAACGCCAATAAAGCATATCTTCCACAGGGTACCCTTAGTGCGCAGGGAACTTGGCAGTCAGATGTAACAAGTATTGATTTAAATATGCCTAACGTTGAAATTCCTACTATTGATCAGGATCAATACAGAATTGTTGCCGAGCTTAACCAAACTATTTGGGACGGGGGAAGAATATCCGCACAGAAAAAGAGTACAGAAGCGAATGCGGAGTTAGAGAAAAGTCAGCTTGATAGTGAAATTTACACTCTTAGAGAACGAGTCAATAATCTCTATTTTGGTATATTGCTGATGAAGGAGCAAATCAATCAGCTCGGGATTCTTGAGAATGAACTTCAGCTAAATCATGATAATGTAGAGGTTTATGTACAAAATGGATTGGCTAATGAAACAGACCTGAATACGGTAAAAGTTGAGCAACTTAAAGCAGGTCAACGGCGAATAAATCTGGAGTCTAATCTGGAAGCTTATATTCAAATGTTATCGGTGCTGACAGGTGAGGAGCTGAACAGTGATAATGTTTTTATTAAACCTGAAACTGAAAGCTCATTGATTTTACCGGTAATCAATAGACCTGAATTAAAAGTCTTTGAAGCACAAGAGAATGCCATAGAATCGCAGAAGTCGCTTCTGAACACCCGTATGATGCCGACTATTGGTGCTTTTGCACAGGGAGGATACGGTAAACCGGGGTTGAATATGTTTGATAATGAATTTAAACCATATTTTTCAGGTGGGGTTCGTGTTTCATGGAACTTTGGGAATTTATACACATTAAAAAATGACAGGAAGAAAATTGATTTGCAAAAGTCGGCCGTTAATTCACAAAGGGAAACATTTCTGCATAATCTGAATATTGTTATTCCACAACAGCAGATAGAAATTGAGAAATTTAAGAAAACCATGCAGGATGACGATGAGATTATAAGACTTCAGACTCAGATTCGTCAGACTGCTGAAGTGAAGGTTGAGAATGGCACTATGACTGTATCCGACCTGATGAAGGAGATAAATGCAGAGGAGTCTGCCAAGCAGGCTAAACTCCTTCACGAAATTCAATTTCTAATGTCGGTTTACTCACTTAAATATACTACAAATCAGAACTGATTGCTTTTTTGCAAAACCTCAAAATGGTTATATTATTAACTAATTAGCTGACACCAAAATATTATTACATAACAAAATATTATGACACAATTCAGATTATTCACAATAATATCAATACTTCTTCTGCTCATTTCATGCAGCAATGGAGAAGGTGATTACGATGCTACAGGATCATTCGAAGCAACAGAAGTTATTGTCTCCTCTCAGGCGAACGGTCGCATTTTAGAACTCAACCTGAATGAAGGAGATCAATTACAGAAAGGAAAAATCGTTGGGGTTATTGACAGTACTCAACTCTATCTTCAAAAAATGAGTCTTCTGTCGAATGCCAAAGGGGTAATTGCCCAGCAACCTGATATTAAAGCACAGACGGCAGCTTTAAGGGATCAGATAAATACATTGAAAAGAGAAAAAGCAAGGGTAGAGAGATTAGTTGCTGCCAACGCTGCCAATCAAAAACAACTGGATGATATTGAATCTCAGTTAGTGGTTGCAGAAAGTCAGCTTTCAGCTCTAGAGTCCACTCTGCAAAAAAGTAGTGCCAATATTTCAGCACAGAGTTCCACACTCGAAATACAGGTTGCTCAAATAGATGACCAACTTGAGAAAACCCGTATAACCAGTCCCATTTCCGGAACCATACTCAACAGATATGCTGAGGAGGGTGAACTTGCAACTATGGGTACCCCGCTTTTTAAGATTGCAGATACTAACACGATGTTTTTAAGAGCGTATGTCACAAATGACCAGCTTGCACAAATTAAAATGAACGATAAAGTGACAGTTCGGGTGGATGACGGAACAGGTGGTATGAAATCATACACGGGAACAATAAGCTGGATATCTGATAAATCAGAGTTTACTCCTAAAACGATACAGACCAAAAACGAGCGAGCAAACTTAGTTTATGCTCTGAAAATAGCTGTACCTAATGATGGTTTCTTGAAGATTGGTATGTATGGCGAAGTGAAATTTTAAATAAGATGATAAAGGTAAAAGATTTATATAAGAGTTACGGCAAGAGCGGTAAAATAAAAGCTCTCAATGGAGTTTCTTTTAAGGTAGATGATGGGGAGATATTTGGAGTGATTGGTCCTGACGGAGCAGGTAAAACTTCTCTTTTCAGAATTCTGGCATCACTTATTTTACCCGACAGCGGTTCCGCATTAATGAACGGGCATGATGTTGTGCAGGATTATAGGAGAATCAGGCAGATTATAGGTTATATGCCCGGCAGGTTCTCGCTTTATCAGGATTTGAGTGTGGAAGAAAACCTGACTTTTTTTGCTACTCTTTTTAACACAACTATTGAAGAGAACTACCACCTTATTAAGGATATATACCAGCAAATAGAACCTTTTAAAGATCGTCGTGCCGGCGCACTATCCGGGGGTATGAAACAGAAGCTGGCACTTAGTTGCGCACTTATTCATAAACCGGAGATCCTTATTCTTGATGAACCTACAACGGGGGTAGACCCGGTATCCAGAAAAGAGTTTTGGGATATGCTTGCAAGGCTTAAAGAACAGGGACTTATTATCTTGGTGTCGACGGCTTATATGGACGAAGCAAGCAGATGCGACCGAATTGCACTTATTAAAGATGGTGAGTTTATTGCAACTGACACTCCGCAAGGTATTATAAACGATTACTCTGATATATTGTGGTCAGTGGAAGGCAGCAGAATGTCGGCAATGCTGAAGGAGCTGAGGACTCATGACATGGTTATGAGTAGCTTTGCATTTGGTGACAAAATCCATATCACCGTAGATGCAGGTTTTCGAAGAAATGAACTTGAGCAATACCTGACAAATAAAGATTTCAGAGATGTGAATATTGCCCCGATAGAGCCTACTGTAGAGGATTGTTTTATGGCATTGACAAGATAACAATATGAGTAATAAAGTAATAGATGTTTCAAATTTGACCAAGATGTTCGGCAATTTCACCGCTGTTGATCATATCACTTTTGATGTGGAGGAGGGAGAAATATTCGGTTTTCTAGGTGCTAACGGAGCAGGTAAGACAACAGCCATGCAAATGCTGTGCGGGATTAGTATGCCAACTGCAGGAGAAGGAACTGTTGCAGGTTATGATATAATTAAAGAGAATGAGCTGATTAAACGTAATATTGGATATATGAGCCAGAAATTCTCGCTATACGAAGACTTGAAGGTCTGGGAAAACATTCGACTGTTTGGGGGTATTTACGGTCTGTCTGACAAAGTGATTGCAGAAAAAACAGATGCGCTTTTGAAACAACTGAATTTTCAACAAGAACGAAACACGCTAGTGAAATATCTACCATTAGGTTGGAAACAGAAGCTGGCATTTTCAGTTGCCATTTTTCACGAACCCGAGATTGTCTTTCTGGATGAGCCTACAGGCGGGGTTGACCCTGCAATGCGTCGACAATTTTGGGAAATGATTTATGATGCTGCAGACAGGGGGATTACAGTTTTTGTGACAACCCACTACATGGATGAAGCTGAATATTGCAACAGGGTGTCTATTATGGTAGATGGTCACATTGATGCACTTGATTCACCTGCCGCACTCCGTAAACAATTTAACGCTGACACGATGGATGAGGTTTTCAGGCAACTCGCTCGTAAAGCAGAAAGGGATTAAAATGAAACAATTTATAGCATTTGTAAGAAAAGAGTTCCGTCATATCATTCGTGATAACAGAACGTTGCTGATAATAATTGGTATGCCAATTGTGGAGATTCTGTTATTTGGTTTTGCCATCAATATGGAGGTACAGAACATTACTGTAGCTTTTTATGATCCTAAGCCAGATGCATTTACCATCGGAATCGCAGAACGTATAAAGCAAAATTCATACTTCAACTATCAAGGGAACATGCAGTCGATGGAAAAAATGGAAGAGGCTATGAGAAAAGGGAAACTGGATCTGGCAGTTGTTTTTCAGCAAAACTTCCAGGAGGAATTAGTACAATCCGGCAAAGCAGCTGTTCAATTGCTCTCTAACAGTTCTGATCCTAACAGAGGCTCAATTACTGCAACTTATGCCACTGCAATTATTGCCGGTTATCAGCAGGAACAGATGGATCTTATTAAGATTCCCTTTCAGATACAGACGGAGAACAGGATGATTTATAATCCGCAGATGAAGTCATCTTATATGTTTGTACCGGGGATTATGGGACTGGTGCTAATGATTATTTGTACCATAATGACATCTGTTTCCATAGTCCGTGAGAAAGAGCGTGGAACGATGGAGGTTTTACTTGCATCACCGCTTAAGCAAGGAACTATGATTTTTGCCAAAACGGTTCCTTATATGGTGATATCGTTTATCGACTTCATCATTATTTTGCTGCTAAGTTATTTTGTACTGGGTGTTCCTGTTAACGGCAGCCTGATACTGCTGTTTTTGGTGGCAATCATTTACATCACTCTCACTCTGACTTATGGATTAACAGTTTCAACGCTGGTAGATAAACAGGTTAACGCAGTTATTTTCTCAGCTATAACGGCAATGATTCCGGTGCTAATGCTTTCAGGAATGATATTTCCAATAGATAATATGCCGGGTGTACTGCAAACGCTGTCATTTATTGTTCCTGCACGCTGGTTTATAGAAGCTGTTAGAAAAGTAATGATTCAGGGGCAAGGATTTTTCATGATCTGGAAAGAGGTACTCATAATGATTGGAATGATATTTTTTCTACTGCTTGTTACAGTTGCAAACACTAAAAAGAGATTGGAATAATATACTTATTCATGGATTTATTGATTTAGTGATAAAATCTCACAAATGAAAAATGAAAACAATAAAATTTTTAATAGAGAAAGAGTTTAAACAGATGTTCAGGAATCCGCTGATTCCGAGAATGATTGTGATGTATCCCATAATGGTTTTGCTTGTATTCCCCTGGGCTGTAAGTTTTGAGGTGAAGAACATCAAAATAGATGTGGTAGATCATGGTAAAAGTGTATATTCCAAAAGATTAACCGATAAAATTGCTGCATCAAAGTACTTTATCCTGAACGATACACCACCTGATTATCAAACTGCTATGCAGAATATGGAGAATGGCTATACTGATATGATTCTGGAAATTCCCACAACTTTTGATAAAGATATAGTAAAGAGCAGCAACTCAAAAGTGGGTGTTGCAGTGAACTCCGTGAACGGTACCCAGGGATTGTTGGGCAGCAATTATATTATGCAAATAGTGAATGACTTCTCGTCAGAACTACGCGATGAACTAATTACTACCGTGCCACCAAAATCCCGGGCTTCGATAATGAATATGCCTCAAATTGACATTATTCCTCATTTCAAATATAATCCCGGGCTCGACTATAAAAACTTTATGATCCCTGGCTTTATGGTGTTATTGTTAACTCTCATCTGCGGCATTTTACCTGCACTGAATATTGTAATGGAAAAAGAAAACGGCACTATTAACCAGATAAATGTTACGCCGGTAAACAGAATTGTGTTTATTCTGGCAAAACTTATCCCTTTCTGGATTGTAGGACTTGTAGTAATGTTTATCTCTGTTTCTGCAGCATTCCTATTATACGGCTTGTGGCCTACAGGAAGTATTATTGCAGTACTTATCTCTGCAATAGTTTTTATTTTTTCTATATCAGGTTTAGGACTCATCATATCCAATTACTCAGAAACATTGCAACAGGCAAGTTTTCTGGTAATGTTTTTCATACTTATCCTGATTCTGCTGGGAGGTATGTTTACTCCTGTATCCAGCATGCCGTCATGGGCGCAGGCTATTGCAGCTATAAATCCATTCAGCTACCTTACAAAAACCTTCCGTATGCTTTATTTAAACGGTAGCACTCTTTCTGATGTGTCGGGCAATCTGTATGCAATGATTATAATTGCAATAGTCTTAAACGGATGGGCGGTACTCAGCTACAAAAAAAGAGTATAAATAAACAAAAAGAAGCCCCCTCAAAAATGAGAAGGCTTCTTTGATATATATGTAGTTTTGTTTAAATCTTATTTAACCTCTTCAAAATCTACATCAGTAACGTCATCACTTGAGGACTTGTTACTTCCCTGAGACTGCTGACCAGCATTTTGTCCCTGGTGATCTCCGGGCTGAGCACCTCCCTGAGCGTTGGCTGCATTGTACATTTCCTGTGAAGCAGCCTGGAATACAGAGTTTAGCTCATTTGAGGCAGCATCAATTGCATCTAGATCCTGTGCTTTATGAGCCTCTTTGAGTTTGTTTAGAGCAGCTTCAATAGGTCCTTTCTTATCTGCAGGCAGTTTGTCACCAAGCTCTTTCAGTTGCTTTTCGGTCTGGAATATTGTAGAGTCTGCCTGATTAAGTTTATCGATACGCTCTTTTTCTTTTCTATCGGCATCGGCATTTGCTGCGGCCTCTTCTTTCATTCGTTTAATCTCATCATCGCTTAAACCTGAAGATGCTTCAATACGAATTTTCTGTTCTTTACCTGAGGCTTTATCTTTTGCTGACACGTTAAGTATACCGTTGGCATCGATATCAAAGGTAACCTCGATTTGAGGTACACCGCGTGGGGAAGGTGGAATTCCATCCAAGTTGAACACGCCAATTTGTTTGTTATCCCTTGCCAGTGAACGCTCACCTTGGAGAACATTTATTTGTACCGATGGCTGATTGTCTGCAGCGGTAGAGAATACTTCACTTTTCTTTGTTGGTATTGTTGTGTTAGCATCGATAAGTTTAGTCATCACACCACCCAAAGTTTCAATACCAAGAGAGAGTGGAGTAACATCCAGCAGAAGTACATCCTTAACCTCACCTGTTAATACAGCACCCTGAATAGCAGCACCAATTGCAACAACCTCGTCAGGATTTACTCCCTTATGTGGTTTTTTGCCAAAAATATTTTCTACCATCTCTTGAACTGCAGGAATTCTTGTTGAACCTCCAACAAGTATTACCTCATCAATATCAGAGTTGCTCATTCCAGCGTCCTTCATTGCATTTTGAATCGGTGTCTTACATTCCTGAAGCAGATCATCAATTAGCTGTTCAAATTTTGCACGGGTCAGAGTCTTTACCAAATGCTTTGGAATACCGTTAACCGGCATAATGTAAGGAAGATTTATCTCAGTTGTAGTTGCGCTGGAGAGCTCAATCTTTGCTTTTTCAGCAGCCTCTTTAAGTCTTTGAAGAGCCATTGGGTCTTTACGAAGATCAATACCTTCATCTTTTAGGAACTCTTCAGCAAGCCAGTCGATGATTCTGTGGTCGAAATCATCACCTCCAAGGTGAGTATTACCATTTGTGGATTTTACTTCGAAAACACCGTCACCTAACTCAAGAATAGAGATATCAAATGTACCCCCGCCTAGGTCAAATACAGCTATTTTAGAATCTTTGTTTTGCTTATCGAGTCCGTAAGCCAATGCAGCAGCAGTAGGTTCGTTTACAATACGGCGAACAGTAAGTCCCGCAATTTCACCCGCTTCTTTAGTTGCTTGACGCTGAGCGTCACTAAAGTATGCCGGAACTGTAATAACAGCTTCCTTGACTTCCTGACCCAAGTGATCTTCTGCAGTTTTTTTCATTTTCTGCAGAACAATAGCTGATATTTCCTGAGGAGTATAAAGCTGACCATTGATATCAACTCTTGGTGTATTGTTATCGCCACGTACTACCTTATAAGGCACACGGCCTATTTCTTTTTGTACCTGATCGAATGTTTCACCCATAAAAGTTTTTATGGAAGAAACAGTATTGTTTGGGTTGGTGATCGCCTGGCGTTTTGCAGGATCACCAACTTTGCGCTCTCCGTTATCCACAAAAGCCACAACGGAAGGAGTAGTGCGTTTCCCTTCGTTATTAGGTATAACAACAGGTTCATTGCCCTCCATTACAGCGACACATGAATTGGTTGTACCTAAGTCGATTCCGATTATTTTTCCCATATTATCTATTAATTTTTATATAATTTACGTCTGTTGTCTCGTTTTTTATTCCATTTAATATTATCTTTTCAAATGTTGTGCCAAAATATTAAGTCAATAGAAATTCTGCCATAATGACTGATTAAAAACAGGTTTTTTTAATAGTTTATATTTATCTTTGGGATACTTTTTATCACTATATGTGCATGTGTTTCATATTTAACATCGTAAATTATGTATACAAAACAAGACCTGGAATTACTGGAGAAGAAAGGTATTACAGAATCTCAGATAGAGTCTCAATTGAATTATTTTAAAACCGGATTTCCTTTTTTGAAAATAGAATCTGCTGCATCAATAGGGAATGGAATTTTAAAAATAGAGGAAAACAAAGAGAGTCAATATTTAGATGCATGGCATAAATATCTGAATAGTGATAAAACTATAACCAAATTTGTTCCTGCTTCAGGAGCGGCAAGCCGTATGTTTAAAGACCTGTTTGCTTTTTATGATTCAGATTATGACGTGCCTACAACAGGTTTTGAGAAGACATTTTTCGAAAGGATCAAGGATTTTGCGTTTTATGTTTCACTCGACGAAACATGTAAGTCAATTTTTGGAAAGGGTGCAAGTGAAATGATAACAGAGGGCAATTATAAGGATGTTGTTGCTGCCCTACTTTCGCCGGATGGACTGGATTATGGCAGTTTGCCAAAAGGATTATTGCTTTTCCATAAATATCCTGAGGGAAACAGAACCCCGGTAGGTGAACATTTGTCGGAAGGTGTACTTTATGCCAAAAATACAGAAGGTAAAGTGAATGTGCATTTTACTGTATCTGAAGAGCATCTGCAACTATTTCAGTTACTGGTGGCGGCAAGGAAAATAAATTATGAACAAAAACTTGGAGCATCATTCTCAGTTACATATAGTATTCAGAAACCTTCTACAGACACAATTGCAGTGGACATGAACAATGAGCCTTTTCGAGAAGAGGATGGATCTGTTGTATTTCGTCCCGGAGGTCATGGTGCATTAATTGAAAACCTTAACGATATAAATTCGGATATTATCTTTGTCAAGAATGTGGATAATGTTGTGCCAGATAAGCTTAAAACAAATGAAGCTCATTATAAGAAACTGCTTGCAGGAATACTAATCACGGTACAGCAACGTGCATTTGACTACCTTAAGAGACTTGATTCAGCAGATGTGAGTTCTGATGAATTGTCAGAAATACTGGCATTTACTAAAGATGAACTGTTTATTTGTCATAAAGGATCGTTTGCAACTGATGACGACCTTAAAAAGTATTTAAGGACTAAACTTGATCGTCCTTTCAGAGTATGCGGAATGGTAAAGAATGTAGGTGAACCGGGTGGGGGGCCGTTTATTGTTGTTAACGCAGATGGTACGACTTCTCCTCAGATTCTGGAGAGTTCTCAGATTGATAAAAATAATCCTGAGGCTATGAATGCCTTTAAAAGTGGTTCTCACTTTAATCCTGTCGACCTGGTATGTGGTGTAAAGTGTTATCAGAATAATAAATTTAATCTGACCAGTTATGTTGACAAAAATACAGGTTTTATATCTCATAAATCAAAGAACGGGAAGGAGTTGAAAGCCTTGGAGCTGCCTGGTCTATGGAATGGTGCTATGAGTGATTGGAATACTATTTTTGTTGAGGTGCCAGTATCTACTTTTAATCCGGTTAAAACAGTTAACGATTTACTTAGACCTGAGCATCAATAAAGATCTTGGGTAAATAGAATATATACTGCAATATTTCATTCAAAAAGTCGTTTATAACCTAAACAGACAGGTTTGAAATATAAAATTTCATATATTTTACTACTGTCTATTGTATTATTAATGATTTCCTGTATTCAGGTGAATCTGAGTGATGCAAGAGACCAGTATGTTAATGGTGAATATTGGAGGGCTTCTGAGTCGTATCGTGAGTTGTATCGGGATACACCCCGTGAACAGCAGGCAATGCGTGCTGTAATATCTTTCGAAATGGGGGAGGTGAACAGGAAACTCAACCGCTCTTCCCGTGCTTTAACTTCTTATAAAAACGCAATAAGATTTAACTATCCTGATACTCTTATGTATCTGTATTATGCAAAAATGCTTCACAGAGAAGGAGAGTATGGCTTAGCTATTGAAGCTTATAATGATTTTTTGAATTTATCTGCCGGCAATTTATTGGCAATAAATGGTATAAAAGGTGCTAAACTTGCAAGGGTATGGAATGAAAGGCCTACAAGATATAAAGTTGAAGGGGTTAATGTATTTAATACTGGCAGATCAGAATTCAGCCCTTTCTTAGCACAAAACGATGAAGTAATATATTTCACATCTTCGGGAGAAGATGCTTCAGGAGAAGAAAGAAGTTATGTAACAGGAATGAAGTATAATGATATTTTTACTTCTAAGAAAAACTACAAAGGAGAGTGGCAGAATCCTGAACCTTTAAAATCAGACATAAACAGTGAGTTTGATGAAGGTACACCATCCATTACCACAGACGGCAGGAATATGTTTTATACAGTTAGTTACGCTGATACAGAACAATCAACACGACCTGAAATTTATATCTCCAGAAGAATAAATGGAGTATGGACTCAGGGAATACCATTTGAGATAAATAATAAAGACTCACTTTCCATTTTTGCACATCCTTCCATTTCGCCTACAGGGCGTTACCTTTATTTTGTTTCTGATATGCCGGGTGGATATGGTGGCAAAGATATCTGGCGCGCATCACTTTCTTCATCATTTACTGTAATATCCTTTGAGAATTTAGGTCCAGAAATAAATAGTCCGGGTGATGAGATGTTTCCATACTTACGTGACGATAACAGGTTTTATTTTTCTTCTGACGGACATCCGGGAATGGGCGGATTAGACCTTTTTACGGCACTTTATGATGAAACAACTAGTGGCTGGCAAGTTGAAAATATGAAATCCCCGATCAACTCTTCACAGGATGATTTTGGAATTGTTTTTGAGAGGAACGCAGAAAAAGGATACTTAAGTTCTAACCGTAATGATGTGAGAGGCTATGATCATATATATTCATTTGAATATTTATCTGCAAAAATAAATGTAGAGGGCTTTGCGGTAGATCATGATGATGAGTTTGTTGGCGGAGTATCGGTTTCTGTAGTTGGTAGTAACGGTTTACAGCATAATTTAATCACCAACAGCAAGGGTGAGTATCAGTTTGAAGCAGAAAGAGATGTAAGCTATATTCTAATGGCAAGTGCTGATGGTTTTTTGAATAAAAAGCAAACTTTGCATACCTCGGCTAAAGAAATTGATACAGTTTACTATGTTGACTTCGAGCTAATTCCATATAATAAACCTGTTGTGCTGGAAAATATTTTCTATGATTTTGACAGTGCCACACTAAGTCCTGAGTCGGAAGCATCATTGGATGAGTTAGTGACTCTCCTTAATGAACATCCTGAAATACATATCGAATTATCTGCAAATACCGACAGGTTTGGTGATGAAAAGTATAATAATAGTCTTTCTGCCAGACGGGCTCAAACTGTAGCTAATTATCTAAGCTTAAATGGAGTAGATGGAAGCAGATTAAAAGCTGTCGGATATGGTAAATCAAATCCTAAAGTAGTGAATAAAAGTCTTGCCGGCAGGTATGATTTTCTGGAAGAAGGAGACATTCTTTCGGAGAAGTTTATTGAAAAATTAACACCTGAGCAACAGGAGATTTCAGATCAACTGAATAGAAGAACCGACTTCATGGTTTTAAATCCCAAAGAAAACATTTTAATGAAATCGGATTCTCCGAAATAATATGTATTTTTGCTCTAAAAGGTATATGTATATTTTATGCTGAAATCATTATCTATTGAAAATTATGCGTTAATTGACTCGATCAATATTGCGTTCGACAAAGGATTAACTGTCATAACAGGGGAAACGGGTGCCGGCAAATCTATAATTCTAGGTGCATTATCACTTATTCTTGGACAGAGAGCTGACAGCCGTCACATTAAGCAGGGTGAGAATAAATGTCTAATTGAGGGGCTTTTTGATATTTCATCTTATAATCTTAAATCTTTTTTTAAGCAGCGCGACTGGGAGTACGATGAAACTGAATGTATTCTGCGCAGGGAGATATGGAGTAATGGTAAATCCAGAGCATTCGTGAATGATTCTCCTGTGTATCTTAACGATCTGAAGGAGTTGGGTGACAGGCTGATCGATATTCATTCCCAACACCAGAATCTTGCATTGAATGATAACTTGTTTCAGTTGAATGTGGTTGATACTCTTGCAGCTACTGAAGATGAACTAAGTAATTATGAAAAAGCATATACCGAATACCATTCTTCACTAAAAGAGCTGAATGATTTACTCAATCAATATCAAAAAAACAAGGAGGAAGAGGATTATTTACGGTTTCAGCATAAAAGTTTGTCTGATGCATCACTTAAACCGGGTGAACAGGAGCAACTTGAGGAAGAACTGGAAGCACTAACACATTCAGAAGAGATAAAATCAGGGTTATTCGCTGTAATAGCTATGCTTTCGGAAGATGAAAAGAGTATCGAGTCATTGTTGAAAACTACTAAAGACAGACTGCAAATCGTTCAGAATGTATATCCTAAAGTTACTGATCTTACAGAAAGAGTCAGAACTGCCTATATTGATCTAAAAGATGTGCGTGAAGAGGCCTCACGTTATTTTGAAGATATTGATTTTGATCCGGAACGTCAACAGTTGATTGAAGACAGGTTAAGCACAATCTACGGATTGCAAAAGAAACACTCTGTTACGACGGTCGACGAGTTGATTTTATTGCGAGATGAAATAGCTGTTCAGATACAAAATGTCGACTCTTTAGATGAGAGGTTGTCAATTCTTGAAAAGGAGACTTCCGAAAAGCGTTCTTTAATGCTCGAAAAAGGTAGATTATTGAGTAATAAGAGAAAGAATGCTGTGCCGGAAATAGAAAAACAATTGATAGACAGGCTTACTTATTTGAAAATTACAAATAGTCGCTTTAAATGTGAATTTAAAGAAAAGACAAATCCTGATTCAACAGGGATTGATAATTTGGAGTTTTTGTTTTCAGCAAACAAGAATACAGCTTTGCAACCCGTTTCTGAAGTTGCTTCGGGAGGGGAAATATCCCGTTTGATGCTTTGTCTGAAAGCTATGATTGCCGGTGCAACCGCACTACCCACAATAATATTTGATGAAATAGATACCGGGACATCTGGTGATATTGCCGACAGAGTTGGAACTATCATGAGGCAAATGAGTCGTGAAATGCAGGTTATTGCAATTACTCATCTACCTCAGATTGCATCAAAAGGTGATGAACATCTTGTGGTTTATAAAGAAGAAACGCAAAATGGAGTTAACTCTAATATCAAAGTGCTGACCAATTCCGAAAGGGTTGAGGAGATTGCCCAAATGCTCAGCGGTGCTGAAATAACATTAGAAGCAATAGAAAATGCCAAAGCTATTCTTGGCAAACAATCTGAATAATAATATATGAAAGAAAAAGAAATGATTTTCGGCATTCGTGCTGTTATTGAAGCTGTTGAAGCCGGAAAGGATATTGATAAAGTATTGGTTAAAAGAGAGCTATCAAGCGAATTGTTCAGTGAGCTGCAACAGATACTGCGTAATTATGAAATTCCTATGCAGAGAGTTCCGGTGGAACGCATAGATCGTATCACTAGGAAAAACCATCAGGGAGTGATAGCATTTACATCTGCTGTAACCTATCAGAAACTGGAAAATATAATCCCTTTTTTGTATGAAGAGGGCAAGAATCCTTTTATACTAGTTTTGGATGGACTGACAGATGTTCGTAATTTTGGAGCAATAGCACGTACTTGCGAAGTTGCCGGAGTTGATGCCATAGTTATCCCTGAGAGGGGTAGTGTTTCTGTAAATGCAGATGCAATCAAAACTTCAGCCGGAGCTTTACACAGTATACCCGTATGCCGTGAGAAGAGCTTGAAGGAAGCTATTTTGTTTTTGAAAAATAGTGGTATTAAGGTGATTGCTGCTACAGAAAAAGCAGCTGAGCTATATACAGATATTGATATGTCAGTGCCAGTTGCTATATTAATGGGGTCGGAAGATGTGGGAATATCTACAGAACATCTTCGAATTAGTGATGAACTTGTGAGATTACCTCAGATTGGAAATATAAAATCACTGAACGTATCAGTTGCCGCCGGTGTTATGATTTATGAAGTTCTGCGTCAAAGGAAAAGTTAATTTAGTTTGTATGAGCAGAATGATTAATAAACAGGTTTAAATTCAAATTTACTGATAAAATGAAGAAGATTATTTCTACAAAAAATGCTCCTGAAGCTATAGGTCCATATAGTCAGGCTGTTGAGGTAAATGGCATGTTGTTTTTGTCCGGTATGCTGCCAATAGATCCCACAACAGGTAGTTTTGTGCCCGGTGGAGTAAAAGAACAAACAGCGCAGATTTTCATTAATATAAAAGCTGTACTATCAGTAGCAGAGATGAATATTGGACATGTTGTGAAGACTACAGTTTATCTGAATGATATGTCACTTTTTGACGGTATGAATCAGGTGTATGCATCTCAATTCAAAGATGTTTTTCCCGCAAGATCAACCATAGCAGTTAAATCGCTTCCAAAGAATGCTTTAGTAGAAATTGAAGTGATAGCTTTCAAATGAAAACGCTTGGAAATATTATTTGGGTACTGTTTGGCGGTTTTATAATTGCTGTTGAGTACGTTTTAGGAAGTGTAGCACTGATGGTTACTATAATAGGTATCCCTTTTGGCTTGCAGTCATTGAAGCTGGCAGAGGTTGCATTATGGCCATTTGGCAAGAAGGTTATACATAATCAATCATCTTCCGGTTGTCTCTCATTTTTGATGAACGTAATATGGTTTTTTGTGGGTGGATTACCAATAGTATTGACCCATTTGCTTTTCGGTCTGCTTTTTTATATAACAATCATTGGAATTCCTTTTGGCAATCAGCATTTCAAATTGATGAAACTTGCTTTTACGCCATTTGGTAAAGTTGTTGTAAGTTGATTGATAAATAGTTGGTTAGTGCAACACTTAATCAATTGTTGCAGGTAGATTCTCTTCCTCCTCTTCAGGTGGATCTTTCTTCACCACAAAGGCACTTATTTCCCATAATGCGTAGATTGGCAGAGTTACAACAAAAAGCGAGAATGGGTCTCCTGAAGGTGTTATAATTGCAGCTGCTAAAAGAGAGCCGACGACAGCGTGACGGCGATATTTCCTGAAGAAAGAGCGGTAAATTAGGCCTAAATTAGAAAGCAGCCAAAAGACCAATGGCATCTCAAATACCAATCCCATAATTAGTATAAGTGTATAGAAATTACTCATGTACGAATCAAGAGAAATTGTATTAACAATCGATTCGCTAAGTCTGAAAGTAATAAGGAAACGGAATATCAGTGGGAATACTATAAAATAACCAACCAAACACCCAATAACGAACATTATACCTCCGAAACCAAATGCTGTTTTAACTCCCTTTGCTTCGTTTTCGTATAGAGCAGGACTTATAAATTTCCATATTTCATATAATATAAATGGTATAGTAAATAGTACACCAAATGCAAATGAAGTGGAGATATAAGTCATGAACTGTGTGGTCATGTTGATATTAATTATATCAACATTGAAAGAGTCAGAAGAAAAGTCGGGAAGAAATGGGATGTATTCACCCGCTTTTTCAAAGAAACGGTATGTAATAAAGTCGGAGTTTCTGGGTGCGAGTATTACTGAATCGAAAATATGTGGAATTATTATAAATCCTAATATAGACAGAGCAAATACAGCAATAAATATACGAATAATAGTCCATCGGAACTCTTCCAGATGATCCCAAAAGGACATTTCTTTCTCTGCCATGTTTATTCGCGTACGCTATATAGCCCTGATTTAGTTTTTTTATTTATCGCCTGTAGTTTTATTATCTGCAGGATCAGCCTTTATATCTTCCTCAATATCGTTTAGACCTTTTTTGAAGCTATTTATGCCTTTTCCTAAACCTTTCATGAATTCAGGGATTTTCTTGCCTCCAAAAAGAATGAGAATTACTAAGACTATAATAGGGATTTCCCAACCGTTTAAATTAATAAGTAATGGATTCATAGGTTTTTATTTATTTGTAATGTTTTATACTAATTAATATTTTCTCTGATTTAGATTTTCTATTACCAATAGAATACGCAAATGTATTGATAATTTATGAATTATACCACTGTTTTAATATAAAGTTTGAAAAAAACGGTTACTAACTTATTAACTATTTACCTGCTGATGCTTTGATTATTAAATCCATATATATTGGCAGATGGTCACTGAATCCACCATTATACCTAGGTCCTATATTTGTCCTAAAAGGCTTTTTTCCATAGTATTTAATATCTTCTTCCAACAGGAAGTCTGCTGAAAATATCAGTGCTTCATTATTCTTAATGTTAATTAGGTTTTCCTTTGTCAGCATATTACCGGTGACAATAAAGTGGTCATTTATGTACCATATTCCCTGATATTTATATGTCCCGAGTTCCTTGTTGTTGTCGCTAGTGCAGAACATATTAAAAAGTTGTTTGTCGGCATAAACATCTTCTAAACTTAATGCTCCCAGAGTTTCAGATATGCTTTTATCCACAGGCTGATCGTTAAAATCACCCATGATAATTATATTTGCAATATCTCTCTTTGAATGAAGGCTGTCGACTTTATGTTTCAGAACTTCTGAAGATTTAATCCTTGCTTGCTCTGTTTCCATTACTCCACCACTTCTTGATGGGAAATGACACACGAACACATCAAGTGTATCGCTGTTTATTAAAAGTCCTGTGACGTGTAATATGTTGCGGGTAGGTCTTTTCCCGCTATAACTGAACTCTATTTCATACTCACTGCTTTCTATGAGCTTAAACTGATGGCGTTGATATAACAAAGCAATGTCAATTCCTCTGATATCTGGTGAGTTTGTCATTACATACTCATAACCCTGAGCTCTTAATGGGGATCGGTTTATAAGATCAAAAACAACACTGTCATTTTCAACTTCACAAAGACCGACTAAAGCTGGCGATTGCATTCCCCCAACAGCTGTTAAAACACTGGCGATATTGCGAAGTTTCTTTTGGTACTTCCTGTTTGTCCATTGCATAAAACCTTCGGGTGTAAAATCGTTATCATCTTTTTCCGGATCATCATATATGTCGAAAAGATTTTCAACATTATAAAACATTACACGGAAATTGTTTTGTGATACAATTTCCGTGAATGATAATATCATTAAAAATGATGATATGAGAAGTCGACTCAATAACACAAATTATTCTTGTTTATTATTCATATCACCTCTGTTGAAACATTTTCCAGTATTTTTACCAGGTAATCCCAAAATTTTGCTACCGAGGAGATCTTCATCTTTTCATCAGGTGAATGAACGTCAGTCATATCAGGTCCTATCGAAATCATATCCAGATTGGGATATTTTTCAAGGAACAAACCACATTCGAGACCTGCATGTATTGCTTTAACTTCAGGGTCTTTGCCATAAAGGGTTTTATATTCGCGTTGTGCTATTTTAAGCAAATACGAGTCCGGGTTTGGCTCCCATCCAGGATACCCTTCATTATGGGTGACCTTGGCACCGGCTAGTTCGAATACAGCTGACACCATATTAACAATATACTTCTTTTGTGATTCTACTGAGCTGCGCTGGCTTGTTCCAACTTCAATCTGATGATGTTGTAGCATTTTCACAGAAGCAAGATTTGTAGATGTTTCAACAAGTCCGGGAATATCATTGCTCATGCCTATAACACCATGTGGACAAGCATTAAGTGCTAGGATTAGTCTTTCAGCTGCACCTTTATTTATCACTTTCGAAGGAATTTGGACCGATTCCATCTGAATGTCAAAATTTGGTTCTGTATGTTTTAATTCGTTCTGGACATCAGCCAGAAAAGTGTTTAGTTTTACTCTGATCTCCTCTTTATATTTTTCTTTTACACCTATTACGGCATACGCTTCACGTGCAATGGCATTATGAAGATTACCACCGCCAATATTAGAGAGGAGCATATTATATTTTTTTCTGGAAATGGAGTGTAGGAATCTGGCCAGAATTTTATTTGCATTGCCAAAACCTTTATCAATATCGCTTCCGGAATGACCACCACGCAAACCTTTAACCATAATTTTAAACCAGAAATATTTTTTAGGGGCATCTTTCTCTTTGTAGCTGAAATATGCTTTAGTGCTTTTTCCTCCTGCACACCCTATGTAGATTTCACCCTCTTCCTCAGTATCCAGATTTATTAGAAAGTTGCCAGTCAAAAAATCTTTTTCAAGAGCATTTGCACCAGTTAGTCCTGTCTCCTCATCAACCGTAAAGAATGCTTCAATCTTACCATGAGCAATATCGTCAGAAGCTAATATGGCTAGTTGAGCAGCCACACCTATGCCATTATCAGCTCCAAGGGTGGTGCCATTTGCTTTAACCCAGTCACCATCAATTATTGTTTCAATCGGGTCGTTGTCAAAATCATGTTCAATATCTGAATTTTTCTCACAAACCATGTCAACGTGTGATTGAAGAATTACAGTAGGAAGATCTTCTTTGCCCGGGGCTGCAGGTTTTGTGATAAGTATATTGCCCGCTTTGTCTTCTTTTGCATCAAGATTGTGTGCATTTGCGAATTCAAGTAAATAAGCTCTTATCTTTTCTTCTTTTTTAGAAGGACGGGGTATTTGTGTAATATCATAAAAATATCCCCATATTGCTGAGGGCTGTAAATCTTTTATTGACATAGTAAATCTATTTTATTATTATTTGTAATCTATAAAATTATATGAAATAAAACGTTTGTGCAATAATTTTAGCATCTTTAATAAGAAAAAATCGTAATTAATAAGGTAAATAATCTATCTTTGCGACAAGAAAGAAATGATTATTATGTTACAAACAGTAATTATAAGTATAGTATTAGGATTTATAGCGATACTATTAATGGGTGTGAAAGTCTTTTTTACGAAAAAAGGTGAATTCCCCAATACACACATCGGGGCAAGTAAAGCTATGCAAGACAGGGGGATAAGTTGTGCCACCTCACAGGATGCTGAATACCAACAAAGAGAAAGTCCTATAGTGAAATTAATGAAAAACGAAAAATTATAAATTTCCTTAATAATGAAGAGTTCCACCAATTATATAGTCAGTGGAGTGCTGGCTATTGCAGTTATTATTCTTTTTATCCTGTACTTTACGTCAGGTAAATCCGGAAAAGAGACCGGCAGTAAAGATTTGTCAGTTTTATTAAATGATTCCTCAGTTACATTGCCAATAGCTTATGTTAACGTTGATTCTCTCTTAATGAACTATAATTTTGCAAAAGATTTGAATGAGTCACTTTTGAGAAAAGAGGAGAGTACTCGCGCAACTTTAAATCAGCGTCAAAATCAGATTAATGCTGCTGCACAGGAATTTGAACGTAAATTACGTAATAATGCTTTCCTTAGCCAGGAAAGAGCCCAGCAGGAGCAGGAACGCATACTTCAGATGAATCAGGAGTATCAGCAGCTGGCTGACAGATTGTCTCAGGATTTCATGATTGAGCAACAAAAGTTAAACCTACAGATGGAGGATACAATTAAAGTCAGAATGATAGAGTTTAACCGAGATAGGAATTATGAAATAATTTTTAGTAATATCTCTACTAGCACTCTTATATATGCTAAGGATAAATATGATATTACCGAAGATGTAGTGCTATTTTTAAATTCTAAATACGGTCCTGCTACTGCAGCAACAGAAAGTGAATAGTCTGGCTAGTTAGCAGCTTAAAAATATTCCGGGTTCTTTGTTTCAAAGAACCCTTTTTTTAAGTCTTTTCTTTTTATAATTTTATAGCATGATACAAAAATGGTTTAAATACCTTTCCAGGCAAAAGCCGGAATACATGCTTGATTTAATCCCAATTAAATTTAAGGCAGATGTAATAATTGTAATCCCATGTTATAATGAGCCGGATGTAATTGATACACTGGTAAATATAGGCAAGTGTGAAAGGCCTGACGTAAATATATTAATTGTAGTTGTCATTAATTCAGGAATAAATACTGGTGAAGAAGTAGTTTCACAAAATAGAGACACATTAAAAGAGGTCAATTCTTTCGCCGAAAATAATATTAGCGAATCAAATCTCTTCGTTTATCCTTTACTATTCGAAAAACTACCAAAAAAACATGCAGGTGTAGGCTTAGCACGAAAAATAGGAATGGATCTTGCGATAGATCATTTTTATAATACAGGCAACGAAAAGGGCATTATCGTATCTCTGGATGCTGATTGTGAAGTGTCACCTAATTTCCTGACCAGTATTTATAATGCATTTTTACATAATGATAGGCTTAATGCCACTATACAAAGTTTCTATCATAGAGTAGAAAATAATTCAGTGGATGTCGAATATGCAGTCAGACAATACGAGATATACCTTCATTACTATAGCGATAGTCTAAAAAAGATTGGTTTCCCATATTATTTTCATACAATTGGTTCAGCATTTGCTGTAACTGCAGATGCTTATGTGCGAGTTGGAGGAATGGGGCGTCAGCAAGGTGGTGAGGATTTCTATTTTCTACAAAAGATATTTGCACTTGGCGGAGTTAAGGAGTTAAAGGATACTTTCGTTTTCCCTCTTGCCAGATTCTCAGACAGGGTTCCTTTTGGGACAGGTCCGGCAATACAAAAAATACTGGACGAGCCTGACAAGGTGCTTAAAGTATACTCAAGACAGTCTTTTAATGAACTGAAGAAGTTTTTTGATTTAAAGGAGTCATTTTTTAAAAAAGATGATAATTATATCATATCACATGTTTCAGAACTGCACTCCATACTTATTGATTTTTTAAATGAAGATAAATATTTGGAGTCTTTGAAAGATTGTAATGAAAATTGTGCCACGTTAAAAAGTTTTGTAAAACGTTTTTTTCATCATTTTAATGCTTTCATGATTGTAAAATATTTGAATTATGTTCACCCTCAACCTTTTGAGTTGGAAAAAATCACTTTATATCGTGACAAATTACAATCAGATATTTGATGTTTTGCTATAAATATGTATATTTGTGCTCAAATAGTAAGTAAATTCTTTCATTATTCTAAACACAATTTTATGTTAGCTTTCAGCTGGGTTGAAATAGTTAGTGCTTTTTTGGTCTTGTTCGCAATAATTGATGTAACAGGATCGGTGCCAATTTTCCTTAATTTAAGAAGTCAGGGAAGAACTATACATGCGGAAAAAGCAGCATTATACTCTACCTTGATCCTAATAGGTTTTTTATTTGTCGGAGAAGGTTTACTTAAGTTGTTTCAGGTTGATATATCCTCATTTGCTGTCGCAGGTGCAATAGTGTTGCTTATTATCTCCATAGAAATGATATTTGGAGTTGAGATATTCAAAAATGATAATCCCTCTTCTGATAACTCATCTACACTTTTTCCGGTAGTGTTTCCTTTAATTGCAGGACCGGGCAGCTTTACTACTTTATTAACCATGAGAGCAGAATATCACACTATAAACATAATCATATCCTTACTGATTAACATGTTAATAGTATATTTGGTGTTAAGATATCTGGATCAGGTTAAAAAACTATTGGGAGAAAGCGGTGCGTATATACTTCGGAAATT
This sequence comes from Bacteroidales bacterium UBA4912, assembly GCA_002398875.1. GTDB lineage: Bacteria > Bacteroidota > Bacteroidia > Bacteroidales > Dysgonomonadaceae > Proteiniphilum. Next base: position 10,430 of record DHCC01000041.1, on the reverse strand, counting down.
TTTTGGTGTAATTCTAATGGCTATTTCTGTTAAGTTAATCACATCAAATATGAGTGCTCTAATTGAAACAGTTAAAGCGGCAATGTAATCACACTCGGTTTTTTAACTTTATGAATAATAAACAGAGGGTTTTACTGGGAAATTATGTATATTTGCAGTAGAAAAAATAATTAGAATAGATTGAAAGTATTAGGTTGCAGCACAGTCAAATAAGGCTCATTAACCAAAAATGTCTGAGCTGATTATTAATATGTATCGATAAGTAAATTTTATTTCAAATAAAAATCAACAACATGAGAATTGTAAGTATTTTAGGACGAGAAATTTTGGATTCAAGAGGTAATCCAACAGTTGAAGTAGATGTATTAACAGAATCGGGTGCATTTGGTCGTGCAGCTGTTCCTTCCGGAGCTTCAACAGGTGAAAATGAAGCATTAGAATTGCGTGATGGTGATAAAAGCCGTTTCCTTGGTAAAGGAGTTTTGAAAGCTGTAGCAAATATCAACGATACTATAGCTCCAGAATTAATAGGAATGAACGTATTGGAACAGACAAAGATTGATGCTAAGATTCTTGAGCTGGACGGTACTAAAACAAAATCTAATCTTGGCGCTAATGCTCTTTTGGGTGTTTCACTTGCAGTAGCTAAGGCTGCTGCAAACTATCTCGGATTACCACTTTACAGATATATAGGTGGTACTAATACTTATGTATTGCCTGTACCTATGATGAATATCATCAATGGTGGTTCACACTCAGACGCTCCTATTGCTTTCCAGGAGTTTATGATTCGCCCTGTTGGTGCAAAATCATTTAAAGAAGGTCTTCGTATGGGTACTGAAGTATTCCACGCATTGAAAAAAGTACTTCATGATAAAGGATTAAGTACTGCCGTTGGAGATGAAGGCGGATTTGCTCCTAACCTGAGTGGCGGAACAGAGGAAGCCCTCGAGTCAATTCTGACTGCTATTAAAAATGCTGGATACAAGCCTGCAGAGGACGTGACAATCGCACTTGATTGTGCAGCATCTGAGTTTTATGTTGACGGTGTTTATGATTATTCAAAATTTGAAGGTGCAACCGGTAAAAAACGCACCCGTGAAGAACAGGTTGCATATTTGGAAGAGTTAATTACTAAATATCCAATCGATTCAATTGAAGATGGTATGCACGAAAATGATTGGGAAGGTTGGAAATTGCTTACAGATAAAATTGGCAGCAAATGTCAGTTGGTTGGTGATGACCTGTTCGTTACTAATGTAGATTTCCTTAAGAAGGGTATTAAAGAAGGTTGCGCAAACTCTATCCTTATTAAAGTAAATCAGATTGGTACACTCTCTGAAACACTTGATGCTATAGAGATGGCTCACAGACATGGTTATACCAGCGTGACTTCACACCGTTCGGGAGAAACAGAAGACTCTACAATTGCTGATATTGCAGTTGCAACTAATGCAGGTCAAATCAAAACTGGTTCTGCAAGCCGTTCAGACCGTATGGCAAAATACAATCAACTTCTGCGTATTGAAGAAGAACTTGGCGACAGAGCTGTATACGGATACAAAAAGATCAAATAATTATCTGATCGATTAGTTTAATTAACCACCCTGAGTCCAGGGTGGTTTTTTTGTACTGTTTTACCAAAACTTTAATTCTTATTCTAAATAAAATTTATCATCTTTGTAATTAATACCTATTTTATGTAAAACTTTAAATACCAGCCTATGAATTACTTTATTCTTGTACCTGTTGCATCTTTAGCAGCATTAGTATGTGCCTTTTATTTTTTCAGGAGTCTTATGAAAAAGGATGAAGGTACGCTGAAAATGAAAACAATTGCCGGTTTCATCAGAGAAGGTGCGATGTCATACCTTAAACAGCAATATAAAGTTGTGATCATAGTCTTTATCATTCTTGCACTCATATTTGCCTTAATGGCATTTTTTGGATTGCAGAACAAATGGGTCCCCTTTGCATTTCTCACCGGAGGTTTTTTCTCCGGGCTTGCAGGCTTTTTTGGAATGAAAACCGCTACTTATGCATCAGCCAGAACTGCTAATGCAGTGCAGAAATCTCTGAACAGTGGACTTAAAATCGCATTCAGATCTGGTGCAGTAATGGGATTGGTTGTAGTAGGGCTAGCACTGCTCGATATTTCAGTCTGGTATCTGATACTGGACTTTTTTGTGGAAGATGCAGATGCAGGTCATAAATTGATTATGATTACCACAACAATGCTGACATTTGGAATGGGAGCTTCTACTCAGGCACTGTTTGCACGTGTAGGTGGCGGTATCTATACCAAAGCTGCGGATGTTGGAGCCGATCTGGTTGGAAAGGTTGAGGCTGGTATTCCGGAGGATGACCCGCGCAATCCGGCTACAATTGCAGATAACGTAGGTGATAACGTAGGTGATGTCGCCGGTATGGGTGCTGATCTTTATGAGTCATATTGCGGGTCAATTCTATCAACAGCAGCCCTTGGTGCTTCTGCTTTTGTATTGAATCCCACAATGCAGCAGAATGCAGTATTTGCACCAATGTTGATTGCAGCAATTGGTGTTTTCCTTTCTATACTTGGGATATTTATTGTCAAAACCAAAGAGGATGCAACTGTTAAGCAGCTTATGGATTCACTCAACAGGGGAGTAAATATAAGTGCTTTTTTCATTGCAATATTGACTTTTGGGATACTCTATTTGTTAGGATTTAGCAACTGGGTTGGACTTTCATTCTCAGTTATGGCAGGTCTTTTAGCGGGAATAATTATAGGTCAGGGAACAGAGTATTTTACCTCTTCATCTCATAAGCCGGCCATTGAAATAGCAAATAGTGCAAAAACAGGTCCTGCAACAGTTATAATTTCTGGCTTGGGTACCGGTTTTATTTCTACATTTGTTCCGGTATTGACAATTGTCTTTGCTATACTAATAGCTTACTTATCAGCTATAAGATTTGATGTAGCAAACATGCTTTCTGCCGAGAATGTAAGTATGGGACTGTATGGAATTGCAATAGCATCGGTTGGAATGCTCTCAACACTTGGGATCACACTTGCAACAGATGCTTACGGTCCAATAGCTGATAATGCAGGTGGAATTGCCGAAATGAGTGGTATGGATCCGGAAGTCAGAAGAAGAACGGATATGCTTGATTCTTTGGGCAACACAACTGCAGCCACTGGAAAAGGTTTTGCAATAGGCTCAGCAGCTCTTACAGGTTTGGCTCTGATGGCTTCTTATGTCGAAGAGATCAGAGTTGCTTTATTAAGGGTTAATGATAATGTTCTCGAGTTTGCTGATGGACAAACTATTGAAGTTGCTAAAGCAAGTTTTATTGATTTTATGAATTACTACCAGGTAACTTTAATGAATCCGAAAGTATTGGCAGGAATTTTCCTAGGCTCAATGATGGTGTTTCTGTTCTGTGGGCTGACCATGAATGCAGTTGGCAGAACAGCAAGAAATATGGTTGAGGAAGTACGTTATCAATTCCGTGAATTTAAAGGAATACTTACAGGAGAAACAACACCTGATTATGCGCGATGCGTTGCAATTTCCACAAAAGGAGCTCAACGTGAGATGCTATTACCATCACTTTTGGCAGTTGCAGCTCCTATACTGACAGGGTTGCTGATGGGAGTTTCGGGAGTAATGGGATTATTGGCGGGAGGATTAGGTGCCGGATTTGTTATGGCTGTTTTTATGGCAAATTCAGGAGGAGCATGGGATAATGCCAAAAAGTATATTGAAATGGGGAATCTGGGTGGTAAAGGAAGCGAAGCACATAAAGCTGCAGTGGTAGGAGATACTGTTGGCGACCCTTTTAAAGATACTTCAGGACCATCACTTAATATTCTGATCAAACTTATGAGTATGGTGTCAATTGTAATGGCAGGTCTGACAGTTGCATGGAGTATGTTATAATCTTTCACGCAGGTGTGTGTTTTAGTGAATTTTATTAAATTACATGCCGTAGGATTTGGTAATATTTCGTATATTTGAAGTCCCAAAAATCAATAGTTTAAGCAGAATCATTAACATTTAAATAATTCAATTTATGAGTTTTCTAACGAACGACAAATTAACAATTGTAGGAGCTGCCGGTATGATCGGTTCCAATATGGCACAGACAGCTGCCATGATGCGTCTGACTCCAAATATCTGTCTTTACGATCCTTTTGCAAAAGGACTTGAAGGAGTAGTTGAAGAGATGCGTCACTGTGGTTTTGAAGGTGTCAATTTCACATACTCAACCGATGTAAAAGAGGCATTTTCTGGAACTAAGTATATGATTTCATCAGGTGGTGCACCAAGAAAAGATGGTATGACTCGCGAAGATCTGCTGAAAGGTAACGCAGAAATTGCAGCACAACTTGGGAAAGACATTAAATCATATTGCCCCGAACTGCAACATCTTACAATTATCTTTAATCCTGCAGATATTACCGGACTGGTAGCATTAATCTATTCAGGACTAAAGCCTTCGCAAGTTACTACGTTGGCAGCGTTAGACAGCACAAGATTGCAGAGCGAGCTTGCAAAGCATTTTGGTATTGACCAGAGCAAAGTTACAGGTGCACGTACTTATGGAGGTCATGGCGAGCAAATGGCAGTTTTTGCTTCTACAACTAAGGTTGATGGTAAACCGTTAACGGATCTTATCGGTACAGACTCGCTGACTAATGAAGAGTGGGCTGATTTGAAAGTTCGTGTTACAAAAGGTGGGGCAAACATTATTAAACTTAGAGGACGTTCATCATTCCAGAGTCCGGCTTACACATCAGTTGAAATGATACGCGCAACAATGGGAGGTGATGCATTCCGTTGGCCTTCAGGATGCTATGTAAACGAACAGGGATTTGAGCATATAATGATGGCTATGGAAACAACACTTGACAAAAATGGTGTTTCTTATGGTGAAATAAAAGGAACTGATGCGGAAATTGCTGAACTGAAACAGAGCTACAGCCATCTTGTGAAACTACGTGATGAGGTAATCTCTATGGGTATTATACCTTCAACTGATAAATGGAGTAGTGTAAACCCAAATCTATAATAATTGAAATAATTCAATTCTGATTATAGCTTAAATAATCAGTATAGCTAATAATAAAGCCGGCTAATTCAGCCGGCTTTATTTGTTATCTACCAAAATATTTCTCCGAAATGTTATGAAATTATATCATAGTGAATATAATACTTATTTGTGTTCGTAAGATAATAGCCGCTGACTACCTTCCAGCTCGCGTAGTTTAGTAATATCCTGTGTCACTTCCAGTACGCCGAGATATTCATCCTCTTTTCCGCGTACTGCATAGTACTCAATAAGAATAAACCGATCTTTCTGAAATCCTGATATCCAGAAAACCGCCTTATTTTCTTTGCCACTCTTGAAGTCTCTTATGATTTGTTCAACAACATGCACGCTGCCGGGCGGGTGACACATCCGCACATCACGTCCAATAATAGAACGGTTGCGCTCAAACACTCTGTTAGGGCTATGCGAAAAGAACCTCACCTTGTCATCCTTATCCACAAATGTTATATCAATTGGAAGGTGTTTGAAAAGTGCTTCCAGTTCATCTATGTTAAAAGCTCCCGATGACAGCCTTATTCCATCAGCGTGTATGTACTCCTGTTTTTCCACATTCACACCTGCAGGTGTCCACTCATTTTCAGGATCATACAGACAAAAACCAAATTCTGGAGTCTCCTGATACACTTTAAACCACTCATTTTCATTTAAAGTGTCCATAGCCATAGGAAAAAGAATCTCCTCTTCCTTCTTTATCATCCCCTCAATCATTTCAACAGTGATATCAAGCGATTCTTTGAGGGCTGACTTCAGGCTATCTGCATTGGTAATGGCAGAATTGAGCACTTCATGTGATTTTTTAAGTAACTCTCTTGTTTCATCATGTTTGCCCCACATAACTTTTGGAGGTCCTGTAATAAGATGTTTTTCCAAGAATGGAAACAAAAGATACTCCTTGCGCTTGTAATGCTTATCGATATCAGAGAAATTATTAAAGATTGTGCGTAGCTGAAGGATATAACCCGGTACTTCCGAATCAGTTATATTTTCAATCATTTTGCTTGTTTCTCTGTATGCCTCAATTTCTTTACGGATAGCAACATTCTCTTTCATGAAAGTATCTACAGGATGTCCCGGAAGCATGTCTTTAGCACCTTTCAAATCTATACTCCCATCTAGTACAGCAGTGTGCAAATCACAAAACTCAAGAATCTCCTCCTCGGACAGTGAGTTACTGTTAATCAGATCCTGTTCCACTTCAACTACTTCGTTATAGGGAATACTTCTCAGCACATTAATAAGATGCTGACGCAAAAGTGCGGGATTACCCCCATCATGCAGCTCAAGAAGCAGACTGCGCAACTTCTCTTTTCGCTGTGTTGAGTTGTTTATAAATTCGCTCATATTATACTGTGTTTATTGTTTGACTAAATTCACATCAAGCTTCCATGAATATTTTCAAGTCCTCTTCAACAGTTGTAATACTTGAAAGTCCAAACATATTTACCAGCACATTAGCCACATTTGGTGAAAGAAATGCAGGAAGGGTAGGTCCAAGATGAATATTCTTTACCCCTAATGATAGCAATGCAAGTAAAACAATAACAGCTTTCTGCTCATACCATGCTATATTATAAACAATTGGCAGATCATTAAGATCGTCAAGACCAAAAGCTTCTTTCAAAGCGAGCGCTATTTTAACAAGTGAATAACTGTCATTACACTGACCTGCATCCAGTACACGGGGAATGCCATTTATATCTCCAAGAGGTATTTTGTTGTATCTGTATTTTGCACATCCGGCAGTCAGAATCACAGTATCCTTCGGCAGTTTTTCTGCGAACTCTGTATAGTAATTTCTACCTCTTACCCTGCCATCACAGCCTGCCATTACAAAAAACTTGCGGATAGCACCTGTTTTAACTGCATCCACTATCTGATCTGATAATGCAATCACCTGATTGTGAGCAAAACCTCCCACAATTTCTCCAGTTTCAATTTCCTGAGGTGCTTTACACTTTTTAGCGTGTTTAATCAACTCAGAGAAATCTTTTGGTAGTCCGTCTTTCCGATCCTCAATATGTTTAAAACCTTCAAAACCTGAAGCGCCTGTAGTATATACTCTGTCACCATAAGTAGAGTTTTTCCTTGGAGGAACGATGCAGTTTGTTGTGAACAGGAAAACCCCGTTGAAAGTTTCAAAATCATTAATCTGGTTCCACCATGCACCACCATAGTTGCCCACGAAATGGCTGTATTTTTTAAAAGCAGGATAATAATGAGCCGGAAGCATTTCGCTATGAGTATATACGTCAACACCGGTTCCCTCAGTCTGTTTCAACAATTCTTCCATATCCTTCATATCATGACCGCTAATAAGAATTCCCGGATTATTACGAACCCCAAGATTAACCTTTGTGATTTCAGGATTCCCATAACTTGATGTATTGGCATTATCCAGCAATGCCATCACCTGAACACCATACTTACCTGTTTCAAGAACAAGGGCAGTCAGCTCATCTGCAGTCATATTGTCATTCGTAAGATCTACTAAAACCTGCTGCATAAACCCATATATCTCATTATCTGTATGTCCTAGATTATATGCATGTTCAGCATAAGCAGCCATCCCTTTTAATCCATAAGCAGTCAATTCGCGAAGAGAGCGAATATCAACGTTCTCACTTGCCAAAACACCCACTTCAAGTGCTTTCTCCGCCATCTCTTCTTCTGTCTCGCCTACCCAATATGCACCATCAAATTTAATATCATCTGTTTTACCGCCTGTAGCAATTAGTCGCTCTTTTGCAGCATTCCTCATTTCATAAGCCATCAGTATTCTTGTAATAAAACGGCTCTTGTCGAAGTTGGCATTAGTGATCGTCATGAACAGACTATCCACTATAAACCTGTCAATCTCAGGTATAATTATTCCCAATTTTCTGAGTCTTACTGTGTAATGCGATATACCTTTACAGAGAAACATTAAAAGGTCTTGCAAGTTAGCCACATTGGCTGTTTTGCCGCAAACCCCAACTATCGTGCAACCTTCGTTTTTACTAGTCTCCTGACATTGATAACAAAACATTTTTTCCATCTTCTACAATATTTTATTTTATATTTTGCAACAAATTTACCCAGTTAAGATATTATATTATGTAACCAATGTTACATACGCTGTTTTTAACCTGATTTAATAAATAAATTAGAGTCATTTTTATGTATCTTTGTTACTTAACGATAAAAATAAATATGGATTTAAGTATTTGTCCACTATTTGTCGGGCTAACAAAAAGTGAAATTGACGAGATCTTATCCCGTTCAGTATCAGAAGTTTTGGAAGTTGAGAAAGGACAACATGTTGTTCGGCAGGGCGATACAATTCATTCTCTATATATACTAACAGATGGTTTGGTGCGTACAGAAATGGTTACCAAGGATGGTAATGTTGTAGAAATTGAGTTCATAGAACCGATTCGACCATTAGCACCTGCTTTTCTTGTTGCAACAGAAAGCCGTTACCCGGTTGATGTTATTACTATGCAGAAGACTTTATTCTACATAATCCCAAAAACTCTATGGCTAAAAGAGATGATGATGAATGAGCAGCTTCTCACTAACTTTATGAAGTTAAACTCAAACATGACAGTCTTTCTTTCTAAGAAGGTTCAGATGATGTCTATTAAAACATTGAAAGGAAAACTATCCTTATATATACTTGAAAATACAACTCCTCAAAACAATACATTCACATTAAAAAGAACACAAAGTCAGTTAGCTGAATATTTTGGTGTTCAGCGCCCTTCCCTTGCACGCACTTTAGGAGATATGATGCGTGAGGAATTAATAACTTTATATAAGAGAGAGCTCAAAGTGTTGGACAGAGGTAAATTAGAAAGTATGATTTGACTTTCTTACATTTATGCCTTTTTCTTTTTTATAAGCAGTAAAAGATAATATAAATCAATATATTTGCATTTAATTTAATAGAACTTATATTATAAAAATAAAAATCTAAAGTCATGAGTAATCAATTATCGAGACGAAAATTTATCAAAACAGCTGCACTCGGAGCAGTAGGTGTAGCAACTTTTCCACAATTTCTTTCTTCATGTAAGCAAAGTAAAAAAACTTCAACTGACGGATTGGTACGATTGGGATTTATCGGACTGGGACAGCAGGCTATGTATCTGTTGAATGGTTACATCAGTATGCCTGATGTCAAAGTAGTTGCAGGTAGTGATGTATACGGTATTAAGAGAGAACGTTTCAAAAGACGTGTAAGCGACTATTACGAAAACGATGTTAATGCTGAAACTGTTGAAGTATACGAAAACTATCTCGACTTAATTGCCCGCGATGATATAGATGCAGTAGTTATCGCAACTCCCGACCACTGGCATGCATTTATGGCTATTCAGGCATGTAATGCAAAGAAGGATATTTATCTTGAAAAGCCATTGACATTCACTATCAAGGAAGGGCAGGCATTGGTTAAAGCTGTCAGGGCTAATGGCGTCATTTTAGCCGTTGGCAGTCAACAACGCTCAGATGCTAATTTCCAGCATGCTGTAAGAATGGTTCAGGAAGGAAAAATAGGAAAAATAGAGCGAGTGAATGCTTGTGTTGGAGCTCCTCCAGTTCCGTATGATCTACCTGAAGAACCGGTGCCTACTGATTTGAACTGGCCACTTTGGTTAGGTCCTTCAGAATATGTACACTATAATTCACAACTTAATCCTCTGATCTCACTTGATCCGGAACAGAACGAACAAATCTGGGGAGCATGGCGCTGGTATAAAGAACTGGGAGGTGGATTTACTACCGACTGGGGCGCACACATGTTTGATATTGCTCAGTGGGGTATAGGAATGGATGGTAACGGACCTGTTGAAATTATTCCTGCCGGATATGAAGATACCAAATATCTCACCTTCAAATATGCCAATGGTACGGTGATGACAGAAGAACCTTTTAATGAAAAGATGACCAAAGGTGTTAAGTTCTGGGGAGATAAAGGATGGATTGAAGTATCCAGAGAACATTTTCTTGCCTCTGACGATAGCCTGTTGCCAGCTCAAATAGAAGCAACCGAAGGTGCTTATGAAACCAAGATACCTCATCTTACTAATTTTATAGAGTCTGTTAAAAACAGAACTGAGCCTCAGGTACCGGTAGAAATAGGACACAAGTCATGTGTCGTTTGCACCCTTGGTAATATAGCCTATGATCTTGGACGTCCAATAAAATGGGATCCTGCCGCAGAGAAATTTGTTGATGATGCCGAAGCTGATGCAAACCGATTATACAATAAATCTTATTCAGAAGGATACGTATTATAAATCAATTATTATACAGGTTCTTATTACAAAGGGGCTGTCTCAAAAGATTGA